>NZ_CP021355.1:0-600000 GCF_003130705.1 Rhodococcus oxybenzonivorans | reverse complement strand
CTGCTCCTCGGTGTCCTGGTGTTCCCCTCGCAGCTGCCCGCCGTGATCGGTCCCGGGCTGATCGTTACGATCGTCCTAGTGCTCGTCGCGCGCCCGATCGCCGTGGTGTTGTGCCTGGTCTGGCTGCGGTATCGGTGGCAGGAACTCACACTCATCAGCTGGGCGGGACTGCGCGGTGCGGTCCCGATCGTGCTCGCCACCTTCCCATTCGTGGCCGGGTATCCGGACGGGCTGTTCATCTTCAACATAATCTTTTTCGTCGTCCTGGTCTCGGCCGCGGTGCAGGGATCCAGCATCCGCCTCGTCGCCCGCTGGCTCGGTCTGCGCACCAACACCACCGCCCTCGACCCGGTCGCGGAGAATGTGCCCATCGGCAGCATCAACACCGAGATGATCGAGGTCCGGGTCACCGACGACCTGTACATCGCCGGTCGCCAACTCAAAGATCTCACCCCGCCCCATGGGCTGATCACCTCCATCCTGCGGGGAAACCGAATCCTGATTCCCTCGCCCCGCACCCGTATCCGCAGCGGCGACCTCGTCATCATCGCCGCCCCACACCACAGCTCCGCCAGCAAACGCGTCACCGCCTGGGCGCGCGGTGAGCAACCACCACCGACCGGTCACCACCCGCCGCGCAGCCCATCAGGGTGAGTCGCCCAGCACTGCGGCTGGTCGACTGTCAAATGTGATGCGGATCAGTCACAGCACCCTCCACACACCGACCACGACCATTCACGACCGGCAACCTCAGCCGAAACCGCCGCCGCGCCACCAGCGTCGCGGGCGAGGCAACATCGCACAGCGACCGAGAAGCCCACCACCGCGACCAACACGCACATCCGCGACCGCCACGCTGCCGACCAATCACACCCACACACACCGACCAGCGCCATCACGCGACAACCGCCCAAACCCGACCTGCGCACACACCACCATCAGCGTGGACGCACCGTCCTCCGCCGCGTGCGTCAACCGGCTATGACGGAGCTGATACAGCGTGAAGGGCCCACGAGCGAAGTCGACGGTATGGTGCTCGAACATCTCGAGGGCCCGCCGATACGACAACCGCCCCCGCAGGGTCGACGAGTCGATATCGTCTACGGCCCATCCCCGGTTTCGCCTTCCGATCAGTCAGGAACACAAGCCCGCGCCTGCGGCAGGCCAACAGTCGCGGCAGCAGCCGCGCGGCCCCGGTCTGCCAGGCCACCACATCCGTGACCCTGCCTTGCGGTCACCGTGTCACAACGGTTCGCCGTATCCATGTCGCCGATATCGAGTCTCAGCAGCTCGTCAGCGCGAGCGCGGTCTCGTACAGCATCGTCCGCACCCGCTCCCGCAGCGGCACATCCTTCGCCAGCAGCTCGGCGGCCTCGTCGCGGGTCATCGCCCGGGATGATCCGGCGGCATCCACGGCACCAACCGGACGAGAGGACGGGTGGCCAGCGATCCCAGACCTGCTGTGCCCCAACTCCCCTTGAGGTCTGATTATCACGGGCGTCGTGTTCGCCCATCCCAGCACGGCCCGCCCCGCATCGTGATGTCGGATAAGAACTGCCAGGGAATTGAGACAGAACAGTGTGGACATGCAGTGAGACAAACGCTAAACGCGCAGGTGGCAGTGTTACAAAATGTCACCGGCACCGAGACCCTACAGCTCGAATCGGGGGACACCGCAGGTGGCCAGGCGGCCGCCGGGCAGGCGGATCGCCAACGGAAGACAACTGCCGCTCGGTACCTACACTGACTCCCCTGACCGGAGCCATCGATCCTGTGCAGGCGTTGGACTCGGCCAGCTAGGGTGCGGGTGGTTCGGTGATGGCGTCGGCGGTGACGATCATGTCGAGTTCGAGGCTATTGGTTCCTGCGGCGTCGGTGACATAAACGGTGATCGCGGCCAACCACTGTCCGTCATGCATTCGCAGCCAGTGCGTTTGCAAAGCCGGCCGCAGCCCGGCCAGGTAGATCGACGAACTCTTCACTCTCAAGCTGACGTAGTCGGCCCGGGCCGCCCCGCCACGTCCGAGCGGCAACGCCTTGCCGATGTCGACCTGAACTGCTCGTGGCGGATCGAAGGTCCTGATGACGGGGTGCTGGGGCCAGCGTTCGGTCCAGTTGTCGGTGTTGATCACAGCGCGGCTCGCAGTGGTGCGTGTTCCGTGACGTGACCGTCGGTGTCGGCGCGCCAGGTGACCGAACCAGAGTCGCTGCGGATCTCCATCCGACTCGTCCGGCGTTGGAACCCTTTCCCGGCGGCCGCGACGTCGAGCTGTACCGCGGTGAGGCGTCCGTGCCGGTCACCGAGACCGGAGTATCCGGTGACCTGGGATTCGATGCGCAGGTCCACTCCATCCCAGTGGCCTTCGGTCACCAGTAGGACGGCACCCTTCGACCGTGCCCGGGCCACGACTGCCCTCGCCCTCGATGGGGTGACGGCCGCGCCCGAAAGCCCGAGAATGACGAGATCAACTCCGTCGAGAAGGATAGCTGCGGCCTCGACCGCGACCGCGGAGTCCTTCGGTTCGGGAACCATCGCTATCCGGGACAGGTCGGCACCTTGCTCGACAGCGGCGAGGAGACTGAGATTCGACAGTCCGATCACGGCCGCGTGCGAACCGCCGGCCGTGACCGACGCGAGTAGTCCAATCAGCACTGCGCTCGCACCGGAGACGCTGGCCACGGTGCCGCGGGCAAGTCCTCCACGTGGAAGTAGCTCCGCGATCGGAGAGGGCACCGGAAGTGTTCGCAGCGTGGTCTGGGCGGTGGCCACAATCGGTGCGGGTTCGTCGACGGACCGCAGCATCACCGCGGGCCTCGCCGGTTCGGTGCCCTCGGATCGAGCGGGAATCGCCGCCATCTTCCGCCGCAGCTGGTCGAGTTTCTCCGCTTTGGTGAGCCCGTTCGAGGCAGGCGCAATGGGCAGTTCGCTCATACTCGCCGCCTTCACACATCCCTAACCCGATCGATCTACCCCAACCAGTGTAGTCGAACATATTTTCGAACTGCGTGTATCCTTGTGGTTACCTCGGCGCGGAAGGAACCCGCCGAGGTGCGCCGAATGCCGGTTTCCGACACGAGTTTTCGACACTCTGTGCTGGCGCTTCTCCGGGCCAGCAGGGTGCCTGAAAGCGCATCAGAGCGGTGCACACACGTGGGCCTCGTGGGGCGTCGTCCACGGGGCGCTCAGGCCGACCCTTGCGGGATAGATCCGTAGTCTTTGCTGGTGTCCGCTCCCTCCGACGACCTCTCCGCCGAGCATCCCCCGGTGCTGCCGTCCTTGACCGCATTGGGTTCTGCGGATCCGCACGTGATCACCGTGCCTGCCCGGACCGGCACGAACGTCGAGCTGCGGATCCACACGTGGCTCACGGTGTTCGATGTGGCGGCCGAGGAGTGGGTGCCGGCGGCATCGGGGTTCGTGGTCACCGTGCTCGTGTACATCGTCGACGCCGCAACGGGGCGACCGCGTTATCTCCCGGTCACCGAGCCGGGTGAGTGGGCGCGGGCGATCTTCGCAGATGTCGACGCGGCGCAGGGGTATTTCCTCGGCGCCGTCGACCCGGACACCGGTGAGCACCGGGACGGGCAGCTGGCCTACCGGCTCTACCTCGGCGCCGACTGGCAGGCGATCCGGGCGCCTCGCCAAGTCGTTGGATGTCCGCACTACCGCCTGCGGGCAGGCGATACCGATCCTGAGATTCGGATCGTCACCACCGCCTGACCCACCGACAGGTGCCGTCCATCCAGTCGGACAGCGTCAGAACGCCCCTGCGGACGAACATCAGGTCGCCCTCTTCTGAGCGGACCGTGAACGTGACGGACCACCGTGCCGGGTTCCATGTTCGGCTCTGGCGAGGGATAATCAAACAGACTGGTCTTGGTGGTTTACGGCTCTTCAGGCATCAGGCTTAGAACTGGCCTGTTGCGAAGTGTGCAGGTACGACTCGATGCACGCACGACTCTGGAATTCGTACCTCGGACGTTTACATCGATGAATGGGTTTTGGTTCCACCTGAGGAGATGCAACCGTGGCGGGCATATTTTGGCATGACGTCGACGGCATCCAGGAACTGCAGATCTGGCTCATGGACCGCCACCGGTGGGTGCGTGTGGAGACCGTTGTCGACGAGAACGGGCAGCCGGTCAGGGTGGGTCCCCCGGGGTGGCATGTGGTGGGTGTCGGTGACTTCGGCGGCAGCAGCGGCTCCGACATTCTCTGGCATGACATCGACGGCAACCGCGGGCTGCAGATCTGGTTCATGAACGGCCACCGGAGGGTGGACGTGAAGCCCGTTGTCGACAAGAACAACCAGCCGGTCAGGGTGGGTCCCCCGGGGTGGCATGTGGTGGGTGTCGGTCGCTTCGGCGGCCCCGGCGGTAGCGGCAGCTCCGATATTCTCTGGCACGACATCGACGGCACCAAGGAGCTGCAGATCTGGCACATGGACGGCCACAAGTGGGTGGGCTTCGCGACCGTCGTCGACGCGAACGACGACCCGGTCAGGGTGGGTCCCCCGGGGTGGCATGTGGTGGGTGTCGGTGACTTCGGCGGCAGCAGCACTAATGGCATTCTCTGGCATGATCTCGACGGCACCAAGGAGCTGCAGATCTGGCACATGGACGGCCACAAGTGGGTGGGCTTCGCGACCGTCGTCGACGCGAACGACGACCCAGTCAGGGTGGGCCCCCCGGGGTGGCATGTGATGGGTGTCGGTCACTTCGGCGGCCCCGGCGGAGACGACATTCTCTGGCATGATCTCGACGGCACCAAGGAGCTGCAGATCTGGCACATGGACGGCCACAAGTGGGTGGGCTTCGCGACCGTCGTCGACGCGAACGACGACCCGGTCAGGGTGGGTCCCCCGGGGTGGCACGTTAAGGGTGTACGCGGAACGATGCACCACCTCCCCGCCCCGTGTGTGCAAACCGGCATCATCCATACCGACTACCGTCTCAACTTCAAGATCCCCCCAGGCCTCATGCCCGACAGGCAGTTCGACTCAGTTCACGCGTCATTGCGGGTACATCGCGTCAGCCCCACCTACGCCAACAGCGACTGTAAGCCCGCCAGAGCAATCGTTCTCGTTCACGGCCGAACCCTTGGCGGATCGACCTCCTTCGACCTGCAACACACAACTCCCGCCACCGGCCCACTCAGCCTCCAAGAAGCCCTCGCGCACGCCGGCATCGACACCTTTGCCCCCGACCTCCTCGGATATGCCCTCTCCACGCGACTGAGCCTCGACGACCCCAAGAACGCCAGCCGCCCCGAATGCACGCCCACCGGGGACCCCACCATCGACCAATGCGACCGCAGCCGCAACAAGTTCATCTTCCCGCTCGACCAGCAGAAAAGGCTCCAGCCGAACCCTCTCGGCACCTCCTACGCAAACCATTCCAGCGCAACGTATTTCGGCACCACCGCCCTCTGGGCGAGAGACATCCGCCAGGTCATCAACGACGCGCTCATCAAAACCGGACTACCCACCGTCTCCCTCCTCGGATACTCGTTCGGTGGCCCCCGCGTCGGCAGAACCCTTCAGCAACTCGGTATCACCGCCGCCGACCGCATCGACCGCCTCATCTTCATGGCGTCCCTGTTCGACACCCTCCCGACAGGACCCGTCGACTACCCCACCGACGAGGCCGATCTCGACGACATCGAAACGTCCACATCGTTTCCGCTCGTTCTCAACACCGTGGGCTGGGACACCCCCTCCGCCGACCGAATCCCACCTGGTGCCGACAAAGCCCTCGCGAAACAGGCCCAACTCCTCGACGCTGTCGGCGCCAAATGGGGCGGCAGTGTCACCACACCCGCCGGCTTCGTACGTTCACCCACATTCACCGTCTCAGGCTGGAACAAAGACGTTGCCGCGGCGATCACCATCCCCACCCTCGTCCTCCACGGCACCGAAGACCGTTCCGTCCTCCCAGCCAACGCCCCCCACCTCTACGACGCCCTCACCACCGAGCAGAAAGTCCTCATCGAACTCGGCTGCGCCAGCCACTTCCTGCACTACGAAACAGCACCAACCTGGGAAGGTCCCCACAAAGCCGTAGCCGACGCCATCATCGAATGGGTCCGCTCCGCCACATTCAAGGGCAAGACCACCGGACGATTCACCATCGACTGCGACGGCAACGTGAACCCCCCCTGACCGACACTGCGCAGCCCCTCGAAGCGACCCGTCCTGTGGTCGAGACCGACTGCGTCGTGGCGCCATTTCTGACACAGCCGAACGACTTCCTTGCGTGATAGCCGGCACCTACGCCCCACGCGCCGATACTCCGGCCGTGATCAACGTGGCAGAGGAGGAGAGGTCGGGCCCAATTCGCGCCATACGCGACCGGGCGCCAACGTCACCAGGTAAGCCCCTGCGTAGCTCCCAGGTCACGGGCACAATCGGGCGTATGCGGCTGATCGCGCCCATGCTGGCCACGGCCGGCTCCCTCCCGGACAACACGGACCGCCCGTGGAGTTTCGAGATGAAGTACGACGGGTGCCGGATGCTGGTCTCGGTGGGCGGCGGGCGCGAGCCGGTGCTGTGGACCCGCGCCATGAACGTGGTGACGCCCTCGTATCCCGAGATCGCCGAGGCATTGGCAGCGGCGTTCGGCGCCCGCGGGCGCATCGTTCTCGACGGGGAGGTTGTCGTGCTCGATCACGGCAAGCCCTCGTTCGGACTGCTCCAGCGCAGGATGGGGGTTGCCCATGCGACGAAGCCGCTGCAACGGCGAATACCTGTGACATTTCTACCGTTTGACGTCCTGGTGCTCGGCGACCTGGATCTCATGAGCGAGTCGTACCTGGATCGGCGAGCGGAGCTGGCCGGGCTGGATTCGATCATCCAGGACGTCGGCGGCCTGCCTATTACCGTCCCTCCGCACTGGGAGAATCAAAGCAGCAAAATCATGCTCAATGCAGCGAAAAGCGCTGGCATGGAGGGCATTTTGGCCAAACGATCGGCATCGATCTACCTTCCGGGCCAGCGGAGCAGATCCTGGATCAAACACGCAATCCGCATGCGCAGTTCGGTTTTGGTGATCGGCTTCGTCGGCTCGAGCCGATCGGTCGCGGCGCTGATCCTCGGAGCGTACGACGCCGAAGGACGGTTGGTCCAGGTGGGTTCCGTCTCCTCCGGACTCACGGTGCCGATGCGCCGACAGCTCCGGGAGGACTTCCGGCCGCTCGAGCGCCCTAGCAGCCCTCTCACGGACCCGTCAGCGGCCGCGGAGATCTTCCCTGGGGTTCAGTGGCTGACTCCTCGGCTGGTCGTGGACGTCGCCTACAGGGCGCACACGGCGGGTGGGCTGCGGCATCCCTCTCTGAAGGGCCGGCGCTTCGACGTCGATTCTCGATCGGTGCGGGTGGAGGATCTGTAGACCGGCCAGAGGAAAGCCGCCGACACCTTCCCCGGCGTCAGCGGCTCCTCATCCCCTACGCCTGGGAACGCTACGCAATGTAGGTCTTACCCGGCTCGGGGGTGACAGTGACGCCATATCGCCTCTCGGCAAGTGGTCGCTCGCAGCGACTTTTCTGGTGTGGTACCCGGGGTATGAGCGCCACCGTCGCCCTCTTCAACATGGGCCGAGCTGGTGGTATTCCGGCGGGGCCCCTGCCGCTTCCGACGGTTCAGCTGCTCACGGGGCCTGTCACTGAGTGATGACGCCGTGAGCGAGGGGATTCGGTGTATGCAGCGGGTCCGGCCTACCGTCCGATGAGAGGGTGATCGGTGAGTGGCTCACCGAGGATGGCCAGACCCGCGGTGCAGGGTCAGTCCGGTGATCGACGCAACCAGCACAACGGTCTTGTCGTGGACCAGAAGGATGATCTTCGAGGCGGCGACGTGATCTGCCCGGAACTTCCAGATCCCCCGGCCACGCTCCCAGAGTTCGTTCGGCGCGAGACCTGGGGCGTAACCAGTATGCGTTCGGCCGAGAGGGTCGTCGGGTTCGGCGGGTGAGGCTGCGGTGAGCGTGACCCGTAAGGCCGCTAGACGCGGGGGAAGTTGCTTCGGCCGGAACCGCCGCAGCTCGGACGACGCTCCTCTCTCGCGGTCACGGGGGATGTGATCGAAGCTGGGTAGTGCCGATTCGCGAGGTTGACCGGAGGTAGCTCACCGGTCGCCGTGAAGCGCTGCTGCTCTTCCGGAGACGTACCGTGACCAGTGCGTGTGGCGAGTCAGCGCAGTGTGCGCTGGTCGGTGACGTCCCGCAGCTCCGGAGGCTGGTAACTGAGCACGGCCGCCCGTGATTGCGGTGTCCGCCGTATTTCGTCGAGATGTTCGATGAACGCTGCCGCCTCGTCTCGGGTCGCGAAGTCGAGATCGACGTAGACCAGGTGCGGGTCGTGCGCGTGGCGCGAGACGCGGTAAGCGAGCACGCCGTTGTCTCGCCGGAAGTCGTTGTACGTGTCGAACCCCGTCTTCCAGTTTTCGTAGTTTTCGACCTTGTTCTCGATGTGCAGTGCAAACATGGTGTCCTCCTCGGTTGGGGTGTTTTCCTGACGCTTCGAGCATCGGTTGTCGGCAGCTCGGTTCCCATCCCCGATCTTGGGGATCCTCATGTTCGCGGTCGTAGGCTTCGACTGTGTACACCCGGGAGAATGTGGCGCTGGGGCGCATCGAGCGGCTTTGCGCGGGCACGCTCACCGTGAAGGCATTACGTGAGCAGGTGCTGGCCGAGATTCGTCGAGTCGTGCCGTTCGACGCGCACGTGTGGCTGCTGACCGATCCCGTCTCGCGGGTCGGAACCTCTCCGCTGGCCGACGTTCCCGGACTGCAGTGGCCGAATCTGCCCCGGCTGGGCCGGTGGCGGTACCTGACCCGACTGAACCGCTGGGCCGATCTGATGGATGCCGGTACAGCCGTCGCCCTGCTGCACGAGAGCACCGGGGGCGACCTGACGGCGTCGGCCCTGTGGCGCGAGACCAACGGGGGCTCGGGGTGATCGATGTTGCGGCGGTGGTGTTCTGGGATCGATTCGGGTGCTGGGCGTGGCTCGATCTGTGGCGGTACGGCCCGGCTGTGCCGTTCACGCGCGCTGACGGCGCATTCCTCGCCGCGCTCACCGCTCCGGTCACCGAGGGGCTGCGCCGAGCGCAGGCCCGCACTTTCGTCGCGGACAGTGCACCGACGCCCATCGGCGGGCCCGCTGTCGTGATGCTGAGCCCGGACCTGCAGGTTCGGCTGCAGACCTCCGCGGCAACGGAGGCGCTCTACCGGCTGAACCCTCCCGACGATCCGATTCCGACCGTTCCGGCGGCCGCCTACAATGTCGCGGCCGCCCTCGTTGCGGAGGAGCAGAAAGTTCCCGTCGGGCCGCCATGGTCGCGGGTGCACCTCGGTTTCGGCCGATGGGTCACCCTGCGCGCCGCGCGCATCAGCCCGACTGGGGCGGGCGAAGGCGACATCGCCGTCAGCATCGAGGCGAGCACCCCCATGGAGCGACTGGAGGTGTTCGCGCTCGCGCACGGGGTTACCCCGCGTGAACGTCAGGTGCTCGAGCAGCTCGCCATGGGAGCGGACTCGCACACCGTCGCCGCGCGCCTGGTGGTGTCGGAGCACACAGTCAACGACCACGTGAAGTCCTTGCTCGCCAAGACGGGGTCGACCGGTAGGAATGCACTGTTGACGCGGGTAGCGGGAACGGGATAGCCCGCAGCCGTGGTGGCCGGCGGCGCCGCGCGAAACCGGACGGCACCACCACAACGACGCGCTCACCCTTGCACGGGGGGACGTGGCGCCACACCTCGGCCGCGCTGCGGCTTGCTGTTGGGTCCGAGAACTACCCCGCGGGTGCCCGCGTCGGGTCATCGGGCGCTTCACTCCTCCGCTGGGCCCGTGGCCGGCGCCGTAGCTTGCACTACTCGATTACAGACGGACAGGCTTCTGATCAGGTCAGCAGGCAGAGCGAGCCGCCGACGCCCGCAAGCGACGGGTCCTTCGCACGCCAGCCCAGACGGGTGACCAAATCACGCGTGAGTCAGTTCCAGGCATCGACACCGGTCCTGACAACGATCCCTCATGGAACCGTTACGCCACACACTCACAAATCCCGCGACGACGTCGTACACCACCTCGCGGGCCTTTACCTCGGGCCGCCGTCGATCAGCGCAAGAATGCGAGACTAGACGCACCTGCGGCACTCGCGTACACAGGTCATCTCCGCTTCTCGTAGAGCAGTGGGGAATGCATATAGGCAGAGTAGTGAAGCGACACGTTAACATCGCCGCATGTCCAACGGGAAGCCAGAGTCGATCGAACACGGCCTATGGCGAAGAATCAGGGCAATCGACCCTTCCTCTACGAGCAATGCCAAGTACCGCCCCTTGGACGAGTTTATTGAGAAAGTCGTTGATGTCCCAGGCTTAACGGCCTATAGCGCCACTGTGGATCTTGCTCGAAACATCAGTGTCCGTCTCGAACAATCGGGACGCGCTCGACGGGCAACTGTCGTCGCAATTATCGTATCGCCCGAACAAGAGGCCGAATCGGTAAGACACATCGAAGATGCTCTGGTCGACTATCTGAGTCGCAAACGCCCCCACGCTGAGGGCATGGTCATTCAACTTGATGCCGCGGGTGCCAACGTGACGCTTGTCGTGCATCCGCCAGGAGCCGACCGCCCGCACCTGAAACCGTTCATATTTCCAAAGACGACCGTAACACAGTCCACCGAATATCGTTGGCGTAAGGTTTCCCTTGGGGAACTAACGTTCATTTCCGTAGATCGAGATCAACCGGTCCTAATACAAGAGTTTCCGTTTGCGGTACTCCGTTCTGATGATTGGGACGACTTTGGGGTAAAGTCGCTATTCCACCTGACCGTGCATCTGGACGCTAAGTCTCAATATACAATTGGATTCGTAAAGATTGCTAGACATGGGCAGTACACAGGGAGGATCGGTATCCCCGATGAGCCCTTTCAGGCCTTGCCTCCCGAATACTTTTCCTTAGGCCAGAACTTCTCTTACTACGAAAATTTGAAGTTGCTAGGCGTTCAAGTTCATGAACGGATACTGCGAGGACTACGCGATACGGTGCTGGACGCAAGTATCTTAAAAAGGGCCCAGCAGCAGAAAGTTTGGTCTACATCACTAGCGCGGATGAGTTCGGCAAAAAGGGCCTTACTGGACGCTCCGTCGATTTTTTCACAGCAACGCAAACGCTCAAATGATGAAAGAAGCTTCACTTTTGAGACCAGCGTCGGGGGAAACTGGTTTCAAACACACTTCTTATTTAGCACAACGTCTCCTATACCATCCAGGATCAATGCCGTAATCGGTTACAATGGCAGTGGAAAGACTCAGCTTCTGGCAAACCTGGCCCTCGCCGCAACGACTGGGAATCACCAAGACGCTGACGAACGCCAGTACGGATCCATATTATCCAACTCGTCTATCCTATTCAGTTCGGTAATCACCGTCTCGTATAGCGCATTCGATACTTTCACTCTCCCAGATCACATCCTTGGGAGCGCCGAGAGGCAGCAGGCCGCCCAACAGTTACTTGAACACGGTGAAGTATTTGGATATTCCTATTTTGGCTTACGGGAGAATTACTTCGCGTCTCAAGATACACCGAATTCACTGAAGTCAATCGACAGCATTACTAAGGAATTTGTCGCTGCACTAAGTACTGCAAGCACACCTCGTCGCCAGCCGGTGCTGGCACGCGCGCTTGAAATCTTGTTTGAGGATCCATCTTTTGGGCGCCCCGGGATTGTCGAAGAATTAAGCTTTGATGACATCGATCAATGGGTCAACCACTTTCAAACATTCAGCACAGGTCATAAGATCGTACTTAATGTTCTCACGCAGTTGATCTCCAGGTGTGATCCAAATTCACTTGTACTGATCGATGAACCTGAGTCTCACCTGCATCCCTCCCTCCTCGCAGCCTTTATTCAATCGTTGACTTTAGTGCTTAATGAATTTGATTCATATGCGGTGGTTGCTACACATTCTCCTGTTGTTCTGCAAGAGATCCCCAGGAAGTACGTGCATATAATCTCCAGATTTGGAAGCATTTCCCAGGTATCAAGTCCAACAGGAGAAACGTTTGGCGAGAATATTGCAACGCTTACCCGAGAATCATTCGGGTTGGACAGTGCGCGATCTGACTACCATTCAGTTCTTCAGCGGTTGTCACGCGAGCTAACCATTGAACAGATTGAGGCGGTTTTCGATGGCGAGCTTAGTAGTAACGCGCGCGCATACTTGCTTACCTTATCCCGCAGAAACGCAAGGACACGGTAAGCATGTGGCATAGAAATCCGGTTATCCGCAAACCGGAAACGGACTATGATCTTGCAGCGTCACATAGATCTGCTGCGAACAAGGCCCTGATCGAGGGTCTTCGCAGTCGAGTTTTTAAACATTACACGGACTACCCTAAGCTGCGAGAGGCGCCGTGGGATTACAACGATGAACTGCCCCTTGGCCCTGCGGAGCGAAAGGCACTGATAAGTAACTATGACTTGCTTAGCCGTGGGCGGCCGCTAGCGTCTCTACGCGATGAAATTCTAGCATCGGCGAGAAACGGGCTATGCGCCTTCTGCGGAAGAAACGATGTTTCGACGATTGATCACTTCCTGCCCAAGGAGAAATTCCCTGAGTACAGCATACTAATAGATAACCTGATCGCGGCGTGTCCACGTTGCAATCAAAAAAAGCGGGATGGCGTAGGTGTGCCTGGCCGGCGATATATCTATCCTTCCACATCCCCTTTGGCGTGTTCTCCCTTGTTGACGTGCATTGTGACAGTCGAAGATGGTACGCCCTACTTCGATTTTGAGGGAAGTAGTAGCCTGGACCCAGAAGTCCGCCAATGCGTAGAGTTTCACTTAGATACGCTTGAATTGCGTGACTCGTTTAGCATCGGAGCGCTGAATGAGCTTCTTGAGAAGATCGATTTATTCCGTGAATTGTTTGAAATAGGAGGGACTGCTGAACTGCTGGTTCAACTTAATAGGTGTAAGTCATCTATCGTAAAGAATTTCGGCGTGTCATTTTGGAAGGTTGCGGTTTACGAGGGTCTAATTAATTGTGCTGAATTTACGCAAGATCCTGTTTCGGCGACCACTTGTCTCGTCTAGCCTCGATTGGCGGGCCCCCGATAATCGGCCTGGTCGGTTCTACTCCAGAAACTGCGCACCGAGACGTCACCGCCTTACCCCATCCTTTGGGACCGTGCAGGTGGGTGCCACCATGGAATGCCCTCAGCGACAGCAACCGAAGAGGAGTGCTACCGCGCGTGGTCGTATTCGCAGTCTCCAGACTGCCCGTTAGGCGGTTGGGCCGGGCGGTCAGCCGACGACTTGGCTGTGTCCGCCGACAAGGCAAAACGGGCTGAGCGCCATTCTGCGGTCACCTGTGACGTGCGGCGGCATCCCGTGCGTGCCGCCGACCTCACACGCGCGCACGTGAACGATCTCACGGGCGGGAGCACAGCGCAGCTCGACTTGAGGGAACACCGCAGGTGGCCCGCCGGAGGTGGGTACATCGACACGCCACCCCGCCCCGGCATTACTGACCAGCAGCTGCAGTCGACCAGTTCGTGTGAAGCGGAAGGGTGTCCGGTTGATCAGTCGGGCTGTGTGCGGCGTCGCGCCTGGCGGCGGGCGTGGCGGGCCATGAGATGCGCTCTGTTCTTCTCGCTGCGGAAGATCTCGCCGTTCACAGCCTGTTCGATCATGCCGGGGGCCTCGAGCACACGCTCCGCGGCCAGACGCATCAACTCGGCACGATCGGACCCCAGCCGGGCGGCCAAGGTGTCGAGCCTGTCGCGCAGGGGCTCGTCGAAGTGCACATTCACCCTGGCCGGATAGATTTCGGGCCGAAGATCGCGCAGCGGTGCGATGTTCTCCAGGTCTGCGGTGAGGTCACCGGGCTTACCGAGTAGGCGGCGAAGAGCAACCTGGAGAAGCGCGGTGTTGAGCTTGTCCCCGTGTCGGCCGGCGAGACGCCAGATCTGGTGCTTGGCCGAGGGGTTGACCATGCCCTCGACCTTGTCGGAGAGTCCGGTCCGCTCTGCCTCGCGGAGCATGGGATGTTTGTAGCGGCCTGGGGTTTCCAGGAATCGGTGCAGGGCAATCCGCATGAGTGCGCTGACCGTGGTGTCGTACTCGACGGCCAGCGCCGTGAACTTCCGCACTGTGTCCGGTTCCAGCTTGAGCGTGAGCATGACCAGCGGGATCGCCCGCCGGACTGCCGAGAGTCGCCGCGCTTCCTCGAGACGGTTGGGGACGGCTTTGGGCTGGGTGACCAGTCGCCGGCAGGCGACGCGGATCAGCGCCCCGAACCGGCGCGGGCCGATGCCCTCGGCCATCTCGTCGAGTCGGTGTTTGGTTTCTGGGTCGAAGCGCAGCGCGATGGGATCGCCCACCGGGATCCGCCCTGGCCTCGACTCAGTCATTTATCGCTCTTCTCGTCCGCCGACCGCCGACCGCCGACCGCCGACCACCGCCGATGCGCATAGTTGTGCCCCAGCATCTGTGACGCTGGGGCACAAGGGGTGTTCCGGAAACATGAATGGGGGGATGCACCAGAACGAATTCGAGTCTACGGATCGCCACCGACAGGGGAGTGGCGCGGCCGCAACTGGCGAGTCGGCAAAGTACCTCGTGGATCCGCTGCCGATCACGGACTATCCAGTAAGTGCGGACATCATGCTCACCGAGCCGGTCGGCACCCCGGCATCCGACTGGAGGAAGAGAAGGTCTACGAGCTGAACAGCGACCTTAGGCGAGGGCGACTACAAGCTAGCCAAGACCCGGGCTGACGATAATCGATTCGTCTCCGATATCCGCCCCGAACAGCACATTCGCGAGCTCACGGGCGTCGAGAACCAATGTCGAAAACTGTGTCGATAAACCCTCCGTCTGCGTATTGTCGACACATGCTGATTGGTTACGCCCGCTCCAGTGCAGACGAGAACCCCAACCATCAGATCGATGCTTTGGTCCGCGCCGGGGTGGCCGCCGAGAACGTCCACATCGACCATGCGGGTGGGGCTAAGGCGTCACGTCCCGAGCTGGATCTGGCGTTGGCGCGGCTACGCGAGGGCGATGTCCTGGTGATCACCCGGCTCGACCGGCTCGGACGGTCGGTGCTGCACCTGGTCACCCTCGGTGCCGAGCTCCGTGAGCGCGGCATCGGCCTGAAGGTGCTCGAGCAGGGCATCGATACCGCCACCGCCGAGGGCCGCGCCATGTGCGGCATGTTGTCGGTCCTCGCCGAGCTTCAGCGCGAGCTGATCGTGGCGAACACCCGTGACGGCCTCGCGGCCGCCCGCGCCCGCGGCCGCAAGGGCGGCCGTCCGTCGAAGCTCAGCCCGGATCAGATCGAACTCGCTCAACGCCTCTACGGCGCCGGCGAGCACACCGTCGCGCAGATCGCGGGCATGCTGAAGGTGCCGCGCACCACGGTCTATGGGCATCTGAACACACGCCGGGCACCGGTCGCGCAGGAGAGCGCCGTGGTCGCCGATCCTCCTGTCCGCCCGTCTCGGACGTGCCCATCCTGCGGATATGAGCCGACCACTCGCGCCGAGGCAGCGCACCAACGTGCCGACCTCGCGGTGACGTGGCTCCACGCCGATCCCCACCACCCGGGGAGGGTCCTCAGCCGGCACCACTGTCGGCATTGCGAACCCGGGCAACCGGCATTCGACATCGCCTGCAGCGTCTGCGGCGACGGACCCATCCTCGCCGGCGCGCTCGCCGAACAAGCGAAGAACGGCAACCTGACCGAGCCCGTTCGACGATGGCTCACTGCAGCGGAATGGGCAGTCACCCCAGATCTCTTATGTCCGGGCCACACATATGCCGCTCAGTGATCCCTGGGCGACCACGCTGGCCTACCCGTTGCCGCCAAGCCGAACTGGCCGCCACTGGGACCATACCGTTGAGATGTCGCGATAGCTGTGCCGCAACGGGGCTGCGGTAAGGCAGCTATGGCGGCTTCCGCGACGAGCACCAGGTCACCGACATGCTGCGCAACATGCTCGACGAACGCTCAGATCAAGGACGGCCGAGGAACTGAAAGGCCCGCTCCCCCAACTACTTTCACTAGCCGATAACTGATATTATGTCAAATCGTTAGTTGGTTATTCGCATGGTCTGCGAATACGACGGCTGGCGGTAAGGGTCCGCCGCTGCCGTCGCTGCGGGTATTCACCTGCGGTCTGCTTTTAGCTACGTAGCCACGGATGACGGCGTCCGCCCTCGCACCGCGCACGTGACTCGCGTCACCAATGTCTACTTTAGAGGACTACGGTGCGCCTCATTGCAATGTTAGCGTTTCGCGAGGTCAGGCCGTCCATGCGGGCAGCTTCGACCGTCACCGGGCAAAGGAGCCACGAATGTCACATCAAATCCAGAACGGCCTCCTCGACGGGAAGGTCGCAGTCGTCACCGGGGCCGCGAGCGGCATCGGACGCTCGATAGCCGAGCACTTCGTCGCCCAGGGCGCCGCCGTGCTGCTCACTGACATCAGCGACGCCGGAGGTACCGCCCTGGCAGATGCGCTGGGTGATTCATGCCAGTACGCGCACACCGACGTCACCGCCGAGTCCGACATCGCCGACGCGATCGCTACCGCAGTGAGCACGTTCGGAAAGCTCGACATCATGGTCAACAACGCCGGTGCGCAGGGCGATCCATCACCCATTGTCGACGCGAACCCGGATGGTTTCGACCACACCCTGGCGCTTCTGACACGGTCGGTATTGCTCGGACACAAGCACGCGGCGCGACAGTTCATAAGCCAGCAATCGTCGGGCAGTATTATCTCCACGGCCAGTGCCGCAGCCATCCAGGGTGGGTGGAGCACAACCGGTTACACGACGGCGAAACACGCCGTTGTTGGACTGGTACGCCAGGCTGCCGCCGAGCTGGGTCCGTCGGGTATCCGCTCCAACGCGATCGCCCCAGGGATCATCATGACCCCGATCATGTCCCGCACGTTCGGGGTACCCGACTCCGACGCCGACGAATTCCTTGAGTTCCTCGCTGACCGTCTGAGCGCCGGCCAGCCGTCCCGCCGAGTGGGTTTCCCGGACGATATCGCAGCGGTCGCAACATTTCTCGCGAGCGATCTGTCCCGCTATGTGAACGGAACCCTGATTCCGGTCGACGGTGGTGCCACAAACGTGACGCTCGGAGCGTTCGCCACAGACGTGGTCGCCGCGGCCGAGGAATTCCTCTCCAGTCGGTAGCCGGGGAATCGTCGGCCGAAATGCCCACTTCGGTGGACTATCGCCGCAGTGATGTCCTCCATAGCCTTCAACTGACTGTTAGCCAATCACTTCCCGAGTTTTTGTTGAACAGCCTGACCGCAGTCGCTCTGCGCCGCAGCACCCTACACGCGCGGGTCATCCGGTGACCGACGCAACCCAATCGAAAGGCCAGGTCATTAGATGCTTGACCACGGTACTACAGCACAGCCGCGGGACCGGCGTACTGTAGATCCTTCCCTGCCACCCACCGAGGGCTTGACCTCGAAGCAGTTCTGGCTCACCGCAACGATCCTCGCCGTCGTCGCAGCGTCGTTCGAGATCCAACAACTGATGGTCATCCCGCTAATGGGATTGCTGTCAACATCGCTGGATGTATCAGCCACCGTCACGACGTGGATCGTCCTCTCGGCCTTAATCTCTGGAGCCATTCTGACCGGCCCTCTGTGCCGGCTCGCTGACCGGATCGGACCGAAGAAAATCTACGTCATCGCGGCGACCGCGGTCCTGATCGGGAACGCCCTGTGCGCCCTGGCGCTGGCGTGGCACTTCCCCGCATTGATGCTATTCGGGCGCGCTCTCGTCGGCATCAACATCGCAGCAGCGATGGGTATCGCGATCCTCAAATCGCTGGGAACAGCGAAGCAGATGCAGATGGGCATGGGGATGGTGACACTCGGCAACGGACTCGGTGTCGTCCCCTCCTTCCTATTGGCCGGCTTCCTCATCGACCAGGGATCGAGCTTGACTACGGTCTTCTGGGTAACCGCAGTCCTGGCAGCCGCCTGCGTCCTGATGCTGTTGGCCATTCCACACACTCAGGGGTGGCGCAACGTTCGAATTCCGTTCTTGTCGTCGGTGCTGATCGGCGCCTGGGTACTGCCGATCTGCCTGTACCTGAGCCTCGGCAACTCTTGGGGTTGGGCTTCCTGGTCGGCGCTTGGGGTCTTGATGTTCGCAATCGTCGCTTTCGCATGCTGGTTGCGCTTCGAATTGACCTCGGACAACCCGCTCATCCCGCTCCGGATGCTCCGCGGTAACGCACTCGTCGGCTACTACGCGACCGCATGCATCGGCCTGCTTGCCTACGGCTACTACCTGACAGCCTCAGCGTTCGCACAAGCACCACCCGAACAGACTGGATACGGCTTCGGAGTCAGCGTCTTCGAGTCTGGCCTAATCCTCATCCCTGTCGGGATTCTGGTCACTCTTCTCGGCCCCGTCGTCGGGCGGCTGATGCACGTCGTCGGGCCGAAATGGGTGCTGATCACCGGATCAGCAATCTTGACACTCCAGTTCATATTGATGGCGGCTTTCAAGTCCGAACTGTGGCAGATGTACGCGTACGCAGCGATGTTCGGCGTCGGGGTGGCGTTGTTCCTGCCGGCTGGCTGGTCGGTGTTCGCCATGCAGGCAAAACATGAGGAAATCGGCATCACTGCCGGCATGGCGTTGATCCTGCAGATGATCTACGGCGCTCTCGCCGCCGCGATCGGAACCGTACTCCTGACCCGAGAACTGATATCAGACAGCGCATTGTCGGTCGAAAGCGGCTACACGAGTGTCTTTTTAGTCTACGCGATCGGAATGGCAATCGCTGTCGGTCTTGGCTTCTTCGTCAACACCAAACGCGACGGCTACACCACTGGCGACCAGGAGCTGGCCCAGTGAGAGCTCTTCGCTACTACGGGGCCAACGACATTCGTCTCGATGACATTCCCGAACCAGAGCCCGGCCCAGGAATGATCAAAGTTGCAGTCGAAGCGGCCGGAATCTGCGGATCCGACATCCATGAATACAAGAGCGGTCCGATCTCTACGCCCGTGCAGGCGCCGCATCCACTCACCGGCGAGCAGACGCCGATCGTGCTCGGGCACGAGTTCTGCGGCACGGTTGTGGCGGTGGGCGAGGGTGTCGAGCGCATCGCGGTTGGACAGCAGGTGGCCGCAAACGCCGCCTTGTGGTGCGGACAGTGCCCGCCCTGTCTGGAGGGCTCGACCAACGTGTGCCAGAGTATCGGATTCCACGGGGTCAGCGGCGGCGGTGGCGCGTTCGCTGCCTTCGATGTGATTCACGAGCGCAACGCGCACGTTATCCCGGACTCGGTACTCCCTTCGGTCGGAGCGCTGCTCGAACCGCTGGCGACCGCCATCCATGCCGTCAAGATGGCGGAACTGCACCCCGGTGACCACACTGTGGTTTTCGGAGCCGGGCCCATCGGGCTGATGGTCCTGAGCGTCCTGAGCGCCATGGGCCTTGAGTCCATCATTGCAGTCGAGCCCGGCGCGTCTCGAGCCGCGGCCGCCACCCGGTGTGGCGCAACCACGGTCATCGATCCGTTCACTGAGGACGTTCGCACCAGGATCGCCGAGATCACCGGTGGCGGTCGGGTCGGGGCGAGTTTCGACGCTGCCGCCGCTCCAGACAGTCTGCACGTCGCGATCGATATCACGGGTGTACACGGACGTGTTATCAACATCGCGGCGTGGGAACGCGGCGTCGAGTTCAATCCAACCAGCCTACTGTTCCGGGAGGTGTCCCTACATGGAAGTCTGGCGTACACCAGCAAGGACTTCGACGATGCGGTCGCGCACGCGGCAACGCGAGCGGAAACGTTGGCGGGCATGATCACATCCACCATCGCTCTCGACGATGTGATCACTGCCGGATTCGACCGCTTGGCATATGACAAGCACGACGAGATCAAGGTGCTGGTACGGCCCTGAACCGCGCCCCCGTCCAACCGTCCACCGGGCACAGGCCTCTCCTCCTGCGGATACGTCGATAGTATTGCGCTATAGCGCTTTCATCTCGACAGGGTTTACAGCCGCCAGACCCCTCGATGTATCGGCGGTGCCCGGCGGTTGCCGCGTCGTCGATGGCGAATAGCGGGGTCTAGTGGGATATGTTGCCCTACAGAGTGATTGGCATGGCTTAGTGGTCTGACCCGTTAATTCGTCGGGCGTTGTTGCCAGGCGGTGGGATCGGCCAGGTACAGCCCACACGCGCAGTCGAGTGCGTGTTCGGGACTGCTGGCGACGTTTCCGTTGGGCAGGGCCGAGTCCTGGTACTTGCCGCTGCTGCCGAGGTAGACCGCGAATCCCCACACACTGGCGTATCCGCCGTACCGCAGTCGCATCAACGGGATCACCGTCCCGTCGTCAGCACGCCGTCGACGTAGGCGAAGTTGCTGCGGAATCGGGTGATGATCGTGGCCAGTTCCGGCCACCGGGTCCAGGCCCGATCCAGCAGCTTCCAGCGCACTGAGCTCTTCGTTGATTCCAGTGGCGTCGGCATGGGTGTGATGGTGCCCGATCAGCGTGACTTTCGTGGCGGCCGACGTGTCATTGCCTCGGAAGTGCTGTGACCGGTGTGGTGTATGTGACTTGAGTGATCCAAGTGGTTCTTTCTCGGATGGTGTGTCGTGGTGATGGTCAGCCCCGCGGACCTGCACCGGCACCTCGAACGACACGACCACCACGACCGAACCGTACAAGCGGCATGACCCCCGACGAATAAGCGAATCCAACCACTTAGCTATCGAGAACGCGCACTGGGACGACTGTCCACTTTCGCAGACTAACCATGACCCGGCCAAGACGAAAGCCGGCGCAGCATCCCGGGCACGACAACTGGGCCCCCACCGGCGACGGTGGGCTACCTCGATGCGGACCGCTGTCTTGTCTGTTCCTCACCGACCGCGCCACGTTAAGGATCATCTCCGGCGGTGTCAACATCTCTCTCCAGGAGATCGAGAACGCGCTGGCCGGCTACCCAAAAGTCCTCGATGTTGCGATGATCTGGATCCCCGACGACGAGATGGGTGAAACGGCACTCGCAGCCGTTCAACCCGTACCCGAGGTCGAAGGGATACCCGAACTCGCCGATGAACTGTTGCAATTCTTGGTTAATCGCCTCCCGTACCCCAGGCGGCAAACTTGCCAAGGGCGACCAAAAATCTCGAACCGGCACTCAGCAATGCGGGGGCCATCGTCTGTGCCGCCACCGTCTGCTGACCTCAATACTGCCGCTGTTGTCGTGACGGTTGCCGCCAGATGTCTACTTTCGCGGACTGTCCGCACGGTGCTCGGGCCCATAATGTCTCTCCTTGTTGTTATTTGACTCACACAAAGGGGTGTCGCATGAATCGACTGAAGTTTGGAACCTTCCTCGCACCAATACACACACCGGGACAGAACCCGACACTGCTACTGCAGCGTGACCTCGAATTCGTCCAGTATCTCGAAACTCTCGGATACGACGAGGCCTGGTTCGGTGAACATCACTCCGCCGGTGCCGAGATTTACGCCTCGCCGGAGATCATGATCGCCGCCGCAGGTGAGCGCACCAGCCGCATCAAGCTGGGCACCGGCGTCACGTCGGTGTCGTACCACAATCCGCTGTGGGCGGCCGAGCGCATGGTGATGCTCGATCACCTGACACAGGGTCGCGCATTATTCGGTCTCGGTCCGGGCTCGCTGCCCACCGACGCCGCCATGCTAGGACTCTCGCAGATCGACACCCGGGAGTTGTTGGCGGAGAACACCGACATCATCATGCGGCTGCTTCGCGGCGAGACCGTGTCGGCAAAGACGCGCACCCATGAACTGTTCGACGCCAAAATCCAAATGGCGCCATACTCCGACCCACTGTTCGACGTCGTCGTCGCCGCCATCGCGTCCCCCACCGGCGCCCGCTTGGCGGGCAAGTACGGCATCGGCCTGCTGTCGATCGCAGCCACGCTCACCGCCGACGGTTTCAGTGCGCTGCAGCATCACTGGGGCATGCTCGAGGAGTTCGCGGCCCAGGCCGGCCGTAGCGACGAGGTCGATCGCTCCACCTGGCGCCTGGTCGGCCCGTTTCACATCGCCGAGACCAAAGAGCAGGCCTACAAGGACGTCGCATACGGCATCGAGTACTGGTTCAACTATCTCCAGCACGTCGCCGCCTTCCCGCAGATGGACGTCCGCGGCACCAACTGCGAAGAGATGATCGACTTCATCAACACCTCCGGCATCGGCGTCATCGGCACTGCAGAAGAGGCACGCGCACAGGTGCAGCGGCTCGTCGACCAATCCGGCGGCTTCGGCACCCTGCTGATCCAGGGCCATGACTGGGCCAACCCGCAGGCCACCCGGCGCTCGTACGAGCTGTTCGCGCAAGACGTGATGCCACACTTCCAGGGTCAGGCGCAGCCGATGCTCGACGCCGCCGCACGCGCGCAAGCAGTTCGCGAGGGCCAGGCCGCCGAGCACGTCAAGGCTGTCGAACACATGACCAAGAAATACGCAGCCGAATTGGGACGGGCATAGAGGACCATGTTCAATGTAACTGTGGAACTAGACTTTCCGGCATCGGCCGACACCGTGTGGAGTTGGGTCGGAAACGCCGGCGACATCGCGTCGTGGATCCCGGCCATCGGTTCGTCCCGGATGGAGGACGACGTGCGCCATGTCGTCTTCACCGACGGGGAACCGGCCCGCGAACGGATCATCGAGCACATCGATGCGGAGCGGACCTACACCTACCAGTACATCGACGGACCACTCCCGTTGCAGCACTATCAGTCGACCATCCGGGTGCTCGAGGCCGCCGACAACACTTGCCTGGTGCGCTGGTCGGCGGAGTTCGGCGCCGAGTCGGCCGAGGTCGAGGCGGGGCTCGCCGCAGCGATTGACGGAATCTATTCCGACGCACTCAACGAATTGAAGTCCAAAGTAGTAGCTGTGTGATCACAACTGTCGAGGTCGGCGCGGTGCATTTTCTCCGCGCCGACCAACTCCCAACCGCTGCCGGAGAGGAACCATGAGTACGCACTGCATCACCGACGGCAACCACGCGATCAACGTCGCCGACCCAACTGGTGTCGGCACCGCATTCCGGGAAGCGCTGGCACACTTCTGCTCTGGGGTGGTGATAGTGACGGCGGCCAATGCCACCGGTTCGCCGGTCGGGATGACGGTTGGTTCGTTCACGTCGATCTCGATGAATCCGCCGCTCGTTGGATTCTTCGCGGGTCAGAACTCGACCACGCTGCCGCACATCATCGCCGAGGGCGGGTTCTGCGTCAATGTGCTGTCCGAAGACCAACACGGGCTCGCTCGCACGTTCGCGCGCAGTGGTGTCGACAAGTTCGCCGGTACCGACTGGGCACCCGCCACCAACGGTTCACCGCGCCTGGCCGGAGCGCACGCCTGGATCGACTGCACCCTCGATCAGCGGCAGAGCATCGGCGACCACGACCTGGTCGTCGGCCATGTGGACGCGCTGGTTGTCCCACAACCGAATGAACCGCTGGTCTTTCATCGCTCGGTGTTCCACGGTTTGCGAGCTCACGGATGATGGGTGACGCCAACTCCTCCGTGGCCCGGTGCCTGGAGCAGCTACGCCTCGGGCGTCCGGTGATCGTAGTTGACGATGAATCCCGCGAGGACGAAGCCGATCTGGTGATGGCGGCGGAGTTCGCGACGGTCGACAGTATCGCCTTCTTCCTCGACCACACCTCCGGATTCCTCTGTGTCGCCATGCCGCAATCGCGCACGGTTGAACTCGACCTACCGCAGATGGTCACCGACTCGACAGATCCTCTCGGCACCGCGTTCACCGTCAGCGTCGATGCGGTGGTCGGCGTCACCACCGGGATCAGCGCGGGAGATCGTGCCCAGACGATCCGCATGCTGGCAGCGCCGGACGCCGTCCGCACCGATTTCACCCGTCCCGGTCATGTCATGCCGCTGCGTGCCCGCGCTGGCGGAGTACTCGAACGCCGAGGACACACAGAGGCCGCCGTCGATCTCTGTGCCGAAGCCGGGCTCGAGCCGGTGGGGCTCATCTGCGAGATCATCAGTGCCGATCGTCGAGGAATGTTGTCGCGCGGCGACGTCGGTGCGTTCGCGAGACACCATGGTCTGGCCGTGATCACCATCGATCAGCTCGTCGCACACCGTCGCGCCGGTGCGATATCGCGTGGCGCCCGGTGCCGACTACCCACCGACTACGGCTACTTCGAAACAATTGCTTACCGGTCCTCGGGCGGCGCTGAGCATCTGGCGCTGATCAAGGGTGAGATCGGTGTCGGCACCCCCCTCGTCCGAGTACACAGCGAATGCCTCACCGGCGACACCCTCGGTTCCCGGCGCTGTGACTGTGGCGCGCAGTTGCGCACGGCGATGTCTGAGATCGCTGCGGCGGATTCGGGGATCCTGATCTATCTCGGCGGACACGAAGGACGCGGCATCGGGCTGGCCGCAAAGATCGCGGCCTACCGGCTACAGGACCTCGACGGCCTCGACACCGTCGACGCGAATCTGCGCCTGGGTATGCCCGTCGACAACCGTGACTTCCGTGACGCCGCGTCCATCTTGCATGACCTCGGCGCCGGACGGATTCGGTTACTCACCAACAATCCGGCCAAGTCAGAGGCGCTGCGTGAGCACGGTGTCGACGTCGCCGAGGTCGTCGGACTCGAGATTACGGCCACCGCCGATAGCCTCGGCTATTTGGCGACCAAACGAGACCGGCTCGGCCATCATCTCTCCCCAGAGAAAGCAGTGATCTGAATGACTGAGACCTTTGGCGACCTCTTCGACCGCGTGACCATGATGCACTCGAGTGCGGCCTGGTCGAATACCTTCTCGGAGCTGTCCGCCGTCCTGGGTGACCCCATGTTCTCCGACGGCAGCAGCTGGTCGGCGTGGAAGGAACTCAGTCTGTCCGACGAGTCGAGCGGCCCGCCATGGGCCTTGCTGGCACGCACCTCCGACCTTGACGCGGTGGCCGCGCGGGCGGGGATACTCGGTTGGAGCGTCGGACAACCCGCCAAGGGTGGCCACGAGATCCGTCTGACCTTGACCTCACCGAGCGGGCTGACGGTGATTGCCTACACACCGGTGTCGCCTGCGTGATCGAGCTAAGCCTGCGGCCTGCGAACGCGACGCAGCACCGCAGTCGCGAGTTCGGAGCGGTTGCGATGACCCGTGATGTCGAAGATCCGACTGATGTACTTCTTGATCGACAGTTCCGACAGCGAGAGCTCCTGCGCGATCTCGAAGTTACTCAGGCCGTCGCTGACGAGTTCGGCAACCTCGAGTTGGCGCGGCGTGAGGTGTTCGAGGGGGTCGACGGTTGCAGATTCAGCCGCGGCGGCGATCGTCGCAGTGCGGGCTCGCAGCTGGCGGGCGAGCATACGCACGGCCAGCATGTCCGACTCACCCCACGTCCGGACCTGACCGAACATCCCAATCAGGGCCTCCCCGTCGGCGAGCGGCAGGTGTATCGCAGACGCGGTCGTCATGTCGTTCGGGTTCAGATAATCGACGACATACGAGCGTTGCGGCACCGGCAGCCGGGACAGTTCATCGAGAGTGGTGAAGCCTGCAGTGGTGAGGACGCGGCGCGCCTGCGGCATCGCGAAGACGTCTTTGTCCTGCCACTTCTCGTGGTAGACCATGAGCAGCGGCTCCGCGGCGCCGGTCAGCAGCGGGGACGGATCATTGAAGATCTCGGGAAATGTGGGGCCGTGGAAGAACGTGACGTCACGGACGTCGAAGTACGTGGAGATGGCCTCGACCAGGGCCTTCTTGAACTCGGGCCCGCCGCCCGCATCCTCGCAGATCTCGAGCACGGAGAGGATGCCCATCATCTGTTTCTTCGACAGCGCTTCGTGCCAGGTCCGACCGGGAGTCACTCGCACACCACCCACAGCCGGGCGGGCGCCGATTCGCACTGTTTACCGCACATACCCACTGATAGTACTCCCAGCTACCTTCCAGTACTCACTACTTTCGTTGATCAAGTCCCCACGTGAAAGGTGTCCGACCATGACCGACCCAGCCACGGATCCGATGGGCACAGTCCGGAGTCAGGCGATCGGTGACATTCCGCGCCGCTCCGCCGCACGGTACCCAGACAAGCTCGCCGTGGTCCACCGCGACGTACGTCTAACCTTCGCCGAACTCGACCACGCCATCGACCGTTTCGCCGCCGCCATGTACCGCGACGGCCTACGCAAGGGCGACCGGCTCGCCCTGCTCTCCCACAACTGCTGGCAGTACCCCGTGGTGGTGTTCGCCGCCGCACGGATCGGCGTTGTCGTGGTGCCCATCAACTTCATGCTGACGGCTCCCGAGGTCGCCTACATCCTTTCCGATTGCCAAGCCGACGCACTGGTAGTCGAAGACGCCCTGGTTCCAACGGCCGCACTCGCCGAGGCGGCAGCAGACGTCACTGTCCGCCTGCACCTATCGATCCCGCTGTCCGACGGGTCAGACTGGACGTCCATCACCGAGTGGTCGGAAGCGCAGAGCGACCCCGCACCCGAGATCGTCGTCGCCGACGACGATCTGATCCGAATCATGTACACCTCCGGAACAGAGTCACGCCCCAAAGGCGCCATGCACACCAGCCGATCCCTGATGTGGCAGTACATGAGCTGCATCATCACCGGCGGCATGACCGCCGACGACATCGAAGTGCACTCCCTGCCGCTCTACCACTGTGCCCAACTCGACAACTTTCTCAGCACCGACATCTTCCTCGGCGCGACGAGCATCATCGTCGACCGACCCGATCCGGCAATCCTATTGCGCACCATCGCCGCCGAGCGGGCAACCAAACTCTTCTGCCCACCGACGGTGTGGATCTCGCTGCTCCGATCGCCCGATTTCACCCCCAACGCCATGGCCTCGCTGCGCAAGGGCTACTACGGCGCCTCCGCATTGCCCGCCGAGGTGCTGAGGGAAATAACAACCCTGCTGCCAGGGCTGCGGTTGTGGAACTTCTACGGTCAAACCGAGATGGCCTCGTTGGCAACAGCTCTCGGGCCCGAAGACCAGACGACACGGGGCGGTTCGGCAGGACGCCCCGCACTCAACGTGCAGACCCGGATCGTGGACGAGAACAACGAACCCGTGGCACCCGGCACCGTCGGCGAGATCGTCCACCGCAGCCCGCAGGCCACCATCGGGTATCTGAACCTGCCGGAGAAGACCACAGAAGCGTTCCACGGGGGCTGGTTCCACAGCGGCGACCTCGGCTATCTCGACGCCGACGGCTATCTATGGGTGGTGGACCGCCACAAGGACATGATCAAGACCGGTGGAGAAAACGTCGCCAGCCGCGAAGTCGAAGAAGTCCTGTTCGAAATACCGGGCGTTCAGGAGGCCGCCGTCTTCGCGGTACCCCACCCCCGCTGGATCGAAGCCATCGCAGCAGTCATCGTGCCCACTGCAGGCTTAGCACTCGACGAGGAAGCGATACTCGCACACTGTCGAAAACGTTTGGCCGGTTACAAGATACCTAAGTTCATCCTCACCGCTGACGCTCTCCCAAAGAACCCTAGCGGGAAGATACTCAAGCGCGAACTACGGCAGGCCCACAGCGCATTAGCCCAAGTATCCAACGCAGGATACTCTCGCGAACACACGCGCTAGCCAGAAACCATTCCCCACGGACCCTACGATTGAACTTCTTGAGCACCGCACGCGGGCCCGACCTCAACTCACTAAATTTGCCAGCCGCCACACGACCACGGTGTCGCCTTCCCTCAGGTGTGAGAGGAGATCTTTGAGCTGAGGGCGTGATGGTGTCGCGCCACTCGGGTATCTGTCCACACGCGCGAACAGCCGGCGGGCTGAGAACGCTCTCTGCGAATCAGCGGTCTGCTCGGCGGTCGAGTTCCTCGCCTAGCCCATGCCAGCGTCAGAAGACGACTGCACCGCGAGCCGGTGCGCGGTGATCGTGTGCGACGACTTCTGACGATGTCGGTCAGGAGTGGGGTGCACAGTCTTCGACTGCTGCGGTGAAGGTCGCGTACCAGCGGGCAAGGGACTACGTGTTCGAGCGCAAAGTGTTCGGTAAGCCGATCGGCGATCTGCAGAGCACCCGGTTGGTTCGCGTTGGCGGCGATGCCGAACCGAGATCGAGGTGACCGACTCGCACATCGGCCGGTGCTGACTCGCGTTGAGTAAGCGAACTCACTGCCGTCGCCGCGTCGAAGGGTAAGTGGTAGGCCAGTGAACCGCATAACCGAGTGGTCGACCGCCGTGTCCAGTTGCACGACGGCTAGGGGTACTTCAAGTACCCCACCGGCCGCGCGTAACGCTCGAGAGCCCGCAGCGTGGTCGCTCGTGGACAGCAGTATTTAGATGATGTACGGCGGAACAACCGAGATCATGCAGGAAATCATCGGGCATGATATCGCCTCACGGTAGGCGGCTCCGCCGGCCTGCTTGCGCCTTCTCGTTTAGTGGGAACAACCAGGTAGCCGGACAGGTGGCGGAACCACGCCAGGTTTTACTCCTGCTGCAGCAGGACTGCCCGTGCTTCGGCGTACTCGCGGGACAGTCGCTCGACGATCTCGGCAACCGGGACCACCGCGTCGACGGCACCGATGCCCTGCCCTGCGCCCCAGATGTCGCGCCAGGGTTTGGCCTCCGACTTCGCGACGGTGTCCGCGGTCTCGCCCACACCGAAGTCCATGGCGGATGGGTCCGACTCGGCGAGGTTGTGCGGGTCGAGTCCGGCGGCCTCGATGCTGCCGCGGAGGTAGTTGCCGTGCACGCCGGTGAAGAGGTTGGAGTAGACGATGTCCGAAGCCGTGGAGTCGACGATCATCTGCTTGTAGGCGGCGTCGGCGTTGGCCTCTTCGGTGGCGATGAAGGCGGATCCGATGTAGGCGAGGTCGGCACCGGCGGCCTGCGCGGCGAGTACCGAACGTCCGTGGGCAATCGAGCCGGACAGCAACACGGGGCCGTCGAACCATTCGCGGATTTCCTGCAGCAACGCGAACGGTGACTGGGTGCCTGCGTGTCCGCCCGCACCCCCGGCGACGGCGATCAGGCCGTCGGCACCCTTCTCGACGGCCTTCTTCGCGAACCTGTTGTTGATGACGTCGTGCAGAACGATGCCGCCGTAGGAATGGACGGCGTCGTTGACGTCGGTGCGGGCGCCGAGGGAGGTGATGACGATCGGGACCTCGAACTCGACGACGGTGGCGAGGTCCTCGTCGAGCCGGTCGTTGCTCTTGTGGACGATCAGGTTCACCGCGAAGGGTGCGGACGGTGACTCCGGGTTGTTGGCGTCGTGCTTGGCGAGCTCCTCGGTGATGCGGGTGAGCCATTCCCGCAGTACCGGCTGTGGCCGGGCGTTGAGGGACGGGAAAGAGCCGACCACGCCCGAGGTGCACTGGGCGATCACCAGGTCGGGACCGGACACGATGAACATCGGTGAGGCGACGACGGGCAGGCGCAACCGGTCTTGCAGGACGGGAGGAAGACTCATCACGAAATCCTTTGCGGGAGTGCAGCAATGCTGCGTGATCATTAATTGCCCTGGTGGGCATCTGAAGATCCGGTATCGCTGGGCACAGCGGCACTGTGGCAGATCTACAAGGCGTCTGCGGAACCTCGCCGGGCAGAGACCCTCAGCCAATCAACGAGTACAGCGTCGGTGTCGGCCCCGACCGGTCGCGGGCTCCTCGGTGATGCGGACGGTGTTCGGGAGAAACGCGGCGCCGGCGCCGCCTGCCGCACACCGTCTATCTCGATGACGCTGCCTCGGTGTGCCAGGAGGGAATCGGCGCCCACCTCGTCGAGCGCGAGCACCGGTGTGACACAAGCATCGGTTCCTGAGAACACCGCCGCCCAGTGATCCCGATCGTGGGTGGCGATGACGTCGGCCAGGCATTGCCGCAGGGTCGGCCACTGCTCGCGGTCGTTCTGGTCGGGTAGCTCGGCGGGGTCGAGGCCGAGGCCATCGAGCAGCTGGGCATAGAACTGGGGCTCGATCGCACCGACGGCGATCCACTTGCCGTCCGCGCAGGGATAGGTGTCGTAGAAGGGGGCACCACCGTCGAGGAGGTTGGCTCCCCTTTCGTCGGTCCACGCCCCCGCACCGCGCATGGACCACATCATCTGCATGAGCACGCTGGTTCCGTCGACCATCGCGGCGTCGACAACCTGCCCCGAACCAGATCGTTGCCGTTCGAACAGGGCGGAGAGGATGCCGACGAGGAGGAACATCGACCCTCCCCCGAAGTCGCCTACCAGATTCAACGGTGGTGTCGGCTTGCCCTCAGGGTCACCGATCGCATGCAGAGCTCCGGTCAAAGAGATGTAGTTGATGTCGTGTCCGGCCCGGGTACTGAGCGGACCGTCCTGCCCCCAGCCGGTCATGCGGGCGTAGATCAGGCCAGGGTTGACCTCGGCACAGTCCTGCGGCCCGAGGCCGAGTCGTTCCGTCGTTCCGGGCCGGAAGCCTTCGATCAGCACATCGGCGACCGACGCGAGCGCGAGAACGCGATCCCGACCCTCGTCGGTCTTGAGGTCCGCGCTGACCGAGCGCCGGTTTCGCAGCATGTGATCGGGTTTCCCATTGGTCACATCGAGCCCGCCCTGGGGGCGTTCGACTCGCACGACATCGGCTCCGAGGTCGCCGAGGACCATTGCCGCGTGCGGCCCGGGGCCGATGCCGGCGAGTTCGAGGACCTCGAGACCGTGGAGTGGACCGGGCACGGTGATTGCTACCTTCCATGACGTGTGGGCGTCCAGCATGGCGAGCGCCCCGGGGCGTGGCGATCACGCGGTGATTAACGGACTTCGTTCAATACCGGGGTGGCGGCGAATTCTGCGCGGGCCAGGGAGCGGCGGTGCACCTGGTCGGGGCCGTCGGCTATCTGCAAGAACCGCGCCTGTGCGTACAGCACCGGCAGGATGGTGTCCTGCGACAGCCCGGCGCCACCGAAGATCTGCATCGCGTCGTCGACGATCCGCTTGACCGTGAGCGGGACCATCACCTTGGCGGCGGCGATGTCGTGGCGGGCCGCCTTGGTGCCCTCGGCGTCCATCCGCCAGGCGGCCCGGAGCACCAGTAACCGGGCGGCGTCGACGTGGATGCGGGCATCGGCGACGGTCGCCTGCACGACGCCCTCGTCGGCGAGGGGCTTGCCGAAAGCCACTCGGGTGCGGGCGCGTTCGGTCATCAACGCGATCGCCCGCTCGGCCATGCCGATCAACCGCATGCAGTGATGGATACGACCGGGACCGAGGCGGGCCTGCGCGACGGCGAAGCCCTTGCCGCGCGGGCCGAGAAGGTTGGCCTTGGGCACGCGGACCTGATCGAAGACGACCTCGCCGTGCCCGCCCTCGTGGCGGTCGGTGAAGCCGAGAACGGTGGTGGACCGGGAGATGGTCACCCCCGGTGTGTCCATCGGCACGAGGACGATGCTGTGCCGCTGTCCGACGGGGGCATCCGGGTCGGTGACGCCCATGACCATCGCGACCCGGCAGTCGTGCCGGAGCGCCGCAGTCGACCACCACTTGCGGCCGGTCAGCACCCAGTGGTCACCGTCCTCGGCGATCTCGAGCCGGACGTTGTTCGCGTCCGAACTCGCGACCTCTGGTTCGGTCATCGAGAAGCACGACCGGATGTCGCCGGCGAGAAGCGGTTCGAGCCACTGCTGCTTCTGCTCGTCAGTGCCGTAGAGGTGCAGCAGTTCCATGTTGCCGGTGTCCGGCGGGTTGCAGTTGAACACCTCGGGCGCGATCAGCGGGCTCCACCCGGTGAGCTCGGCCAGTGGTGCGTACTCGAGGTTCGTCAGGCCCGCACCCTCTCGCGCGGGCAGGAAGAGGTTCCACAGGCCTTCGCGTTTCGCGGCCGCCTTCAAATCGGCCACGATCGGCGGTGCACCCCAGTGGTCGGGCTTGTCGGCGAGTTGCTGCTCGGCGATTGCCTCGGCCGGCAGTACCCGCTCCTGCATGAACGTGGTCAGCTTCGCCTGCAGGTCTTGCACTTTCGGGCTGTATTCGAAATCCATCTCTCGGTTTCTCTCTTGTCGATGCGGTCAGCGACGCAGTTCGGTCACTGTCGAGGTCGCGGCCAGGTCGAGGGCACGCTGCAGCAACGGCCCGACCATGTCGGCGATGTGGTCGAAGCCCTCCCCCACGGTGTCGCCCTGCGCGTGCCGGGCGCCGATGCCCTCGAGGATGATGGCGATCTTGAAGTCGGCGAACACGGTGTACCAGTCGACGTCCGGGAGTTCGATCCCCCGCCGGGTGGCGTACCGGTCGAGGAGTTCCGCGCGGGTGGGGAACCCGTCGAGGCGAGCCAGACCTTTGGTGATCGGGTTGTCCACCGAGCCGGGCTGGTCCCAGAAGCTGAGCATGATCCCGACGTCCGCGAGACTGTCACCGAGGGTGGCCATCTCCCAATCCAGCACCGCCACGATCCGTCCGGGATCGGCGGGCGCGGCGAGGACGTTGTCGAGTTTGACGTCGCCGTGCACGATGCCCGGGAATCGGGTCTCCGGCAGCGCGCGGCGCAGCTTGTCCAGCAGCACCGCCACTTCCGGGCGGTCTGCGGTGCGCGAGGCCTCCCACTGACGCGCCCAGCGATCGAGTTGGCGTTCGAGATAGCCGTCGGGCCGGCCGAAGGAACCGAGTCCGACGGCGTCCGGGTCCACCTCGTGCAAGTCCGCGAGGGTGTCGGCCAGCGCGAATCCGAGTCGCCGCCGCTCGGCCGGTGCGAGAGTGGAGGCCTGTTCGACGGTGCCGATCGGTGTGCCGTCGACCAGTTCCATCAGGTAGAACGACGCGCCGAGCACCTCGGTGTCCTCACACAGCAGCACCGCCTGCGGCACCGGCACGCCGGTACCCGACAGGGCCCGGATCACGGTGAACTCGCGTTTCATGTCGTGGGCACTGGGCAACACGTGCCCGTAGGGCGGACGCCGCAACACCCATGTTCGGCTCCCGTCGGTCACCCGGTATGTCGGATTGGACCGACCACCGCTGATCAACGACGCCGTCAGCTGCCCACCCAGTCCTTCGTCGAGCGCGTCGGCGAGATAGGTCGTCAGCGCCGCCACATCGAGACCCGCGGCCATCTCCCGATCGTCACGTGCGGTCGCGTCGGCGGAGGACGTCGTCATTCGCGTGGGCCCCTTCGTTAATCCTTATCGCCGAACGATCGATCGTCTACCGTTTCCAGTGTTGCCTTAACGATCACTAAAGTCAACGCCGAATGATCGACGCGGCCGACCGATCCCGGCGAACGATTCCATCCCTTGGCCTGGTGATCGCCCGATATCGGGGTGGTATCCGTGCCGATTCTCGACATCCGCCTGGAAGGTGTTGACGACGGTGGGCCGTGTCGCATAGGTTCTCCGGCAGCACCCGAACGATCGCTAGGCGACATCTGGGATCTACCGTGAAAGAGGCGTCATGGCCACCTCCCGCATCGTCCGCATCTGTGGGGATCGGGGCCAGGAATTACCGGCAGGGCAGACCGGGACGATCTACTTCGAACGCGACACCCTGCCGTTCGAGTACCACAACGCACCGGAGAACCGCGGCGCACAACATCCGGTCCACCCCACCTGGACCACCACCGGTGACGTCGGCTACCTCGACGAGGACGGCTACCTCTTCCTTACCGACCGTGACTCGTTCATGATCATCTCCGGCGGCGTCAACATCTACCCCCAGGAGATCGAGAACGCACTCGTCGAGCACCCCAAAGTTCTCGACGCCTGCGTAATAGGCCTGCCCGACAACGAGATGGGAGAAATCGTCACCGCAGTCATCGACCCGGGAACCGAGGTCGACGGCCACGACGCCCTCGCCACCGAGTTACTCGACTACCTCCGCGAACGCATCACCAAGTACAAGTTGCCCCGCCGGATCGAATTCGCCCACGACCTCCCCCGGACACCGACCGGAAAGCTCGTCAAACGCACGCTGAAGGAACGCTTCGCCAACACATCGGTGCGCTGACGAAACCGGCTTGCTCAAACCCGCGGCGGGACGACCGGTCTCACCATCGCAAGGGCCAAGTCGGCGTAGCGATCGGCGAGTTCGTCGGGCTTCATAGGGCCGTCAGGGCGCCACCACGCACACACCGACTGGCCCATGTTGATGATTCCTCGGACGGCGTCCCGCGGGTATTTCGTCGCAAAATCACCCTCCTCCACACCACGCTCGATGACGTCGCGGAACAGGTGCTCCTGTTCGTCCCGAAGGGCGACCACGAGTCGCCGGCCGACGTCGTCAAGGCTGCGCAGCTCGGTGGCGCCGACCATCGCATCCAACTGACGAGTGGTGTGGAACAAGATCCATGCCCGCATCAACGCTTGCAGCTGATCGGCTGGGGAACCCCCCGAGCGCAACAATGCGCCCCGAGTCATCGCGAGGGCGTCGTGCAAGGCCCGCACCATGATCTCCTGCAGAATCTCCTGCTTCGACGCGAAGTGATGGTAGATCGACGCAACAGTGATATCGGCGCCGCGGGCAATGTCACGCATCGAGGTGCCGTGATATCCGCGTTCATTCATATTCGCCACCGCAGAGTCGAGGATCACCTGCCGCCCGGTGCGCGCACTGGAATCAGTCACCTTCGCAGCACACATGGTTTCTCCATCCCCGCTCCACCCATCACACGACCACCCCAGAATAGTGCCTCGGCCGAGAACGCCGCCCTAGCAGTCGTTCGGCTCACGCGAAGGTCGCCGCAACGGTACACAGTCGGATCACCGTCGCAACTGGCATCGCGACCATCTCATCGCTGGGCTGACCAGGGCAAAGCACTCACCATCGTCCTGGCTGAGACCTACACACCAGCGACGACCTAGTCCGGCGATCCATCCTCACCTCACCGGACGATCGTTCTGCGCCGACGCACAGAGGGACCGCGGCCCCGAATCTGCGTCGAGACCGGGGGCCCGTCAGTGCCGGTTCCCCGCATGACCGGAATCACGAACTGGTCCTGGTAACTGTGCACCGGTCGTAGTCGGCGGGTCCCCGTTGTTGGTCCGCACCGTGGACGTGCGAATAGGTGGCCATGCGGTCGGCTGTTTCGAGCAGGACGGTTTCCGTCCGGATCGGTCGTGACTGTGGCGTAACAGGACCAGATTTTGACCGCGTCCGGGTCGCGGCCCGCCTGCTCGGCTACTACCCGGACCGTTTTCGACATTCGGCGGACTGTGTCGTCGCTGAAGAAGGGTGCAAACGACGACGTCCGCCGGCCAGTGCCAAGGTGAAGGGCCCGACGACGGTGATGGCGGGTGCGATGTGCTCGTCGAAATCCTGATTGAGTGACTGCCGGGTAGCTCCCCATCGGCCGTGCTAGTCGCGGATCGCCGCGCCCCGCCAGAGACGGCGCATGAGCGTGGCGAATGCCTCGAGTTGGGCAGTGGTGACCTGACGTGCATACGTGGGTGAATGCAGATCGGCCGTTGGCCTCATCGTGGCCTGGCCTGCTCTCCTATCTACTTCTGGGTAGCGGCGACGTGCTTGGCGAGTTCGTCCAGGGCAGCGCGATAGATGCCTGCGATTGCCTGGGCGAGGGCGGCATCGTCCTCCGCGGAGGCGGTCGCGAACTCCGCGTCCCAAATGACCTGAGCACCATCGGGATGGTCGTTGACAGCGAAGGTCGACCGGTACGAGCGCAGCGGCAGCGGGCCTGACACGTAGTCGTATGCGTACCGCCGTTGCTGGTCGTCGTGTTCGACGATGCGTTCGATTGCCTCGCCGCCACCGTCGGCGAAGGTGGCGTGCCGCAGGTCCCCACGCTGGGTCGACTTCTCGATCGCCGGAACCCAGTCCGCGACGTTGGCGGTGTCCCCACCAATTTTCCATACGCGATCCGGTTCAGCAGTGATGACTCGGGATTCGGTTATCTGCATGTCGTGTCCTCCGGGACAGTGTCGTCGTGGGTGATCAACAGTGCGGTCAGCCGGTCGACCGCCTCGGGTCCGACGCCGTTGTCGGCAAGCAGCGTCAAGACACCGCCGTACTGGTCGTCGAGGTTGTCGAGGAATCGTTCCATCGCGTCGGGCGGCGCGGTCCACACCTGCGGTGGGTACAGGTCGGCCGCGGCACCATAGGAGGCCATCTCGCGCAACCGGTGCATGGACGCGACCACGTCGTCGGCGGCGGTGGCGTAGTCGGCGACGATGTCCTCCCGCCGCACACCGATGGCGTCGAGAAGCAGTGCGACGGCCACACCGGTGCGGTCCTTACCGACGGTGCAGTGCACCAATACGGGCAGCACGCCTGGGTCGAGCAGCCGGGAGATCAGGGAGATGACACCGGCCGCGTCCTGTGCCAGGTAGGCGAGATACCTGGTAACCAAGGGGTCGTCGCCGGGCATCGGGGCCACCGCCGAGTCCGGGGAGACCGTGTCGTTGATGCTGAACGGGTGCGGAAGGTGGCGCACCCCGAGCTCGTCGAGCGGCCCGCGCCCTTCGACGGCGACTTCGTGCGGCAACCGCAGGTCGATGGTGGCGCGGATTCCGGTGTCCGTGATCAGCGCGCGGGCAGCGTCCGAGTCGAGGAATTGCGGGGTTCCACTGCGGTAGAGCAATCCGCGCCGGACCTGTCCTCCATCGTTGGTGCGCAAGCCTCCGACATCGCGGAATCCCAGGAGCCCCGTGTAGGAGGTGGTCATGCCTGGGCGGACAGGATTGTGACCACGCAGGCGTTACCGTCCATGCCGGCCGCGCCGCCGCCCATGGTCTCCACGAGACCGACGCGGTGCCGGTCGACCTGCCGGGCGCCGGCCTGGCCGCGGAGCTGCCATGCTATTTCGGCCAGCTGCGCCATCCCGGTCGCGCCCAGCGGGTGTCCGCGCGAGAGCAGGCCACCGCTCGGGTTGACCGGTTGCACACCGTCGCGGGTGGTGTGACCGGAGGGGGCGAGTTCGGCGCCCTTGCCGCGCGGGGCGATCCCGAGTGCCTCGAGGGTGAGGATCTCGCCGATGGTGAAGGCATCGTGCACCTCGAGCACATCGATCTCCTGTGGGCTGCGACCAGCCTGCGCGTAGGCCTTCTGAGCGGCGCGGGCAACGCTGGCGAATCCCCAAACATCCTCGCTGCGCTGGTCCCACAGGGCACCGGAGACCATGGCGGAGGCCTCGATCCGCAGATCGTCCGGGTTGCCTCGGTCACCACCGACAATGGCTGCTCCGGCGCCGTCGCTGGTCGGGCAGCACTGCAGGAAGGTCAGGGGGTCGGCGATCATGCGGGAGTCGAGCACTTCCTGAATCGTCGGCACTGTGTCCCGCAGTTGGGCGCGGGGATTATCCATGCCATTGCTCTTGTTCTTCACCGCGATGGCGGCGAGTTGTTCGGGGGTGACCCCGAACTCGCTCACATACCGCTGTGCCTGGAGGGCGTAGAGCCCGGGCAGGGGCAGTGACGACGCGCCTTCGGGGTCGGTTGCTTCGGGCACGATGGCTCCGGAGAACAGGGTGGACATTTGATCCACTCCGAGTACCAGGACGCACTTGAACCGGCCGAGCCGTACCGCTTCGACGGCCTCGTGGTAGGCGCTGGTGCCGCTGGCGCAGGCGTTCTCGATCGTCCACATCGGCACGGAGGAAATCCCGAGGCCGCGTTGGATGCGGGTGGCCACCCCGGGGGGACCGAAGACCGAGCCGACGATGATCGCGTCGATCGCGTCCGGTCGGATGTCGGCGTCGCGGACCGCTTCGGCCACCGCGGTCCAGGCGAGTGACTCGACCCGCTGGTCCGGGAACCGTCCGTAGGCGGAGGTTCCGACACCCCACAGCATCGCCTGCTCCATCACTGCTCCATTCTGGTGGCGACCAGGTCGCCGTCGTCTGTTCCGGTGATTTCGAGACGTGCACCGGGTTCGAGGACGGCCGGTTCGGCGAGGTGCACGAGCACCCGGGGGCCGTCGTCGAGATCGAGATACGCCAGCCCGAAGGGCGGCCGGCGGGTACCGACCGGGATAGCGACCACCGTGGAGGACCACACCTTGCCGGTGCGGGCGAACCGATCCGGTTCGGTGGCCTCGTAACACACCGGACACCACGGGAGCCCTTGCTGTGTGGTCGGGTACCGGCACACGGTGCAACGCGAGCCGAGCACGGCGTCGCCGTCGAGGACCGGCCGAGAGTCGGCGACCGGCAGGCCCCCGACCGCGGCCCCGGCCCGGCGTTTGGTGGGCCGGCCCACCCCCAGCTCGCTCATTAGTGATCCCCTTCCAGGGTGAGCGTGAAGTCGTCGGCCTCGATATGCAGGTAGGCACCCACCGAGGTTTCGACCAGTTCCCGGATGTAACGCATTTCCCTGCTCGTCGGCGCGAAATCACGGTGGCGTTGCGGGGTGGCGCGCATGATATCGATGTCGTTCTCGGGCACCAACAGTCGCAGAATCAGCTCGTCATCGCTGATCGATTCCCCGAACTTCTTGCGCAGCTCGCCGAGGGTGGGCTGCGGCGGCTCCCAGTTCTCGTAGGTCTTCGCCTTCGGAGAGCTCGTGATCTTGTCGAGGACGTTGGCATCGAGCGGGGCGACCGGCTTGCCGTAGAAGCCGTTCGCGTAGATCATCACCTCGTCCGGCACGACCGAGTACCGCGAGCCGGTCACCACGTTGAGCACCGCCTGCGTGCCGACCAGCTGCGAGAACGGGGTCGCCATCACCGGGTAGCCCAGTTCCTCACGTACCCGGGACATTTCGTCGAGGACCTCCTCGAAACGGTCCTCCATGCCACGGTCGCGCAGCTGCGCCTTGAAGGTGCCCGCCATCCCGCCGGGAAGCTGGTGACGGTACTGGAACAGGGAGTACTCGGCGGGCTGGCCGACCGGCAGATCCTCATATTCGGCGACGCGGAGCAGATGCTCTTCTACCGCGGCGAAGTGGGAGTCGTCGAGATCGACGTCGAAGCCGGCGTAGCGCAGGTTCGCCACGGTGTTCTCGGTGGAGGGCAGGGAAACCCCTGCAGCGAGTGGGCGGCTCGCGGTGTGCACGCGGTCGGCGCCGGCGAGGACGCCTTCGAGGTAGTTCACCGGAGCCAGGGCGTTGTTGCTGTGGAAGTGGATCTCCACGGGCAGGTCGCCGGCGGCGCCTTTGATGGCGGCGATCAGCGAGCGGGTGCGTTCGGGGGTGAGCAGTCCGGCCGCGTCCTCGATCTCGATACCGTCCGCGCCGAGCGCGGCGAGTTCGCGGGTGCGGGCAGCGTAGTACTCGTCGGTGTGGTGCGGGCTGTCGGCGTAGAGGATGCACGGCAGAGCTTTCGCGCCTTCGGCCTGCACGGTCTTGACCAGGCGGCCGATCTTGTCGATGTTGAACAGTCCGTCGTAGATCCAGAAACTGCCGATGCCGTGGGCGCACAGCCGCTGCACCCACAGGTCCATCACGCTGTCGGCGGTCAGCCCGAAGGTGACGATGCCGTTGCTGCGGGTGCCGGCGCGGACCGTGGTCTGCGGCATGGCCTTCGACAGGGAGATCAGCTGCTCCCAGGGGTCCTCTTTGCAGTGCCGCACGAGGACTTCGAAGATGGAGCTACCGACGAGGTCGATGGTGTGGAAGCCGGTGCGGTCGAGTTCGGCGGCCATGGGCAGGCCCATGTCCTTGCGCAGGCGCATGCCCCACCAGCTCTGCGGGCCGTCCCGCAGGGTCTGGTCCACGATGTCGATCTTGCGGCGGCTGCCGTCGGCGTTGCGGGGGGCGCAATCGAGGTAACTCATGAGATCTTCTCCAAATAGTCGGGTAGGCCCCGAGAGGCGATCCAGTCGGTGGTGACGGTTCCGGCCCGGAAGTCCGGATGGTCGAGGGCGGCGCGGGCGAAATCCGCGGTCGTGGGGACGCCGGAGACCCCCAGGTTTGCGAGCGCGGCCACCATCCGGTCGGCGGCGGTGTCCCGGTTCGGGCCGTGGGCCACGACCTTGGCCAGTAGGGAGTCGTAGTACGGGGTGACGACGTAGCCGGGTTCGCAGTGGCTGTCGACGCGGATACCCTCGCCCGTCGGTGGCTCCCACTGTTCGACGGTGCCGGGATTGGGGATGAATCCGCGGGCGGGGTCTTCGGTGGTGATGCGGACCTCGATGGCATGCCCGGTTACGTGGATGTCGTCCTGGGTGAGCCGCAGGGGTTCACCGGCCGCCGATCGCAGCTGTTCGGCGACGAGGTCGACCCCGGTGACCATCTCGGTGACCGGATGCTCGACCTGAATTCGTGCGTTGAATTCGAGGAAGGCGTACTCGTGGGTGTCGGCGTCGTAGATGAATTCGACGGTGCCGGCGCTGTCGAGACCCAGCGCCTCGGCGAAGGCGACGCCGCGTCGGCGCAGGTCCTGCCGAATTTGCTCCGGAAGGTTGGGCGCCGGTGATTCCTCGACCACCTTCTGGTGGCGGCGCTGCAGTGTGCAGTCCCGCTCTCCGAGGTGGATGACCGAGCCGTGTTTATCCCCGAGGACTTGCACCTCGATGTGCCGGGCGTTGCGGATGAACCGTTCGATGTAGGTGCGGCCGTCACCGAACGCCGACTGCGCCTCGGCCGCGGCCGGGGCCCATCGCGCCCGGAGTTCGGTCTCGTTCTCGACCACCGACATGCCGCGGCCCCCGCCGCCGGCAGCAGCTTTGACCAGTACCGGGTAGCCCAGTTCGGCAGCTGCGGTGACCGCCGCCTCGGTTGAGTCGAGCACCGGGGACCCGGACAGCACCGGAATTCCGGCCGAGCGTGCCAGCTCCCGTGCCCGCGCCTTGTCGCCGGCCTCGGCGACCGCCTCGGGACGGGGACCGATGAAAATCAGGCCCTCGGCGACACATGCGGCCGCGAACTCGGGATTTTCGGAGAGGAATCCGTATCCCGGGTGCACCGCATCGCATCCGGTGCCCAGTGCCGCGGCCAGCACCGCCGGGATCGACAGGTAGCTCTGCCCGGCGGGGGCGGGACCGATGCACACGGCGCGGTCGGCCATCCGGGCGGCGAGGCCGTTTCTGTCCACGGTGGAGGTCACGGCCACCGTCTCGATACCGAGCGCCTGGCAGGCCCGGATCACTCGCACGGCGATTTCCCCGCGGTTGGCGACCAGAACCCGTTGCAGCGGCGTTCTGGCGGGTGCCTCGGTGGTCAGGGTGGTCGGGCTAGCCATCGGTCGGCCTGATCAGGAACAGTGGCTGGTCGAATTCGACGAGTTCGGCGTTGTTCGCGCAGATTTGCACGATCTCGCCGCCCTGGGGTGCCACGACGGGGTTCATCAATTTCATCACCTCGACGATCGCGAGTTGTTGGCCTGCCTCGATGGTCTGGCCGACCTTCACGAACGGTGCCTCGCCGGGGCTCGGCGCCGTCCAGAACGCGCCGACCGTCGGAGATTTCACCTCGATGCAGCCTGTGGTGTCGGCGGCCGCAGCTGGGACCGGTGCCGCGGCGACGGGTGCCGCACCGCCGTTGCCGGCCGTGGCCTGTACCTCGGCGGGCACGGGTGTGGTCGGTGCTGCGGGGGCGGCGGGCGGTGTCGACGGCACCGTGGCCGCGGATGCTGTCGGGGCGGATGCTGTCGGGGCGGCGGTGGGTGTCGGTGCTGCCGGGGGGCCGTCCTTGCCAACGGTGATGCGCATGCCGTCCATTTCCAGCGTCATGGCGGCCCAACCGGAGTCGTGGAAGGTGCGCAGAATTTCCCGCACTTCGCGGTGGGTGATGCGCTCCGGTGTGCTCATGAGGTTCTCCTGTGGTGTGCGATGGCGGCGAGTAGCACCGGCAACCGGTGGGCGGTGACGATCGCATCTACTCCGGAGTCGAGGGCGGCGCGGACGCCGTCGGGGGCGCAGAATATCGCTCCGCGAACGGTTTTCGTTCCGGATGGAATGTCCGGAAGTTGCTCGCCGAGTTCCTCGGCGGGGAGCGTGTCGGCGTCGAAAACCGGTTCGACGGCGACATCGGTACCCACCTGCAGGGGCGTCGCGCCCTCGGCCCATTCGGTGAGACGGCGCAGGTCCTCGTCCCTACTCTCGTCGACCGCCGAGGTCGGCAGTTCGCCGGCGTAGACGCGGCCGGTGGTCGCGTCTACGGTGACGATACGACCGACCAAGCTTTCGACTGTTCCGGTGCCGCAACCGACGACACAGGGGGTATCGAGGGCGCGGCTGACGACGGCGGCGTGCGAGGTTGCACCACCCTGCTCGGTGACGACGGCAGCGGCCGCGATCATGCCGTGCACGTCGTCCGGGCTGGTCGATTTGCGGACCAGGATGCACCCCGGGTTCGCCTGCGCCGCTTCCGGGGTATCCACCACGACGCCCGTGGCAACACCGGGGCTGGCGGCCACTCCGGACACCAACACCTCGGCGGAATCTGCCGCACCGGCGGCGATTTCCGGCCGGAGCAGGGTGCGGATCTGATCTGCGGTGACCCGGGACAGGGCCTCGGCCGGTTCGATGACGCCCTCGTCGACGAGTTCGACCGCGATCCGCACTGCGGCGCGGGCGGTTCGCTTCGCCGGGCGAGACTGCAGCAGGAACAGCTCTCCGCTCTGGACGGTGAATTCGATGTCCTGGGCGTCTTTTCCTTCGCGGTCGAGGCGGTCGGCGGCCTCGAGCAGTTCGGTGTGCACGGTGGGCCAGCGCTCGTGCAGGTCGGTCAGTGGTTTCGGCGTGACACGGCCAGACACGACGTCCTCACCCTGGCCGCGCTGCAGGTACTCGCCGTAGGGTTCGCGGGTGCCGTCGACGGGGTTGCGGGTGAACAGCACCCCGGTGCCGGAGTCATCGTCGAGGTTGCCGAACACCATGGCCTGCACCGTGACCGCCGTACCGAGGTCGTCCGGGATGCCGTAGTGCTTGCGGTACGCGACCGCACGGCGGGACCGGCTGGACTGGAACACCGCGGCAACCGCGGCGCGCAACTGCTCCCACGGGTCGGCGGGCACCATTTCGTCGACGTCGCCGGCGATCGCGGCGCGCACCGACGCGGTGTCGGGCAGGTCCTCGAGGTCGTCAGTGCAACCGAGGACGAGGCGGCCGTAAAAGCCGGTGAAGCGGCGGTGTACCTCGGCCGCGAAGTCGGGGTCACCGCTTTCGGCTGCCAGCGCGGCCTCGACCGCGTCGTTGCAACCGAGATCGAGGATGGTGTCCATCATGCCGGGCATGCTGATCGCCGCGCCGGATCGCACCGACACCAGCAACGGGCGTTCCGTTCCACCGAAGGTGCGGCCGAGTTGCTTCTCCAGCATCCGGATTCCGGAGACGAGTTCGTCGGCCAGCCCGTCGGGCAGGCCACCTTCGGCGAAGTAGGCCGCGCAGGCCTCGGTGGTGACCACGAAGGCCGGCGGCACCCGCAGGCCCAGTGACCGCATCCGCCACAGGCTCCATGCCTTCCCGCCGACCAGGTCTCGGCTCGGCTCCGTGGCGGTCTCGTCGGGAATAACCAGCCAGCGGAAACTCGTCACGGTGCTCATTCGGGGCGCTCCCGTCCAGTCAGACGGAGGATGTGTTCGTGCATCTGGAACCACACGGTGTGGACGGAATCGACGCGGACGCCGCTGACGTAGTCGCTCTCGCCGCCTTCGGCGCGGATCAGTGCCGCGCCGATCCGATCGAGGAATCGATCGACCAACGGATCCCGGTGGGCGAGGGGTCGCAGGACCTTCTGCGTCTTCTCGTGCACGCGGCCGAGCTTGGCGATGATCTTGTTGTCGTAGTCGGCGTCGGCGTGGTCGTTGCTCACTCGGGTGCCGTCGACCTCGACGGTCTGCCAGTCGGTGGTCAGGGCGAGTACCTGCTTGTTCACGCCGGTCTCGAACGAGTCCATCGCCTCGGTGATGGCCGGATCCGAACGCAGGTCGGCGAAGGCACGCGGATACACGCCGTCGAGGACCGCACGGCCGGCGGGGGTGATCATGTAGTTGCCGCGCGCAGCCATGACCGCACCATCGGCGACGGCCTTCTCCAAGGCATCCTCGACATCGCCGATCGGGAGGGCGTTGATCTCCGCCAGTTGTTCGGCAGATCCGAGCTGACGCAGGGTCAGGGTGTGAACAGTGAGTTCATACGGGTCGAGCATGATGGGTCCTTTCAGTGTCGGGGTCATGCCCGCGCGGCGGCGACCATGCGGTCGCGCACCTCGCGGCGCAAGGATTTCCCGACCGGACTGGTGGGGATGTTCGGCCAAATCTCTAGGGAGCGGGGTCGTTTGAAACCGGCCAATCGGTCGGCGCAGAACTCGAGGATCTCGTCGGGCTCGGCGGCGGAGCGGGTGACGACAGCGGCGGCGACACGTTCACCCCACTTGTCGTCGGGCAGGCCCACGACCGCGGCCTCGATAACGGCGGGATGGGTCAGCAAGGCATCTTCGACCTCACGGGGGTAGACGTTGAAGCCGCCCGAAATGATGACGTCGTGCCGGCGGTCGAGCAGGTGCAGATAGCCGTCGTCGTCCCAGCGACCGATGTCGCCGGTGTGCAACCAGCCGTCCGGCTCGATCGTCTCGGCGGTCGCCTCGGGGCGGCGCCAGTAGCGGCTCATCGTGTGCGGTCCCCGGGTCAGGACCTCCCCGACCTCACCTGGCCCGAGGACGGTGCCGGCAGTGGACCGGACCTGGACTTCGACGAAGGTGTAGGGCTTGCCGGCGGAGGTGAGCCGGTCGGGGGTGTGCTCCCACGGCTGCAGGCAGGTGATCGCCAACGGTGCCTCCGCCTGACCGTAGAGTTGGGTGAACACCGGGCCGAGAATGTCGATTCCGCGTTGGAGCACGCTGGTGGCGATCGGGGCACCCCCATAGCACAGGCGCTCGAGCGCCAGGTCCGCAGCCGCGGTTGCCGTGTCCTCGAGCAGCATCGCGATCATCGTCGGCACCATGAACGTCGACGTGGCCCTGTACTTTTGCGCAGCCTTGAGGAAGGCGCCGGGCGAGAACTTCGACACGATCACGTTCGGCGCGCCCTTGACCAGGTGCGGCAGGAAGAACGCGCCGCTGCCGTGGGTGATCGGCGCGGCGTGCAGCATCACCGAATCCGGCCGCAGGTTAGGCAGCAGGTCGACCAGGAAGTTCGCGACTTCGGCGAGCTCGCTGCGCGTGGTCAGCACGACCGCTTTGGGCTTGCCGGTCGTGCCCCCGGTGTAGGCGAGGCGCAGCGGCGCATCCTGATCCCGCCGCACATCGCACGGGCCGTCCGGGGCGTCGGCGATGAGGTCAGGCAGCTGATCTGCGGTGATCATCACCTCGACGTGGGCAGGCGGATCCCCGGCATAGACCAGGGCACGCGCCTGTGAGTCCTCGACCTTGTAGGCGTGCTCATGGACGGTCTCGCGCACGTTCAACGGGACACGAACCAGGCCGGCCTTCGCGAGGGCGTAGTACACGACGACACCGTCGATGCCGTTCGGCATCAGGACTGCGACGCGGTCACCGGCATCGAGGCCGCGGGCCAGCAATGCGTGGCCCAGGCGGTCGGTGAGCGCGTCGAACTCGGCGAAGCTCACCACCCGGCCACCGTCGATCAAGGCGGGGGCGGAACCGAACTGCTTACCGGCGCGGCGGATCAGGTCACCGATCTGCATCGTCGCTCCCCTTCGCGGTATCGGTGGTGGGCAGATCGGCGCGGCGCAGCCCGGAACCGCGGCCTTCGAGGTTTCGGGAGCCGCGCTGGGTGAGGCGGTACAGCTCGTCCGCCTGCGCGGTGCCGTGGTTCCACTTCACCCATTCCTCGTCGAGGTACCGGTGGGTCCCGTCGAGTACGGCGGGGACAAATCCCTGCGCACGCCGGTTGTACTCGTCGATGTCGATCCGGCCGGCGCTGGTGGTCCACAGTCCGGACTTCTCGGGCAGGCTGGATGATCCGGAGAACTGATCGCCTGCGGTGGGTGCGTAATCGTCGTCGGTGAGCACCGAGTAAGGAATTCCGGTGAGCATGTTCTGGTTCATCCCGGAGTACCGCGCCATGGTGTATTCATTCGACTTCTGGTGTGGCAGGCTCAGCAGTCCCACCATCTCGCCCAGGTTGTCGCGACCGTATTCATCGTTCATCAACGGCTTGAACCGCTGCACCCGTTCGTCGATCTGGAACCAGTCGTCCTGCCGGTACGTTCCGGCGAGGTGCGCGAAGTCCTTGCCCACCGACGAGTAGACCAGGGCACCGGCGTCGATCATCTGCTCACGCGACCAGTTCGCGATCCTCTTCCACAGGTCGGTGGTTGCCTCGTTGAGGATCTCGCGGTACTGCTCCATGGTGTCGGCGAGGGTGTCTGCGTTGTCCATGCCGACCGGGATGTAGCCGTCGGTCAACGGATCGGAGGTGTACATTCCGACTGCTTCGATGTTCGCGGCGTTGTATCCGGGTTCGGCTTCGAAGGACGCCCAATCGTCCATGAGATGGAAGTTGGTGTCTTTGAACACGATTGGGATGGTCAGGTTGTTGAGCGGCAACTGGGTGGCGATCCCGTCCATCCAGGGGTAGTCACCCTCGGCGAGATCGAAGAAGTCGCGCATGATCATCTGCCGGTTGTTGCCGAAGTCGTAAGGTCCACTGTTGTGCAGACCGATTCGGCATTCGCAGTGTGCGAGGAACGCGAACTGGGACAGTTGGGCGACGAGTTTGGTGGCGGCGGTGTGCAGCCGGTCGCCGGGAACGACACCGTGTAGATCCGATTCGAATACCTGCAGCGTTCGTTCGGGCAGGAACTGGCTGCGGTCGCCGAACTCCTTGTTGGTCAGGTGACCGTCGTTGCGGTGGTACGCCAGATTGAACCGGCGGGAGAAATCGAGCACGTCGACCACATCGTCGACCGCGTCGGTCGGTCGCAGCAGGCCCCAGTTCATCAGCATTTCACGGCCGATGAGATAGAACGCGGGCATACCCCAGGCGGCGTTCACCGTGTCTACCTTCAGGCTGACCTCGCGGGCGCGGTCGCCGAGTTCCTCCGCCGGTGTCGCCGCGTCGATCTCGCGGAGCAGGGTCGGCAGCCGGTAGAAGCTGTTGAGGTAGCTCACCAGCATGTAGGGGTTCATCGGGAACAGCTTCGACTCCTGCACGGTGCGCGTGATGCACAGCCAGTATGTGGTGTCGGATAAATTCCGCAGGTAGTTGTTGGTTTCCAGTAGTGACCGGTAATTCAGGTTCGCCATGTCTCAGCCCTCGTTTTCGATCAGCCAGATCCGGGCATGCCCGGTGTCACCCGTTTCGTATGCGTCCGCTGCCGGGGGTGCAGCGGTGACTTCGAGCTCGACCATGTCGCCGTTCTTCAGGTCGTTGATCTTGCAGTTCATCAGGGTGGGGACGTCGTACTCGCGGGCGAGAATGCCCAGGTGCGAGCGCACGGTGCCGCCGAGGCAGATGACACCGGCGAACCCTTCGATGATCGGGGCGGTCAAGGTGCCGCCGGAGTCGTCGATCACTGCGATCGTGCCGGGAGGGATGCCGTCCGTGAGGAACTCCATGACCTGCTCGATGGTGGAGACCAACGCGACCGGTCCGCTGACCGTCTGAGACTTCTTGATGACGTTGTCACCGACGCCGACGTGACGGCGACCATCGGAGTCCAACCCGTCCGTGAAAGAACTCGCCGGGCGGTCTGCGCGCTTGTACTTGTCCGGTTCGGATTCGAGCGAGGCTGTCGCCGAGTATTCGAACCGGTACCCGGAGTCGAGGGTCTCCAGCTCGATGGCCCGGGCATCCTTCACGGAGAAGAGATCAAACTGACGTTCAAATACAATGTCTTTCCACTGCTCATCGGATGCCGCGAATCGTTGCGCTGCCAATGACCGCACTGCGGCGTTGAAGCGACCGGGCAATGGCAGCATTTCGGTCGATCCCCATTTCGGGGTCGTAACCACGGAGTCGGACATGTCACCTCGCTGATGTGTGTGGTGGCCGTTCGGCCACCGACGCGGGAATCTGGGCTCGAGCTGGGCCCTTACGCCTAGCTTCTTTTCCTTGTGAGGAAAATCTAGTTATGATCGTCACTGTGACCCAGTCCACGTTGGGGGACAGTTCCGAGGGTTCGTCGAAGACCACACGGTCCACTCCCCGCACTCGCTCCCCGCTCCGCGCCAACCTCCACCAGGCAGATTACGAACGCGCTTTCGATGTCCTAGAGGCGTGCGCTGACGCGGCCTGCCTTCCCGATTTCAAAGAACGCGCCGTAGACGCCCTCAGTGAGCATTTCGAGCTCCGTCACGTCTCGTTCTTCGCCGGCGCGACCTTTCACACCATCTTCGAGGACGCAGCTCCGTTGACGGCAGGAAAAACTGCCAAGATGCTTCCGGAATACCAAGACCGGTGGGCACGATACGACGTGTTCGGTACCCCCGCCGCGATGCGCCAGCTCGTCTCCAGCGGCTTGTCCTCACTGGACGAGTTGCAATCCATGGGTCATTTGCCCGCAGGCGCTGACGCGTACGTCAGGTATTTTCTGTCGTCGACGTGGCGGATGAACACCGCTGCGGCGCTGCGCTTGGAGCTGAACTCGGGGCACACCGCCCTGCTGGGGATGTTCGATCCGGAACCGGGCAAGATTGGCCCTTCTGAAGCAGCCACATTACGACTGCTCAGCAAGCAGATGTCGGCGATGGCCCGCGGCTTGCCGGCGTCGAGGCCGCAGGCAGCGCTCACGCGACTTTCCGCGCGGCAGCGGCAGGTTGTCCAGCTCGTCGCGGACGGCTTGTCGAACGCGCAGATCGCCGAGATCCTCTCCCTCGCTGAGGACAGCGTGAAGAAGTATGTCACCCGTATTTTGACGACTACCGGGTGCCAGTCGCGGATGGAACTGGCGCTGCTCGCCCGAGCTCAGCGGATATAGGTAAAGGGGCCGCGGACAATTCGTCCGCGGCCCCGTCACGCTCCGGTCAGAGGAAGGACGATTCCTTCGTCAGTCCGTAGCGAGGATGTTCACCGATCACCATCGACTCGAAAATGCCGTAACCCACAGCATCGCCTTCGCGGCAGCGGATTACGCAGTCCCGCAACTGGTGCACCTCCCGAGCGGTGTTCGCCTCGGACACATCGTCGTAACGCTCACCGTCCAGATGCTCTGCCCCATGCCACTGTCCGTGCCGCTGGCCCTTGAAACCGAAATACAGCCCAGTACCGAGGTGGAACCCGGTGTCGCTGACCGGTTCGATCTCGATCGTGCGGGTCTCGCCCCACCCCGCGTCGAAGGTCAGCGTGCCGCCGAGCAGTCGCCGATTGTCGGGATCGTACTTCAACTCGTCCCGCAGTCCCTGCAGCGGACGTTGGGTGCCGTCGGGAAGGTTCTCGAAACCTGAGAAGTAGGTCACCGCACCGTCGACCCACTGCAGGTAGTGGTGGATCTCGTAGCTGGTCCCGTCTGGCCGCTGCAGCCACATCGGGCTCCAGGTGAGAAGGAAGTTGCTATCGAGTCGTTGGTGCTTGAAGACGTCCGGTGCGGGTTCGCCGACATCCATCCGGACTCCCCACGAGTGGTCGCGGAAGCCAAACCATTCCTCGTCGCGTACCTCGATCCGCTTGCCGTCGATCCAAATCTCACCGCTCACGGTCGACGCCTGATGGTACCGCAGCAGGTCGGACTGGACCCGGAATCCCTGCGGTTCGCGCTGGGAGTCCTTCTGCTCTAGGAATGGTGGCAGAACACCGGTGATGGTGAGGTCGAAGCGGATCGGGACGATATCGTTCTCCTGCAGAACGAATCGGACCTTGCGCAACGGTTCGAGGACCTCGTAGTCGAGGGGGCCGACCCCGACCCGTTCCGGATCGGCATCGAGTTGCCGGCTCGCACGGACCGTGAGCTGTTCTTTGCCCCTGGAGATTCCGGCGAACATGTCGATGACGTTCCGGTTGTGGTACTTGCCGATGCCCACGTCCAATTGGATGGAGCCGTCCCGGGCGAACAGTGATCCCCACAGCTTCTCGGTCCAGGCAATATCGGCCTGACTGATCGTCGCGAACGTTTCGGGGGTCTGGTGGTATAACAGCTCGTCGGCGGGAACGAGTTTCTGCATTGATTGGCGCACGGCGGCGCCTCCTTTCAGGGGGACTAGCGAAGCGGTGAGAACGAGCCGGGGAGATCGTTGGCGACGAGGGCGTTGCCGAAGATCGCAGCGGCCCGATCGTCGTCGTCGAATGGGTCCGGATAGAGCGCGAGGGTATTAGGGGACATCGACCAGTCGATCTGGTCGGTGACACCGGCGTACGCCGCGAACGGCCGCAACCCCGAGGTGTACATGGTAGTGGCGGCCATGATTCGCTCGGTCCGGTTCATCGCCGCGAACCGCTGATACAGCTTCATGTGGCACCGGCTGAGCTCGGCCGCGACGCTCGACCACTGCGCCGGTGGAATCAGTTCGCGAGTGCCGTCGGTGCGATATCCGTAGACCGCGGCTTCTGTGACCGACCCGAGTAATTGTTCGGGTTCGGTGAACGTGGTCCCCCAGTCGTTGATTTCGAATTCGGTGAACGCCGAGCGGTCGAAGGTCAAGGCCATGGTCAGTCCGGTGTAGGGCGGATCGAGATCTTCCGCCCACGGGTACGCCAAGGAACTGGGTGCAAGCGAGAGATAGTCACGCACGATTGTCTGCTGGCTGCCAACGGGACGCGGATAGGGACCGGAGTCGCAGATGCCGACCCGTGAGTCGCAGAAGTAGAGGAAGGAGTATCCCGAGACGGTCGCGTTGAGCCTCTTCAGGCCCTTTGCCGTGATCGGGTCCAGTCTCGTTGCTCCGCTGGTCAGGTCGTCGACGACGTCCGTAGGCAGGTAACGGTTGGTGAAGCCTGCGTCCTTGTAATCGAGCGTTCCGTCTCCGCGGTGGGCGAGGGAAAGCCTACGCCAGAAGTCGACGACCGTACGGACGTCCTCGAGGCGCTCATCCGGGGCCAGCTTGCCCATCTGAATCAAACATTCGCGCCCGCACAGGTAGTGGTAACCGATCATCCAAATCCATAAAGGGCTGATTTTGTTCGGACCTTCGCGGAGGCGCCGACCCAACTCCTCGGCCGGCATCGCGTCGTCAATCACCCGTACTCGATCGGCGTAACTGTGGAAGTCTTCGATGACCGACAAAGACATGTAGGGCAGCATGGGAAAGAGTTCGGAAGTAAAGCCCGACCGACGCGTGATCTCGGGTTTGAAAGCCCTTCCCATGTGCTGCACCAGGTCGTTGAGCCGTTCGTCGGTCAGATCCTCCGCAATGAGCTGATCGAGAATCTCCGCGGAAATCTCGAGGTTGAAGTCCTTGACTGCGATCTCGTCGCCGACACGGCGGATGTATTCCCACCAGTTCTCGCTGACGCTTGCCGTGGACGGCGTCTGTTCGTGACTGGTCGTTTCCTGGGCGACCACCCCTGCTCCGTCCGCGATGCGCAGGCTGATCGTTGTGCCGTCCGGAATGTCGCCCGGCAATTCGGCGCCCACGAGACACGGAACCTCGAACTCGCGGGACACGATCGCCAAATGCGATCGGAGCGTGCCGTCGAGGCAGACAATGCCGCCCAGTCGTCCGAGGATGGGTGACAGGAACGTGGTTCCTCCCGAGGCGACCAACGCAATCGTCGATTCGAGGTCACTGTCGAGGGATGCAATCACGTCATCCGGGGACCGGAAATACCGCAGCGTGCCGGTGACCGGAGCAAAGGAATAGGACGGAACGCCCTTGCCGAGAACGGACATGTTCACTCTCCCAACGGTCGGAAACAGCCGTCGCGGTCTCCCGGCACGAAGACACCGCCGATCAGTTGCAGTGCGAGTGCCGGATCACTGAATTTTTCGAAAGATTCGGCGATCCGGGGTGTAATGGACCAATCGATTTCGTCGTAGCAGCCGGCCAGGCGAGCCCACGCCTTGAGTTTCCATGCGTACATCTCAGTGGCATAGAGATTGCGTTCCTCGGGGTCGGTCTCGGCCAAGCGTTGATACAGCGCTCGGTGCGCCTTCCGGATCGACTTGGTGGCTTCTTCGACCTCGTCGGTACCCAGCGGACGGAGCGTGCCGTCGTCGGTGCAGAACACCCGGGTGTCGATGATGTCGGCCTGATAGTCGCTCGGCGTGAACCAGGCGGTACCCCAGACATTGTTGTCCATTTTCACGGTGGCCGGCAGCCGGTACGCGATGACGAAGTGATGGTACGGCAGCGTTTCGCGAATACCGTCGACCCACGGGAAGTCGCCGTCCCCGTCCGTGCAGGTCTCGCGCAGGGCCAGGAAACTGCCGTCCTCTAGCTGATACGGTCCGGTGTCACAGACCGCGGTCCGTGCATCGCAGTTTTCGAGGAAGGCGTATCCCGTCAGCCGTGCACCGAACTTGCGGATCCCGGCCTTGACGGCGTCGTCGGCCGGAATAAGGTTCGCGCGAATTTCGGCCAGCAGAACGTCATCGATGACGTGCGAGCTGTTGGCGGGCTCGGCATCCATGTTGAACAGCACGTTGTCGGTGCGCATCGCAATGGTGGCCTCACGCCAGAATCGGAGGACCTCCAACTGATCGGCGAGACCGTCCGACAAGCTGTTTTCACCGAGGTCGACGAACAGTTCGCGGCCGGTGAGATAGTGCAGTGGGGTAGCCGCGAGGTTGATGAAGCTGCGCTTGTTGCCGATGGGCAGGGCCTTGCGCACGAGTTCGGTGGGCGTGGCGTGCTGCAGGATGGTGCGGAGGCGTTCCGGCACACGAAGGTAGTCCTCCATCATCGACATCAAGATGTAGGTGTTCATCCCGAACAGTTCCGACTCGAATACCGTCCGCGCCGACAATTCGGACTTGTAGGCCGCACCGGCAGCATGCACCAGCCAGTTCCACTCGTCGAGCGTCGGCTCGTAGTCCGGGTCTGTGTAGAGCGCCTTCAGATTCGCGGACGCTGCGAGTTGCGCTGTCATACCGTCACCGCCCCTGCGGCGACGGCAACCCGCGCTGCCTCGGCGTCGGAGAGGTCGAGAACGACGGTGTCACCGTCGGTGACTGTTCCGGTCAGTTCGGCGGCGAGCACACAGGGCACGTCGGATTCCCGGCACAAGATCGCCAGGTGCGATTCGCGGCTACCTGCCGTGCAGACGATCGCCCGCAGGTCGGGCAGAATCGGTGACAGGAAAGTCATTCCGCCTTTGCTGACAAATGCGATGGTGTCCTCGAGATCGTCGTCGTCGATCGACAGAACGTCGGACGTGTCGTTGAACCAGCGGGCGGTTCCTCGCACCTGACTTGTGGTGAAGAGATTGACTCCGGTCCCGACCTCGTTCAGATTTTCGCTCATCACTGCTCCGTTTCGCGCGCGGGGGCGTGGATTGGCTCGAAAGCGCCTATCAGCGCTGGTTGAAGGCTACGAACTCATTGCTTTGTGACCCAGTCCACTTAGGGGGACAGTATTGATCTGCGTCACATTTACGGCTTGTCCCGGTTTCTGTCGAACACCCGGACACGGCCAGCCGTCCGCCGCGACGCACACATTTCGCCGAGTGTGCTTTCACGTCGATAAACGAAACTGATCGCGGAGCGTCCGTTTGAGGATCTTTCCGCTGGGGTTCTTCGGCAGCGACTCGGCCAGCAGCACGTACTTGGGGACTTTGTAGCCGGCGAGCCGGCCACGGCAGTGTGCCACGATGTCCTGCTCGTCGAGTTCGACGCCGGCGGACGGGACCACGACGGCGGCGACTGCCTCGATCCACCGCGGGTGCGGCACCGCGAACACTGCAGCCTCACCGACGCCGTCGAATTCGTAGAGCGTCTCCTCGACCTCACGGGTGGATACATTCTCCCCGCCGGTCTTGATCATGTCCTTCTTGCGGTCGACCACCCACAGGTACCCGTCGTCGTCGAGGTAACCGAGGTCGCCGGAGTGGAACCAGCCGCCGGCGAATGCTTCCGCTGTCTTCTCGGGTTGCCCGAGGTAGCCGACCGCGGCGTGCGGGCTGCGGTGCACGATCTCGCCGACCTCGCCCGCCGGCAACGGCAGATCCCGGTCGTCCACGATACGTGTCTCCACGTTGAGGGCGGGTTTGCCCGCCGAACCACCACGCGTCTCTTGATCTTCCGGCCCGAGAGCTGTCGCGAGGGACGCCATTTCCGTCTGCCCGTAGAAGTTCCACAGTCGGATCCCGGGCAGTCGACGGTTCATCTCACGCAGAATCTCCACCGGTAGTGGTGACGCCCCGTAGTAGCCCTTGCGCAGCGAGCGCAGATCGGTGCCGTCGAAGTCGGGCGACTGCAGCAGCGCAATCCACACCGTCGGCGGGCAGAACAGGTTGGTCACCTTCTCCGCCTCGATGGTGCGGAGCAATACCCGTGGGTCGGGCCCGTCGACGATGATGCTCGTCGCGCCGAGATAGATGTCGGTGCTGAGAAAGTTGTCGAGCTGAGCGCAGTGGTACAGCGGCAGCGCGTGCACCTCCACGTCGTCGCTGCTCATGCCTCCGGTGACGATGCAGCTGATGTACTGCCACATCAGCGACCGGTTGGTGAGCATCACACCCTTGGGCCGGGATTCGGTTCCGGAGGTGTACATGATGCGGACCACGTCGTCGTCCGCCCCGAATACATCGGGTGGCGAACCGAATTCGCCTTCCGCCCAGTCCGTCATCGAACGCCAGCCATCGGGTGTGACCGTGTCGCCGAGCGGGATCGTCGCCCGCAACCGGACGCTTCCCTTCGACTCCGCGAGTGCCTGCTCGGCGACGGGCACCAAGGCGTCCTCGACGACGAACACGTCTGCTTCGCAGTCGTCGAGGATGTAGGCCACCTCGCTACCTGTGAGCATGAAGTTGATCGGTACCAGGATGACGCCGAGCCGGGCGGTCGCGAAGTTCAGCACCGGGAACTGCCAGCAATTGTGCATGAACAACGCGAGCCGATCGCCAGACCGTAACCCCTCCGCGTGCAATGCTGCCGCGACCCGATCGATCACGGCATCGAATTCGGCGAACGTGAGTCGCACGTCGCGGTGCACGATTGCAAGCTTGTCCGGGAAACGCGCTGCCGAACGGCGAGGGAGGTCGCCGAGTGTCTGTTGCCTGGTGGTGGCCACGAGAGTGTGCATCGTCGACGCGGGAATCATCTGTTGCCTATCTGCGAGGTTCACAGTGGTGCGGGGGTCAGGCTCGTTCGGGTGAGAATGTGGCCGAGCCGATCTCGCTTGGTTGCCAGGTAGTGGGTGTTGTGGAAGTTCGGTGTGATTTCGAGGGGTGTGATGTCGGTGATCGCAATGCCGGCTGCGGTGAGGCCCGCGGCTTTGGCCGGGTTGTTGCTGAGCAGGTTGACCTGCTTGATCCGGAGGTCGCGGAGGATGGCTGCGGCGTCGGCGTAGTCGCGGGCGTCGACGGGCAACCCGAGTTGCAGGTTCGCGTCCACTGTGTCCAGGCCCAGTTGATCCTGGAGTTGGTAGGCGGCGATCTTCGCGGCGAGTCCGATGCCGCGGCCTTCGTGCCCGCGGAGGTACAGCAGGACCCCTGATCCGGCGGCGGCGATACGTTCCAGTGCTGCGGACAGTTGTGGGCCGCAGTCGCAGCGTCTCGAGCCGAGGGTGTCACCGGTGAGGCATTCGCTGTGGACACGGGTGAGTGCGGTGGTGCCGGCCGGTTCGCCGAAGACCATCGCCAGGTGCTCGATTCCGCTGGTGGAGCGGTAGGCGACGGCGGTGAAGGTGCCATAGTCGGTGGGGATGGCGGCCTCGGCGCAGCGTTCGATGCTCGCGGTGCGGCGCCGGTAGTCCACCAGTTGCTCGATGGTGACGACGGGCAGTTCCTCGTGGGCGGCGAATTCGAGTACCGCGTCACCGCGAAGCATGTCACGCCTGTCTGCGGTGGTGACTTCGCAGATCAGCCCTACCGGTGAGAGGCCGGCGAGGGTACACAGGTCGACGGCAGCCTCGGTGTGACCGGGCCGGACGAGGACTCCGCCGTCGCGGGCGCGCAGCGGCAGGACGTGGCCCGGCCGGGTGAGGTCGGTGTCGACCGTTTCCCGGTCGGCGAGCAGCCGAATGGTGCGGGCCCGATCGGCGGCACTGATGCCGGTGGAGGTGCCGGTGGCGGCGTCGACGCTGACGGTGAACGCGGTGCCCAGCGGGTCGGTGGGATGCTCGACCATCTGCGGAAGTCCGAGGGCACGGGTGCGGTCGGCGGGCATCGCGACGCAGAAGTAGCCGGAGGTGTGCTCGAGGAAGTAGGCGGCGTCCTGGGTGGTGACGAATTGGGCGGCCATCACGAGATCGGCTTCGTTCTCGCGGCTTTCGTCGTCGATCACCAAGACCGGTTTACCCGCGCGCAACTGTTCGAGGCACTGTTCGATGGTGCTCATGCCGGGCTCGCAGGGGTGAGCTGGTGAAAGGTGGAGGTATAGAACAACAACGGGTCCCGGTCGTCGGTCGCTCCGAGTTCGACGACGCGGCCGACGACGAGGTGGTGGTCGCCGACGGGTTGAACGAGATCGATGTCGCAGTCGATCCAGGCGTGAGCGCCGGCAAGCCGCGGTGACCCGGTGCGTGACGGTGTCCAGTCGATTCCGTGGAACTTGTCCGATCCACTGCGAGCGAAGGCTCGGCCGAGTTCGTGCTGGTCGGCGGAGAGGATATTGGCGCAGAACCGGCCGTAGCGGGACACCTTCGGGAAGGTCGTCGAGTTGCATCCGACGAAGAAGGCGACCAGGGCGGGGTCGAGTGAGACGGAACTGAAGGAACCGACGGTCAGCCCGACAGGGTTACCGTTGTCGTCGAGTGCGGTGACGGCAACGACACCGGTGCAGAACTTTCCGAGAACGGTGCGGTACGCGTCCCGGATGTCGTCGGGGGTCGTGGCGCTGATGTGCGGGCGGGTTGTGGTTCGCATCGGTACCTTCTTCAGACTGGAAGTGGAGAGCCCGCCCGGCAGGGCGGTTGTGCTGAATGGGTCGGCGGGCCGAGCTCGTCAGCCGCCGCGCGAGGGCGGCGGCCGACAGCCGCTAGACCGACAGCCCGGTCTTGGCCCAGAACTCCTCGAACGTCGCCGAGCACATATCGGTGCCGCGCGTGACCTTGCCGTCCTCGAAGCGGTGCGTCATCACGATCGTCGTGTCGAGTTCGAGTTCCCCGAGGCGGCGGTACGCCCGGACATTGGCGGTCACCAGGTCGTCACCAACGACGTCGACGGAGACGACCTCGTTACGCGATTCGTCGAGCTTGGCCAGGACGCCGAAGGCCTCGAGGAATTCGGCCTTGGTGTAGAGGCGAAGGGTCCCCTCGAGGGTGAAACCGGCCCATGTCATCTCGTCCGAGTACAGCTCGACGAGCGGAACCGGGTTTCCCTCGTCTGCGGCGGCGAAAGCTGCCTTCAGGGCGGCGGCATTGGTGTTGGTCATGCGGACTCCATCGTCGCTTTTCGGATATGTCGGCACCACGAGTCTTTTGTGGTGTACATCACCTTGCCCTGAGCGGTGGTGTGGCGGAACCGTCCAGTTACGTGGTTCGCTACGGTGACGTGTGCTCAATCGAGGATTCCGGTGTTTGCGCAGGCTAGCGGCATTAACGACGGCCAGGCGTGGGCGCTATTCTGGAGAGGGCGCGGCGCGGTGACACATCTTGACCCCGCAAGTTGACAGTGGGCATCATCAGCGCCCAGAGTGATCCAGATCTCAATCACCGGGAGGTCGACCGACCGGTCTCGAGTCCAGAAGGGGCCCTGTGAACGCTGACGAGTGGGAAGAGATACGCCGACTCCACCGGCAAGGATCTCCCATCAAGCACATCGCTGTGCAGCTCGGAATGTCGCGCAACACGGTGCGCCGCGCTCTGACTCTCGACCAACCTCCCACCGACCACCGAAGCCGACGCGGCTCCGTCGCAGACCCCGTCGATTCGGCCATCCGGGACCTGATCGCCGACGACCCCGACATCGCCATCGCAGAGATCGCGCGACGGATCCAATGGACCAAGTCCAGGACCACGCTGGCCCGCCGGGTCACGAGCATCCGCGCAGAGCTGTCGACGAGCGAGTCCCACGACGGCGCCGCCGACACGGTGTCCGCGATCCCGTCGGTCCCGGTCTACGGCACCAGCTTCGTGGGGCGCCGGACCGAACTGCTCGAACTGCGGCGATTACTCGGCGACCACCGTCTCGTGACCATCACCGGACCGGGGGGAATAGGCAAGACGCGCTTCGCGATCACTGCGGTCGGCGAGTATCGGCGCGCCTTTCCCGATGGGGTACGGGTGATCGAACTCGCCGCGCTGCGCAGCCCCGATCTGCTGACGCAGACCGTCGCGGACGGTCTCGCCCTCGCCAACCGTGAGGTGCACGGAAGCCCGACGGAGAAGACGATCATCGACTATCTCCGACGGCGGCGGATGCTCCTCATCCTCGACAACTGTGAGCATCTTCTCGACGAATGTGCCCGATTCGTATCGGTGCTACTGCGATCGACTACAGAACTACGCATCGTCACCACCAGCCGCGAGATCCTCTCGGTTTCCGACGAATTCGTCTATCCACTCGCACCGCTGTCCACCCATGCGGGACCGGGCTCACTCCCGGGACACGCTGCCGGGAGCGCGGTGGAGCTGTTCGTGAACAGGGCCGCCGCAGTGCTCTCGAAATTCGAGCTGACCGACGAGAACCGCGACGCGGTGATGCGCGTCTGTGATCGACTCGACGGCTTACCCCTCGCCATCGAATTGGCCTGCGCGCGACTACCCGTGCTGTCGGTGTCCGAACTGGCTGATCGTCTCGATCACCGGCTGAGCCTGCTCACCACCGGTAACCGCACCGGGCCCCAGCGGCATCGCAGCCTCCAGGCGACCATGGACTGGAGCTATGAACTGTGTACTCGCGAACAGCAACTCCTCTGGTCCCGCGCCTCTGTCTTCGCCGGCGGGTTCGAACTGAGCATGGCCGAAGAGGTGTGCAGCGACGGCCAGGACGTCCGCGCGGAGTCCGTTCTCGACGGCATATCCGCGCTGGTCGGCAAGTCGATCCTGCGCCGCGAGGAAGGCGGCACACACATCCGATTCAGCATGCTCGAATCAATCCGCGAATACGGAAACAGCAAACTGACAGCGACCGAGGTGCACGACTTCAAATTGCGACACCTGCAATGGTGCTCGAGACTGGTCGCGACCACCGCGGACAACTGGTTCAGCTCCGACCAGCGAGCGGCCGGCGAACGACTGCGCCGCAACCATGCCAACGTCCGAGCGGCCTTGCACACCGCGCTTGTGGAATCCGCGGACGACCGCGGCGTGTTCACAGCCAGCGAAATGGTCTCCCGTGCATGGTTTCTCTGGTCGTGCGGGTTGTCGGTACGTGAGCACCGCATGTGGCTGAACCGGGTCCTCGAACTCGAGACGGCGCCCACGATCGCTCGAGCCAGGGCCCTGGCCACCTTGGGTCTCGTCGAGACTCTCCAGGGCGACCGTCAGTCAGCCGACGTCGCATTGACGGAGGCCGATGCCATCAGCAGGACGGAGGGTGACGCGATCACCGAAACGTTCACCTCCCATGTGATGGGCTTGAAGGCGTTCTTCGCCGGCGAATTCGACGAAGCGGAGAGGCTGCTCTCGGCCGCGCACGAGATGTATCAACAGATTCCCACTCGTGAGGATCTCGAGCACATGCTGCGGATCCATCTGGGCATGCTCTACAGCTTCACCTCTGACACAACTCGTGCCGCAGAACAGTTCGAGACGGTGCGAGACCGCGCAGTGGCAGTAGGAGAATCATGGTTCCAATCGTATGCCGTCTACGGACTCGGATTGGTGGCCCTGATGAAGGGGGAATTCGAGGTAGCGCTGCGGTTCGGATCCGAAAGCCTCCGTCTGAGGGAAGACTTCGAAGACGTGATCGGAACGACGTTGGTCGCTGACCTTCTGGGATGGGCCGAAGTCGAGGCCGGCACGGCCGAACGCTCAGCCGTCCTGCTCGGTGCTGCATCGTCGATGTGGGAGTCCTTCGGCCAGCAACTGTATGGCTCCAGTCATTGGGTCGAGCAACGTGCGCGATTCGAGAAGCAGGCGCGAAAGGCACTGGGAGACGCACAGTTCGAGAAGTGTCAGACAAGGGGAGCCGCGATGTCGGTTTCCGAGATCACCGGATTCGCGCTGGGCGAACTGGTACCGGCCGGCGCTCCCGCTCTGGCGGGTCACACCCGCCCGGAGAACGTCCTCTCCCCGAGGGAGCGCGAGGTGGCGACGCACGTTGCCGCCGGCATGACCAACAAGGAGATCGCCGCCAAGCTGGTGCTGTCGCCGCGCACGGTGGAGGGGCACGTCGAACACATTCTGGAGAAACTGGGAATGAGCAGGCGTCACGAGATCGCCGCCGCGTTCGCGCACGCGGAGCGGGGCACGCCGGGCTAGTTCCGGGTGCCCCGCACTCGCAGTATGTGCTGGTCAGACCTTGTTGAGGGCGCCCGCGTCGACGGGCATCGCGATGCCGGTGACGTAGCGTGCCGCATTTGAAGCCAGCCACACCACGGCGTTACTGACATCTACCGGTTCGATCCACGGAGTCGGCAGCACGTTCATCGCCGTCTCGCAGGCCTCGCGGAAGTCCTCGTGCGTGGGCTTCTCGAGGTCCGGACGGAACAGGCGGTACATGTCCTCGTTGTCGATCATGTCCGTCAGCACCGACGTCGGGTGGATGGAGTTGCACCGAATCCGGTGGGCGCCCAGCTCATTAGCGGCGGTGCGGGCGAGACCGGTGACGCCGTGCTTCGCGGCGACGTAGTGGGCGAAGTTGGGGAATCCCTGCAAACCGCCGGTGGAGCTGATCAGGACGATCGATCCGCCCTCACCCTGCTCGATCAGGACGGGCACAGTCGCGCGCATCGTCTTCCATACGCCCGACAAGTTGATGTCGACCATCTCGTCCCACTGCTCTTCGGTGAGCTCGTGCAGCGGAGCGGACGAGAAGATGCCGGCGTTCGCCACCACGGTGTCGAGGCGTCCGAGCTTCGCCACGCCCTCGGTGACCACGTCCTCGAGCTGACTCAGCGACCGCACGTCGGCAACCGCGACGTGCGCACGCTGCCCGAACTTCTCGATGTGCCGGGCCGTTTCCCGGAGTTCGTCCTCCGTCGCTCCGCGGTATTTCGTTGTTGCCGGCTTGGCGCAGAGGTCGACGATGATGACGTCGGCGCCTTCTTCCGCGAGCCGGATGGCGTGCGAGCGCCCTTGCCCGCGTGCGGCTCCCGTCACCAGTGCGACCTTGCCTTCGAGCTGTCCCATCAGGGGTCCTTCCGTTGTGCCTACGGTTGTGAACAGGGTTCTCAGACTGTGGGCTTCTGGTATGCGCGCATGATCGGTGTGGCGGCGTCGACGAGGGTGATCTGATCGACCAGCATGTGCTGTGTCGCGACCGTGGCGTCACGCACGCACCGGCCGAGGGCGCTGGGGTTACGGATCGACTGGCTGCCGGCCCAGCGGTGCGCGAAACCGACGATCTCACCGGCCACCTCCTGCGACCAGGTGATGACCTGACGCAACCGGGCGCGCTGCTCCTCGGTGATCTCCGCACCGGCGCGCGCACTGGCCTCGGCGTCCTCGTGGGCGGCGTAGACGTACAGGCGGGTTGCCTGATAAAGGGCTTCGTACTTGCTGAATTCGCGGCGGAACAGTTCCGACTCGCCGACCACCGTGGCGTAGCCGGGACGCGCCTTCTTCGCGACGATCCGGACGATCTCCTCGAGCGCCCGCTTCGCCAGTCCGAGTGCCACGGGGGCGTGCCCGCCGACGCCGATGCCGAGCAGTCCCAGCCGGTACACGGGCTCGGAGCGGACGGGGGTGGTCGAGAACGTCTCCATCGTGAACTTGTCCGGAATGAAGCGGTCGTTGACGGCGTAGTCGTAGCTGCCCGTGCCGACCAGTCCCATCACGTTCCAGTTGCCGAGGAACTCGACGTCGGCGCGCGGCAGGAACCCGACGCGGCAGTCGGGGGTGCCCGCCTCGTCCAGGATGGGGTTCCCGTCGTCGTCATGGACGACGAATCCCGCGCCGATCCAGGTGGCGTGCGCCGACCCGCTCGCGAACTGGTAACGGCCGGTGACGCGGTAGCCGCCCTCGACCCGGACCGCCTTGCCGGTGGGCATGATCATGCCTGCGGTGATTCCCCGGTCCGGACCGCCGAACATCTCGCGGGCGCCCTCGTCGTTCATGAACCCGGCGGCGATGCCGGTGCTGAACGAGTTGGCCATCAGCGCCCAGCCCGTCGACGCGTCGGCCCGCGAGATCTCCTCGATCACTTCGAGTGCCTGCACGATGCCCAGCCCGCCGCCACCGAACTCGGTGGGGACGAGGGTCCAGAAGAGCTCCGCCTCTGCGAGGGCCTCGTACACCGGCCTGGTGATCGTCGCGTCACGCTCGATCGCATCCGCCTCCTGCTCGACGATGCGAGCGACCGCCTTCGCCCGGGCGAGATAGTCGACAGGCGCCCGATCGGCGAGGGCGGACACTGATCGATCAACGGTGTGCGTCATGGAAATGACCTTCCTGGTATGCAACTCGGCTCGTCGTCCGCCACACATTTCGGCGGGGACGAGATCGCGGTATGACCTGAATCACAATGGTCGATCCGCGAGCTGCACACAGGCGGGTGACCACGTGGTCAACTACGTGGTCACCCATTCGGGTAGTTGCGCCGACCGATCGGGCCAGACATCGAGCCTGCCCGTCCGCCGGGAGAACGGAATCGCTGATGGGTCGTGCCCGCTCCGGCGTGAGCACTGCTTCATTAGCGCGCTGATGGTTCTCCCGCACGCTGCCGAACGCGATCGAGCTCGAGGACGATCGGAGAAGTATCGGTTCAGTCATTCGTGGGAGATGACTGGTCGAAAGAGCATCACGATGTCGAGCTAATGGACTCTGCTGGACGGAGGCCCTGGACCGGCCAACACCAGCGAAGGGCTCGGCCTGCCTCGATCAGAGCGAATCTGCCGCAGCCCGGCAATCGAGTTTCAGCAGCATACCGACGTCCACGGCACCCCAGGTGGCCTTGAGGTCCCGCAATGTGGTCGGATGACATCGCCGGAGACAGGTTCGCGTTCCAAAGCGACGGGCAGCAATCAGACCTTCGGCGGAGCGCCCCCCTGTCCGCGGAGAGGTGAACCGGGCGTCTCGCCTCGGCCAGGCTCCGTAAGAGAAGACACCTTGCCGCCTCTCCTGGGACACATAAGGGAGGCGGCAAGGTGTTCTGTGTCAGGCCCTCTATCGAGGTCCCATTCGGATGGCGCCGTCGAGGCGGATGGTTTCGCCGTTAAGCATGGCGTTATCGACAATGTGTGCGGCGAGGGCTGCGTACTCGGTGGCTTTACCCAACCGGGACGGGTGCGGTACCTGCTGCCCGAGAGACTTCTGCGCATCCTCCGGAAGCCCCGCCATCATCGGCGTTTCGAAAATTCCTGGTGCGATGGTGACAACACGGATCAGGTGGCGGGCCAGTTCGCGGGCGATCGGCAGCGTCATCGCGACGACGCCGCCCTTGGATGCCGCGTAAGCGGGCTGGCCGATCTGGCCGTCGAACGCGGCGACGGAGGCAGTGTCAATGATGACGCCGCGTTCCCCGTCGACGGGTTCGGTCTGGGCGATTTTCTCCGCAGCCAGGCGGAGCACGTTGAAGGTGCCGACAAGATTGATGCGGACGACGCGCTCGAAATCATCGAGGGGCAGAGCCCCCGAGCGTCCGAGGACCTTGCCGGGCGTTGCGATTCCGGCGCAGTTGACCACCACGCGAAGGTCGCCGAGGGAAGCGGCGAAGTCGATCGCCGATGCCACTTCCTCTGCGGAGGTGACGTCGGCGGCCGTGAAGTAGGAGCCCTTTCCGATCTCCTTGGCGGCCACCTCCCCGCTTGATGAGGGCAGGTCGAGCAGCACGACTTGGGCGCCGCGCTCGTGCAGAGCACGGGCGGTGGCGTTGCCGAGTCCGGATGCTCCGCCGGTAACGACGGCTACGGCTCCTTCAAGCTTCACGAGTTCTCCTCGAATATGTTGCGGCAAAGTGGAAAAGAGGAAATATCAGGCGACGCGCAGGATCAGGGCATCGCCCTGTCCGCCGCCGCCGCAGAGAGCGACGGCACCGGTACCGCCGCCGCGGCGCTGAAGTTCGAGCGCCAGGTGCAGGGTGATCCGGGCGCCGGACATGCCGATCGGGTGGCCGAGGGCGATCGCGCCGCCGTGGACGTTGACCCGGTCGGGGTCAACGCCGAGTTCGCGGGTGGAGGCGATCCCGACGGCGGCGAACGCCTCGTTGATCTCGATCAGATCCAGCTCGGCCGGCGAGATATTGGCCTCAGCGCAGGCTTTCGCGATGGCGCCGGAGGGCTGGAACTGCAGACCCGAATCCGGTCCGGCGACCATGCCATGTTCGCCGATCTCCGCGAGCCAGGTCAGGCCCTGCGCCTCGGCGCGTTCCTTGCTCATCACCACGACGGCGGCGGCGCCGTCGTTGATCGTCGACGCGTTGCCCGCGGTGACCGTGCCGTCCTTGCGGAATGCGCCGCGCAGCCGGGCCAGGGTTTCGGGGGTGGTGTCGGGGCGGATGCCTTCGTCGCGGCGCAGCCAGGTGCTCTCACCCCTGCGGGCGGGGATCTCGACGGGGACGACCTCGTCGTCGAAGATTCCGCTGTCCCAGGCCTTCGCGGCCAGCTGATGCGAGCGGGCCGCGAACGCGTCCTGGTCCTCGCGGGCGATGACGTCCTTGTCGTTGCCGGCCTCAGTGAGCAACCCCATCGGCTGATCGGTGAACGTGTCGTGCAACCCGTCGAGGGCCATGTGGTCGACGAGGGTGACGTCGCCGTACTTGAACCCACCGCGTGAACCGGGCAGCAGATGCGGTGCCTGGCTCATCGACTCCATGCCGCCGGCGACGATCACATCGAACGCACCAGCGCGGATGAACTGGTCGGCCAGGATGATCGACTCGACCCCGGACAGGCACACCTTGTTGATGTTCAGCGACGGGGTGCTCATCGGGATCCCGGCCTTCGCGGCGGCCTGGCGGGCGGGCATCTGCCCGGCACCGGCGGTCAGGACCTGTCCCATGATGACGTACTGCACCCGATCCGGGGCAACACCGGCCTTGCCGAGCGCCGCGTCGATGGCGATGGCGCCGAGGTCGGCGCCGGAGAATCCGGCAAGTGAGCCCTGCAGGCGGCCGATCGGGGTACGGGCGCCGGCGACTATCACAGAGGTGGGCATGCGGAAGACCTTTCTGAGGTGGGGGGTTCGTCAGTTGCCGGCGAGGGTGCGGCTGATAACCAATCGTTGGATCTGGTTGGTGCCCTCGAAGATCTGGGTGATCTTCGCTTCCCGCATGTACCGCTCGACGCGGAAGTCGCGGGTGTAGCCGTAGCCGCCGAGCACCTGGACGGCGTCGGTGGTGACCTTCATGGCCGCGTCAGTGGCGACGAGTTTGGCCACCGAAGCATTGCGGGAGTACGGCAGTCCGGCATCACGGCGGCGCGCTGCGTCGATGTAGGTGGCGCGCGCCGAGTCGACTGCGGCGGCCATGTCGGCGAGCAGGAATCCGAGCCCCTGGTGGTCGATGATCTTCTTGCCGAATGCCGACCGTTCCTTGGCATAGCTCACGGCTTCGTCGAGCGCGGCCTGGGCGAGACCGACGGCGACGGCGGCGATACCGAGGCGCCCGGAATCGAGTGCACTGAAAGCGATCTGCAGACCCTGCCCCTCCGCGCCGATCCGCCGTTCGACCGGGACGAAGGCGTCGTCGTAGTGCGCCGACGTCGTGGGTACCGCGTGCAGGCCCATCTTCTCCTCGGGCTTGCCGAACGAGAGGCCCTCGGTGCCCTTCGGCACCAGGAAGCAGGAAATGCCCTTCGACCCCTCGCCGGTACGGGCGAAGAGATTGTAGAAATCGGCAATTCCGCCGTGGGTGATCCACGCCTTCGCACCGTTCACCACATATCCGCCATCAGTCGCGGCAGCCTTGCATGCCAGCGCGGCGGCATCCGATCCGGCTTGCGGCTCCGACAGGCTGTACGCGCCGATGGTGTTGCCGCCCAGCATGTCCGGAAGCCACTGCTGCTTCTGCTCGTCCGTGCCGAAGGCCATCAGGGGATGGCAGGCGAGGCTGTGGACGCTGACCGCCACCGCGACCGCCGCCCACCGGGCGGCGATTTCCTCGAGAACCTGCAGGTACACCTCGTAGGGCTGTCCGCCGCCGCCCCACTCCTCCGGATACGGCAGGCTCAGCAGTCCGGCCTCACCGAGAGTGGCGAAGACCCCCTCGGGATACGTTTCGGACTTTTCGTGCTCGTCGACGATCGGCGCCAGGACCTTGTCGGCGACATCGCGCGTGAGCTGAATCAGGTCACGAGCTTCGTCGGTGGGCAGCAAACGATCGACGGCCACGAAATTTCTCCTCGAGAAGACGACAGAACAGTACTGAGCTACGGCCCACAGTACTGATGCGAAAGTAGTACTGCAAGGAATGCGCCAGTACTATCCGGTGTATGGAGCAGATCACCCGACCGGGATTCGCGACGCGACGGCGCACCCAGCTCTTCGACGCGCTGGTCGACCTCTTCCTGGCCGAAGGGTTCGCCCATCTGACTCTCGACGAGATCGCCGCGCGGCTGCGGTGCTCCAAATCCACCCTCTACACCCTCGCCGACAGCAAGGAGCAGCTCGTCCGGGAGGCCACGGTGCACTTCTTCCGCCGCGCCACCGAGGACGTCGAGTCGCACATCGCAGAAATCAACGGGGCCCGAGAGCGGATCCGCGCCTACCTGTCCGCAGTCGGTACCGCACTTACGGCCGCGTCCGACCAGTTCATGGCCGACCTCGACGCCTTCCCGCCGGCCCGCGAGGTCTACCAGCAGAACACACAGATCGCGGCCGGGCGCGTCAAGGCTTCGATCGACGACGGTGTGGCGGGCGGAGACTTCCGTGACGTCCATGCCGCGTTCGCCGCCGATCTCGTGACCACCATGATGGTGCGCATTCAGCAACGCGGGGTCCGCGACAGCACCGGCCTCGACGACGCCCACGCCTACCGCGAACTCGCCGCCATCCTCACCGCAGGAATCAGCGCCTGAGCCACTTCCGGACGCTTCCCGGCACCTCGGGCAATGGGATAGCTAGCATCACCGCGAGCAGAGCCACGTAGGCGAAATGTTTCGGGTCGCCTCAACCCCAGGCGCAGACAGCCCTATCGGTGCAACGTTATTCGATCTTCCCGTCGCTCCGGCACGGTGGACAACAACTACCCGATAAACACACTCATCCTTCAAGTCCTCCATTACGATGCCCTGTCGGAACTATGTTGCATGCAAACATGGGCGAACGTTCTTGCCGCAACTGGTGGACATACTTGAACAAAATGAAGTTCCGCCAACGTGTGAAGGCTTCCGGAAGGATGCGATTGCGATGCCCCGACCCGGCCCGCAGCCTCCCCGGCGCAGCTCTATGCATTCTTCCGCCGCGACAATCCCGACCGCGATTCCGGTCGACTACGTCACTGAAGGGAGTTTTAACCTCGGCCGTTGGCAGGACCGCCAACGGGTGGCCCACATGCTCGGCACCCTGCCACCGCACCGTATGCGGAACTCGATGCGATCGGGGTCGTGCGGAGCGAGGACGACACCCACTGCCCCGCCGTGTCCCGGGTCGACAGCAAGCGGCGACGGATGCTCACCGAAATCGCCGCTTACCGCGAAGAGCACGGGAACGCACTGGTTCCCGCGAACTACGTCACCCACGACGGGGAACAGGTTGGTCAGTGGCTCTACCGGGCCGTCAAGAAGTGGCGGGCCGACGCCCTTTCGGACGACGAGCGTGGTCACCTCGCCGTTCTCGGGGTCTCCCCCAGCCCGCGCCCGCGGGGCCCGCGCACCTCGGCCAGCGCACCGGATCGGCTGTCCGTCACCCCGCCCGACGACCACAAACGCGAAGCGCGAATCTGACCGTCAATCCCGCTGGCCTTAAGATGATTCCGGCGGCTCGACAAGATCGCGGCTTTGCGCCCGAAACTTCAGCATGGCCACCGCGGCCGTCGCGGGTCGAACCCATGTAGGTCGGGTTGTTGCTCATCAGGAGTGCAGGACCTGGCTCATCGCGTCCTTCTCGACCTGGGTCACACCCTGGGGTCTGCGTGCGCGATCGCGGGGGGCGGTCAGCGCGACGCCACGCCGGCGACGGTCGCGCATGCAACGAGAGCGACCTTGCTGCGGGCTCTCGAATCTCGCGGGTACGGGGCACCTTACTCTTAGCGCCTGGCGAGCTCGGACACTCAGCTGCGGTGTGCGTTCCAGAAGGCCACGCGCAACCTGTCGAAGACGCACCGGTGGAGTGAGGTGCATACGGTGGCCAAATTCGGCAGCGGAATTCAACCGGTGAGTTCGGGATAACCGTCCCCCAACCGTCGTATCCACCTCGCCTGCCACCCGATCCGCACCGCTCCCATGCCGAGCAGTGCACGGGCGTGCCAGCCGGGATAGCAATGCTTTCCGCGAGAGCGATACTTTTGCGACAGCGATTTGAAAGATAAGCATCCCACCGGGAGACGAAGTGTCGATCGTCTCCGTGAGCGATTTGAATGCCACCCCGCGTTCCTGGAGGCCTTCGACCGTCTCGATCAGATGGCTCAACGATCGCCCGAGCCTGTCCAGGCGCCACACTACGAGGGTGTCGCCGGCGCGAAGATGCCCAAGTAGGTCCAGCAGTTCGGGGCGGTCCTTCTTGGCACCGCTCGCCACTTCCTCCCAGACTCTCGAACACCCGGCGGCCGCCAGAGCGTCCCTCTGCAAATCCAGCACCTGATCGGTGCCACTTACCCTCAGATACCCGATGTCAGTTTCAAGAGTTGTGTTCGCGGAATCCTGGTGATTCCCCGCCTGTGCAGCTGTCTTCTGAAATCTTGCAGGTAGAAGTGCGGTGCACGCGGTGGGCGTCGATCTGAAGCGACAGTGACACCGCGGGAGCAACTAGTCGAGGGTGCGGTATAGCGTCGATCTGGCGACCCCGAGGGTTTGTGCGATCGCGGTCATGGAGACGCCGGCGCCTTTCATCTTGCGGGCGATTGCCTTCTTCTGTCCGTCGGGTGTCGACCGTCACCCTCGACTCCGCCGCGCGGCCGAACCCAGCACTGGGCCCGCACCATTCACCGGGGCACGAGAAGCTCGATGGGATCATCTACCGCGGACGTTTCGCCGGCAGTGCGTGTGTTGGCGTGGTCGAACGCGCCACCGACGCGTTCCCAGCGCTGCCAGCGTTGTCGCTGCCTTTGTCGCATCCCGGCTTGTCCGGCCGATCGACGGTGCGGCCCGTCAGCTCGGCTACACCACCACCTGACCGCGGCACAAATCGGCGATCCGACTGGGCGGCCGGACAGTGCCCTGAGGGAATCCTTGGTCACACTAGTTCCAGGGGAACGGCCTCGTCGGGTTCTGCTGATGTGCTGGATGATTCGGCGGCTGATTGATCGTGGGTCGAAAGCCCGGCCGCAACGATTGCGCCGATTCCAAGTACGCCTACGACGAGTGCCCAGGCGTAGGCGATGGAGGTATGCGCAACGATTAGTCCGGCGGCCATTGCACCGGCGCTGCCGCAGAGCCGCAAGGCAAGCGACTGGATGGAAAGGACCGTGGCGCGTTCACCGGATGTGACCGCGCGGTGAGTGAGTGTGTCCAACAGTGGTTCGGGTGCGCCGAGCGCGAGGTAGACGAGGACGTAGCCGGCGGCGGCTATGAGGAACAGTGGGGCGCCGAGAGCGGCGACGGCGACGGCGGTCACGATGAGCGCCACGACCACCATTCGACGGCCGGTCCCGAGCAGCCGCGAAAGCGCTGGGGACATGGACGACCCGGCTGCCATCGCAAAGCCGCCCAGCGCCGTGAAGACGGCGTAGGCAATGACGGCCTTACTGTCCGCGCCGAGGAGTTCGGCTATTCGCAGCGGAGCGAGGAACTCGATCGTTGCGAGCGCGACACCGATCACACCGCACAGGATGGTGATCCGGCGGAGCGTGCTGGTTCGGGTGCAGATCAGGACCCCGTCGCGCACTGTCCGCGGTATATCGGCGAGTACGTCGCGAACGACCGCTCGCGGTCGACGTTTCACCTCGGAAACCCACGCTAGCTGGGTGAGGGCGCGGACCACGACAATGCCCGCTGCCAGCAGGTAGGGCAGCGATAGTCCGAGGACCGGTGTGTCGCCGGCAGCAGGCAATGGCACCCATCCGGCAAGGGCACCGCCCGCCAGAGCCCCGCCCGCGACCGCTCCGACGGCCAACGCGAACGATCCGGCCGTTCGACCTCTTGCGAACGCCGGGGTGAGGTCGGCATCTCTGTCCGCGGCGTGGACGGCGTCGACGTACCAGGCCTGCAGCGGGCCCGAGTCCAGTGCACGGCCGACGGCCTCGAGGAGGATTCCAGCGGTGATGACGAGGATGCTCGTGCCGAGCCCGACGAGGAGCGTGGAAAGCAGAAATAGCGCCGTGGCGGCGATGAGCACCGGACGGCGGCCGAGGACGTCGGCGATTCCGCCCGTCGGCAGCTCGAGGCACGCAGCAGTCAGCCCGTATGCGGCGAGGAGGGTGCCCATGGTGGCCACGTCGATCCCGCGCGCGGCGAGCAACAGGACAAGTACCGGGGCGCACAGCCCGGTCGGCAGCCAGCTGAGCACATTGAGCACAATGTAGCGACGGGTGAGCGTCCTAATGTTCGCGTTCATTCAGTGTCCATATCCTCGGGGTGGGAGTCGACTACGGTGACCAGCAACGATTGTGGTCGCCTGCTGAATCGGTTCTGGTGCCAGCGCAGTTCGTCGACCGGGGCGGCGAGCCGTAGGTCAGCCAAGCGCGGGAGTAGGGCCTTGAATACGATCTGTGACTGCCGACGAGCCAGGGTTGCTCCGGGGCAGTAGTGGGGACCGTGGCCGAACGCCAGATGCTTTTTGTCGCCTCGGGAGGGGTCCATGCGGTCGGGTTTGGTGAAGTGCAGTGGATCGCGGTTGGCTGCAGCAAGATCGATCGTCACCGTGCTTCCGGCTGGTATGACGGTGTCACCGATCGGAACGTTCTCGGTGGCGAATCGTGTCCATGTCGCTCGGGTGGGTGTGATGTAGCGGAACAGCTCTTCGACTGTCATTGGCAGCAACTCCGGTCGCTGCACCAGCAACTGTCGCAGCCGCGGAGCCATCAGCAGGGTGAGGGCGCTGGTGCTGAGGAAGCTGACGGTCGTTTCGTACCCCGCGACCACCATCAAGGAGGCGGTGCCCACCGCTTCGGAGTCCGAGAGCCGGCCGGCTTGTCGGGCGGCGGCGAGCTCGCTGCACAAGTCATTGGACGGGCACTCGGCCTTGGCGGCCAGCAGCGACGCAATGTACTCGTCGAGGGCGTTGCCGCCGGTCGCGCTGATATTGGGATCCTCCATGGTGGAGTCCTCCGACCAGGCTAGTACGCGGTTGCGGTCCGCCGCCGGCACTCCGAGCAGGTCGCAGATTACTGAGAACACCAGCGGCAACAAGAATTCGGTAACCAGGTCGCCTTCACCGCGGGCACGGAGGGCGTCGAGCGAGTGACGTGCCCGCTGTTCCATTCGAGCCAGGTGCGCATCGTAACGGCTTGGCGTCAGGGCGGGCGCCACGGCCCGCCGAAGCTGAGCGTGCCGCGCCGCATCGCACATCTGCATGCTTGTGCCGCGGCGCTGAAGCGCAGCGACCTGGGATGTGATGTCGGAGTGCTGAGCCGCAGCATTGGACGGGTCGTTGGCCAGCCGCCGGTCGGCAAGCACCTCCAATGCCTCCGCATACCCTGCAACGAGATACCTGCTGTCCGATAGCTGCTGGACGGATCGGGTATGCCCGAGGTTCATACTTACCGCCTTCATGGTTCGGGGGCGAGGCAGACGCCTCGCCCCCGGAACCAGGTATTGATCAGTAGTACCGGTACGCGGAGATGTAGCCGCGCCGGTCCGGGCTGAGTGCGGGAGTCGCGAGGAGTTCCTCGAGCGCGTCCAGTTCCAGCGCGGCTTCGAGGTCGATAACGTCGGTCGGTTCGATGGTGTTCGTGGCGAGTGTGTTCATGCTGTGTCCTCTTGTCTGGTTTCCGTCGCGTTCTGCGGCGGTAGATAAATCATCGGGAACTGCGGTCGGTCGAGATAGATACCCTGGGGTGCAGACGTCTTCACCCCGGTCGCCATCCGTGTCGAGGCCGAGTTGTGCTCCCCGCGAACGCGGGGGTGATCCCATGAACAGCTACGCCGACGCCGGCGACATCAAGTGCTCCCGCCGAACGCGGGGGTGTGTGATCCCGGCACTCTCAAGGTCGGGAAAGATATCGAACCGTGCTCCCCGCGAACGCGGGGGTGATCCCGAGTACAAGCACGGTGACGTCATCGTGCAGGAGTGCTCCCCGCGAGCGCGGGGGTAATCCCAACGACTGACGCTCCCCCGTCAGGGCTTCTGATATCCCCAGTGGTCAGAAGTGCTATGCGCAAACATCTGTCGCTATGGGGAGCGCCTCATAGCGACGTGGCCGAGAGATGCCGGTACAGCGTCGCGCGGCCGATCCCCAGAACTGAGGCGATTTCGCTCTTCGGGGTCCCGGCCTCGATCATCTGTCGAATATGACGCGCCTTCGCTGCGTCGATTGCCTTGGGCTGCCCACCGACCCTCCCCCTGGCCCGTGCTCCGGCGACCGTCCGCTCCTGAATCAACGCTCTTTCGAATTGTGCTAGCGCACCGAAGATTGAAAGATAAGCATCCCACCGGGAGACGAAGTGTCGATCGTCTCCGTGAGCGATTTGAATGCCACCCCGCGTTCCTGGAGGCCTTCGACCGTCTCGATCAGATGGCTCAACGATCGCCCGAGCCTGTCCAGGCGCCACACTACGAGGGTGTCGCCGACGCGAAGATGCCCGAGTAGGGCCAGCAGTTCGGGGCGGTCCTTCTTGGCACCGCTCGCCACTTCCTCCCAGACTCTCGAACACCCGGCGGCCGCCAGAGCACCCCTCTGCAAATCCAGCACCTGATCGGTGCCACTTACCCTCAGATACCCGAATATGGCGCTCACAGGCGATGACTGTCCCAGAAACGTCCGACACGTTCCAGTGGGCACTTAAGAGGGTGAGACGGGTTTCTGAGACACATCACAGTTTGATAACGCCAACAGCCGATTCGGCACCAGAACGTCTGCCGAGCAGCCGTCGGGCTCTTCCAGGACGATGCCGCCCGGCCGACACCCAATTCCGGCCGGTGTCTCAGCTCTGACCGTCCCAGTAACGGCCGAATGAGAGACAACCCGAAACAGCGCATAACTATCCAGATCCGATCAACCGCGTCCCGTTCGTCGCCCCGAATCGGGGCTCTCACCGGACCGGGGGGCTATTGGGACCGTGCAGCTCAGTTCGTTCGGGTCATGGGTCGGCTTTCGGGACGTGCGGGTCATCGTTCGCCATTAGAAACATCGGCCAACTGGCGACCAAATCCGAAGTCTGATGTTTGTGCAGTCTTTTCCCCAACATCGGGTACGTCAATGAGAATATTGCGAGCATGCCAGCGTCCAAGGCGACGTCCAACAACGTTCGAAGTCAAAGACGTCCGACTTCAGACTGTCGGCGACTACGGTTGCGGCCACCAGCCCCGTCGGCGTCGCTAGCGCAACGTTCGACAGCGATCTGGAAGCTACCAGGGCGAGTTGCTCGCGTCGCTCTCGCGCTGCCTACATTCGCAGGGCTCGTCGCTACAACAATCGGGTCCGTTTACGTCGGGCTGTATGCGATTGCGCCCGACCTCGCACCCCGAGAGAGGCTAGGCGCAACGATCGACCATATTGCCATTGAGCACGGCGTTAGTTATGCCGAATACGGCCGACGCATGGCTTACAGCGGTCACGATTCCGAAGCGGATTCTCGCCTCGGGGATTTGATATTTATTCGAGTCACGTTGTCGGAATACAAGGACCGCAGCTACGCGATGCTAGCGAACATGCTGGACGAAGGCGGGCGCGAGCTGCATGCTCGGGGCGACGAGCTCAAGCACCGAGGTGTCGCCGATGTGTGCATTGTGGTGTGTGACGGACTGCAACGGCCTGCCGGACGCGATCACCGCGGTGTGGGATCGAACGATAGTCCAGACCTGTGTCATTCATCTGCTCCGCAACACGTTTCGGTACGCGTCCCGCAAGTACTGGGACGAGATGTCACAAGATCTACGACCGATCTATACCGCTGCCAACGAGGCTGCGGCGCGGGAGCAGTTCGACGAGTTCACCGGCAAATGGGGCTCGAGGTATCGGGCGATCATCCGGCTCTGGCAGAACGCCTGGACGGAATTCATTCCCTTCCTCGACTATGTGACGTCGAGATCAGGCGTGTCATCTGCTCGACGGATGTAATCGTCAAGTCTCCACGGTTAAGCAGGACAGCTCATTACGTCCTTTCCGCGGTCGGTTCAGAGCAAGCTGTGGGCGGCCAGGGTCCGTGGTCAGGGCTGGCCGCCAGGCCACCGCGCAGCGGTTTGCCTTGACCGCGGAGTCGGGCACCCTATGATCCGCTGGATCGACCGCGGAAGGCTGCGGTCGCGGTGTGATTCGGCCGCCGCGGCTGCCAGCCTGCGATAAGTGTTTCGTAGGCGCGTTCGGCAACTTCGATCACTTCTCGCTCGTGCCTGCGCAACTGCTTGTCGTTGTAGTCATAACCGGGACCCCGGCGGGCGTGTGCACGCGGAGCGCCGGCGGTAAGGGCAAGCTTGCGCTGCTTGAACGCCACCAGGCTGGGTCGGGCGAACGCATAGTCCTCACCGGACGCGGTCAGATGCCAACAGAGGACGGCCAGCTTCCGCGCCGTAGCAACCACCGCGACTCGAGGTCCGCGCCGTGCTTTGATGCGGTTGAAGAACGCCCGCAATGGTCCTGGTGCGCGGGAGGCTACCCACGCCGCCTCGACCAGCATGCCGCGAGTTTGCGCACGACCGGACTTGGTGATGTGACCGTGACTGGCCGGCTGATTTCCGGACTGCCGAATCTTCGGATGCAGACCCAGGTAAGCCACCAATTTCTCGGCCGAGGCAAACCGCCCGAAATCACCGACGGCAGCGACCACCGACACCCCGACCACCGCATCGACTCCGGGGATGGTCATCAGGCGGCGCACCACCGGATCGGCGAGCGCCTCGATCGCCAATTCGCGGTCTGCGGTGACGAGTTCGCTGCCGAGAAAATCCAGCTGCCGTAACAGCGCTCCGATTGCGTGATGCTCGTCCTCGGGCAGGTCCTGACGGAACAGCCACCGTCGCCCGTCCCGCCTTCGAGCGCGGACTCCCCCACCAGCTTGGTCAATTCCGCCAGCAACTCCCCGTCACCGGGCAACCGATCAACCCTTCGGCCCGTGCCTGCTCGACCAGCTCCTTCAGCCGCGGATCGTTGACCGTCAGCTGAACCGAGTTCGTCTCTATCTCACGATCGAATCACATCAGTCATAGTGCGCATCTCCTTTCTGAGTTACACCGTTGTTCCGTGCGCAGGCGCTCATCGAGGCTTCGTGGGGCGGAGAGACTGCGTGCGATATCGTTTTGAGTCGCGGGATCAAGAATTTTCCCTTTCGACAAACCATGCAGCGACCTGTGTACGTGAGGTGAATCCCAGTTTCGTCAGCAGGTGTTCGACGTGCCCTTGTGCAGTGCGCGGGGATATCACCAACCGAGCGGCGATCTCCTTGTTTGTCAGGCCTTCGGCGATCAATCCAGCAACCTCCCGCTCGCGCTTTGTCAGGTGTGCGGCGGGACCGCCAGGTGGCGGCGCTTCAGGAGGATGGTGCTGACCCAACGCGTAGGCGACGGCGGCGTCGAAAGTCAGTGCCGCACCATCCCGGTGCCCGGACGCGAAAGCTTCCTTGCTCAACGCGCGCCGCGTGGCGCCTTCGAATTCATCCTGGTACTCACTCAAGTTGGGCAATAAGACGATCGGCATGCCCACCGACCGGCTCAATTCTTGTGAGGCGCCCATCAGTACGACCGCACGTCGTGCATTCTGGTCCTCGGCGCCGATCCATGCCAGCGCCTGCAGGCACAGGCTGGCATTGAGCCGGTCGTTCACCTCGAGGTCAACTCGCAGGGCCTGCTCGAGGAGCTGGACACCTCGTTCACGCTCACCGCGTCGCCATACGGCGACCGCCAGCCCCCATTGGGAGTACGACCGGAATACCGATTCGCCCCGTGCATCGGTGATTGCCAGAACGCGCTCGTAGCATTCGATGGCGTGTTCGGTGTCGCCGAGGAATTCGTCTGCCAAGCCGAGGCCTATGAGCGCTACGACCTCGACGACATCGTTACGCCCGGTGTATGTCTGGACAGCTTTCTCAAGGTGAGCACGTGCGTCTGACGGATGTCCACCGAAGAGGGCGGCGTAGCCGACTGCACCGTTGATGTGTGCGCGTGTCAGCGGGTCGTGTGTTTTAGCGGCGAGCTCGCGTGCATCGTCCATCAGGGCGGCCGCCGCCTGCAGGTCCCCTTGGATTCCGGCCATCATGCTGCCGACATAGAGTGCCTTGGCGTGATCGGCGGTCGGCGCGGACGGTGAATGGGCGAGAAGCCGTTCGAGCCATCGCCTGCCTTCACTGAACAGACCCCGGGAAAGCCAGAACGGGTACAAGGCGGCCACGATCCGGAGCCCGGTTTCGGGGCTCTCGGAGACACAGAATTCCAATGCGTCCCGAAGATTCGGGTGCTCCCGCACGAGTGTGGTGATCAACTCGAGCTCGCGTGAGCTGATCCACTGAGATTCCATGTCGAGAACAAGGCGTTGACACCAGTCTCGGTGTCGCTGACGCAGTTCGGTGTACTCGCCACTCTCCTGGGCCTTTTCTCGGCCGTAGTCGCGCACGGTCTCGAGCATCCGAAACCGCATCTCAGCACCGGTCGGCTCCCGTGTCAGAATCGACTTGTCGACGAGGTAGGTCACCGTGTCGAGTATTTCCTGCGCGGGCAGATCTGGGCCGCAGATTTGTTCGGCGGCATCGAGATCGAAACTGCCGGCGAACACCGACAGCTGCGCCCACAGCCGCTGCTCCGCCGGTGTACACAGGTCGTAACTCCAGTCGATGCACATCCGGAGCGTTTGCTGTCTCGACGGCGCATCCCGGCTGCCCTGGGTCAACAGTACGTACCGGTCGGTCAAGCGTTGCAGTATCTGTTCCGGCGTCATCGCCCGCAACCGCGCGGCGGCCAGCTCGATCGGTAACGGAAGCCCGTCCAATCGCTGGCAGATCCGAGCGATGGTGACCCTGTTGTCGTCGGTCACCCCGAATCCCGGGGCCGCGGCGGCTCCGCGTTCGGCGAACAAGGTGACCGCGTCGTTGCCCGCCATCCCTCGCGGCAGGTCGTCGGGATCCGGGACGCCCAGCGGTGGCACAAGCAGCACCGCTTCCCCGCCGATGCCGAGCGATTCGCGACTGGTGGCGAGAATCCGCAGCCGCGGGCAGGTGCGAAGCAGGGTCTCGGTGAGCTTGGCGACCGCGGGCACCAGTTGCTCGCAATTGTCCAAGACCAGCAACTGTTCTCGCCCGGCGAGGAAATCGATAAGCACCTCGCGTATCGGTCGCGCCGATTGGTCACGTAATCCCAGCGCGTTTGCCACCACCCCTGCCAAGAGCAACTCGTCGCGCAACTCCCCGAGTTCCACAAGCGTGATGCCGTCCGCGAAGTCGCGGCGCACCTTGGTGGCGATACGCAGTGCCAGGCGGGTCTTTCCGACCCCACCGGTGCCGGTCAGGGTCAGCAGCCGCGCGCTCGTCAACGCGTTCTTCGCCGCGGTCAGCTCCGTGCGCCGGTCGACGAAACTGGTCAACTCCAGCGGGAGTTGACCCCCTCGCCCCGAATCGGCCGACCACGACGGTGTGGGCGACGCACCTTTCCCGGGAGGTGCGTCGGTCGCTGCTCCTGGCTCGGTGGTGTGCAGAGCGATCTCGTCGACCGCGAATCCATGCCGTAATTGGGCCTCGCGCAGATGGTGGCTCAACTCCGCGGCAGCCGGGCGAGCCGCCGGGTCACTGGCCATGGCCTGTTCGATGATTGCGCTGACGTCCTCTGAAACGCCGTGCTCGCGTGGGTTCGGTACCGGCTCGGAGGTGATTCGCAGGAACTGCGCCATCAGTTGCTCGCCGCTGCGACGTTCGAACGCGGCGTGACCAGTGATCGCCGTGAACAGGGTCGCGCCGAGACCGTAGACGTCCGCGGACGTGGTCGCGGGACGTCCGGCTATGACTTCCGGCGCAGTAAAAGCCGGTGACCCCGTGACCACCCCTGCGGTGGTCACGAACCCACCGGTGATGTGTGCGATGCCGAAGTCCGTCAGCACCGGCTCGCCGTAGTCTGTGAGCAGTATGTTCGCGGGCTTGATGTCGCGATGGAGGATGCCGAGATCGTGCGCGGCTTCCAGGGCGCCGGCCATCTTCACACCGAGCCGGAGCACGTCGCCCAGCGGAAGCGGGCCGTGACGCCGGATCCGGGCGTCGACAGAGCCCCGGGCACAGTAAGGCATCACAATGAAGGGTCGGCCGTTATCGGTGACGTCGGCATGGAGAATGTTGACGATGTTGGGATGACCGGTCAGCCGACCCGCCGCCCGCTGCTCTCGCATGAACCGTTCCCGGTTCTGTTCGTCGAGATCCGCGGTAAGGACCTTGACAGCCACCGTGCGTTCGAGCGCCGTCTGCGTGCACCGGTACACGATCCCGAACCCGCCGCGTCCGATCTCGAGCGCATCCTCGAACCCAGCCGCGGCAAGCTCCGCCGTGACCGCTCCGGACACGTCGCGCTGAGTCGCGAATGGATCGACGTTGTTCATCGCCACATCTCTTCACGGTTGCAGGTCGAACTGGCCGACGAACGTAGTGAGCAACACCTAAGGATATCCCTGGGCGCTCCCACCCGCGGCCGGAACCGATTCCGCAGTACGCGGGCTCCGGTCGATCGATGCGCCGGTCGGAGCGCCGGGCGTACATCCTTACCGAACTTGACCGACCACGACCGCGTCCACGGTATGCGCCTATCGACTACGCCGACCAGCCTCGGTTCGTCATGCATCCAGATCTTCGACACCAGACCCTGTCGCCGGTTACCTCGATAACCACTGGTCAGCCTCGCGCTATTGGCCATCGGTCCGCAAGGTGCAGCACCACCACTGCGCATTGCAGGCGCTCCTTGCGCCGTATCCGGGCTGTGCGGACCTAGGACAGGTAGAGACCCGTAGCAAGCCGGAGCAGAGGGGCGGATCAGGTGAACCGGGGCGCTGATCACGGTGGACAGGGTCGTGACCAGCGGTACGAGGCTCTTGCGACGCGGGGCACGTTCGGCGATCTTCGCGTGCCCATCTGAAGCTCCTTTCTTCTGGTGCCCGTAGACCGGTCGCAGCAACGCGGACCGATGTCACATCGTTGGAATAGCTGCGTCCGGGGTTGGTTGGAGTTCGGGTGTCCGTGCTGGACGGATCAGCGCCGGTCGTCAGTGGGCCGATGCCGTCAACTGGGGAGCGGGGATGCATGACACGCCGTCGCCGAGACGGAGGACTTGAAGGTCTTGGACGAGGCCACGCAGGCCGTTCTCGGTTCCGACGAACCAGACATGTTTGCGGTGGGCTTGGCTACCGCGGCCGACGGTCCGCTCGAACTCTTGCATCGCCTCGCGTGCTGTTGCGGCGAGGCAGGTATTGATGCGGATCAGCAGCGGTGGTGTGGGAAGGTTTGCGGCCGCGTAAACCGCGCGTACACCGAGTGCGGCCTGCTCGTATCTGTCGAGGCTTTCGATGTCGAGTTCGACGGCGTCGGCGTCGATGAGTTCCTCGTAGGTTCGTGGACCCGACCATGTCGAGATTTCGACGATGCGTTCCGGCACGAAGGACGGCGCCGTCTCGTTGTGCATTGTCACTGATCGAATCATGGTGGACACCCCTTGGTCAGGCCGGAAGTCTGTGGAAGTTGCTGGCATGGAAGATCAGGGGACCGGCGACGTCGTGAATCGTGGCCGAGTGCACTTCCAAGAGGACCATGAAGTGGTCTCCTGCCGAGGTTTTCGACCACACCGCGCCCTCGAGCCATGTTGTTGCGCCGTCGACATAGACGGCGCCGGAGTCGGCGACTGTGGTGGTGATCGATTCGAACCGATTCCCCTCTTTCATGGCCAACGCGGTGGCCGCGTACTCGTTGTCCGACCCGAGCACGCTCAGTCCGAGCCGGGTTCCTCGTTCGAGCATCGGCCAGGTGCGTGAGGTGTTCTGGATGAACACCCCTACCAGTGCCGGTTCGAGGGATACCGGTACGAACGTGCTGACCGCCATGCCCGTGGGTGCACCGTCGATCTCGGCGCAGATGGCGACGACACCGCTGGGGCAGCCGGAGAAGATTCTGCGCAGTTCCTTGGGGTCGAAGACTGTCGTGGTCATCTCGCCATCTCCTCTTAGAGAGCTTGTCTCTTGTGGGAGTTTCTTGAAACAGGTGAGTGCGGCGGCGAGGTGGAAGTGTTCCCCGTGGCGTTCGTAGCGGATGGTCAGGCGTCGGTAGCCGGTGAGCCAGGCGGATGGGTCGGCCGAACCGGACTTGATGGTTTCTCGATCATCCGGCTCTCCGGTGACTATTGCGTGGGCGATGCGGCCGACTGCCCCGTGTAGATGTGGTCATGGCAGGTGGTGCAGACCACGAGGGTCTTGCGCCGCCGTTTCGCCATGGCCTCAGCCCATTTGGGGCGTAGGGGGCCGGGTATGCCGTGATCTGCGAGCGCGGACGTGGTGGACCTCCACGCTGCCCGTCTGCCGACAGATCTCGCAGGTATCCGCCAGGAGCCGTGTGATCAGTTCCTTGTGCGGATAGTCGACCCGGGTCGGCTGGCGGTCGACGAGCGTCGCCGACTTCTGCCGGTGGAGTGGGATGCCCCCGAACCGTGCGACCGGTGGCTGTCTGCCGTCGCGTTCGATACGCGCTTCGAAGCAGGTGCGTGGCCCGTGCGGTGTCTGGACAGTGGCTTTGTGCTTGGCCGCCATCTTCGACACCGATGAGCGGTGCTTACCCGCCAGGGTCTTGAGCATCGAGGTCTCCATGACCCAGCGCAATCGATGCAGCCGGTGGACGTCTCCGGCCGGCAGGTAGTACTGGACGATGCCCCGGTAGATGGCCCCGAACGTGGAGACGATGGTGTAGTCGTCGCCGTTGGTCAGGACTGCCTGCTTGGCGGGTTTGCCGCGTTGCAGGTACGGGGCGCATTTGGCCTTGATCACCTCCAGCGGCACACGCAGCGCGACCTGCCCGTTGACCGCACGGCGGCGCCGGGTGAACTTGCTGCTGTTGTGCTGAACGGTGATCTCGTAACCGAGGAATCGGGCCGCGCCTGTGCGGGCGTGGGTGATCAGCGTCTTGTCGTGGGACAGTTCCAGTTTGAGTTCATCACGCAGGAACTGCGCCAACCGCTGTTTGATCTCCTCGGCTTCTGCCTTCGGTCCGGCGAACCCGAGCAGATGATCATCTGCGTATCTGCAGTAGCGCAGCCGCCGATGTCCCGGGTCATCCGGATCGGAGCTGGGCAGGTCGAACCATTTCCCGCCGCAGCTCCGGGCCTCGGCCCGGTCACCGCGTCGACGGGCCTTGGCCAGCCAGTTCTGCAGTTCCAGGTAGGCAGGGTTGCGCGCCCTGCGTTCCCCTCGGGTGTACTCCGGGATGAGGACCGTCTCGACGAACTCGTCCAGTTTGTGCAGGTAGATCGAGGACAGGATTGGGGAAGCCACTCCGCCTTGGGGAGCACCCGACAGCGTGGCACCCCAGGTCCAATCCTCGAGGTATCCGGCCTCGAGCATGTTGCGCACCAGCCGCAGGAACCGGTTGTCGTGGATCTTCTCCGACAGGGTCTCGATCATCATGTCGTGGTCGAGTGACCCGAAGCAGTCGGCGATGTCTCCCTCGATAAACCAGGCCGTCCCGGTCCAGGTGTGGGCGATCTCCCGCGAGGCGGTGTGACAACCGCGACCGGGACGGAATCCGTGTGAACGATCGGAGAACGTCGGCTCGCAGTACGCCTCCATACGGAGCCATATCACTTCACCGACGAGCTTGTCCGACCAGGTCGGCAATCCCAGCGGGCGCGTAGTCCCGTTCTTCTTCGGGATGCGCACCCTGCGGACCGGACGGGATCGGTAGCGCTCGTGACGCATCGCACCGATGATGCGACCGATCTTTGCCTGGGACATGCCGTCCACGGTTTCCTGTGTGACCCCGGGCGTCATCGCACCCTGGTTGGCGTAGATTCGCCCGTAGGCCAGCAGATACAGCTGCGGATTGAACAGTTGCCGATACAGCTCATCGCACGGCAGCCCGCGTCTGCCGCGCTCACACAGGACACTCAGCACCGTTTCGGCGCTCTGCATTACGCATACCTCCCGATCTGGTCGTGTCCACATCACCTGGCCTCCTTCGCCCTTGTGGTCGGCTTTCCCGACCTCCTCGGCCGGTCGTGACTCCGGCGACTACTGCGAGGCTTCCGTCGCCATGGGGCTCGCGCCCGGTAGGCGATCCCGCGTTCGTCTCTGTCGTACGTAGCAGCGTGACGTAGGCGGCCCATTCATCTCCTTGAACACCCTCGCTGGGCGTCGCTCCGCGCTCCGGAGGTTGTGTCGGTCACCATCGACTCCGACACAGAGCACGGCACCGGTTACAGCGGTCCTTCCGGTAGATGGGAACTTGCATCAACTGGAGATTGGGCTTCAGACAATCCCTCTTTCGCCCTATCACGCCGGTCCTCCCCAATGCGTCGCCCCGACCACTGGGCCCGACCACCGGGTGTCCTGGCATGCTCTTGTCCCCTTCACCTTTCGGATCCAGGTCAGCCACCCGACCCAAGAACCTCCCTCCAAGTCCTTCCCGGCTGAACCGGGGATACGACAGAGCGCCTCGCGGCGCACATAGTGCGTTCGACCTTCCACCGGTACCTGCCGAGCCGATCATTCCTATCGATACCGCGTCGGGCGATATCTAGGTGGTTGGCACCAGGCCTGGTGGTAACGCCCGAACACAAAGGGCAACGACATTGTGAACACCGCCATGGGGCGTGACCTTGCCTGGACCGGTGCGCGGGGCACCCTCCACGCGGTAATGCTCCAGGACGGTGCAGTCCTCGCCGAGACATGTACTCACCTGGACGCATCAGGTATCAGCACACCCGCGCTCTTTGAGGACGCGGTGTGAGCACTCCGCGATTCCTCGTCACCACACCGCTGCCGGATCCCGCCACTGGCCTGCTTGCCGCTGCGGGATCGGTCACGGTATGGGAACACGAGCACTCCCCGGAGGAACTGGTGGCCGCCTGCGAGTCGGGGACGTACTCGGTCGTGCTGTCCCAGCTCACCGATCGCCTCGGCGCCGAGGAACTCGCCGACGCACGGATCGACGGAATCTCGAACTACGCGGTGGGATTCGACAACATCGACGTTGCCGCCGCCACCGCTCGGGGAATTATGGTCGGAAATACCCTCGGGGTGCTCACCGCGCCGACAGCGGACATCGCGCTGCTGCTGATCCTCGCTACCGCCCGACGTTGCGTTGATGCCGACGGATTCCTTCGGCTAGGCGAGTTTTTCGGTTGGTCGCCGAACCTGTTGCTGGGCAAGATGTAACGGGTGCCACACTCGGCCTGATCGGTTCCGGTCGCATCGCTGCCGCCACGGCACGCCGTGCCGGAGGGTTCGACATGACGATCCAGCGCTGTTCGGCCAGGGGTCGGGACAAATCGTCATGGCCCGCAACCGATGTCCAGCACGTGATCACCGCGGCTCGCCCCGCTTTCCGCCGCGAGCGCGGTGGCGAATCGTCGTCGGCGTCCGCCGAAGAAGACCGTGTTGAAAAGGTTGTATCCGCGGACACGGGTGATGAGAATGCCCGGCGGTGCTTCGTTGCCCGGCCCGGGTCGACGGGGGGTGGACTGTGATTGTTCGGTATCGGACATGAGTTCAGCATTTCCCCAATAGCATTGCCGGACCAGAACCAAATGGCCCGGATGCGTCCGATTTGGAACAGTTGATCGCGAAATGTTCGGTAACGACGGGAGCAGCCGATGGTGAAGACAGCCGATCGCCGTGTTCGGCGGACGAAGGGGCTCCCGCACCAAGTTCTGATCGAAGTGCTGCTGGAAACGGGATACATCCGCACCACTGGCGCCGATATCGGGCGATCCACGTTCTACAGTCACTACCGGGACGTTTCGGCAGTTCACGCCCGACACCCGGCTACTCGTCGAAGCTCGACCGAGACAAGGACGGTATCGCCTGCGAAAACTGGCTTCTGGTCAACGAGCGCCACGGGCGACCGCCCACGGAGCAGTCTGTGCGAACTCTTTCCGAGATAGGTCTCGCCGTCGCATGCAGCCCCCGCACGGTAACTGCCGGCGATGTAGAGCAGCAGCAGTGCGAGAGGACTCTCGGGCAGGTGCTCTGTCATGACTGGTCTCGGTCGAGGATGTCGAGTTGGACGCGGTTGCGGTGGTTGATTTCCCACCGGCCGGCTTCCAGGTTCTCGACGAGGTCGCGGCACCGTCCAGCAGTGCTCACGTCTACCTGTAGTTCGATCACATTGATCGGTCCGCGGATTCCGTTGCGCCTGTCAATGACCGTGTAGACGAACTCACCGGTGGTGGCGAAGTCGCGTGGGCGGGTGCAGACGACGAAGTGCTCCGAGCGTGCGCGGACGGTGTAGGGGCGGCGGTGTTCGAGACCGAAGCGGATCCTGCCACCGGCATCGAGTGGGATCGGAGTGGTGGGTGATCCTGTGGCGTCTATCAGAGTCACCGCGCGCCCCCGTCCGCGGACGGGCCTTCGGGGGCACTGTCACGTTGTTGAACGCCGGCAAACCGGGAGAAGGTGGCGTGCCCAACCCAACGCCGTCGTACAAAGGCCACCGCTACCCGACCGAGATCATCAACCATTGCGTGTGGTTGTACTACCGGTTTCCGCTCAGCCTCCGTGAGATCGAAGGAGATGATGCTCGAACGCGGTGTCGCGGTCAGCTACGCCAATCAGCTGCGCCGACAGCGGGCTCTGCCCGGTGACAGATGGTACCTCGACGAGGTCTTCCTCCGAATCAACGGCAAACTGCACTACCTGTGGCGGGCGGTCGACCAAGACGGCAACGTGCTCGACGTGCTTGTCCAGTCACGCCGAAACGCGGAGGCAGCCAAGAAGTTCTTCCGCAAGCTGCTCAAGGGGTTGCGGTACGTGCCGCGAGTGATCATCACCGACAAGCTCGCCAGTTACCAGATGGCGCAGCGCGAGATGCTGGCCTCGGTCGAGCATCGCCGGTCGAAGTATTTGAACAATCGAGCCGAGAACTCGCATCAACCCACCAGGCAGCGAGAACATGCGATGAAGCGCTTCAAATCGTCAGGGCACGCGCAACGATTCCTGTCCGCCTTCTCAGGCATCTCACCGCATTTCCGGCCCAACCGGCACAAACTCTCGGCACCCGAATGGCGTAGCGAGACGGCCGATCGTTTCGCGGTCTGGCAGCACGTCACCGCAACCGACGCCGCTGCCTGAAGTGAACGGCCGGGCGGTGTCCCGTAACTCGCTGTCCCAAACGAGCTTCACTGCTATGGGTTTCGATTAGCGTGACAATGCCGACGTCGGCGCCCACGGCCAGTGCCCGGCCTTCCGGAAGGAAGCGTGCGACTTGGTCTGCCGCATCGTCGTCCAGATCGAGGAGGCCCGACTGTAAGGCCCTCCTCGATTAGTCGGCGGGTCACAGCTTCGCCGATTCCCCTTCCGGCTCCGGTCACGATCGCAACATACTCAGGGGCAGCGTCAGTCATTGTTCACTCTCGTCTGCGGCTTTGCGTGCGGGTTACTGCGTCTTTCAGAGTCCCAGGTCACGCCCGATGAGTTCCTTCATGATCTCGTTCGAACCGGCCCAGATTTTGGTCACGCGAGCGTCACGCCAGGCGCGGGCCACGCGGTGTTCGTTCATGTAGCCGTACCCGCCCCACAACTGCACGCAGTGGTCCAGGACGTTGTTCTGAACTTCGGCGGACCACCACTTGACCTTGGCAGCCTCGATCGCTGACAGCGCGCCTCTGGTGTGGAGAGCGATCGCGTGGTCGACGTACACCTGGGTCGCGTCGACCTTGGTGACAAGCTCCGCGAGCAGGAACTTGTTGTGCTGGAAGGAGCCGATGCTCTGGCCGAACGCCTGGCGGTCCTTGGCGTAGTCGATCGTCTCCCGGAGAATCTGGTCGGCGTGCGCGATGTTCGCGACAGCGCAGACAAGGCGTTCTTGAGGGAGCCGTTCCATCATGTGAATGAAGCCGCGGTCGAGTTCCCCGATGAGCGCAGACCGATCGAGGCGGACGTCATCGAAGAAGAGCTCGGCAGTGTCGGATTCGTCCTGACCGACCTTGTCCAGCTTCCTTCCGCGGCTGAACCCGTCAGTTGTCGATTCCACTCCGAACAGGCTGATCCCGTGCGCGCCACGTCCGGGGCTCGTCCGCGCGGCGACGATAACCAGGTCACTGGAGTACCCGTTCGTGATGAACGTCTTGGATCCTCTGAGCACCCAATCGTCACCGCTGGCGACCGCGGTGGTCTTGAGCGCGGCGAGGTCGGATCCGCCTCCCGGTTCAGTCATTCCGATGGAGGTCAGGATCTCACCCGAACAGAAGCCGGGCAGCCAGCGCTCCTTTTGCTCGGCGGTGGTCAGTTCAGTCAGGTAAGGCGCATTCACGTCGAGGTGGATAGTGAAGCAGGAGGCGAGCGCGGCAGATTCGCGCGCCAACTCCTCGGTGAGCACCGCGGTGTAGCGGTAGTCCCCTGCATCCGATCCCCCGTATTCCACAGGAACCTGGAGCCCGAGCAGACCTTGCCGTCCGGCCTCGATCCAGACCTCGCGTGGGATGGCGTGGCTGGTCTGCATCTCTTTGATGTTCGGCCGCACATGCCGATTGACGAACGCCCGAACCGAGCCGCGAAATGCCTCGTGGTCCGCGTCGAAGATAGTGCGCTCCATGCAGGTTCCTCCTAAACGCGCCGGTTAAGTATGGGCACTCAATCGAGTCGAGCAGTCCACCGTCTTCCCTGCCTCGACGAGGGACAGACGTCGAATCGATGTCTCCAGCCATCCGCCGCCCTCGGTGCAGTCAACCGTGTCCGTGGCATGGCCGGGATTGCGCAAACTCTTAACTACCGGTGAAAAGAGGAGCTCGGCGCTCCGCGAACGCGCGACCCGCTTCTTCGGCGTCGCTAGTGCTCACACTCACGCGCTGATTGAGCGTCTCTGCTTGAAGGACGCGCTCGAAGTTCGTTGTCTCGGCCAAAAGGATGTTGTCCTTCATCCTCCCTAGGGCGATCGTCGGCCCCTCCGCCAGTCGTCGGCCTAGCGCGTCGGCCCTCGCACGCAGCTCGGATGAAGCGCAAACCACAGTGGCTAGACCAAGCCGATGCGCCTCAACACCGTCGATGGTCGGGTCCAACAGAAGCAACTCGCGCGCCTTCGCCGAGCCCACGGTGCGAACTAAGAGAAAGCTGATCCCGTAGTCACCGCTCAACGAACGGGCGGCGAAGCCAGCGCACAGCTTCGCATCCTCAGACACCACCCGGAAATCGCATGCCAGGGCCAGTGCCAGCCCCCCGCCCACGGCGTGCCCGTGTACTGCCGCGATGGTCGGCTTCGGCATCTCGCGCAGGATCTGAGCCGCCTTGACCTGATGAGCTAAGACTCGGTGTTGGGCATCTATGACCGTTCCGGGGGAAGGAGCCGCGGCAGCCTCCTCACGCCGCTGCTCAATGAGGCTCAGATCTCCTCCGGCACAGAAGGCACGACCGGCACCACGAAGGCCAACGCACCGCACGGAACGGTCACGTGCGAGCGAGTCCAAGACCTCGAGCAACCCATCCATGACCTCCTGATCCAGGGCATTCAAGGCGGCCGGACGATTGAGGGTGACCCATGCGAGGCCACCGCGCACCTCAACGATCAGCGACTGAGGCACATCGCCTGCCACATCCGTCGATTGAGCGCCTGGCGCCCTGGCGTCACTGAACAATTTGACTTCTCCTCCTGGAAGCGAGCCCCGAAGCGGGTCGACCGAGACCGAGCACAGCCGGTCTGCGGTCCGAGACTCCCAGCTCGGTGTCTTGCGTTGTGCTGTCCACGTGTCTCCGTATCCCGGCCAACCCGCCCGACTGGTCGGTCGTTGATTTCTAACAGGTGCTCCCGCCCATTGTCAAGAAATGCAGGCAGCCGAACCCCCGGGCCGGTCCGGTCGGCCGGCGAGAGCCCCAACCGTTCAGTTCCAGCCGATACCGGAGAGAACTGGTAATCACGCGTTTCGGAACCCTCACCCCACACCGTCACCGACCTCGTAGGCAGCCGCACCCCTGAGCTGACCTTGACGTGGCGTCTCCACAGTTGCACAATTTTCTAAACCAACCGACCGCACGGCTGGACGGGTGGGCACGGTAAGCACTTATCAATAGACGAGTTGCAGCGGTTCTTTCAGCTGGGGTTCGCCCGCAGCTCCACAGTTGCGATCGAAGAGATCCTGGCGTTTCCACCCACCGGGTGATGCAGTTCTGGCGCACGGCCGTGGACGAGGACCGTTTCGTCGCGCTCTACTGCCGAGGCGACCGCCTGAGCGGCGTGCTGACCCACAACGGCCAGACCGTCGTGACAAAGTACCGCCGGCTGCTCGCCCGACGGGCGAGCTGACCGACGCACTCGAGTTCGCTGGGCGGCGTGCCCGGCTCGCGGGCGCCCCCGGGCTGACGGGCCGAAAAGAGGAGACTGAGGATGCAACACGCTGCCGCCATCGTTGGCGCGGCCGTGACCGAGGTCGGGAAGGTCTACGGCCGCAGCGGTCGGTCCTTCGCCGCGGAAGCGGTACGGCTCGCCGTTGCCGACGCGGGTCTCACCCTGGCCGACGTCGACGGGCTACTGATCAACACGGGCAAGGCCGGCGGTGTCGACCTCACGCTGGCCCGGCGCCTGGGACTGCGTGACCTGCGGGTGCTCAGCGAGGTCAACGCCTTCGGTGCGTCGGCCGGCATCATGGTCGCCCAGGCCGCTGCCGCGGTTCTCTCGGGAACAGCGGAGGTGGTGGTGTGTGTCTTCGCCGACGCACCCCGGCAGCCCGGCGATGAACCGTCCTGGACGAGGTGGAGACTCCTGATCTAACAGGGAGAATGCCGGTATGCCTGCACCGAAGAAGTACGACGCCCGAGACCCAGGAACGCGCCGTCCGGATGTATCGGGACGGGATCGCCGAGCACGGAGGCTCGAAAGTCGCCGCCCATCGCCATGTCGGCGAGCTGCTCGACATCGCACCGGCGACGCTGAGGAACTGGATCGAGCGGGACGAGAGCCGCCCGGCCCCGGCGTATCGTCTTCGGCACCTGACGTGTTGGCCGAGGTCGCCAGACTTCGCCGAGAAGTATCCGAATTACGCAGAGCCAACGAGATCTCGAAGACCGCGAGTGCGTTTTTCGCGGCGGCGGAGGTCGTCCCCCGCAAGCGGGAGGTACCCCCACGCCGACTGCGGTGATCGTCGACTACATCGACGCGTACCGTTCTCAATTCGGGGTCGACCCGATCTGTGCCGTGCTCACCGAGCACGGCATCAGCATCGCCCCGTCCACCTATTACAAGGCCAAGCAGCGCGGCCCCATCTCCGACACCGACCTGGACGAGGCGTACGCCGTGCACACGGTGTACTGGCCAACAAGCGCCTCTTCGGTGCCCGCAAGATCTGGTGGGCGATGAAACACACCGGCCACGACACCGGGCGCGATCAGGTGGCCCGCCTGATGAAGATCTGCGGGATCCGAGGAGTGGTCCGCGGCAAACGCCGCACGACCACCACCGAGCGCGACGAGCGGGCACCACGACACCGAAGATCTGATCAACAGAAAATGGAACGTCCCGCACCGTCCCGATCAGTGGTGGGTCGCGGACTTTACATACGTGTGGACACTCACCGGATTCGTGTACACGGCGTTCTGCGTCGACGTGTTCTCCCGCCGGATCCTCGGGTGGCAGGTGATGACATCGAAGACCACCGTGTTGGTCACCGGAGTGCTCAAGCAGGCGTTGTTCACCCGCAGGAGAGTCGACATCCGTTTTACCTCAACGGGTGTGGTGCATCACAGCGATGCGGGGAGCTAGGGCGGATTCAACCAGTCGTCGCAACACCGCGCCGTCTACGCAAACGTACTCGATCGGCAAGAACTTCCGCCGGTGTTCTCCACCCAAGCGTTTTGCGCGGTCGATTGTTGAGTGCAGTGGCAACCGCCTGGACTTCCCTTGCGTCGTGTCAAGCAGGGACCAAGGTCTCTGCTCTGCTGGTCCACGGTGTGGGGATGTTGCTTGCCCGCCACCGATACCGAGTAATCGCGACGGTGGTGGTGTCGCACATGATGATCCCGTTTCTCTTGCGGACGATTGCCTGGCCTGCCGGTCAGGAATCGCCGGTAGAGATCCGCCCACGTGATCCGTTTGTGCCGTTTGAGCAGCCATTGGGTGACTCGATGCCAGGCGAAGGCATCGAGGTAGCCGAACGTTGCTTTCGCTACACCGTGGCGGAAATACGCACACCATCCTCGGAGCACCGGATTGAGGCGCCCAAGGAGATCAGCAAGGCCATGATGACGTGCCTTCTTCGTCAGGGCCCGCACCTTCGCCATGATCGAAAGCAATGCTTTCTTCGACGGATAGGTGTAGACGCTCATCTTATTCGTGCCCTTCTTGTGGCGCCGCTGGATGCGGAACCCGAGAAAGTCGAACCGCTCGTCCAGGTGACAAACCCGGGACTTTTCGGCGGACAACCGCAGCCCCAGAGGGGCTATCACGTCCGCAACTTCGTCCCAGAGTGCGTCCGCATGCGCTTTGGTCCCGACCACCATGATGACGAAATCGTCCGCTTATGCCGACCACCGGATTATGCCGACCGTGGCGTGACGGTGCTGGTCCGTGGGGTTGAGTCTGTGGTGTGTTCGGCATAATCCGGGGTTGTTGCCGGGGGTCAAATTCCGTCGAGGAAGGCGAGGAGGCCGTCGGGTGCTCGGTATTGACCGGGGCTGGTGTGGTGGGGTTGGACGCGGGCGAGGGCTTGCTCCTTGATGGTCGTGTCGGCGTGCAGGTAGGGCTGGGTGGAGGCGAGGTCTTCGTGGCCGAGCCATAGCGCGATCACCGAGGTGTCCACACCTGCGTGCAGCAAAGCCATTGCCGCCGAGTGACGCAGCGTGTGCGAGGTGACGTTCTTGCCGGTCAGTGTTGGGCAGTTCTCCGCGGCTCGGACGGCGTGTTTGGTGACCAGTTTCTCGACCACATCCGATGAGAGCCGCCGGCCGACTCGGGTCACGAACAATGCAATTTCCTCAGCCGCCGAGCATCCCGACGAGGTCAGTGCGGGCGTCGCAGTCGTCGCCCACGGTGACCGGCTCAACTGAGGTGGCGTCCCTGTTCGGATCAGCGCCGAACGATGGCTGAGCTCCCAATCTGGCCGGCTCATACCTACTTTGGGGCATGAGCCGCCCAGATTTAAGGTCGTTACACGTGCGCCAAGGTTGCTTTCGTGCTGTCGCTGACCGGTCGCCGCCACCGCTTCGCCGCAAGCGCGATCAGAAGCACACCGGCGATCGCGAGCACCGCGGGAACCCACACCCCGGCAACGGTCAGTAGCGTCCCGTTCTTCGACAGGTCCGCCGCCAGCGCCGTGACTTCGCTGTCGGCGGTGTGCATCTTCACTGTCGACAGGGGCAGCACCGCGACGTCTTCACCATTCACCGGCACGGTCACATACATGCTCTGCGTCTGATCGACCACCAGAGGTGAACCGAACTGCTCATCAACGGCCACCTTCGCCATATTGGAACTACCGAAACCGATGTCGAGAAGATCCGGGAGACCGGCGATGTTGTCCTCGATCACCGTCCGCGAATCCGCAGGCACGAGACCGGCCTGAAGCAAACCTGCGACCTCGGCCTTCGGGAGCTGCTGAGGGAAGTCCTTGAACTGTGCCAACACCGTGGGGCTCTGAATGGGGCCGGCGGCGTCGACCTCATAGTTGTACACCTCACGCCCCTCGACGGTGCCCTCGTCGACGAAGCGCGCCTCCTGCCCGGTCCGGGTGACCGAGTCATACAGCAGGTTGCCGTCCTTGGCCGGGCTCATCGGGAAACTCACCGCGATGCCCTCGTGCCCCTCGAACGTGGACTGGGACTGGGCGGGAACCAACGACTGCTTCTCCTGCTCGGAGAGACGAACGGGCGCAAAGTCGACCCGGCTGATGGCATAGCTGTGCACATCCTTCTGCGTCGACCCATCCGGCAACGTAATCGCGGTGTTGCTCGTGACGATCGCGGTATCCCCCTCGGTCGCATCGACTGTCAGCGATCGGTCCGCGCTGATCGGCATCTCCGGGATGATCAGATTCGCGAGATCGTTGGCCGCGAACGCCTGCGGGTTCAGGGCGCTCATCGTGCCCTCGTACTTCTGGCTCTGACTCAGATCGGACGGCAACTTCGTCAGCGAGGGAAGAATCAACCATTTGATCGCGGCGGCGGCGAGGATCAGTACAACTCCGATCACCAACCACGCAATCGACGATTTCCGTACTTTGGTCATGGGATACCTTCGATGTGTTGGAGCCGAGCAACCCGCTGTAGCCGCCAAGTCCTCGGCGATGGCTACGGATGTCACGTCGGTCTGCAGGAGACCCCACAGAGAGTGGGAGGGGTCGATGAATGGCTCACGTCTGTGATGCCTATCACTGTTGTATAGTCGACGGTCCATCGCGTTGTCAACCACCGATCGACGGCTCAGATGTCGATCCAGCAAGAGAACGCCACTTTTCGCGGTCGACATCCTGATACTTTCTTGTTGCCAACACTTTCAGTCAAGTCCCAACTGCACCCATCGAATAACCTGGCACAGCGGTCCGCCAGCCGATTGAGAGCAACACGATGTGTGAGATCGACGACCTCATCCAGATCGGACTCGGCGGCAATCATCCACGCAATCGTTCGGTGAAAAGCATTGAGTAGTAACGAGTGATCCGGTGACCTCGACATCGCGAATTGCGTGCCTCAATATGTCTGGGTCCTCGTCGTTGGACAGTCCGGAGCGGACGGTATCGACGATGGCACGGATCCGGCCGGCGGTGCCCCGCACATCGGCCAACTTGCTGGCGAGATTACGGCGGCGCAAAGTGTAATTCTTGCCGTGCAACACCGCACGGGGCATTCAGTATTCACCAGCTGAATCCAGCGTCACAAGAATGACGAATTCACCAGACGCGCGGCACCCACGGAGATGAGACACTCAGGAGTGCCACGCGTCTCAGATTCAGGCTTTGGCGATCTCGAACCGGTCGAGGTTCATCACCTTGTCCCACGCGGACACGAAGTCCCGCACGAACTTCTGCTTTGCGTCATCGGAGGCGTACACCTCGGCGAGAGCACGCAGTTCGGAGTTCGACCCGAACACGAGGTCGACGCGGGTTCCGGTCCACTTCACCTCCCCGGTGACGCGGTCGCGGCCCTCGTAGATCTCCGAGTCCGTGGACCTCGGCGCCCATGTCGTGCCGAGGTCGATCAGATTCGCGAAGAAATCGTTGGTCAGCGTCCCCGGCTTCGACGTGAAGACGCCCGCTTCCGACCTGGTGTTGTAGTTCGCGCCGAGCACGCGCAGGCCCCCGACGAGAACGGTCATCTCGGGAGCGGTCAACGTCAGCAAGTTCGCCTTGTCGACCAACAGGAATTCCGCCGGTAGACGGTTGCCCTCGCCGAGGTAGTTGCGGAAACCATCCGCAGTCGGCTCGAGCGCAGCGAACGACTCCACATCGGTCTGTTCCTGCGTGGCATCGGTGCGACCGGGAGTGAAGGGCACCTCGACATCGTGTCCGGCATCCTTCGCGGCCCGCTCGACGGCAGCGACGCCACCGAGCACGACAAGGTCGGCAAACGAGATCCGCTTGTTTCCGGTCTGCGCGGTATTGAAGGACTCTTGAATTCCCTCGAGAGTCTCACCACCTCCACGGTATGAGCCTATCGACTACGCCGACCAGCCTCGGTTCGTCATGCATCCAGATCTTCGACACCAGACCCTGTCGCCGGTTACCTCGATAACCACTGGTCAGCCTCGCGCTATTGGCCATCGGTCCGCAAGGTGCAGCACCACCACTGCGCATTGCAGGCGCTCCTTGCGCCGTATCCGGGCTGTGCGGACCTAGGACAGGTAGAGACCCGTAGCAAGCCGGAGCAGAGGGGCGGATCAGGTGAACCGGGGCGCTGATCACGGTGGACAGGGTCGTGACCAGCGGTACGAGGCTCTTGCGACGCGGGGCACGTTCGGCGATCTTCGCGTGCCCATCTGAAGCTCCTTTCTTCTGGTGCCCGTAGACCGGTCGCAGCAACGCGGACCGATGTCACATCGTTGGAATAGCTGCGTCCGGGGTTGGTTGGAGTTCGGGTGTCCGTGCTGGACGGATCAGCGCCGGTCGTCAGTGGGCCGATGCCGTCAACTGGGGAGCGGGGATGCATGACACGCCGTCGCCGAGACGGAGGACTTGAAGGTCTTGGACGAGGCCACGCAGGCCGTTCTCGGTTCCGACGAACCAGACATGTTTGCGGTGGGCTTGGCTACCGCGGCCGACGGTCCGCTCGAACTCTTGCATCGCCTCGCGTGCTGTTGCGGCGAGGCAGGTATTGATGCGGATCAGCAGTGGTGGTGTGGGAAGGTTTGCGGCCGCGTAAACCGCGCGTACACCGAGTGCGGCCTGCTCGTATCTGTCGAGGCTTTCGATGTCGAGTTCGACGGCGTCGGCGTCGGCGTCGATGAGTTCCTCGTAGGTTCGTGGACCCGACCATGTCGAGATTTCGACGATGCGTTCCGGCACGAAGGACGGCGCCGTCTCGTTGTGCATTGTCACTGATCGAATCATGGTGGACACCCCTTGGTCAGGCCGGAAGTCTGTGGAAGTTGCTGGCATGGAAGATCAGGGGACCGGCGACGTCGTGAATCGTGGCCGAGTGCACTTCCAAGAGGACCATGAAGTGGTCTCCTGCCGAGGTTTTCGACCACACCGCGCCCTCGAGCCATGTTGTTGCGCCGTCGACATAGACGGCGCCGGAGTCGGCGACTGTGGTGGTGATCGATTCGAACCGATTCCCCTCTTTCATGGCCAACGCGGTGGCCGCGTACTCGTTGTCCGACCCGAGCACGCTCAGTCCGAGCCGGGTTCCTCGTTCGAGCATCGGCCAGGTGCGTGAGGTGTTCTGGATGAACACCCCTACCAGTGCCGGTTCGAGGGATACCGGTACGAACGTGCTGACCGCCATGCCCGTGGGTGCGCCGTCGATCTCGGCGCAGATGGCGACGACACCGCTGGGGCAGCCGGAGAAGATTCTGCGCAGTTCCTTGGGGTCGAAGACTGTCGTGGTCATCTCGCCATCTCCTCTTAGTGTGTATCTGTCATCACGGCTAGTGGGTATTTGACCGATGCGCCACCATCGACGCCGATGACCTGTCCGGTGATGTAGGAAGCGAGCGGTGAGGTCAAAAAGTGCGGCGCCGGCTACGTCGTCTGGTGAGCCGAGTCGTTTCATCGGTACGGCGTCGGCGAGCTTCCTCCGCGAAAATCGATACGCCTGCTCCCCAGCTGACCGGGAATTTGCGGACGCCGACCGAATGGCTGCGCTCCAGGGAGTGGGTCGGTTCACTTGGGTCACGGTGTTCGGCTCGGCCGGTCCGTCTCTCAATGGACCATCGCCAGAGTCCCCCTACTGTTCGTTCGCAGCCATGGCCAACCATCGCCTAGTGGCTTGCGCGATCGCGATATTCGCGAGAGTGCGTTGGATCACCTCCGTGACACCTTGGGGTGTCAGCAGTCTGGCGAACGCGATCGCAGCGTGCAGGATGAGTACGTGCATTTATCGAACCTTCCGTGCTTTCGGCGAGGTCCCGGGTCGAACCAACGGATACGTCGCGAGCACATTCGGAAAACACCATTGTGACTGATGTGATTGATCATGAGGCCGAGTCGAACTCGGCACGTGTGGGTGTCAGCGACGCGCGGCTGCAGGAGCTGGTGGATCAGGCGCGGGCCGAGGGGTTGCAGCTCACCGGAGACGGTGGGTTGCTGGCGATGTTGACCAAGCTGGTGGTCGAGTCCGCGCTCGAGGGCGAAATGGACGACCACCTAGGTTACGGCAAGAATGACTCGGCAGGCAGGGACAGCGGCAACTCCGCAACGGCAGACGCGCCAAGACCGTGTTGCCCGAGGCCGGACCGGTTGAGCTCGCCGTGCCCCGTGACCGGGATTCCTCCTTTGAGCCGAAGATCGTGACACGGGAGATCAAGCCGGTGCCGTTTTGGTAGCAGTCCGCATTGGCGGCTGGACGGGAATCTTGATCGCAGCGACGAGCAGTGCGGTGACCAGCAGCGGAATCGCGAAGAGGACGAATATCGATGACGGAGACCATTCTCTGTCAACCAGGATGCCCACCAGTATGGGCGAGAGGATCGACCCGATCCGCCCGACAGCGAGCGCCCAGCCCAAAGCCGTGGTACGCACCTGCGCGGGGTAGCAGTCAGGTGCGAGCGCGAGCAGGCCTGAGTTGGTCGCCTGCATGCAGAAGCCGACTGCGACTACCGCGATAAGCGCGAAGGTGAGGGTGCCGAGCCCGACTCCCACTGCCAGGAAGGACAGCGCCGCGCCGATGGCCGAAACGATGATCAGGAGCTTGTGCGTCGCGATCACCGCTAGAACACTGAACGTCACGGTTGCGGCGATGCCACCAAGGTTGAAAAGCATCCCGCCGCTGATTCCCTGCTGGGTGGACATCCCGCTTTGCTGCAGGAGCCGCGGGGTCCAGCTGGCGGCAAAGTGGAACGCCGCCATCGCGAAGAAGAACGCGCTGCACAGCAGCAGTGAGCGCACACCGTTGCGCCCTTCGAACATGGTCGCTTTCATTCCCTGCGAATGTGGCTCCGGTTCCGGCAGGGCCGCGATCGGCGCCAGGCCCATTTTGGGCAGTGTGGCGTTGATCTGCTCGAGGGCGCCGGGCGGACGGCGGTAGACCAGGTAGTCGAGGGACTCCGGCATCCGCAGATTCACCACAACGCACAGCAGCAGAGTGACGATTGCGCCAACCACGAAACTTGCACGCCAGCCGTAGGAGGAGTTGAGCGAAACCGCAACCGCGCCGGCGGCGATTCCGCCGATCGGCAGCCCGGTGGTGTACAGAAGGATCATGCTCGTCCTTCTCCTGCGCGGGGAGAACTCGGCGATGATGACCGGCAGGCATGCGACCAGACCGCCAATCCCGATGCCGGTGAGCAGTCGGCTGATTCCGAGCTGGACGTAGCTTGTGCTAACCGACGCGAACACCATTGACAGGCCGACGAAGAGCAGGCAGCCGAGTGAGAGCGGCCGCCGGCCGGTTCGGTCGGCCAGCGGCGCGACGAACAGTGATCCCAGACCGATGCCGATCAGCGAGCTGCTGAGCAGGACCCCGAGTTGCGAGCCGCTGAGCCCCCACTCCTCCGCGACGACGGTTGCAGCGAACGCCATCAGCAGAAGGTCGTATCCTTCGGCAAGGATGATCGCGAAACAGATTCCGACAATCGACATTTGGTACTTGCCCATCGGGGCACTGTCGATAGATTCTCGAATTGACATGGGGATGGCCTTCTTTTCATTGAACAGTGGGGACGTGCGGTGTCAGCGGCTTCGCTGCGCTGTTGCTGTTTGCGCTCGATGTGCGGTGCAGCCGGGAAATTTCGACACAAGCGCTGGTCGATCGACGGAACTTACGAGGCGATGTTCCACGCCGTGCATGCGGTCCGTGATGAGAACGATGACACCTTGGCGGCTCTGGTCTCGATCGACTCGACCAGCGTGCGTGCCCACCAGCACGCGGCGGGTGCACCAGCTGCCAGATCCACAGGGGGCTGAGTCGAATTACACGTTTGCGGGCGAGCCCACCGATCACGCCCTGGGGCGGTTGGACCGCAAAGATCCACGCCCTCATCGACGGCACCTGCGCTCCGCTCGCCCTGCTGCTGACCGCCGGGCAGGTCGGCGATAACCCCCAGCTGGCGCCGCTGCTCGAGATCTATCCGGATCGCCACGGTGGCGCGATGTGGTTGCTGGCAGACAAGGCGTACTCCCATCCTTCGACTCGAAATCTCCTGCGGTTAAAGCGCATCGCGCACACGATTCCGGAACGATCCGATCAGGTCGCACGACGGAAGGAGAAAGGTTTCCGAGGCGGGCGACCACCGGCCTTCGACCCGGCGCTCTACCGGCACCGCAACACCGTTGAGTGGGTTTCAATCGACTCAAGCACTGGCGCGGTATAGCAACTCGGTATGACAAGTACGCCATCACCTACCTCGGTGGCGTACTCCTCGCCTCAACAGTCACAACACACCGTCTGCGCAATTAGCAGACAGAACCTAGTGGGTATGTGCTTTCAGCCTTTGCGGGCCGATTCGCCGAATGAGAATAGGTCGGCTTGCGATTCGAGGCGGCGCTGTATGCGCTGATTGGGCTGGAAGTGCGGGGCGACATAACGCGAGAAGAGCTCGAGCGATCGAGTCCACCGGTCCATTGTCACCCAGCCCGCAGAGTTGATCAGCAGCGTGCCGAAACCGCCCACTTGCTCGTTCAATTCGTTAATCTGCCGGACGCAGTCTTCCGGGCTGCCGATGATCCACGGAGAATTTTCGATCATCCACTCAACAGTGAGATCCGCGTCGGCCATGTTCTCGTCGGTCTTGAGAATTCCCGAGATACCGAGAGGGAAGAGGTAGCCTTTGTAGAATTCCTCCGCATTTTGCCGGATCTCCTTTATTGCCTGGTCCTTGCTGTCGGAAACGTAGACCTCGCGACTGATCCGCCAGTTTTCCCTCGCCTGCGCCGGGTCCCTACCGGCTTCCTGAGCGGCGTTGCACATTGCTTCCGCGTGGGCTCGAAGATCCGGCGCGGCTGGATTCTTATCGGTGTTCACCGGCGAGATAAAGGTACTCATCGACTTCCATCCCCGTTCACCGCACTTCGCGTAGTTGTGCGTCCCCGTGAGTCCGGCAACAGCGAACGGCGGCACGTCCTGATACGGCGCGACCTGAATACGGCGCTCCTTGTATGTCCAGTATTTGCCGTCGTAGCTGACCGGATCGTCCGACGTCAGGAATTTCCACACGATTTCCAGTGCTTCGTCGGTACGTGCCCGGGCCTCCTCGGCGGGTACTTCGAACAATGCCCTGTCGGTCGGCAGGCCACCGCCCCCGAAGCCATACTCCAAGCGCCCGTGCGTTAGATGGTCGAGAAATGCCATTCGCTCAGCGACGAGGAACGGATCCTGGTACGGCAGCGAGACTACGCCGGTGCCGAGCCGGATGCGACTGGTCAATGCCGACGCTTTTGCTAACAGCAGCTCAGGCGACGGGACGTTCTCACGTCCTCCGGTGTGGTGTTCACCGATCCAGTATTCGTCGAAACCGAGCTCCTCGGCCTTGACAATCTCAGCGATATGCCAGTCGTAGGAGAGTGTCCAGTTCTCATGTGGAAGGTGGTTGGGCATCGCAAAAAGACCAAACTTCATCGTTCTCGACCTCCTGGAGGGCTGATTGAGTCGGTGCTTCCATGCCGGCCGGGTTTGTCACGACGTGTCTCGTCCGGACCAGCGTCCTCACAGCGACTTAGATTTCGCATTCGAGCTAACCAAGCAGGTATTATCTGCGTCACGGGGAGAACTACCTGTTTCGCCTGGTCTTGCAGCTCGAGAAAGCCGGAGAACACCAGGAAGTGGTACTCGAAGCCACCTACGGCTGGTACTGGGCGGTCGACGCACTGCAGGCTGCCGGTGCACGCGTACATCTGGCACACCCGTTGGGTGTCCAAGGATTCCGCTACCGTCGTGTGAAGAACGATGTCCGCGACGCGTCTGATCTGGCGGATCTGCTGCGGATGAACCGTCTACCCGAGGCCTGGATCGCGCCTCCTCCGGTGCGGGAGCTGCGCGAGTTGGTGCGCTACCGGGCAAAGCTGGTCGCGATCCGTTCTGGCCTCAAGGCGCAGGTGCACGCAGTGCTTGCCAAGGAAGGCCAGTTGATCCCCGTTTCGGACCTGTTCGGCGTCGACGGCCGCCGACGGCTGGCGAAGGTCTTACTCGGCGCGGCGTACGCGCAGCGGGTTGTCTCACTGCTCGAGGTGATCGACGTCCTCGACAGCCATGAGGCACACTTCACCACCGCGATCGCCGGCCAGCTGCGGAATCATCCCGGCTACCGCGTCATTCAGCAGCTGCCCGGCGTTGGTCCGATCCTCGGTGCGGTATTCATCGCCGAAATCGGAGACGGCTAACGGTTTGCGGGACCGGACCGGTTGTGTTCGTGGGCGGGACTGACCCCGCGTCACCACGAGTCGGACACCGTCGTCCATCGTGGGCACATCACCAAGCAGGGCAGCAAACTGGTCCGATGGGCGGCGGTCGAGGCCATCCAGCACCAACCCGCCGCCACGAAGCTTTCCGTCGATCGTGCACGCATCGAGGCCCGCCGCGGCAAGAACATCGGCAAGGTCGCCGCGGCCCCCAAGCTGCTCACCCTCGTCTACTACGGGCTGCGCGACGAGCACATCCGCGCACCTGGCCTACAAGAGGACGGCGGCGTGAGCACCCGGACGCAGCACGCGCGCGGCCGCTAATTTGTCTGACCCCGCATCGCGGTGTGGTCGTGCCGCTTGATTGACCCCGCGGTGTTGCCACCGCACCGCTCCATGTCCGCCCCATCGCCGGACGAAGGGATGACCGGCAGCCGGAGGAATCTGGCCCTGCCCCAAACCCATACGCATCACACTGGAGACGTTGCCTCACACACAACGACACACCGCCCCCGACTCTCGCATCAGTGTGCGCCGTTCCGGGCCACCGTCAAGATCGTTCGTCCTCGCTGCGCTGCGGGCGCTGCATCTTGACCGACGGCCCTTGTCCGGCGCCGTCCGCATGGAGGCCGGAACAGCTTGAACAGCACCCTTTGACAGGCCCCGCCCCTTCGGGGATGACAAATCGTCCTGAATTCACCGATTCGCTGACCTGATCGCTGCGAAGTTGTGCGGACCCTGCGTCCACTGCAGGAAATCGCCATCTCGATCACCGGCCACGAGCACAGCCCTCGATCCACTCACCGACGACGCCGAGAGAGCATTCTCGATGCCCTCGAAATCCCGATTCGCCGATCAGGGTCGGCACACTAAACTGGTGCAACTCAGGTCAGAATCTCTCTCGATCAAGACCACCCCGCCCTTCGACGTGTAGCCTGCTAGATGGCCTCGTGACTGATTCGCAACAGCGGATCGTCCGGGAAGTTGGTTCCGATTCGATGCGCGATCTGCTCAGGACTCCACGCCTGCACCCAGCATCGATCCGGCCCGGTGTGGCTTGTTGCGGCCGGTCCAGCGACCAACCGCGGGGCCCGCGGCCGTATCCATCATCTATGTGTACGGACCGGATTCGGATCTGACCGGCGTTTCGTAACCAGAGAAAGGCGGCCATCGCGTGACTCTTCGAGAGACCGACCAAAGTCACTCGATGAAGGAACGCGATGACCACTGCCCACGATATCGACCTGCACCAGTTCCTGACCGACCGCCTCACCACGCCAGCCCCGACCTGCTGCGCAACTGCTGTCCACGTTCATCGACGCACTCATGGGCGCCGAGGCCGACAGCTTATGCGGCGCCGGCTTCGGTGAACGCTCTTCAGGACCGCGTCAACAGCCGGAACGGCTATCGCCATCGGGACTTCGATACCCGTGCCGGCACTCTCGACGTGGCGATCGAAGAAGCTGCGCTCCGGCTCATACTTTCCGGACTGGTTGCTGCAGCGCCGCAAGCGTGTCGAGAAGGCCCTGACGTCGGTGGTGGCCACCTGCTACCTGCTCGGAGTCTCCACTCGGCGGATGGAGAAAGCTCGTCGATTCCCTCGGTATCACCTCGCTGCCGAAATCGCAGGTGTCCGTGATGGCCAAGGATCTCGATGCCCAGGTGGAGGCGTTCCGCAGCCGCCCGCTCGACGCCGGCCCGTACACGTTCGTGGCCGCCGACGCCCTCGTCCTCAAGGTCCGCGAGAACGGGAGGATGGTCAACGTGCACACCCTGGTCGCTGTTGGGGTCAACGGAGGGCTACCGGGAAATCCTGGAAATCGAGGTTACCTCCGCTGAGGACGGTGCCGGTTGGTTAGCCTGATTCGTCAACGTTCGACGGCGAACACGGGGATGGGGTTACTGTCTTCCGGCGAGCACACGGTCAGGCGCACGCGGTCGCCGATCGCCACACCCGGATTTCCGGTGATCCGCACGTGCAGCCACGGTCCTTCGTCGAGTTCGACCAAACCCAGGGACAGCGGTTCCGGCCGGCTGTGGTCGACGACGAGACTGACCACCGTGCCCGTGCCCGAAGCCGTGGCCCATCCCAGATCCGTGCCCCGGCACCCAGGGCAGGCAGTGGTGTCGGGCCGGCTCTCGCGGCCGCAGGCGACGCAACATCTGATCAACAGCCGGCCTGCGGCGAGCCCGTCGAACCATTCCACCGAGTCCTCGTCGCGGTGTGGGCGTAGCTCTGCCATCAGACACCTCCCAGCACGAGTGTGGCGTGATGATCGAGGATTCCGCCGTTGCCGCTGACGATCGCCGTCTCGTGACGGGGTACTTGACGTACGCCGGCATGCCCGCGTATCTGGGTCACGGCCTCGATCAGCGGCGTCATGCCCCAGAGGTAGAAAGCGGACAGCTGGCCGCCGCCGGTGTTGGTCGGCAGTGTCCCGCCCGGGGCGAGGGCTCCGCTCGCGGCGAGCTCGCCTGCTTCACCCTTACCGCAGAATCCGTAGTCCTCGAGCGTGACCAGAACGGTGTAGGTGTAGCAGTCGTAGATCTGCCGCAGGTCGATGTCGGCGGGGGTCAGCCCGGCCATCTTCAGCGCGGCGGGCCCCGCGGAAGCCGCGCCCGTGACCAGCCCGAAGTCCGACCCGCGCTCGAGGATGTAGCCCGGATGCGACTGTCCCCAGCCGAGGACCCGTACGGGCGGTTGGGCGAGGTCCGCGGCACGCTCCGGGGTCGTGACCACGACGGCGGCGCCGCCGTTGGAGACAAGGCAGCAGTCAAGCAGGTGCAACGGTTCCACGATCCAGCGCGATCGGTGGTAGTCGTCCAAGGTCAGTGGGGTGCGCATCTGGGCCATGGGGTTGTCCACGGCCCACGCTCGCTGGGACACCGCAACGGCGCCCAAATGGTCCTGCGGGATCCGGTAATGGTTCAGATAGCGGCTGGCCGCGAGGGCGTACCGGTGGTTGACGCTGGTGAACCCGGCCGCGGTCTCTGCGCTGCGGAACCCGGTGGCCTGCAAGGAGGACGCCCGGTAAGCGGCGCCGGACGAATCGCCGGGCTGCCGAGGTGCGTCGGCGAAGACACACACCACCACCTCCGCTGTTCCCGAGAGAACCGCGGCAGCGGCCTGGGCGACCATGATGCCGGCCGACGCACCGAAGGCGTTGACCTCGCTGAGCACCCGCAGGTCACGCAGTCCCAGGCGCCGGGCCAGCGTGAGGTCGACACCGCCGGCCTTGCCCGTGTTGATCAGTAGCCCGTCGACGTCGGCCAGGGTGAGACCCGCGTCGGCAACGGCGAGCCGTACCGCTTCCGCGGCGAAGGACCGACCGCTGCGGCCGTAGACCTTCCCGACCTCGGTCACGGCCGCGCCAACGATGGCGGCAGCGTGTTGCATCCTCAGTCTCCTCTTTTCGGCCCGTCAGCCCGGGGGCGCCCGCGAGCCGGGCACGCCGCCCAGCGAACTCGAGTGCGTCGGTCCAGGCTGCCAGGGGATTGCGCGACTGGAGCATTCCGATCGAGAGGGTAAGGCTGGTACCCGAGACTGTCTGGGCAGGAAGCGATATCAGTAAGAACATCACCATTACGGGTCATCAACTCCGCCGGTGACCGACTGCTGTCGGAACGCCTCACTAACGACGAGACCGCCCTTGCCGGACTGATCGCGACACAGCCCTCGCCCTCGTTGGTGGGGAAGAGGTGCTGAGGGCGATTGACCTCAACCGGGGCGGGGACGACGCTCGCGACGCGTTCATCATCGCTGATCAGACACGCGTTCGACGCGATATCGGCCTCATGTGCCCCGGAGATGAGATCGCCGTCGACATGCGGATACTGACCGGACGTCGCCTCGATGTGGTTTTCGACCGGACCCGACAGATCAACCGGTTGCGGGCACAACTGCTCGAAGTGTTCCCCGCCCTGGAACGTGCGCTGACTCTGACCAACAAAGGCCCGCCGATCTTGCTGACCCGGTATCAAACCCCAAGTCAGATCAGACGAGCCGGAGCAGCACGGATGGAGGCGTGACGGCGCAAACCGCACGTTCGCGCTACCGCGACCTTGGCCCTGGAAGTTGTTGCCGCCGCGGACCAGCAGAGCATCGCGTTGCCCGGCGACACCGTGTCCGCGCAGGTAGTCGCCCGTCTGGCGAAAGGGGTGCCGGCCCACACGGAGCTCACCGACCTCGACGACGCCGAGACCCGATTTTGCGACGACCAATCCGCCGAGATCATCATGAGCATGCCCGGATTCGGACCCAAACTCGGTGCGGAGTTCCTCGCCGCCACAGGCGGCGACATAAATGCATTCACCAGCGTCGGCCAGCTGGCCGGGTTCGCCGACCTCGCTCCCCAGCCCCGCGATTCCGGCCGCGTCAACGGAAAACTGCGACGGCCTACGTGATACCACCAAGTTCTGCTGCGAGCAATGTACCTGTCGGCTCAAATATCGATCCGCCAAAGCTCCCACTCCCGACCCTTGTATCGGCGCAACCGCCTCGAAGGTTCTTGACAACACGAGTGAGATGTCCTTTGTCGAATTCGTAGATGGATTGACCGACCATCCAGGCGGTCGGGAGCGATGTAGGCTACATGTAACCATGTAGCCGGATGCTTCGTCAACCGCGAATGCCACGGCCCGTACCAGCCGAAACGCAAAACAAGCTTATCCTGGTACGTCCAGCCTCGCCCGTCCCAGCTTGTCCCAGCTTGCAACCATGTCGTCATCGACCTCCGATTATGGTGGGCGATCTGACTCGACCGATGGGTCGGTAGACTGGAGGCCAGCATCTTGCCAGCGCCGGTCAGTGACGAGCATCGAGGCCGTTGCCGTTCCCGGCTGGCGAATTCTTCACCGGACCGGGGAGAACCTCCTCTGGGCTTCAGCGGGAGCGAACTCTCCCACGACAAGTCTTGCGTCACTCCATATCGTCTAGGCGGCGGCCTCGAAGGACCATAGAGAGACGGCGTCGAGACGTGCCCATCACACCATTTTCGGCCCGGAACGGGCACCCACCACGGACGCGGACACCGTGAGCTTCCATCCTGTGATCCGACGTCGTCGCCATCCTGGCTTCGCGTGGCGGGGCGAGCGAGGATCAGCTCGTTGTATCCGAGGTGCGCGTTCCCCGGACCTTGGTCGCGGCTCCTCGTCGGTCCCGCGCTCGGCCTGGCGGGCGCACTGATGCAGGGCGCCACCGGCTATCCGCTGCCGATCCAGGGATCGATCCTCGGGATCAACGCCGGCGCGGCGCTAGCCGTCCTCTCGCGATCACGCCGGCTAGCGTGACGTGCTCCCCGTCCGATCGATCGGTTTAGGGTGTTGCATAGCTCTGTGGTCACCACGTCGGGGTCTCGACCCTGAAACGGCTGCCTAGCGAGGTCGATGGCGGTGGGGTCCCGGTGAACGCCTGACACCGGTTTCATCTCCGGTACAAGTGACCGGTTGGGACTCTCAGCGGCCGGTCGACCGCCCGTTCGGTCATTTGGTAGCCTAGCGTTTATGTCGAGTCATTATGAGGATGCCGTGATCGGCTTCGAACCGAAGGCTGTGGTGCCGACCAAGAGTCTAGATCGCCGTGGCCTGATCTTGCGCGCCGCATCGGACTCGTTTGCGGAGCTCGGCTACCAGAATACTTCACTCAATGCTATCTGCGATGGGGCCGGTATCGCAAAACCGACGCTGTACCACTACTTCCCGTCCAAGGCCGCGCTCCTGAATCAGCTCCTGGGCGAGTACCTAGAGATGCTGATCACTGCGTCGGAGGACCCGGAGCGCCGGCAGCTGCCCCCGTCAGATCGGCTGTTCCTGCTCATGAAGGATATGCTGACGTCCCTGGACACCCATCGAGGGCAGGTCCGGTGTTTCTATGAGAATGCAACAGAGTTCCTCCCGTCGTCCATGCGTGCCCGTATCTCCGAGCGACGTCAGTACTACAACGAGCAAATCGAGTACGTACTGCTGGTCGGGCGTGACTCGGGTGATTTTGTCATTCCGGACGTGCGGATGATCCGGCTCAGCATCTTCGCTCTGTGCGGGTGGCCATACAACTGGTACCGGCCCGGTGGCTCGGTGACTACTGAGAAGATCACCGAGCACGTCTGGAATCTGGTGATGTCGGGCATCAAAGCCTGATTGCTGGTGGGTAGCAAGCCATTGGATAAGGCGACTCTTCTGAGGTGGCGCGCTGATCAGTCGCCCCACGGCCGAGTGAGGGAGCTACTAACCTCGATCTTTCCTCGGGCTGATGTGCTGTGCTGGTCGGGTTCGGATTGGTTGTTTCGGTAGTGTGCCCGGCCCTCGGGCTCGAGCGACCTGCCGACGCGGTCGGGTGGGCGCCGGGTTCCACGGTCCCGGTGTGAGAGGTCCTTTCATCTGGTCGGGCGGTTGCTGCTGGTCAGGTCGGCGCGGGTATCGCCGCGAGCCGGGTGAGGGCGGCTCCGATCAGCCCCTTCCACGGTGCGTGCACGGACAGGCGGAGGTGGGTTCGTCTGGCGTCGCGGGCGACGCGGCCGCCGATCGAGAACAGGCGCAGACGTGGACGTTTCGGTTCCCACCGACGTGCGGCGTGGTCGGGGCTCCTCGAACTCGCACGAACATGACCCTCAGCAAGTCATATTCTTGCAGTTCAGGACACCTTTCCTTCTGAGCAACACAGGCCCACTTCCGGTTCAGGGTGAAAGCGCGAGGCAAAGGTGTTTCGGTAATAGGGTGTGTCGTTGCGCGTGTTTCGCATCGTGTTGCTTGATCATTGATGAATGACAGGGAAGGAAACCGGTTCCGGCAAGGAGTCCGGCGCACGAAAAGTCAAGCAGCGCAGCGGTCGCCGCAATCTCGACGCGTTGCGTGGTCGGCGGATGCGGGCGGCGGAGATGTTTGCCGCGGGACGACGGCAGGTCGAGGTCGCTGTCGAGTTGGAGGTGTCCCAACAGACCGCGTCACGCTGGTTTCGGCAGTGGGCCGAGGGCGGCCGTGAGGCGTTGGAAGGTGCTGGGCGTGCGGGGCGCCGGCCGCGGCTCGATGACGCCCAGATCGAGGCGATCCGAGAGGTACTACGCAAAGGACCCCAAGCGAATGGCTTCGCTACCGGAGTGTGGACCCTGGGCAGGGTCGCTATCGTGATCGAGCGGCTCACCGGCGTGACCTACGGACCCACGCAGACCTGGACGATCCTGCGGACCCGACTGGGCTGGAGTCGGCAGCGCCCCGCACGGCGGGCGGTCGAACGCGGCGAGGACGCTATCGTCGCCTGGAGCGAGAACGAGCGGCCGCGGTAAAAAAGGGCGCGGCGCCGAGGTGCGTGGATCTGCTTCCAGGACGAAAGTGGTGTGTCACTGCTCCCGGCGGTCCGCGCAACCTGGGCGCCGAAAGGTGTGACACCTGTGCTGCATCACCGATTCTCCTGGACACGCATGTCCATGGCCGGAGTCCTGGCCTATCGGCCCGACCGCAGCGAAAGCGCGTTTGTGTTCTCCATGACCGACGGCTCGTACAACACCGACAAGCTCATCGAGTTCCTCACCGAACTGCGCGCCCACTTCACGGGCGAGGAGATCATTGTGATCCGGGACGGGCTCATGGCCCACCGGCCCAAGGCGATGACCGCGTGGCTGGCCACTCAACGCGATTGGCTTCACGTCGAACGACTGCCAGCGTATGCGCCTGAACTCAATCCCATCGAACAAGTCCGGGGCAACATGAGGTCCACCGAACTGCCAACCTGTGCCCCGATATCCTCGACGAGGTCCGCATCGCGGCCGGGACCGGATTGACCCGGATGTGCTCGAGCTACGACCTGTGTCACGGTTTCCTCGACCACACCGGACTTTCTCCATGAGAAATTCTCACTCAATTACCGAAAAATCTATAGTACCTTCGCCCTCGACCCATCGGCGCGGATCTCGGGTTCGTTAACGTCGTGGCCGATGACGGACAAGCACTGGAAGCGGCGCTGAAGTTCTCGGAGCGGATCGCCGAAAACGCCGCGCTCGCCATCCGCGCGACGAAGCGTGTCATCGGTAAATTCAGGCGGTCGCTTGCAACAGGATCGGTCAGGTGTGAGTGTAGGATTTCGTTGAGTTTTTCGGCGGGCCTGAGGAATCCGTGGATGTTTGCGGGGCCGGTTGTTGAGTTCGGCGGCAACGTTGTCGAGGATGCCCGGCCCGCGGAAAGACAGGTCGGTGTCCTTCGGGAAGTATTGGTGTAGTAGCCCACTGGTGTTTTCGTTGGTCCCGCGTTGCCAAGGGCTGTTGGGGATTGGCGAAGTAGATGGGCAGACCACGGGAAGGAGCCAGAGCATTCGCCGAGAAGCGGCGCCCCGTCTGGCGCGGACGATGACACCGAAACTCCGCAACGGAATAGCCGCGTTGGCATACCGGAAAGCCCTCAAGGCGGAAGTTGTCCCGGTCCGTCTGGACCCTGAGGTTGCGGTTCCCCCACCTGAGACTCGCCGAGTGGTAGGTCTCGGGTGAACCGTCAAATACACCCGTAGCGTGTGCAGCACCGGCCTATAGACGGCACCGCGAAGTGGCGACTGAGCAGGGATGTTTCCAGCACAGAGTCGCCACCAGGTCGTCCCGGCGCACCCCGAGGCCGTGCAGCGCACCGGCCAGGCGTGCCGCCTGATCGGCCAGCTCGGCGAAGGTGAGGCTCGCGGTGCTGGTGTCGTCGTAGCGGACGACCCGCGCATCGGGGTGCACCGTCCGGCCGTGTTCGAAGTTCCAGTGCCGTGGATCGGCTGCATGCTGCCACCTCCGCCTCGCCGCCTCGCCGCCGGTCGTCAGGCCGGGCTGGGCACGTTACGGAACCGGGGGCTGCGCTTCTCCTTGAGCGCTCGGATTCCCTCGCGGTGCTCCTCGGTCGAGTTCGACTGCGCCTCGAGCGAGAGCGACAGGTCGAGGTTGGCCGCCACCAGCTGGCGCAGCGGCTGGTTGACCGCCTGCTTGGTCCACTGGATCGCCTGAATGGGCCCGTCGGCCAGCTGCCGGGCGAACTGTTCGACTCGGGCATCGAGTTCGTCGTGTGCTACGACATGGTTGATCAGGCCGATCTCTGCCGCCCGGGCCGCCGGGATCATCTCGCCGGTGAACAGGAACTCCCGGGCTCGGGTGAAACCGACCAGGTAGGGCCAGATTCCCGAGCCCCCGTCGCCGGCGGCGAAGCCGACCCGGACGTGCGGGTCACCGATGCTCGCGCGGTCCGAGGCGAACACGACGTCGCTGTACAGGGCGATCGTCGCGCCACCACCGGCTGCTGGCCCGTTCAGCTTGGCGATGACCGGCTGGCGGCACTCCAGGATCCCCATCACGATGCGCCGGCCCTCGGCAGCGATGCGGTCCCAGCGCTGCTGGTCGTCGGCCAGCTCCTGCAGCCAGTCCATGTCACCGCCAGCGGAGAACGCCGTGCCGTTGCCGGTGAGGATCACGGCCCGGATGCTGAAGTCCCGCGAGACGTCGTCGAACACCTGGGACAACTCGTTGTGCAGTGCTTCGTTCCAGGCGTTCAGCCGCTCCGGCCGGTTGAGTGCAATGGTCAGGACGCCGTCGTCCTCGCGGAACTTCAGCATCGTGTAGTCGGCGTAGTTCATGCTCACTCCTCAAATTGGTGTTATCGAGCGGTGCGGGGCAGTCCCAGCCCGCGCTGGGCAATGACGTCCCGCAGCACCTCGTTGGTTCCGCCGCCGAACCGCTGCCGGGGTGCGTCCCGATACTCCTTCTCGAGCTGGCCGTACATCGGGGCCAGCGGGTCGCTGCCGTCGAGCTGGCCGGGTAGCCCCATGAGGTCGAACGCTGCGCTGGTGACCTTCGTCCGCAGCTCCGAGGCCAGCACCTTTTGCATGGTGCCGACTACGGTGGGCGTCTCGCCCCGGTCGACCAGCGCGCACACCTCGTGGGTGAGCAGGCTGACGATCTCGACCTCCGACTCCAGCTCGGCCAGCCGGCGGCGGACCTCGGGATCGGCCATGAGCACCGTGCCGTCGCACACGGCGGTGCGACAGTACGTGACGAGGTCGTCGAGCATGCGCCGCAGCCGGCCCATCACCCGGGCACCGACCTCGGCCCGCTCGAAGTCCAGCGCCGCGGTGATCAGCTTCCAGCCACCGTTCTCCTCCCCGATGAGGTGGGAGACCGGGACCTCGACGTCGGTGAAGCTGATGATGTTGGTGCGGTAGCCGGACCAGACCCAGACCGGGTCGATCCGTATCCCGGGCGCGTCCAGCGGCACGATCACGATCGAGATGCCCCGGTGCTTGGGCGCGGTGGGATCGGTCCGCACGGCCAGCCAGACGTGAGTCATGTGGTGCGCGCCGCTCTGCCAGCACTTCTCGCCGTTGATGACGTAGGTGTCGCCGCGTCGCACGGCGCTGGTGCGCAGGCTGGCCAGATCGGTGCCGGCCTCGGGCTCGGAGTAGCCCAGCGAGCAGCTGACCTCGCCACGGCGGATCCTCTCCAGCCACATGTCGATGTTCTCGAGACTGCCGAGCTTGATGATGGCTGGGGCCAGCGTCGAGACGGTCCAGTCGAGCTCGGGTAGGCCGTGATACTCCAGCTCGAAGTTCAGGATGGCGCTGACCGCCGCGCTCGCCTCCTGGCCGCCGTATTCGCGCGGCCAGTGCAGCGAGTTCCAGCCGCGCTCGCCGAGGTCCCCGTAGAATCGTCGCTCCAGCTCGCGCAGCGGGCCCGCGCTGTGGCCGAACCGTCGCTCGTCCTCGATCCGATCGAGCCCGGCCTCCACGTAGTGCAGCGCGAACGACCGCACCTCCTCCTGCCACGCCTGCTCGTCCGGCGTGAGGGCGAAACGCATTCCGCCCTGGTCATCTCCACTCATCGCAAGCACCCCTGGAATCGTTCGTCGGTTACGGTCATAGCGCGAACCGGTCGGCCAGCCGCTGGATGTACCAGGCCGAGGAGCCGTGCCGCAGGTCGGCCGCGACCGCCCGGCGCGACCACAGATGCAGGTCGCTCTCCTCGGCGTATCCCATGCCGCCCCACAACTGGTGGGCGATCACCGTCGCCTCCCGGTAGGCCCGGCCGGCGCTGGACTTGGCGATGGCGGTCTCCCGGGTGGCGGGCAAGCTCTCGGCGAGGCGCCAAAGCGCCTGCCATCCGGCCAGCTCGGCGCCTTTGACCGCCATCGCCGCGTTGGCCATGTGGTGCTGCACGGCCTGGAACGAGCCGATCGGCTTGCCGAACGCGTGCCGCGCGGCCAGGTAATCGCTCGTCTGGTCGATCACCGCCTGCGCGCCGCCGATCATCTCCACGCTGGTGAGCGCGGCCATCACCTCGGCCACGTGGTAGAAGCGAGACAGGGCATCCGGCCCGCCGTCAGCGCCGCTGCCCAGCCGTGCGCCAGAGTCGAGCACCACGTCGTCCAGCGTGAGCTCGTCCTGCAGGTCGTGCCCGAAGGTCGCCAGCGGCCGCAGCCGCACGCCCGGGCGGTCGCGGGGCACCACGAACAGGCCAAACCCCGGGTCGGCCTGCTGCTGGGCGACCTGGCAGACGACGATGACCACGTCGCTCACCGACGCGTTCTCGACGAATATCTTGCGGCCGTTCACGCGCCACCCGCCGCTCGCCGGCCGGGCCAGCGTCTCGTAAGCGGCCGGCTTGTGCTCGGCCGATGACTCGGCGTAGGCCACGGTGGCCAGCAGCTCGCCTCGCATCAGCGGGCGCAGCCAGCGTTCGAGCTGCTCCTCGGTGCCCAGCTGGTGCAGCAGCAGCCCGGCGTGCAGCGTGCTGGACAGCGTGGTGGGTACCAGCGCCCGGCCGGCCTCGCGGACAATGACCGCCAGGTCGATCAGGGAGCCCCCATCGCCGCCGACCGACTCGGGGAAAGCCAGCGACAGCCAGCCCGCGTCGGCGAGACGCTGCCACAGCTTTGGGGCGTGGCCCGACCCCAGGGGCCGTGCCGCCGCGCGCACGTCGGCGGAGGTCCACTCCCGCATCAGCAGCTGACGCGAGGCCTCCCCCAACTCCGTCTGTTCCGCCGAAAGATCGACCTTCATTCGCGTTCTCCTCTCCGTTCATCGATGTCTTGTGCACTCACGCCCGGCGGTCGTCCACTCAGGACAGATAGCGCTCGCGCAGCTCTCGCTTGAGGATCTTTCCCGTTGGGGCCTTCGGCAGGGCGTCCACGAACTCCACCGACCGCGGCTTCTGGTAGGAGGCCAGGTGTACCCGGGCGGTGTCGATGATCTCCGCCTCGGTCGCCGTGGACCGCGGTTTGAGCACGACGAACGCCTTGACGGTCTCGCCCCACTCCTCGTCGGGAACCCCGATCACCGCGCATTCGAGCACCGCCGGGTGGTGGTTGACCGCCTCCTCGACCTGCACCGAGTAGATGTTCTCGCCGCCCGAGATGATCATGTCCTTGGCTCGGTCGATGATGAACACGTACCGGTCGTCATCCCACGCGGCGAGGTCGCCGGTCCACAGCCAGCCGTCGCGCAGCGTCTGCGCGGTCAGCTCCGACTGGTTCCAGTAGCGCAGCATGTTCGCCTCGGAGCGCACCACGATCTCGCCGATGGTCCGGCCGTCCCTCGGTACCTCTCGCCCGTACTCGTCCACGATCCGCAGGGTGGTGTTGATGCCCTCGCGCCCGCAGGACCGCAGGCGTTCCGGGTGCACGCCCCGCAGCGCGTCGACGTGCTCTTCCGGGGTCAGGAAGCACATTGTGCCGCCCTCGGTCATGCCGTAGCCCTGGTTCAGGGTGCACGGGAAGGCGTCCAGCGCCGCCTTGACCACCGAGGAGGGCATGGGTCCGCCGCCGTACTGGATGTTGCGTAGGCTGGAGAGGTCGTAGCCGGAGAAGCCCGGCGCGGCCATCATCCAGTTGAGCATCGTGGTCACGCCCAGGAAAGTTGAGACCCGCTCGGCCTCGATGACCTCCAGCGAGGTCCGGGCCTCGAAGTTCATCAGCACGATCGGACAGCCGTGCCGCAGATAGTTCCAGGCCAGCAGGATCACGATGTGGAACATCTGCCCGGTCACCAAATGCACGTCCGAGGGCACGATGCGCTCGGCGACGGTCTGGTTCCACATGCCGTGCAACGCCGAGCGGTGGCTGTGCAGCGCCCCCTTGGGCTTGCCGGTCGTACCTCCCGTGTAGAGCATGAAGCACGGATCGTCGTCGCCCACCTCGCACGACCACTGCTGCTCCTCATCCGACGACCGGGCAACCAGCTGCTCGTAGGAACCATCCCCGTCCGGGCCGCACTGCAGCCAGTGCGCCACGTCGACCTCGGACTGCAGGTCGACGGTCATGTGGGCGAACTCGTCCGAGCTGATCAGGACCTTCGGGCCGGCGTCACGAACGATGCGCCCAAGCTCCTCGGTGCTCAGCCGCCAGTTCAGCGGTTCGGCGATCAGGCCGACCCGGGCGGCAACCAGGTAGACCTCGAGCAGCTCGATGCTGTTGCGAGCCAAAACCGCGACTCCGTCGCCTTTGCTCAGGCCGAGGCCGCCGTCCCGGCTGCCGCGCAGACCGTTGGCCAGCCTGCGCACCCGCTCATCAAGCTTCCTCCAGTTCATACGGCGACCTGTGGAGGTGTCGACCACCGCGTCGCGCTCCGGGGTGAGCGCGGCCCACTTGGCCGAGACGAGACCGATATTCACCATGACCCGGCTACCTTCATGCCGTGACCACCCGCTGCGAGGCGAATTCGAATCCCTGGTAGCCGTTGGTCGCCACCGCGTCGACCAGCTTGCGGTAGTGGCCGAAGTGCCCGATGAAGATCAGCACCTGGCGGCGTTTCCCGGGGATGTTCGCGCCGGTCAGCCAGGAGTCGGCCAGCGGGACGAGCGTCTTGTCCGCCTCCCCACGCAGCCGGTCCATCCAAGCTTCCTCGGCCTCGGGCGAGGCCTCGACCACGTCCGCACCATTCTGGCGCATGTGACGGATGCAGTCCGCGATCCAGTCCACGTGATGCTCGATGCCGACCGGTGCGTTGGGGAACGTCGATCCGGGTCCGAAAATCGTGAACAGGTTGGGGAAGCCGGTGTTGGCCAGGCCCAGGTAGGACCGGGGACCTTCGTTCCAGTGTTCCTTGAGCGTGAGCCCGTCCTTGCCCCGGATGTCGATGCGGAAGAACGGGCCGGTCACCGCGTCGAACCCGGTGGCGAACACGATCACGTCGAGATCGACGTCACCGTCCTCGGTCCGGATTCCCTTGGGCGTGATCTCCGTGATCGGGTTGTCCCGGATGTCGACCAGCGTGACGTTGTCCCGGTTGTAGGTCTCGAAGTAGTTGGTGTCCACGATCGGGCGCCGTGAGCCGAACGGGTGGTCGACCGGCAACAGCTTTTCGGCGACCGCGGGATCGTTCACTCGCTCGCGGATCTTGGACCGGATGAACTCCGAGACGAAGTCGTTGGCCCGCCGGTCGACCAGCAAATCCTTGTACGAGCCGAACACGAACTTGAAGCCGCCCTCCGCCCACAGCCACTCGAGGGTCGCCTGCCGCTCGGCCGGGGTCACCTCCAGCGCTGAGAGACCATTGTGCTCCCATGGGAACCCGCCGGCGGACCAGTGCGTCTTGCGCCAGACGTCGTCGTAGTGGGCCTTGATGTCGTCCAGAAAGGCCCGGTCGACCAGCTCGTGCCGGGCCGGAATCGTGAACTGCGGGCTGCGCTGGAAGACGTGCAGGTGTTCGGCGTCCCTGGCGATCACCGGGATGGCCTGCACCCCGGTCGAGCCGGTGCCGATGATGCCGACCCGCTTTCCGCGCAGGTCGACGCCCTGCTGCGGCCACCGCCCGGTGTGGTGCCACTCGCCCTCGAAGGAGTCGAGACCTTCGATCCGGGGCACGTAGCGCTTGGCCGCCAGCAGTCCCACCCCGGTCAGCAGGTACTGCGCGGTGACCCGTTCGCCCCGGTCGGTCTCGACCTCCCAGTGCGCGCGGTCCTCGCACCAGTGGGCCGAGGTGACCCGGGTGTTCAGCTCGATGTCGCGTCGCAGCTCGAACCGGTCGGCCACGTGCTCGAGATAGGCCGATAGCTCGTGCTGCTCGGGATAACGGCCGGACCACTGCCATTCCTGAGACAGCTCCTTCGAGAAGGAATAGCAGTACACGTAGCTCTCGGAGTCGCATCGGGCGCCGGGATAACGGTTCCAGTACCACGTGCCGCCCACTCCTCCGCCCTCCTCGAACACGCGGACCGACAGGCCCAGCGTGTCACGCAGCCGGTGCAGCGCGTAGAGCCCGGAGAAGCCCGCCCCGATCACCACCGCGTCATACGTGGCGGTACTCGAGGCGCCTGGCTCGCCGGAACGGCCCGATACGGGTCGTTGCGTGGATAGTGCCATTACTTCCTCCTTCTGCTCGCCGACGTCAGAGCGTCGACGGAGCCGGCCTAACGGAACGTGCTCGGATGGCTTTGATGACCTGCTGGAAGGCCCGCTCGCCCTGGGGCAGCATGAGCGTGTTGAAAAAGCCGTGAATCTGCCCGTGGTAAAGCTGGAGATCGACAGCGACGCCGGCCTGCCGCAGCCGCTGCGCGTACTGCTCGGCGCCGGCCCGGGCCGGCGAGTGCTCGGCCGTCACCACAATGGCCGGCGGCAGGCCGCCGAGATCGGTCGCCAGCAACGGCGACGCGTGCGCCTGGTCCCGGCCGCCGTCGGGCAGGTACTGCTCCCAGAACCATTCGATCGTCTCGGGGCCGACCCACAGGTTCTCGCCGTCCAGCGGGGTGGACCGATCGGCCTCGAAGCCCAGAATCGGGCAGACCAGGATCTGGCGGTCGATCGAAGGTCCGTGCTGGTCGCGGGCCCGCAGCGCGACCACAGCCGCGAGGTTGCCGCCCGCGTCGTCCCCGGCCACGATCAGCGGCACCTCGCCACCAGCGATCTCGCCCAGCCGGCTCGACACCCATTGCAACGCCGCGTACGCGTCCTCGACGGCGGCGGGGTACGGGTTCTCCGGCGCCAGCCGGTAGCCCACCAGGACGAACGCACTGGCCGTGCGCTCGGCCAGCTTGCGGGCGATCGTCTCCGACGAGTCGATAGAGCCGCCGATCCAGCCGCCGCCGTGGTAGTAGACGATCACCGCTCGGGGCCGCGCCACAGGCACCAAGATCCGGACCGGAACCGATCCGCCGCCCGCCACCGCAACGCTGTCATCGGTCACCCGGTGCATCACGGGACCGATTCCGTTCAGCATCGCCACATCTCGAATCTGCGCGCGGGCCGCGTCCGGGCTACCCTCGTGCATCGGCTTCACCCCGGCGCCTTCCAACTCGCGGAAGAACCTCTTCAACCATCTATCGCCAGACACTGTGACCTTCCCTGTTGATTGTGTTTGAGAAACCTCAGTTGTCGGGCTTCTGTTCAGCGAGCAGCTCATATCTGCGACGTATCCTCTGTTGCAGGAATTCGTCGAGTACCGAGCCAAATGCCGTGTTGTCATCACCGGCGACCATGTGATGGGCGCCGGCCACCTCACGGAAGTCGACGTGCGGCACGAGCTCGAGGAATCGCCGCGCGTCCTGCTGACTCAGCACGTCCGACTCAGCCCCACGCACCAGCAAGGTGGGAATCCGCAGCGAGTTGGCCGCCGCGCCGAGGCGGGCCGGGTCCAGCAGGACGTCCCGCTGGACCGCGTCGTCGGTCTGCCTCCGCATCAACTCGGGATCCCAGTGCCAGAAGAGCCGTCCGTCACGCTCACGCAGGTTCTTGCGCAGCCCTTCCAGGTTGCGCGGGCGGGGCCGGTGCGGCAGGTAGGCGGCGACCGCGTCGGCCACCTCATCCAATGAGGCGAAGCCGGCCGGGTAACCGGTCATGAACCCCAGGATCCGTTCTCGTCCCTTCGGTTGCAGGAACGGCGAGACGTCGACCATCACCAGCCCGAGCGCCAGCTCCGGGTAGCGGCCCAGCGCGGACAGCGCGGCGTTACCGCCGAGCGAGGCCCCGACCAGAACCGGTGGCCGGCCGATATGGTCGGCGACGCTGACCACATCCGCTGCGAATCGCTGCAGGTCGTAGCGACGGTCCGAGGACCAGCCGCTCTCGCCGTGTCCGCGCTGGTCGACCGCGACGGCGTACCACCCCGCCTTGGCCAGCGCGGCGGCGGTGTCCCGCCAGGAATGGCGGGTCTGTCCGCCGCCGTGCAGCAGAACCACAGGGATGTCGCCCGGGTCGCCGAATGCATCGGCCACCAGCGTCACGTCGCCGCTGGGGATCCTCATACGTGTCGCGTCCACGGCCGGGGTCATGACGCCCCGTTCGCCAGCAGCACGCAGGAGTGGGTGTTCAACGAGCCGCCGTTGGCGCCGTGCAGGGCGACCTCGGCCCCGTCGACCTGGCGCTCGCCGCACACTCCCTGGAGCTGGCGCACCGCCTCGACCAGGTTCGTGTGGAAGATGCCGGCATGGCTGCACGAGAGCCAGCCACCGTGCGGATTGACCGGCAACTCGCCGCCGATCTTCAACCTGCTCCCGTCCCCGACGAAGTCACCGCCCTCGCCCTTGGCGCAGAAGCCGTAGTCCTCCAGCGCCAACAGCGGGGTGATGGCGAAGTTGTCGCACAGGGTGACCACGTCGACATCGCTGGGCTTCAGCCCGCCCTCCTTGAACGCCTCGTCGGCCGCGACCTTGCCCATGGTGTTGACCAGGTCGTAGCCGTTGCTGCCCTTGGCCAGGATGTTGGGCGAGTAACCCAGCGCCCCGGCGCCCGTGCCCAGCACGTAGACCGGCTTGTGGGGTAGGTCCCGCGCCCGGTCGGCCGTGGTCATGACAAACGCGGCGGCACCGTCGTTGATCAGGCAACACATCAGCTTGGTCAGTGGGGTGGAGATCATCGGTGAGGCCAGGATCTCCTCGATGCTCGGCGCATTCCGGTTGATCGCCTCAGGGTTGAGCGAACCGTTGGCCCGGATGGCGTGTGCCACGGCAGCCAGGTGCTCGGGCGTGGTGCCGTACTGGTGCATGTGCCGCTGGGCGATCGCGCCGTAGTGCGCCGGCAGCGTGCCGCCATAGGGGCGCTCGGTATTGACGAAGTGCGCGGTCGGGCCGCTGGTGCCAGAGGCGCCAGCCAGGTCCTCGACCGAGCCGCTGGCGTGTTTGGTGGGCTTGCCCCACGAGCTTTCCTGGAAGCCGGTGACGCACAGGATGTGTCGGGCCCGGCCCCGGCGCAGCGCGTGGCGGGCGAACTCGACGTGGTGCCCGGACCCTCCGCCGCCGGCGTCTATCGAGGCGAACACCGGCGTCTCGTAGAGACCTAGATGCTCGCTCATCTGGATTTCCAGGCGGTCGTCGATGTTGCCGCCGTAAGCCACGATGCCGTCGATGTCGGTCGTCTTCAGGCCCGCATCCTCAATTGCTGCGAGCGATGCCTCGACCATCAGGCCGAGCTGGTCGGTATCCGGGCGGACGCGGGCGAACCGCGTGGTCCCGGTCCCGACAATGACGGCGAGTTCCTCAGCCACTGCTAGGCCCCTTTCTCCGACGGCCGGAACCTGGGCACGGTCCACTCCGCGGTGAGGTCGTCGTAGACCACCTCGACCGCCATGCCGATATGGATGTCTTCGACCGGGCAGCCGACGACGTTCGACGCCATCACGGCGCCTTCTTCGAGTTCGATGAGCGCCCACGCATAGGGGCTGTCGGCGAATCCCGCGGCGGGACGGTGCACGATGCTGAACGTGTGCACCTCGCCCCGGCCGCTGACGGGAGTCCAGGTCAGCGCGGTGCTGCCGCACCGATCGCAGACATAGCCGGGATAGAACCGGTAGTTGCCGCAGGCGTCGCACGCCTGGATACGCATCACGTGCTCGCGGCAGCTTTCCCAGTACGGGCGTTCGACCGGAACGTCACAAGGAACCGGACCGTTCCGGTATTCGGTCTTGAGGGTCATCAATCCACCTCCTCGAAGGTCATCAGAAGCGCGCGTTCCGGCGGAATTGCTCGGAACCCGGGTAGCCCCCACCGCCGTACTGCTCGTCCAGCGCGTCGTAGTCGATCCCGGCACCTGTGCGGGGTAACGGCTGCGGCCGGATCACCACGACGGAGGGCTTCTTGTAGGTGGCCAGCCGGGTCCGGCAGTGCTCGATGACGGCGGTCTCGGTCACCCCGGCTGCCGGGTCGGCCACCACGATGGCCGTGACCCGCTGCCCCCACTGCTCGTCCGGGACGCCGATGATGCCGACCTCCTGCACGTCCGGATGCGTGGCGATGCAGACCTCGACCTCGGCGACGTAGATGTTCTCCGCCCCCGACTTGACCATGCGGCCTCGGGGGCCAACGAACGACAGTGAGCCGTCGGGCTCGCGCCGGCCCAGGTCCCCGGTCCGGTACCAGCCGTTCTCGAAGCGACGCGCGTTCAGTTCCGGCCGGTTGTGGTAGCCGACCATGACGGTCAGGCCCCGGGCGCTGATCTCGCCGACCTCACCCACACCCACCTCGTCGCCGCCCGGGGTGAGCAGGCGGACCTGCACGCCGGGAACAGGCCGCCCGTGCGCCCCCTGCCCGCCGAGACCGGCCGCAGTGAGCAGCCCCATGCACTCGGTCTGGCCGTAGCCTGTGGCGCCGCCCCGTCCCCACAGGCTGGCGTCCGGCGAGGTGATCTGGACCCACTCGGGGTTGAGCGTCGGCCACACCTTGAGCGAGTGCAGGTCGTACCTCTCGAGATCGTCGAGCGCGAGAATCTTCGAGATCGTCGGCTCGATGATAAACGCCCCGTTGCACCGTTCCCGGTCCACGGTTTCGCAGATCTCACGAGGATCGGCACGGGACAGGAAGACGTTTTTGCCACCCATGTGGAACGTGGCCATCATTGGATACATCGTGGCCACGTGGAAAAGCGGACCACAATTGAGATAGCAGTAAGCTGGATCGATATCCGAGAGCCAGGCCCATATCAGGTTGTGCGCGATGATCGCGCGGTGCGGGATCATCGCACCGTTGGGCTTGCCTTCCCAGGCGGCGGTGTACAGCAGCAGGACCGGCGCGTCCGGGTCCGCCTCCCCGTAAGCGTGGTCACCGGACCCAGACCGCAGAACGTCTTCGTATCCGCCCGGCTCGTCGGTGTCGTGCCGCACCCACACCGCATTCACCGATACCGAACCGCGGGCCGCGCGCGTCTTGTCGCCGACCTCGGTCTCCTGCCAGAACACCACGGTCGGCTGCAGGTCCTCGAGCACGAACGCAAATTCCTCCGCGCTGCCCCGCCAGTTGGCCGGGCAGAACACGGCACCGATCTTCGCGGCAGCCAAGATGCCCTCCAGAATCCGGTGGCAGTTCTGCCCGAGCCACAGGATACGATCACCCGGCGCCACGTTCTGGGCGAGCAACCACGCGGCCAGACGGTTGGCGCGCACATTGAGCTCGGCGTAGGTGATCCGGTGCTGCTGGCAGATCGCCGCCATCTCGTTCGGGCGGCTGCGCGCATGTTCCTCGGCGATGTCGGTTAGCGTCAGGCGGCCCATGCCAGTGCCCTCGGGCGCCACGATGGCGGCCCGGGCGGTTTCTATCGCGTTGCTGGGCATGACTATTCGTCCTTCACCTGGGCGTATTTGTGGGCATATTTGGCGCCGGCCGAACCGACCAGTTCCTCGGTCGTTGTCGCTCGCACTTCGAGCTCGACACCGAGCCGGGAACACACGGTCGCACCGAGATCGTCCACGCTCACGCCGCCATCGCTGGGTACGGCGACCCGCAGGAAAGCGGGCCTGCTGCCGTCGGCGCTGCGCACCAGCTGGAACGGGACGTCCTGCTCGGTGACGTCGTAGAGGATGTCATCGACCTGCCCTGGCATCACCAGCACGCCGTCCACGACCGTGCGCTCCCAGACCCGGCCCAGCTGGAAGATGCGGGCCGAGGTGCGTCCGCACGAGCACGGCTCGCTCTTGACCATGCCGATGTCGTCGGAACGCCAGCGGACGTGATTCATGCCCTCATCCCAGAGCGAGGTGAACACCAGCTCGCCCGGACTCCCGTCGGTCAACGGCTGTCCGGAGTCGGGATCGATGGTCTCCACGACGAACAGATCCTCGCGGATGTGCATGCCGTCCTGGGCGGAGCACGAGCTCGTGTGCAGGCCGACGTCGCCCATCCCGCCCATCTCGTAGATGGTGGCGCCGACCTGCTCCTGCAGCCGGGACCGCTTCAGCGGCGACAGGTACCGCCCGCCCCACCACAGCGTCTCCAGGGAGTCCAGCACCGCGTCCAGTTTGCGACCCGACTTGGCCGCGGCAGCCGAGAGGCCGTCAAGCCAGCCCGGATAGGCCCAGGTGACCTCCGGGCGCAGGAACTCCAGCTGGTCGACCGAGGCTGAGCCGAGGTCGGGCAGGATGTGCACCGCGCCGATCTTGAACGCGGCCAACGGTAGGGTGAGCTCGACCCGGACGCCGAAATTCTGCATAGTCAAAATCCGCGTCCCCTCGCGCGCCCCGGCCATCCAGAACATCGACGCCAGCTCGTCGGCCACCGTCTCCCGATCGGCGGGCGAGCTGACCTGTAGCGTCGGGGTGCCGGACGTGCCCGAGCCATGGCTGATCGAGGCGCCCGGAACCACACCCGAGGACAACCCACCGTAGGGGTCGCCGGTCTCCGCCCGGAAGGCGCGGACCATGTCCTTCGAGACCAGCGGAAGCCGGCCGAGATCGGCGCGGGAGCCGTAGTCGCCTGGCGAGACTCCGGCGGCATCGTACATTTTCCGGTAGAGACCGCCCTCTACGTAGGCTTTCTCGATTCGTTCCGGCAGAACCGCATTTTGTTTCGCGATCAGCTCGGACCGGTCGACCGTTTCCACCGCGTTCCACACGTCACTGTCTGGGACACTCATGTTCTATATTCTCCGTTCGCCCGTCCGGTCGGTCGATACCTTTTCTATCAGGCGTCCCCGGGGCTGTCAAGAACTGCCCACCGTATTGACCGGCGCCACGGCCGGTTCGGCCTGGCTGGCGGACGAGAATCCCAGCCGTTCAGTTGTACTGGAGATGGACTGTTGGTCACGGTTTCGGACTCCCGACCGTCACGACCTAGTTCTGCAACCACGCCCGGTTCCGCCGAACCGGCAGTAACACCCGGGCCGAGACCTTGACAACGTGCTGTCTGAGCTATCATCTCAACCGCCCGATCGGGCGGGACAGCAACGACCCGGCTTGGCTGACCGGTCCAACCGTTGACAGCACATAAGATATCCACCACCCACAACCAAACGCGGCGGAGAGACGAAGAATGCCAACACAAGGTTTGACCCGCCAGTGGAAGAGTTAGCGGCCTGCTACCGCTTTCACAACCAGAGCTATGCGGCTCACCCGTTTGATCTGTGGAAGAAATTGGTTGCGCTGGACTGCTGCTCGCGGTCGGTGAGCCACCGCGAGTATGTGGCGGCGAGATCGGCGTCGAGGCGTTGCCCGATCTCGAGACGCCGTACGCGCTGGTAGGGAACCGCGAGTGCGGTTGCCACCGTCGTGATCGGGATGGCCAGTGTTCGGCGACGTTGGCGAAGTCGGCCTGTGCTGCTGTTCACTGGCAGCGGATTTTGGATGAGCTTGAAAACCTCGCGCGCGACGATGCGTTTGAGGCAGCGATGATCTCGCGTTCGGACTTGCCTTCCGCTGTGCGTCGCGCAATGTAGTCGACGGTGCGTGTGTCACCGGCGGACATTCGCACGAGCACGATGCGATGGATCGCGGAGTTGGGCGGTGCGGTCACCGCCCCGGGAGAGCCGGTGCCGCTGATGCTTGCCCGACGATGCGGGGATGGGTGCAGTTCCGCACAGCGCGGCGAACTGCTGCTCGCTGCTCAGTCGTTCGGGGTTGTCACCGCAGGCGACCAGAAGCTGGCTGGCGACGAGGGGGCCGACGCCGGGCAGCTGCAATAAGGCCGGGTTGACTTGGGCTGCCAACTCACCGAGCCGGGTGTCGATGCCATCGATGTCGGACGTGTGCTGCTGATGGCGCACGGCCAGTCGTTTCAGAGAGCCGCGGAGGGTTTGATCTGGGCCGTGACCGGAAGTCGGCCGTGATCGCGCGCGAGTGCGGCAACGAGTTTCACGCTGCCGAGATTCCTTAGGTCGCGCGTATCTGTTCCGGTGCGGTCACCAACAGAGCATGGATCTGGTTCATCGCCGCGCCTCGCGCCTTGCGAGCCGAGGAACGCTCGGTGAGCAGGATCCGCATCGATTCGACAAGCCCGTCGCGGTCTTTCGGGGTCGCCAGCCCGCGCCCGGACAGTGCAGTGACGGCCGCCTGGAACGCGTCGAGCGGGTCGGACTTGCCGTGCAGGCGGCGTGCACGGCGGTCGGGCCGTGCGACCTCGAGAACGGTCATCCCGGCACGGCGCAGTATGCGCGCCAGTTCGGCGCCGTAGCTGCCGGTGCCCTCCACCGCGACCGCGACGACGACGCCGAAACCGCGGAGATAATCGATGACCTTCCGGTAGCCGGCGCCGGTGGCGCCGAACCCGCGGTCACCGAGTGGCCGTCCGTGTTCGTCGATGACCGCGACGTGATGGGTGTCCTTGTGGGTGTCGATTCCCCCATAGACGCTGATCTTGCTCTCGTGGTCGGTGCCCACAGATGATGCCCCTTCCCTCGATGGGTGTGGACACGTACCGACCGGGCGGGCAGACAGCACATAGATGAGACTGCGGAGGTCAAGCTCCTGACTTGTTAAATCACCGGTGGATGCGATCGGGATCTGCAGTCTCGTAGCGTCCAGGGTGTCGATCGGCGCAGGCTCGCAGGCTTCTTGCCACCATCTTCGGAGGTTGGCTCACTGATAGCGTGCCATGCCGGTCGACACCCGCCCTGCGGTGTGGCTCGACAGAGGCGTGAACGAGATCTTCAAGTCAGGATGCCCTCCGCAGGCACGTTCGACTTCGCCTACCGAAGGAGTACTGCCAGGTGGTCATCATCGGAATCGACCCGCACAAGTCGTCATTCACCGCAGTTGCCGTCGGCCGCAGCGGCGTCACCGTCGGGTCCCGTCGGTTCGTGGTCAATGCCGGCACCGCCACCGCGTTGGTGAAATGGTGCCAGCGATGGCCAGAACGGCAATACGCGATCGAGGGAGCAAAGGGACTCGGCCGGGGCATCGCGCAGATTCTGGTCGCGCGTGGTGAGGACGTTGTTGACGTTCCTTCCACCCTCGCAAATGAAAGTCCGGGTCCTGAGCACCGGCGGCGGACGCAAAACCGACCCCGACGATGCCCCGGGCCGTCGCGCTGACCGCCTTGTACCACCACGGCTTACATCAAGTTCACCGCGAGGACCAGAGCACGATCTTGCGGCTGCTGTCCGAGCGCCGCGATGACCTCACACGTGAGAAGACGCGTGTGAGGTCATCCGGTTGCACCAGCTGCTACGGGAACTGATTCCAGGCGGCGTTCCGATCGGGCTTCGGCGGACAAGGCCGGCGCTGCGATGCAACGGATCAAACCGACCACCGCCACCGACGCCTGCCGCCGGGACTTGGCCAAGGACGTGCTTGCCGACCTCCGGCGCATCGATTCGAACATCAAAGCCAACGAAGCTCAGATGCGCGACGCAGTCGCCGCCACGACGACGACTCTGCAGGAAGTCCACGGAATCAACACCGTCCTTGCCGCCAAACTTCTCGGCCACATCGGGAACATCACCCGATTCCCCTCGGCCGATCACTTCGCCGGCTCCACCGGCACCGCTCCTCTCGCAGCGTCGAGCGGCGAGAACACACGCCACCGGCTCAATACCGGTGGCAATCGTCAACTCAATTCCGTGCTGCACACCATCGCCGTCTGCCAAGCCCGCGACCCAGGGCCCGGCCGCGTCTATTACCAGCGCAAACTCGACGAAGGCAAGACACGAGCCGAAGCCCGGCGCGCACTCAAACGCCGCCTCGCGAACGTCCTCTATCGCCGAATGCTCAGGGACCAACAACACGCACCACCTACGGCTGCTTGACACACAGAGGCGCTATCAAGCCATGCCTGCCGGGTCGATGCGCGCAGCCACGAGGTGACGGACAGATCCATCTGAAGACAGTCCCCCATAGGGGCGTCGGTGTACGACCGGGTCACGTCACCCCGCGGCCGTATCCATCATCTATGCGTATGAACCGGTTCCGTATCTGACCGGCGTGTCGTAGCCAACGAAGGTGGCCATCGCGTGACTCCGAGAGACCTACCACAGTCACTCGATGAAGGACCACGCGATGACCAGTGCCCACGATATCGACTTGCACATTCATCCACTCCACACTGAAGTTCCCAATAGTCACTTCAGTCTCGAGTGTCACCGGGTCGACACTGGCCAGCGACACACCCATCGGGCAGGATCACACACCATGGCCACACCGCCCACGTCCCCGAAGACGTCGTTGCAACAGCGGTTATCTCAACGTGCCCGTGAACGATGGCCGCAGTTGACTGGTGTCGACGTCCGGTTCCGCGGCCAATTCGCGAAGGCACGACCGGCACCACGAAGGCCAACGCACCGCACGGAACGGTCACGTGCGAGCGAGTCCAAGACCTCGAGCAACCCATCCATGACCTCCTGATCCAGGGCATTCAAGGCGGCCGGACGATTGAGGGTGACCCATGCGAGGCCATCGCGCACCTCAACGATCAGCGACTGAGGCACATCGCCTGCCACATCCGTCGATTGAGCGCCTGGCGCCCTGGCGTCACTGAACAATTTGACTTCTCTCTTAGAAGCGGGTCGACCGAGACCCGAATACTGGCCGATCAGAGGTCCGAGAGCTGGGTGTCCTGCATCGTTGCATTTATCTCCGCTTGTCGCCCGTATAGTCGGTCGGGTGGGTCTTTTTAACAGGCACTCCGGTCGGCTGTCAAGAATTGCCAGAGCCCACCCCGTGTCGATCAGCCCCCGTGCTCGATCGGTCCGTGTTCGCCGTCGAAGGTTGACGAATCAGGCTCAACCGGTGGAGGCAACACCCTAGATGAGGAGGGGCTGTGGGACGACCGTTGAACTGGGTCACGGAAGTCACGCAACGCGCGCCGATGCGCTCACCTGGGCATCCGGGGCATCGACGAGAACTGCAGCGTCGGTTTTGGGACAAAGTGGACGAGGGGTTAGTAGGGGCCGGGCATTCATGGTTGACGCAGTATCCGGCTACATGGTTACATAGATCGCATGCTTCCCGACCGACTGGATGGTCGGTCGATCACTTCTCGCTACCGGGGCATCATGGCTTGCTTCCGGAAGTTCGGCCGACTGCGCGGCCTCCGGATGGTGGGTCGACGACGCACGGCAAGCTCATACGCCCGTCCGGGATCACGAGGAGACCACCGGTGACCGCTAGTCCGCTACTTACGCTGTTCAGGCCCACCGTCGCTGTCATAGGCAGTGGCCCGTCGGGCTGCTATACAGCACAGTTCCTGCGCAAGGAGCTGCCGGACGCCGAGATCAGCATCTTTGAGGCGCTCCCGGTGCCTTACGGGCTGGCCCGCTACGGGGTTGCGGCCGACCATCAGGGCACCAAGGCGGTCACCCGGCAGTTCGACCGCATGTTCGAGCGCGGCGCGATCAACTTCGTCGGGAACACCCGGATTGGGGTGGACGTTCGCTTCGAAGACATCACCAGTGCCTTCGACATCGTGGTCGTCGCGACCGGCCTGCCGAGCGATCGCCCCCTCCCCATCCCGCATGACGAGGCCGCCCACGTCATCGGGGCGGGTGGACTGCTGCGTGCCCTGAATGCGTACCCCGGGGAAGTTGCGTCCTGGGACACCTCGCTAGGCAGGGAGCTGGGCGAGCAGATCATCGTGGTCGGAAACGGCAATGTGGCGATTGACGTCGTGCGTTTGCTCACGAAACCGTCTCGGCACTTCACCGGCTCCGACATCCACGACCCTGCACTCGAGCTGCTGCGCCCGGCACCGCCACGTTCGGTCCGCGTCCTGGGCCGATCATCGGCGGCAAACGTGAAGTTCGACCTCGCGATGCTGCGCGAACTCTGCAACATCGACAGCGTTGACATCCGAACCGAGGGACTTGACGCATCCACGACAGGCCCTGTCGCGGATCTGCTGCGTGACCAGCTACGCGCGAGTCACAACTCCGACGGAGAACACACAGGCAGAACACGGGTGACGTTCCACTTCGAGACCGTGCCCGCCGCTGTCCGGCACCAGGACGGGCGCACCATCCTTGACGTCATCCGCGCATCTGGCGAGCAGGACTCCTTCGCCGCAGACACGGTTATTACCGCGATCGGTTTCTGCCAGGCCGACGAGGCTCGCGACGACGTACCAGCGAAGACCTGGTCGGGTTCGCACGTCTATCGGGTCGGCTGGCTCGAGCGAGGCGGGCGCGGCAATATCGCCGAGAACCGGAAGCACGCGCAGGCGGTAGCCAGAGGGATTGTCAGCGATTTCGCCGAGGGACGCATCCCGCACCGAGACGGCGGGGGGCTGAGGGCCATCCTGCCGCAGCTGGGATTGTCCACGAGCTTCGCCGGGTGGCAGGCGATCGACGAGGCCGAACGAAAAACCGCGAATGCCAATCGCTGCCGCCGCAAGATCACCGACCTCAACCAGATGATCTCGATCGCCAGCGACAGTGCCATCCGCGATCGGCATCTCACCCCGGACTGCACGGGAATCTACACGACAAGAGGAGCATGAAATTGGGCGCAATCAGCATCCTGTTCGGTACCGAATCCGGCAACGCCGAACTCGTCGCCGACGATATCGCCGGTACCTTCAATGACGCCGGAGTGAAAGCCGAAGTTGTTGCAATGGAGGACGTCGACGTCGCTGACCTTTCCGAGACAGAGACGATCGCCGTCATCACTTCCACCTATGGCGAGGGGGAATTGCCTGCGATGGCAGCGCCGTTTCAGCAGGCCCTTCTCGATGCCCGGCCCGACCTTTCCGCGTTGCGGTTCGCCGCCTTCGGGCTCGGTGACAGCACTTACGAAACCTACAACAACGCGATCGGTGTCCTCGTCAAGGATCTGACCGCGCTCGGTGCACGCCAGATCGGCGAGACCGGCCGACACGACGCTGTCAGCGGAGAGCCGTTCACTGATATCGCGGTCGCCTGGGCCAGAAACATCGTCGCGGAGTTGTGACGGACGCCCGATACCAGAACATTCGCCCTGTAAGAGATTTCGCGGATAGGTGCGCGTCGGTGACGTGGAGCAGGCACAAGCACAGGTAGGGGAATGAGGTGTCAAGTCTCGTTCTTCCCCGCGAGGTGCCTGTGCCTTCCCTGCCATCTTCTGTCATCGAACCGCTATGGGATCAGTTCGCCGCGCTTCCCGAACGCAATGTGATCCATCCGCTGGGCTGTCACCGGCCACGGCTGATCCCGGACCGGGTCGTGTTCGCAAAATTCCACCAGATGATCGTGCTCGGTGCCGCCTACGAACGCATAGCTGATTCGACCTGCTCAGCGAGCGCGATCCGCAGCCGGCGCAACGAGTGGATCGACGCCGGAGTGTTCGAACAGCTGGAGCAGATCTGTCTGGCCGCCTATGACCAGATGGTGGGTCTCGACCGGGAAGACGTGACTGTCGAGTCAGCTGGACGAGAAGATCCACCACGAGTTCACGCAGCACCCGCAAGCCGAGACCATCGAGTCGATGCCAGGATACGTTTCGAGGAAAAACCACGCCGAGGGGGTGCGGATCGTCCGGCGTCGCCCACGCCTAATAAATGATCGGAAGGATAGACTGGTTGGGCGATGGTGGGCGAGACCAGCGTCGGGCAATGCGGGTAGCTCGGAGCTCCGGAGCCGGAATCCGTCCTCTCCTTCGATTGCGTCAGTATCAATAAACTTGGAGGGCGCGAATGGCGGAGGTTAAGCCGCCCGTCACCCGACCGATGCCCGACATCGCTGCGGAGCTGGCGTCGGTTGGTTTCGTGGAGGCAGAAGAGGTCGGTCATGGCGGCTTTGGGGTAGTCTATCGATGCAGGCAGCCCACTCTCGACCGGACAGTCGCGGTAAAGGTCCTTACAACGGATCGGGATTCGGAAAATCTCGCGCGCTTCTTTCGCGAACAGCATGCGATGGGCAGGCTGTCAGGGCATCCGAACATCGTCACCATCCACCAGACCGGCACGCTGCACAGCGGGCAGCCGTACATCGTGACGCCCTTCTATGAGCGCGATTCTCTGGCGACGCGGATTCGGCGGAGCGGACCGATCGATCTGTCCCACGCCCTTCATATCGCCGTCAAGTTGGCGGGAGCGTTGGAGGCTGCGCACCGCCTCGATGTCCTGCACCGCGACGTTAAACCCGGAAACATACTCCTAACGGACTATGGTGAACCTGAGCTGAGCGATTTCGGCATCGCACACGTTGCCGGTGGATTCGGAACTGGCGCGGGCACGATCATCGCTTCGCCGGCCTTCACGGCGCCGGAGGTCTTAAGGGGCAAGCCGGCGACGGTCGCGTCCGATGTATACAGCCTCGGAGCAACGCTGTTCTTCGCGATCACCGGACATGCGGCGTTCGAACGCGTTAGCGGCGAGGACGTCGTCGCCCAATTCGACCGCATCACCGAACACCCCGTTCCGGATCTGCGCAAAAATGGCATCCCAGGAGATGTGGCAGCCGCCATCGAACATGCGATGGCCGCCGACCCCGCGGATCGAGCCTTGACGGCCGCTGCGTTCGGTGACGAGCTGCGTGAGATTGAACGACGAGGCGGCGGCGTGGTGGACGAAATGGCACTTCCTCGAGAGTGCGGGGGGGAGCCCGCACCGCGGCACGAGGAGGTGATTCGCGCGCCGTCGGCCATCAAGCTCGTCAGCGACGTCACCAGCTTCGTGGGACGTCGCCGCGAGATGGCCGAAACAAAGCGCCTTTTGTCATCCAAGCGGCTCGTGACGCTCACCGGCGTAGGGGGTGTGGGCAAGACCAGGCTAGCGACACAAGTCGCGCGCGAATTGAGCGGGGCGTTCGGCGATGGCGTGTACCTGGTTGAACTGGCACACGTGTCCGAACCTGATCTGGTGCCACACGAGATCGCGGCGGCACTGCGGATCCGTGATCAGTCCACGCGCTCCATCGAGGATGTCCTCGTCGCATATCTGGAACGTAAACACCTCCTGCTGGTTCTTGACAACTGCGAACACTTGGTCGAAGTGTGCGGAAGACTGGTCGGTGGCATGCTTCGAGCTGCGCCACAATTGACCATCCTGGCTACCAGCCGAGAACCACTTGGGGTGCTCGGCGAGCATTGCCGCATCGTGCCGCCCCTGTCGTTCCCCTCCATCGCCGACATCACGTCCACGCCGGGCCGTCGCGGATATGGTCACGAGGCACTCGACCTGTTCGAAGAACGGGTCCGGGAGGTCCAGCCGGCATTCCAATTGGACTCCGCGTCGATGCCGGCCGCAGCGGAGCTGTGCCGGCAGTTGGATGGGTTGCCGTTGGCCATCGAACTGGCGGTGGCGCACCTGCGCGCATTGTCGCTAGACCAGATAGTCGGACGACTCGGTGATCGCTTTCGACTTCTGACCTCAGGGAATCGCGGAGGACCGGGTCGCCATCAGACACTTCGGGCGATGGTTGATTGGAGCTTCGAACTCTGTTCGGCGCAAGAAAGACTGCTGTGGTCCAGACTTTCCGTATTTGTGGGTGGGTTTGACCTGGAAGCGATCGAAGCCGTCTGTGTCGGCGAGGATCTCGGCGCGGACGAAATTATCCTGGTTTTAACAGGATTGATAAACAAATCAATTGTGATACGGGACGGAACCGGTGCCGAAGTCCACTATCGCATGCTCGAGACGATCCTGGCCTACGGGCGGGAACATCTTGTGGCGTCCGGGGATGAACCGGTGTTTCGACGACGTCATCGGGACTATTATCTGCATCTTGCCGAGCTGTGTAACGAGACCTGGTTCGGTCCGGATCAGGTGAAATGGGTAAATCGACTCCAACGTGTGCAGTCAAATCTTTGGGCCGCCCTGGATTCCTGCCTAAGCCCTTCCGCCGAGTCGGCAGCCGGACTCCGCATGGTGGCCATGCTGTGCTACTACTGGAATTGTGGCCATGAGCAGGAGGGCCGATACTGGATCGACCGTATGCTGTGCTTGAATAAGCGGCCAACCCGCGAGCGTGCGAATGCTTTGTGGGTCAATGGCTGGATCGCAATGGATCAGGGCGATAATGTCTCCGCTCGCGCATATTTCGACGAGTGCATCCGGCTCGCTGATCAGCTGGACGACCAAGCCGCTCGCATGTGGGCGCAACAGTTCCTTGGTTCGGCGGAACAGTTTCGCGGGAACTTCTCTCGCGCGGAAGAGCTTCTTGCTGAACCCACCGCATTTCACAAGAAACAAGGCGTTGTAAATTCACTCACTTTGGTCGGGGTCTCGCAGCTGGCGTTCGTATTGACCATGTTAGGGAAAGCCGACCGGGCGATCCAGTTGTGCAATCAGTGCCGGGCCGCCTGTGAACCCGTAGGAGAACAATGGACGCTCTCTTGGGCCCTGTGGGTATCCGGTCTGGCGCATTGGACACGAAGTGAACATCGAAAGGCACGTGCCGACCTGACGGCTGCGCTGGATATGAAATACGATCTGAACGACCAACTGGGCATGTCTGCGTGCGTCGAGTTACTCGCCTGGATCGCGGCCGAGGAAGGCCGGTCACGGCTGGCATGCCAGTTGTTCGGCGCCGCACGCATATTGTGGTCCTCGGTCGGCGGGAGCCCGCTGTTCGGACAGGAGGTCCTGATCGATCACAGCGATCGTTACGTCGAACGCATCCGGAAAGCGCTGGGGGTGAAGACCTTCTATGAAGAATACCGCCGCGGCGAGCATTTGCTCGTGCAGGAGGCGATCGCGCTCGCCAGCCGACAGTCGGAAACGAGTACTGGATCCGGCTCCTCGGTGCTTGAGGAGGTGGGCCTCACTCGACGAGAGGCTGAGGTCGCACGGCTCGTGGCCCGGGGTCTGACGAACAAAGAGATAGCGGACCGACTCTTCATCGCGCAACGCACGGCCGAGGGTCATGTCGAGCGCACGCTCGCTAAATTAGGTTTCAAGTCTCGTACGCAGGTCGCGGCGTGGCTTTCTAAGGAGGAAAACGGTCGCTGACCTATTCCAATGTGCATGAGCGTGGCCAGCTTGTGGCCAACGGGCGGAGTTAGCCTCGATCTTTCCTCGGGCTGATGTGCTGTGCTGGTCGGGTTCGGATTGGTTGTTTCGGTAGTGTGCCCGGCCCTCGGGCTCGAGCGACCTGCCGACGCGGTCGGGTGGGCGCCGGGTTCCACGGTCCCGGTGTGAGAGGTCCTTTCATCTGGTCGGGCGGTTGCTGCTGGTCAGGTCGGCGCGGGTATCGCCGCGAGCCGGGTGAGGGCGGCTCCGATCAGCCCCTTCCACGGTGCGTGCACGGACAGGCGGAGGTGGGTTCGTCTGGCGTCGCGGGCGACCGGCCGCCGATCGAGAACAGGCGCAGCCGTGGACGTTTCGGTTCCCACCGACGTGCGGCGTGGTCGGGCAGGGCGATCATCGGCATCCACGCTGTCAGCTCGACGGCGAGGGCCACAACCGCGAGCCAGATGTGATTCTGCGCGAAGCCGTGCAGCGGCAGGTTCGTCAGGCCGGTGTCCTTGGCTGTGCGGATGCGATCCTCGCAGCGGGCGCGACGCCGGTGCCGCAACTCCAGAGCGGCCGGTTGACCGCGAGCGGCGTTGGTGACGAACGCGGTCAACACCGCAGCCCGTCGACGTCGGTGAACCGCTTCGTTACCGGTGTCACGAGCGCGAAGCCGCGGAACATCGGCGGCCAGGGCAATCCGTCGTACCACCTTCGACCATGTCCACAGGCTCAACGGTTGGGCGTGATTGCGGCGGGACTCCGACAGGAACAGCGGTCCGCGTGCCCTGCTGAGACTCGCCCGGTGCGCGAGATAGTCCGACAGCAGCACCCTGGTGGGAGCCGAGTAGGGCACGGCCCGCTCGAGCCGGTTCTTCGTCGTCTCTGCCCGGATCCGCAGGGTGCGGTGGGCGGGGTCGAGATCGTCGGTGCGCAGCGCCCCCAGCTCCTCACGGCGCAGCGCGGCATCGTAGGCCAGCGCCAGCATCACACGGTTACGGACAGGTTCCTCGGCGGCGACGGTCAGGATGCCCGCCCACTGTCGCTCGCTGGGGATCCACGGCAGCTTCGTCAACCTGGGCACCAACCCACGCTGATGCCCGCCGCCCCGTCGGCCAGGCGTGAAACGGCCCCGGCCAACGGGATTGGACTCGCGCAGGCCCTCTTCCATGAGGTGGTCGTAGAACAGCCGCACCGGCACCAGCCGCTTGCTGAATCGTGGCATTCGCCAGCCCGGATCCGGAGTCGATGGACACCACGTTCGCGCCTCGGCGGCTGGGCCGTTCGGTCAACTCCCGCACATAGACGCCGACATGTGCCCGGCTCGCCGCGAGCGGGTCGACACCCTCCCGCTCGCACATCTCCAGGTACTCGGTAAGCCCCCGTGCGAAGGCGTCGATCGTCCGAGGCGCCCTCCCGAGATCGGCCCACACCCGCAGCCACCCGGCCGCCTGCACATGCCGGCCCAGCACCGGCCACTTCTCCTCCAACACCACCGTGCCGCTCAAGCCGTCTCCTCAGTTCCGTGGTCAACACCGAGGAGACACGATCATCCCCACAGCCAGATTCCACGTAACCTTTAAGATGCTCAAACGCCAGATGTACGGACGCGCAAACCTGAACCTGCTCCGCAAGCGCGTCATCCACACCGTACAGCCAAGGCCGACAACCGAATCACGAGTATTGCGAGGCTGGTGGCGCCATGCGGTCCCACCGTCACGTCACTTGCCGACCACGATCACGTCCAGCTCGCCGACCGTATGGCGGCTGCGCAACAGCTTCTTGTCTAGCTTGCCGACGCTCGTCCGAGGCAACGCACCGACGCGGACCCAATACTCGGGAATCCACCAGCGCGGCACCCGCTCCTGAAGCCAAGCGTAAATCGCCTCCGGCTCCAGCGACTCGCCGGAGGCGGCCACCACGAGCGCGCAGGGACGCTCGCCCCAGTGCTGATCCGGCACGCCGATGACGGCCGCCTCTGTGATGCCCGGATGGGCGAGCAGTGCTTCCTCGAGCGCGACCGACGAGATCCACTCGCCGCCGGACTTGATCACGTCCTTGGTGCGATCGGTCAACCGAACGTAACCGGACGGGTCGAGGGTGCCGATGTCGCCCGTACGCAGCCAGCCGTCGTGGAACTTGTCTGTCCCGTCGTCTTTGAGGTACGAGCCGGTTACCCACGGCCCGCGTAGCTCCAGCTCGCCGATGGTGTTCCCGTCGGCTGGCAGGTCCGCGAGCGTGTCCGGATCGACGATCCGAATTTCGACACCGGCGAGCACGCGGCCCTGGGATAGACGAGCGGCGTCGGCGTCGGCCGGAGTCGCGCCCGCCGGTGGCCGCGCCACGGCCACTAGCGGGGATGTCTCGGTCAGACCCCAGCCCTGGAAGATCGGCACACCGACCTCGGCGTCGAAGGCCGCCATCAAGGACCGCGGAACCGCGGCGCCGCCAACGACGATGCAGCGCAGCGACGACAGATCGTGCCCGGGCTCTGCCCGCAACAGGGCCAGTACGTCGTTCCAGATCGTCGGCACGCCGTTGGCGAAGGTAACCCGCTCCTGCTCGATCGCGCCCACGATCGACTCTGGCTTGAGGAAGCGGTCCAGCATGACCATGTCCGCGCCGAACCAAAAGCCGCTGTATGGGTAGCACCACGCGGTGGCGTGGAACATCGGGACCGCGATCAGTATCCGATCCTCCGCACCGATCCGCAGCGCGTTCGCGGTCGCCGAGGCCAGTGACTGCAACGCGATCGAGCGATGGCTGTAGGCGACGCCCTTCGGATTGCCCGTGGTTCCGGTCGTGAAGCAGAGGATGGCCGCGTCACGCTCGTCGACATCGGCCCAGGTCCGCTCCGCGCCGCTGTCGGCGATCAACGCCTCGTAGCTCACGACCTCGCAGCCGCTGCGGGCGAACAGGTCGCGGTCGACCGTGCCGTTGACGACGACAGCCCGAATGGTCGGCAGGTCGGGCAGCAGCCGTGCCAGGTCCGGCGCAAGCGACTCGTCGACGATCACCACCGCGTCCTCGGCGACGTCGATGGTGTACGCGACCTGTTCGGGGGACAGGCGGATGTTCACCGGGTGCAGCACCGCGCCCATCGCCGGAACGGCGAGATATGCCTCAAGGTGCTCCTGGTTGTTCCACATGTAGGTGGCCACACGCTGGTCGCCGCTGACCCCGAGCGCTGACAGCCCGTTGGCCAGCCGGGCGGCGCGCGCGGCGACAGCAGCGAAGCTGGCCCGCCGGCGCGGTCCGTGCTCGATCTCGGTCACGACCTCGCGCGCCGCGTGCCACTGCCGCCCGTGCTCCAGGATGCGGGCTATGGTCAGTGGCGAATCCATCATCGTGCTCTTCATCCGCCCTCCTTGGCGTGAGGCGACCGCTCAGACGGCCAGATCCGTTGGGAGCTTCGCTCCGAAGCACGCAGCGAGCCCGGGATTCGCCGCGACTAGCTTGTCCACGAACAGGCTGAGCGTGGTGCGGTATGGGGTGAGCTGGTCGCTGTCGCGAGCGAGCGCAGCCGACACCTCGGCCCAGCCCTCCGGTGTCGCCGCCTTCGGGCTCACGGCAGGCAGGCCGGCGAGTGCCATCCGGAATACGCGGTCGCCGCCCACGTTGAAGGTGTCGGCCGTGAGGGTGGTGTCCTGATGGGCAAGGAAGGCGACGAACGCCGCGACCTGCTCCGGCGTTAGCTTCGTTCGCATCGTCTCCACGACGTCCGGATCCGTCTGGACGCTTTCGACCATCGGCGTCCATGCGGTCGGCAGCAGTGTCGAGACCTGCACACCAACCTCTGCCCCCTCGGCGCCGAGGATGTTGCCGAGTGCCCAGATTGCACCCTTCGCCGCCCCGTAGGCGCTTAATCCGGAGTTCGCAAGCATCCCGCTCGACGCGACGTTGATCACCCGACCAGTCCCCGACGCGACCAGATGAGGCCAACTCGCGCGGGTCACTTCGACGGTGCCGCGCAGGCTTACGTCAAACACCCTCCACCATTCGTCGGGGTCCTGCTCGGCGAACTGGCCGGCGCGAATGATCGCCGCGTTGTTGACGATGATGTCGAGCTGGCCGAATGCGCCGATTGCCGCGTCGACGACGCTCGTCGCGTCGAGCGCGACGTCGCTGTGGTCGGCGATCGCGTCGCCGCCGATCTCCGTGACGGTCATGTCGGCGTCCGCCGCCACGATGTCGTTGACGACGACACGAGCGCCCCGAGACGCCAGCATGCGTGCATGTGCCCGTCCCATACCCTTACCGGCGCCGGTGACGATCGCCACCCGGCCACCGAAATCGAGCTGTGCCGTCATCTCAGCCTCGCTGATGAATGATCGGCATACTCGTGCACACGCGCACTTGGGCCATCTCCCACCCGATCGCCGACTCGTCGGCGACCCGGAAGTCACCCAGCTTCGCCAGGGCCTCCTGGATGGCGATCCGCAGCATCATGCGCGCGAACGTGGCGCCGGCGCACTTGTGCGGTCCGGCACCGAATGCGAAATGCCGGTTCGGCTTACGATCGAGTACCACCTCGTCCGGGTTGTCGAACACGTCGGCGTCGCGACTGGCCGAGCTCATCAGCAACGCAACTTTGTCGCCCCTCTTCAGCGGGCAGCCATCGAGCGTCGTGTCCTCCGTTACCGTGCGCGCCGTGTAGGCAAGTGACCCGGCGGTGCGCAGGAATTCCTCAACGGCAAGTGGCAAGCGCCCCTCCGGGTCCTCACGCAGATACTCGCGCGCCTCGGGATGGTCCGCCAGGTAATGGAAGGCGGAGTTGAGCGTCGAGCCGGTCGTCTCGACTGCCCCGAGGAACAGAGAGATCACGATCTGAAGGATCTCCTTGTCGGTGATCGGGCGTCCCTCAACCTCGGCGTCGATCACCGCGTTGATGACACCCTCACGTGGTTGGGCGCGGCGTCGCTCGATGTCGCCGGCCACCCAGTCGGACAGCTCGCTCCAGGCGCGCAGCTTCTCCTCCACGGTGCCGTGGCTGGGAATCAGCATGGCATGCGCCCAGTCGCCGAATTTCTCATACTCCTCAACGGGCCAGTCAAGCCACTTCATCCCGCTCATTACGATCGCCGGCGAGACGTAGTCCTTGGCGATGTCGAACTCCGTCCTGGAGACCAGCTGATCGAGCCGCTGCGCGCAGAACGCCGTGACCTCGGGCTCCATGTAGGCCATCGCGGAGGCGGTCATCCATGGATTGATGATTCGCCGGTACTCTCGGTGAACCGCCCCATCAGCGTCTGACGGCAGCAGGCCTTCGGGATGCGGTGGTAGCGCCCGGCCGTGGCGCGCGCAGAAGGTCTCCTCGTGTCCGGCGGCCTCGCGGATCTGACTGTAGCGGCTGAGAATCCAGAAGCCGCCGTCCTGATCACTGCGCAGCAGCTCCGACGCTGCGCGGAAGCGCCGCCAGGGATCCCACGGGCTCTTGGCCAGACTCTGGTCGTGAAGGCTGTAGGAGGCGGCTTCCTCCCGAATCGCCTCCGGCTGTATGTCTGAAAAATGCGTAGTCATCGTCCCTCATCCTCCATTGGTAAAGCGTCGGTTACGGATCGCCCGCCCGACCAGACGGACTGGTCGGTTGTTGCCTCGTCCGGACTGGGCTAGTGCCGCTGGCGCCACGCGATCTTCAAAATCCAGTTTCGTCACCTGTCAGGTCCTCTCGTTTCACTACCGGAGACGCGTCCAGATGGACATGCCGGGGACCGGCCGCATCCGTCACTCGTTTCAACGGGTCGCGAAGCACCGGCGTCCTCACAGCGACCTAGATCGCGCATCCGAGCTAACCAAGCAGGTATTACCTGCGTCACGGGGAGAACTACCTGTTTCGTCTCCGAACCGTCGTCGACGGCATGAAACCGAGGGCAATAGAAGACTCCGCCTTCGCGGTGCGGCAAGCCGACAACCCAGCCGGTCTCCCACCAACGGCGCGAGGAGGCCACATCACTTTGCTCGTTCTGTGCCTCGATCGCGCGGCGCGATCCGGTGGGTTCCGTGACAGGTCCAGCCCAACGCCGCGATTGGTGGACGCTGCGCGCGATCCACAATGCGGGACCGTCGGCGAATGACATCGACGGCGTCGTGACGTACGGCGGAAACATCGATGACCGCCTGGAAATACAGCTGGTCGAATACCTGGGCCTGTACGAGACACCGATCTTCGCGCCGGTCGACCTCGGCGGAGCCGAGACCCGGTCAGACCATCGCGATGTCGGTGTGACTGGGTCTCCGTCGGCGTCGCTGAACTGCAGCTGCGCACCACCCGGGTGAGGTCTTTCCTCGAGCAAGCACCCTGCGGGTTCCCGGCGGGCCGGGCGACCTGCCCCAGATCGGTGGCTCTGGTGGCAGGTCCCCAATAGTCGGACCCCGTCGTTGTAGAGTCGCGATTGTGTGAGTTCAGTCGATCTCGCACCCGTGCACCGGTTGGTGGGTGTGGGTGCAGTGGGCAGCGTACGCCCCCGCAAGCGGGAGGGACCCCCAGGCCGGCGTCAGGTAGCCCAACGACTGTGCCGATATGTGGTCGTCCTTGAAGTCCTCGATCACCACTCGAGCTTCGAGCAGGCTCGTCCAGTGGTTCCGGTTCAGGCATTCCTTCCGCAAACGATTATTGAATGATTCGATGTGCCCGTTGTTCCACGGCGTCCCCGGCGGAATGTACTAAATACCGACGCGATCCCTGCAGAACTGCTGCAGCACAGTCGAAATGAACTACGGACCGTTGTCCATCCGCAGCACCAGCGGCAGTCCGCCCCACAACGCGAATGCCTTGCCGTGCTCGTCGGTCAACCGCTGCGCGGTGATCGATCGCTCGACGATCTTCAGCAGCGACTGCCTCGTGTGCTCGTCGATCATCGAGGCGATCCTGATCGCTTTCCCGTCGATGGTGGAGTCGAACGAGAAATCCACAGCCACCACATGCGGGGCGTCGGCTTCGATCTGCGGGCACGAGCTGGCACCGGACCGTGTGCGTGGATGGTGAATCCGAACCTGAAGGCCTTCCTCCTTCCACAGCCGGTGGACCTTCTTGTTGTCCCCCACCGCGCCCTGATCGTGCCTCAGATGCGCCCAGGCGCGACAGAATCCGTGCAGCGGGTGGCGTGCGGGCGTATTCGCGCAGCGCCGCTCTCAGAGCGGCATCGGGGTCTGCTGGTGTCTGAGCGAGAGGTGTTCGGGCGTAGATGGAGCGGGCGAGCTCAACCGCTCTGCATGCCAACCGCTTCGACATGCTGATCGTGGAGACGAGCATGTCGACCGCGCGACGCTTGGCAGCTGGGCTCAGAATTTTCCTTTCGCTACCTCCCGCAGCGCGTCCTTCTCCAGCTCGGCCTCGGCGAGCAGCCGCTTTAGCGCGTGTCTCATGTGGATGTAGTGGCCTGTGGGCATAATGTGACACGTGGTAGATGAGTTGTCACTGAGGTTGGTTCCGGATGCGTTGTGGGAGATAGTCGAATCGTTGATTCCTCCTTTTGTCGCCCGGCCGCAGGGAGGTGGCAGTGCGCCGGCCGATGACCGGGCGGTGTTCACCGCGATCGTGTACGTGCTCACCAGCGGATGTGCGTGGCGGCACCTGCCGCCCTCGTTCGGGGTAACCGTGCCGACCGCGCATCGACGGTTCAGTGCCTGGGTGCGGGATGGGGTGTTCGAGAAACTCCATCGCGAGGTGCTCGATCGACTCGGTAGCGCGGACGAACTCGACTGGACGGCAGCGATCCTGGACGCGGCAAGCGTGCGGGTGAAAAGGGGGGCTCACTGACGGGTCCCAGCCCGGTCGACCGCGGTAAGAAGGGATCGAAGATCCACGTCCTGTCCGAAACGAATGGAATCCCACTGGTCGTGGGCGTGACCGGGGCGAACGCCCACGACAGCACGATGCTGCAACCATTGGTGGCAGCGATTCCGGGCGTGAAGTCTCGGCGCGGACCGCGCCGACGCAAGCCAGGAAAGCTTCGCGCCGACAAGGGCTACGACTACGACATTCACCGACGGTGGCTGCGCGAACGAGGCATCGTCCCACGGATCGCCCGCCGCGGCATCGAGCGAAACGATCGCCTAGGCCGGTACCGATGGAAGATCGAACGCACCATCGCCTGGCTCACCGACTACCGGCGCATGACCATCCGCTACGAGCGCCACGGCGAACACTTCGCCGGCTTCCTTCACCTCGCCGCCGCACTCACCTGCTTCAAGAAGCTCCCCACATGAGACACGTTCTTAAGCTTGCTGTTCTGCTCGCGCAGCTCCTCGAGTTCCTTCGCTGCGTCGGTGGCCATACCGCCGTATGGCGGCGCCAGTTGTACAGCGTCGCTGCCGACACCTCGAACTCCGCAGCGATCTCCTCCTGCGTCTTACCAGCAGCAGTGAGCTCGTCCGCACGGTGCAGTGTGCGCACAGTCCTCTGCGGAGTTCCGCTTCCGTCCAGCCATGTTCTCCATCGTCCTATCCGCCCAGTTCACGGGCGACAAGACCCTAAAACAGGGTGGCCCCATTCACCGGGGGCACGCCACTGGTCATACCGGGGCGCGGTCGCGATGCCACCGTCGGTCCCGATCGCCGGGTCTACCACGCTGGTGGTCGCTGAGGATCTCGACCACGGCGCAGCGCGGGCGTCGATGCCGACGCCGAACGAAAACCCCACACCTGTGGACCGCGGCGGCGGTTTCGAAGGCGAGAACAGGTAGTTCTCCCCGTGACGCACGTAATACCTGCTTGGTTAGCTCGGTAACGCAATCGGAGAACTACGACAACCCGGTACACAGCTGATCGGTTCAAGTCAGTGGTCCGGTCACCGCTGATCTCCCCCGGTTTATACCCCCACCTTGGCGCTTGGAAGTCGATTCCGCAGACCTCTTTGTTGCTTCAGGACGCTCAGTCGAGAAGGAATTGCGATGACGCTCTCCGCAGATAAGTCCATCGACGAACTACTCGGGTCGCAGCCTTCCACGAGATCTGTGCACGAGGCCGTGGCCGCCATCGCCGCCGGCGGCATGGTCGTCGTCATCGACGACGCGGACCGCGAGAACGAAGGCGACCTCATCGTGCCCGCAGCCACCGTCACCACCGAGCAGGCAGCTTTCATGGTCCAGCACACCACCGGCATCCTGTGCGCGCCGATGACCGGTGAGCACGCTGACGCGCTACAGTTACCGCAGATGGTCGCCAGCAACACCGACCTCCACGGCACCGCGTTCACCGTCACCGTCGACCACGTCGACAGTGGCACGGGCGTGTCAGCCACCGACCGTGCCCGCACTCTGCGCGCCCTCGCCGATCCGGCCTCTCGTCCCGAACACTTCCGCCGGCCCGGCCATATTTTCCCGCTGCGTGCTCGCGATGGCGGCGTGCTGGTTCGCCGGGGGCATACCGAAGCGGCGGTCGATCTGATGACTCTAGCCGGCCACGAGCCCGTCGCCGTCATCGGCGAGATCGTTGCCCCGGACGGCTCCATGCGCCGCGGCGAACACCTCCGCCAGTTCGCGCAGCAGTACGGGCTGCCGGTTCTCGCGATTGACGATCTGGTCCGCTACCGACGTTCTACCGAGCGGCTCGTCACACCCGTTGCCAGCTCCACCATGCCCACGGAATTCGGCAACTTCCGCGCCGTGGCCTACCGATCCACTCTCGATGGCGTCGAACATCTCGCACTTGTACTCGGCGACATGGCACGCGCCAGCGCATCTGAGCAGGGGGCGCTGGTGCGCGTTCACAGTGAATGTTTGACCGGGGACGCCCTCGGCTCCTTGCGTTGCGACTGTGGCGGGCAGCTCAAGCAGGCGACGCGCCTCGTAGCCGAGGAGGGATGCGGTGCGGTGGTGTATCTGCGTGGCCATGAAGGACGTGGGATCGGACTCGCACACAAGATCCGCGCCTACGCCCTGCAGGACGACGGGCTCGACACCATCGACGCCAACATCGCGCAGGGGCTTCCCGTGGACGCGCGTAGTTATGGCGTCGGCGTCCAGATCCTGAGGGACCTCGGCATCCGCCGGATGCGTCTGATCACCAACAACCCGGCGAAATACGGCGGGCTTGCGGGTCACGGCATTGACATCCTCGGCCGGGTTGCTCTGCAGGGCGCAGAAAACCCGCACAACGCGCAGTATCTGCGGACCAAAAGAGAGCGCTTGGGTCACGACCTCGGCGCGCCAAGTCAAGCGGCCGGTCAAGGCCAGCCATTCGGTTCACACGAAGGGGAAGGTTGGGATGACGTATTCTCCCGCGGAAACATCCAGTGTTTCTGAGTTGATCACCAGACAAAATATGCTCCTGCCGGAGCGAATACGGAAGGCCTACGACGAGGACCCCCTATACCGGCAGCGCCGCGGCGGACTGATCGAGTTTGCCACCTTCAGGCGGTACCGGCGTGATGTCGATCGGATCGCCGAACGCGGCTACGAAGGATTCACGTTACACACGCAGCAAGACTCCGGACATGAAGCGCCGGCGCCGGGGCGATCCACCGGAGCATCGTGTCACCTTCCAATTCGCCTGGCATCGACTGCTGCCATCCCAGGAGTGACGACATGACAATCACACAACAAGCAACCGAAATCGGTCCGGCAGACATGCGGAACGTGCTCGGGCATTTCTGCTCTGGTGTCACGGTGATCACCGCAATGAGTCCGGCCGGCCCGATCGGCTTTACCTGCCAATCCTTCGCCTCGCTGTCCCTCGATCCGCCGCTGGTCAGTTTCGGTGCATCCCGCACGTCGAGCAGCTGGCCGAAAGTCCGCCGCGCGCAGCAGTTTTGCATCAACGTGCTCGCCGACGGCCAGGACGGGGTATCGAACGCTTTCGCCCGCTCCGGCACCGACAAGTTCGCCGGCGTGGCATGGCGACCCAGTCTGCAGGGCGCTCCAATTCTCGACGGCGTCGTGGCATGGGTGGACTGTAGTCTGTGGGCCGAATACGACGGCGGCGATCACACCGTCGTCGTCGCATCGGTCACCGACCTCGGTGAGGACAAAACCCTACGTCCGCTGCTGTTCCACCGCGGCGCCTACGGACTGCAGACCGCCACCACCCGGCAGGAGGAGGTGTCGTGACCGGCCGACAAGAACGATTCAGCAAGAGCTAACTAATACGCTTTCAATCCCTGAATGGATGCGAAATGGCAAAACAACTGATTTTCAATATCTTCACCCTGAACTCCGTGTCGCACATTTTCCACGGCATGTGGCGTCATCCCGACAGCAAGGCGCTACAGCATAACGATCTCGATACATGGCTAGAACTCGCCCGACTTGCCGAGCGAGGCTGCATCGACACCATTTTCATCGCCGACCTTGCGGGACAGCAGGGCGTGTACCGCGGGAGCACTGACATGCTCGCCGAACGTGGCATCAACTTCCCGGTCAGCGATCCGGAGATGCTGCTGTCGGCAATGATTGCGACCACCGAGAACCTCGGATTCGTATACACGAGATCTATGATCCAGCAACCGCCCTTCAGCTTTGCGCGCGCCGCCTCCACACTCGACCACCTCTCCAAGGGTCGAGTCGGCTGGAATATTGTGACGAGCTACCTGGAGAACGCGTATCTCAACGTCGGTCACACGGAATTGACTGATCACGATGAACGCTACCGGCGAGCCCAAGAGTACATGGAGGTCGTGTATAAGCTGTGGGAAGGATCGTGGGAAGACGACGCAATAATTGCCGACCGGGAAAAGGGAATCTTCGCTGACCCGTCCAAGATCCACCGGATCGATCACGTCGGTGAGCACTATTCGGTGCAGGGACCACATCTTGTCGAACCCTCACCGCAACGCACACCTGTGCTGTTCCAGGCCGGCGCCTCGGAGGCCGGCCGGGACTTCGCGTCCCGGCACGCCGAGGGCATCTTCCTCATGGCCGACTCCCCCGCGGATGCGGCCGCATTCATCGATGATGTGCGAGCCCGCCTCGTCGCCGCAGGCCGCCAGCCCGATGACGCGAAGTTCATCGCGGGCACCAGCATCATCGTGGGGTCCACCGAGGAAGAGGCCGAGCGCAAGGCCGCAGAACTGGACGAATACGTCGACGGTGAAAGTTTGCTGGCGCAATATTCCGGAGTTTTCGGTGCCGATCTCGCGGCGCTCGCCCCGGACATGCCGCTGGCCGAGCTGGCGCAGCAGACATCGGCCGTGCGAGGCATTCTGGAAATGTTCATCGACAGACTGCCAGCCGACTCGAACCCCACGGTCGCCGATCTGGGAAAGTACTTTTCCAGTCAATACCGCATCGTCGGCACCCCGGAATCGATCGCAGACACCCTCCAGGCCTGGGCTGACGCGGGAGTCGACGGGTTCAATATCATCCAGATGACCACACCCGGAACATATACCGAATTCATCGATCATGTCGTGCCGGTACTTCAGGCACGCGGAATGATGAAACGCGAATACGCTCCCGGCACCCTGCGGGAAAAGCTGTTTCCGGGCCGGGCCGCACGTCTGAATGATCGCCATCCGACTCAGGGGTACCGAAAGACTACGATGCCAGTATAAGTCCGCGATGAGCCACACATAATTGCGTCGCAACACAGCGGCCGCAAATACAGCAGTCCTCGTTGACCCGCAAACCGGTGTCGAACGCATGGTGATCCGCCCGGACCTTTCTCGGCGTGGTGATTAATGTTGCCGAAAGTCCAACGGCAGCGAAGAGCACCGAGAGGGCGTCCGGGCGTTGCAAGAGAAACGCCTGCCCCAGTTCCGGAAGGCCACGGGGCGCCAGCGGCCCTGCGATTGGGCCGAATATCGAGGTTCACCAGGCGTGACTGACCGTCCCGCCGAATAGAGACTCATCTCGAATGATTCACGCACAGCCAACCGAACCGACCGAACCGACCGAAGGAGTACTTGGCATGAGCACCGTCGAGCACAGGAACAAGGAATTAGTAGTTGAGTTCATGAAGGTCTTCTCCACAGGAGATGTCGATCGCATCCTGACATATTTGGACGATTCAGCCACCTGGTGGGTTGCGGGCAATATCGACGGAATCTCCGGAGAGAAGACCAAGAAAGAATTCGCTGAGATCCTCTCGGCTCAATCCGCGTATCTCAAAACCGGGGCGATCACTCTCACCCCGAAGCGTTGGACGGCCGAAGCAGACAGGGTCGCCGTCGAAACCGAGTCCTATGCAGAACTCGCCAATGGGCGAGTATACAACAATTTGTATCACTTCGCCTTTGTGATCCGTAATGGAAAGATCCAAAAAGTTAAAGAATTTATGGATACAGAACACGTGCGCGAGGTGTTTGTCGCGACCTGAAAGACAGAACTGCTCATATGACTCTTCATCTTGAGCGGGCAACCCGAGATTTGAGGTGTTCGGCGCGTCGATCTACTGAGGGCCCTTGGTCTCCTGAAGTCTGGATGTTGCGACACATCAGGCAACGGAAGACCAAGGGTGTGGTCGAGAGTACGACAGTGTTGTTCGGGCTGCCAGGAGTACGGGGTGGGCCGCGTGTCCCGGGAATCCGGTGGCATCCGACTGGTCGAGTTGGTCACCGACGAGGACACCGCGGCGGCGTGCCCGTCGTGCGGCGTGTTCTCGACCTCCGTCAAGGAGCGTGTGACCTCCAGACCGAAGGATAACCCCTACGGGAAGACCGAATACTGTTGCAGTGGAATAAGACCCGGTGGAGATGCCAGAAGGAGTACTGCACTCGCGGATCGTTCACCGAGGCGATCGAGCAGATCCCGGCCCGGGCCCGCACCACCGGCCGGTTGCGCACCCAGATCGGGACGGCGATCGGCGACGCCGCCAGATCGGTATCCGAAGTCGCTACCGCCCACGGGGTGTCCTGGCCGACCGCCCGAGGACCCACACCGGTGCGGGTCCTCGGGATCGATGATCCCCCACGCGGTAAGCCCAGGTGGGACTACTGCACAAAGCCGGCCGGTGAGTGCGGGTCGATCCGTGGGACACCGGCTTCGTCGACCTGTCCGGTAACCAGGGTCTACTGGGGCAGAAGGAGGGGCGCACCACCCCGGCCGTGATCACCTGGTTGAAAGAACGTACGCCGGAGTTTCGAGAGGCGATCGAGTACGCGGCCGCGGTCCCCACCGATGGATTGCTGCCGAACGCGACCCTGGTGGTCGATCATTTCCACCTCGTTCAGTTGGCGAACGACGCGGTGACCAAGGTCCGGCGCCGGGTCACCTGGGAGCTCAAGATCCGCCGCGGCGGAAAGCGGGACCCGGAATGGGCCAACCGACGTCGGTTGCTCACCGCGCGAGAACGACTCTCGAACAGGAACTTCGCGAAGATGTGGAACGTGATCGTGGGCGAGGACCCGACCTCTCACATTTTGTCGGCGCACATCACGAAGGAGGAACTCCGCACGCTGTTGTTCACCGTCAAGATCGGGGGAGATCCCCATCTGACCCAGCATCGGCTGCACCGGTTCCTCGCCTGGTGCATCGACTCGAACATCCCCGAACTACTGACGTTGGCGAAGACCGTCATGCGTGGTGGCCGAGATCAACGCGTTCGTCAGCACCGGGATCACCGATGCCGGACCGAGGGTTACAACCGGCTCGTGAAGGCTGTGAAGCGCGCCGGTTGCGGCTTCCGAAATCGTGAGAACTCGGCCCGCCGGATAGTCTTCCACTGCACCCGCAAACAGCGGGCCGCGACTCAGACTTGATGCTGACTGCCCGAAATAAGTCGAAGAGCCTAGATGTCACCGCGTCACCCAATCCACAAACACCGCAGGTAAACAGCATCAGTTTATAGTTGACGACTTTCCCGGGTGCATGGTTACATAGATCACATTGTTCCCGACCGTCTGACCGGTCGGGCCGGTGCAATTCACAACATCTCACGCATCTCGACGAAGGACGAAACAATGGCTGATGTGCTCAAGAATGTCGCACTCGATCTCTTCAACTCCTGGCGAGTGAGCTACGACGAGGCCCTCAAGGGATTCGATCGGACGTTCGCGGCCGACAATGTATGGGTGAACGAGCCGCTCATGACCACGCACGGACCGGAGGGCGCCAAAGAAATCTGGCGTCTCTGTAAGGAAATGCAGGGCCTCGAGACGCTTCACGTCGATATCCACCACATCTGGGAGAATGGCCGCTTCGTGATCATCGAGCGCGTCGACAAGGTCTACAGAGCGGATGGCACGCTTGTGCATGGATTCCCTCTCGTCGGGGTCATGCGGTTCAATGACGACGACAAGATCGAGCACTGGACTGAGTACTTCGACGCCGGCGCAGTCCACGACTCCGGCCTGACCCTCTCCTCCAAGGACGCCAAGAGCAGCTGACCGAGCGACGACGTAACTGGAGCGGTGTAATGACGCAAGCGAACGAATCGATAACATCCGACAGTCAGCTTCGTTTCGACGGTCGAGTAGCGATCGTGACCGGGGCCGGGCGGGGTATAGGGCGGGATCATGCGCTGCTGCTGGCCAGTCGGGGAGCCGCTGTAATGGTGAACGACCTCGGCGGCGGAGCGTTCGGCGGCGGAGCGTCTCGGGAGCCTGCCGAGCAAGTGGTCGCAGAGATCCGCGACGCAGGAGGCACCGCCAGTCTCAACTTTGCGGACGTTTCCTCGGAGGCGGCCACCAGTGAGCTGGTGGCACAGACATTCAAAGAGTTCGGGCGCGTAGACATCGTCGTGAACAACGCTGGTATCGGTCGCTTCCAGCCATTCGACTCGATGTCCCTCGAAGAGTTCGAACTGATGTTAAAGGTCCACACAGTGGGAACGTTCCTCGTGACCCGCGCCGCTTGGCCGCACATGGTAGAACAGGGCTTCGGTCGTATTATTATGACGAGCTCAAACGGCATGGTCGGACTCCCCCACCTCTCCCACTACAGTGCCGCGAAGGCGGGCGTGTACGGGTTCATGAAGTCCCTCAGCATCGAGGGCAGTCGCCATGGCATCAACGTCAACGCCCTATGGCCGAACGCGACGACGCCACTGTCGACAACTATGAACGCGGAGACTGAGGCAATTCCCCCCGAATTGTCGGTGATCGATCCCGCCTCGACGCCGACGGACCTGGACGGATCCCCCCACCATATCTCCCCCGTCGTAGCGTGGCTTGCCCATGAGTCGTGTGAAGTGACCGGTGAGGTGTTCCACGCAGGCTACGGTGGGGTGACGCGCGTATTTATGGCACAAGGCCCCTGCTTCGCCAGTTCGGATCTGACAATCGAGGCGGTGGCAGACCACTGGGCAGACATCAATCGAGAACAGCCGTTCACCGCCGCGCCGTCGACCCTGGTAGCCGCACGAGACCTGCAGCTTGCCATAGCGACACAGCTCAAGTAGCGCCATGGCGGACGGCCAGAAACCTAAGACCGGTCTTTGGCCAGGCAGATAAACCGCACCGACAGAGAACAGTTTCAGCCTCTGTTTGGCTGGTGCGGGCTATTCTGGTTAATCGGCATCATCAAATACAGATTGTCAATGAGGCAATCAAGAGGGTGCCCGCAACGCGCGGCCAGACACTTCAAGTTCGGCATAATACGTTTTTCTCAGGCGACCCGTTGATCCGAGCAGTGCGCTGGGCTGATGTCGCGGTGAATTGAGGCCAATACTAAAAAGATCCAGCAGCCCATTATAGGATGGACCACAAAATGGGTGAACGCCTGCTAGATAAAGTTGCCGTAGTTACCGGAGCCGCGCAAGGCATTGGCTTCGCCATTGCGCGATCCCTACACGCTGAAGGCGCAAAGGTGGTTCTGGCGGATGTCAACGATGACGTAAAGAAGGCGGCGGCGGAGCTCAGTGAGAACGCGGTCGGGGTCCAAGCGGATGTCACGAAGTGGGAAGACGTTCAGAAAATGGCCTCCACCGCGGTAGAACAGTTTGGTGGTCTCGATGTGCTCGTTAATAACGCTGGCATCGACGGGGATTGGCTTCCCACGGCCGAGTGCACCCTCGAGAATTTCGACCGGGTAATCGACGTCAACTTGCGAGGAGTTTTCTTGGCAATGAAGGCAGGGATTCCACATATGCTCGAACGAGGTGGCGGCTCAATAATCAATATCTCGTCAATGGTCGGCATCGTCGCCGTTCCGGGTATACCGGCATACTGCGCATCTATGGGCGTGTCATCACTCTGACGCGCGCGACGGCGGTCGAGTACGGCGCTAAGGGTATCCGCGCGAACTCGATCTGTCCTGGCGCTATCGAGACCCCGCTCTCACAATCCGGAAAGAACGGAGACATTGAGTTGGCTACCCAGGTTCAGCCGAAGGATCCAACGGAAGCAGGCAACCAGACTATTGCACTTACGCCCATTTCTCGTTGGGGACGGCCCGACGAAATCGCCAGTCTCGCTGTGTACCTGGCCGCAGACGAGTCGCAATATACAACAGGCCAGGCCATCTCGGTTGATGGCGGCTATACCTCGATGTGACCTCATATTCGATCAGCTATGTTAGGGATGATTTGTGATGCTGGATCCCACTAAAGAATTTATCATTGATGCGGTTGCGCATCCGTACAACCACAGCCCGGAGAACTACCGCGATCCAGAGCCGGCCGCGATGATCTGTGAGATGGCGTTTGGGTTCAACGCTGGCTCACCGAATCCTGAGTGTGTGGTTCCCCACGACACGTACATCTCTGATTGGTCGGTGGAAGACACCGCGAACGTCCTGTTCCGCGAGAGCCCGAACGACCTGGCTGTCGTGCACACCTTGCCGTTCGGCGGATGGTTCAAGGATCGCTACTGTTCGGTCGAGAAGTCGCTGGAGGCAGTTCAGCGCTGGCCGAACCGCATGCGCGCATACGCCTCCGTCGATCCCCTGCAGGGCAAGGCCGCGCTCGACGAACTCGACCGGCAAGTGGAGTTGTTGAATCCGACCGGGCTCAAACTCTATCCGACCAGCTGGGACATCGACGCGCAACGCCAGATCCCGTTCAAGATGGACGATCCCAAGTTCGCGTTCCCGCTCTACGAGCGCGCCATGGAACTCGGCATCAAGGTCGTCGCTGTTCACAAGTCGCTTCCCACCGGCCCTCTCATCGATGGAGACACCAGCGCGGTCGGCGACCTCGAAGGCGCAGCGGGTACGTTCCCCGATTTGGCGTTCGAGATTGTCCACGGCGGACTCGCCTTCACCGAGGAAACTGCCTGGCTCCTGGGACGCTTCCCCAACGTCTATGTAAACATGGAGATCTTGAACTTCGTGCTTGAGCGCCGGCCGCGGATGTTCTCCAAGATTCTTCTGGGTCTCATGAAGGTTGGTGGAACGGCCATCTACGATCGGTTCATTTGGGCAACCGGCTGCGTTGTCGCCCACCCACGCCCGGGTATCGAGGCCTTCTGCGAGTACCTGATTCCCGAGGACCTGCTCGAAGAGGGTGGCCTCTTCGCGCCTATCGAGCAGATTTCAGACGACCACAAGCGCAACATCTTTGCCGGCAACTGGGCGCGCCTGCATGGGCTCGATATCGAGGCTACGAAGAAGGCCATCGCAGACGACGAATTCAGCCGGGCACGTAGGGAAGACCCGAATCCCCAGCCGTGGAGCACTACCTCGAAGTGGACCCAGATCGAGGAGGAACGGCGGAAGGGCAGTCCGACGGCTTCCGCGCCCGACCTCCCGACGGTCCCTGCCTCATGAACGCACCGGGGCTGGACCGTGCTGCGCTCGTGCACGAGATCCATCGAGTCCTAGACGAGATCCAAGATCCGTGCAGCGTGTCGATGTCGCTGTCGATGGGTCTTGGCGAAATGGGTCTGATCGAGGATGTCAATGTCACTTCGACCGGGCGTGTGGAGATTATCCTCCGGCTCACCTCCCCGTTCTGCGAGTTTGTGCCTTTCATGCAAGGTGAGGCACTCCGTAAAGTACGCGAACTGGAGGGCGTCAGCGAGGTCGTGGTAACGCACGATGACGGGCTGAACTGGGATGACGACCTGATGGCTCCTGAGGCCCAGAAGCGACGTCAGCGACGCCTCGAGGCAATGCACCGACTGACGGAAGAGCACAAGGCGGGTAGTCCCAGCGTCAGCGATCCATCCCGGGTTCGGGCCACTTGACGACGGTCGCACGACCGGGATGATTCCCGAGAAATGACCGCTCTCAGCTTGTCGTTTAACCTCTGCCGTGGCGTGGGGCAGTTGGTGCTGGTGTTGTTCGGCGTGTCGCAGCGGCATGAGGCGACCACCGCCTGATCATCTTGAAGTTCCTTCCAGAGAACTTTCGAGACGAAGACAGGCGGTGGCCGTGAGTATCAGTGTGCCCGATCGGCGGGCGGTCGGGGAAGAATCGGTCCCCGATCCGCGTGTCGACCTGGTGTCGTTCCGCGAAGAGTTCTACCGGTCCCTGCCGGCCCGAGGTGATGCTTTGTTCGAGTTGACCGATGCGCTGCTGTGTTCCGGCACCGCGGTTCGCACCCTGGTCGAGTTGTCACTGGCCGCCGAGCATCGGCGCGGTCACGGCGCCTTGTACGACGCAATCAACTGCGGCCGAATAGATTACACTCGGCTGCGCCGCGCCCTCGGCGGGCTGACAATCCCGCGTGATCGCGGCGGCCGGATCGTGTTGGCCGTCGACATCAGTGCCTGGTTGCGCCCGGATGCACCGACGAGTCCGCAGCGGGGGTTCTGCCACGTCTACGGCCGCGGGAAGAATCAGGCACAGCTGATCCCGGGGTGGCCGTACTCGTTCGTCGCCGCCCTCGAGACCGGCCGTACCTCGTGGACGACGGTGCTCGACGCGGTCCGCCTACGCCCCGACGACGACGAAACCGCTGTGACGGCCACCCAGGTGCGTGAAGTGATCACGCGGTTGCGCGACGCCGGGCACCACCGCGACGGCGACCCGGACATTCTGCTGGTGTTCGACGCCGGGTACGAGCTGGCCCGGCTGGCGTTCGTGCTCGCCGATCTCCCGGTGCAGGTGCTGGGTCGGATGCGTTCGGACCGGGTGCTGTGCTTCCCGGCGCCGCCACCGGGCCGTACCGGGCGCCCACCCCGGCACGGTTCCGACTTCAAATTCGCCGACCCCCAGACCTGGCCCGAACCCGAGACCACCACCAGCACCGACACCGATCGCTACGGAACAGCCACCGCTGCGGCGTGGAATCGGTTGCACCCGAGGCTCGTCCATCGTGGCTCGTGGGCGGACCACCCGGGACCGCCACCGATCGTCGAAGGCACGGTGATCCGGCTGACGGTCGATCACCTGCCCGGGGACCGGCATCCCAAACCGGTGTGGCTCTGGTACTCACATCCTGGTGCGGGAACCGCCGATATCGACCGATTGTGGCAGATGTTTCTGCGGCGCTTCGACCTCGAACACACCTTCCGTTTCTTCAAGCAGACGTTGGGGTGGACCGCCCCGAAGCTCCGCAGTCCCGAGGCGGCCGACCGCTGGACCTGGATCGTGCTGGTGGCCTACGCCCAACTCCGGCTCGCCCGTCCTCTGGCCGAGGACCTACGCCGCCCGTGGGAACGACCCGTCCCACCAACACGATTGACGCCGGCACAGGTTCGTCGAGGGTTTTCGCGCACCCGCGCGACGATGCCTGTTCCGGCCAGTGCACCGAAACCCAGTCGACCCGGACCCGGACGCCCACCCGGATCGAAAAACACCCACCGCGCACCGCATCACCACGTGGGCAAACGCGCCGAAACCAAAGCTAGAAAACCCGTCGGGGCCGCCTGCCCAGGTTAAAGATCAAGCTCAGAGTGTGTTTGAAAACCGTCAGGTCCGGGCGAGTCGCCTGGTCGTGGTCGCGATCATCGCGATGTGAACCATGGCTTCGTGGTGGTCGGGTCTGGTTTCGTAGTCGCGCATGAGGTTGACCCTTGAGAGTGGACACCTGTTTTCATGCGGCAACTGACAGCGTAGACGACGCGATCAGCCGTTGTTCGAACTCCACCGGGGTGAGGTATCCCAGCGCGGAGTGACGGCGACGTCGGTTGAAGTACGAGAGCCACTCGAACAGCTCCATCCGTGCCTGCGACTTCGACATCCAACTCCGTCCGTGCAGCCACTCCCTCTTGAGTCCTTGGAAGAACGACTCGGCAAGAGCATTGTCGTAACTCGAGCCGACCCGTCCTCGACTCGGGCGGATCCCATGACGGCGGCATACATCGCCGAAATCCGTTGCGGTGTACTGGGAGCCGCGATCGCTGTGGAATACGACCCCACGGACGTCACCACCGCGGGTGCGAACCGCCATCTCGATCGCGTCCGTGACGAGCTCGGTGCGCATGTGGTCGGCGATGGACCAGCCCACCACCCGACGTGAGTAGATGTCGATCACCGTGGCCAAGAACAACCATGAAGATCCCACTGGAATGTAGGTGACGTCCCCACACCACTTCATGTTCATGGCTGGGGCGGTGAAGTCCCGCATCACCAGATCCGGAACGAGTGAAGTCGACTTGTCCGCGATGGTTGTGCGCTTGGTGCGGCGCAGGTGCCGACCGACGACGTGGTGGATCCGCATCAATCGGGTCACCCGTTTGCGGTTGATCTTGCGCCCGCGGGAGCGGAGTTCGGCGTGCACGCGCGGGGCGCCGTAGGCGCTGCGGTGCTCGGCGTGGATGGCGCGGATCTCGGCGACCGTCGCGGCCTCGTCGGCCTGGCGCTCGACTCGGGCCGGCTCGGTGGCCAAGTGTTTGTAGTATCCGGATCGGGAGGTCCCGAGCACCCGGCACAGCCGCAGCACGGAAGAACTCGGCGCGATGGTCGGAGATGAAGTCCCAGCGGCGGGTCTTCACTTCACCTCCTTGATGCTTCTATGTCAAGCCGCCGCCGAAAGTGGCCCTTGTGAACGGTTTTTGATTGCAGTTTCGGCGGTGCGCAGGACCTGGAACACCCGGTCGGAAACACGTCGGCGGAGCAGGCGCACAGCCTCCCGCTTCGTCTTCCCCGCCGCCTGCAGCTTCGCCACGTAGTCCTCACCTGGGCCGCCGCGCGCGACCTGCGTAGTGGCGATCGCGTGCAGCGCCGAGTTCACGGCACGGTTGCCACCGCGATTGAGACGGACCCGCTCGTGGGCCGACCAGACCGGGATCGGAGCGGTGCCGTTGACTTCGCGTAGGCATCTTTCGAGTGGAAACGTCGAGCGTCGGCCGTCTCGCCGATGATGACGGCGGCGGAGAGAACCCCGCACCCGGGTATCGCGAGTAGCGACGGCGCGATCCGCCGAACGCGGTCACGGATCTGGCGCTCGAGATTGTTGACCTGCTCGGTCAGCTGCCGGCACCGGTCGAGGAGTTCGCCCGCGATCTGGGCGACCACACCGGTGAACGCAGTCAGCCGTTCGGCGAGCTCATCCATGACGCGATACCGCCGGATCCCCCGCACGGGAATGACAAGTTCAGGGTCTCCAGCTCGTGCAGGTGCCAGCGAAGCCTGTTGATAAGTTTCGTTCTCTCGCAGACCAAATTGCGTCGGTGATCGGACAGGAGCTTGACCTCCCGGGTGGGTCCGTCCAGTTGGGCGATCGGCAAATTCTCCTCACGCAGCGCGGCCATCGCCACGGCCTGCGCGTCGATGGGGTCGGATTTGCCCGGCTGGCGGGCGCTGCGCCGATGCACGGCCATCAACTGGGTCTTGACGCGGACCACCGCGTAACCGCGGCGCAGCAGATCCGATTCGAGTCGCCGAGTCACGTGGCGGCAGTCGTCGAGCGCGAACTGCACCTGCGGCCATTGGGCGGCCCACTCGATCGCCGGCAGATGACCCTCGGTGGTGGCCTTGACGGTCCGCTGCCCGACCTGACGGCCGATGTCGTCGACCGCGACAAGTGTGTGGTGGATTTGTGGGCGTCGACTCCGATCACGATCAACTGGTGACTCCAATCCGGTTGAGGGCTATGGCGTCGGATCGGTGCGTTCGCGGGCAGGCCTCAATCGGGCACCAGCGGCAGGCTTCTGACTTGTTAAATCACCTGTGGATGTGATCGGGATCTGCAGTCTCGTAGCGTCCAGGGTGTCGATCGGCGCAGGCTCGCAGGCTTCTTGCCACCATCTTCGGAGGTTGGCTCACTGATAGCGTGCCATGCCGGTCGACACCCGCCCTGCGGTGTGGCTCGACAGAGGCGTGAACGAGATCTTCAAGTCAGGATGCCCTCCGCAGGCACGTTCGACTTCGCCTACCGAAGGAGTACTGCCAGGTGGTCATCATCGGAATCGACCCGCACAAGTCGTCATTCACCGCAGTTGCCGTCGGCCGCAGCGGCGTCACCGTCGGGTCCCGTCGGTTCGTGGTCAATGCCGGCACCGCCACCGCGTTGGTGAAATGGTGCCAGCGATGGCCAGAACGGCAATACGCGATCGAGGGAGCAAAGGGACTCGGCCGGGCATCGCGCAGATTCTGGTCGCGCGTGGTGAGGACGTTGTTGACGTTCCTTCCACCCTCGCAAATGAAAGTCCGGGTCCTGAGCACCGGCGGCGGACGCAAAACCGACCCGACGATGCCCGGGCCGTCGCGCTGACCGCCTTGTACCACCACGGCTTACATCAAGTTCACCGCGAGGACCAGAGCACGATCTTGCGGCTGCTGTCCGAGCGCCGCGATGACCTCACACGTGAGAAGACGCGTGTGAGGTCATCCGGTTGCACCAGCTGCTACGGGAACTGATTCCAGGCGGCGTTCCGATCGGGCTTCGGCGGACAAGGCCGGCGCTGCGATGCAACGGATCAAACCGACCACCGCCACCGACGCCTGCCGCCGGGACTTGGCCAAGGACGTGCTTGCCGACCTCCGGCGCATCGATTCGAACATCAAAGCCAACGAAGCTCAGATGCGCGACGCAGTCGCCGCCACGACGACGACTCTGCAGGAAGTCCACGGAATCAACACCGTCCTTGCCGCCAAACTTCTCGGCCACATCGGGAACATCACCCGATTCCCCTCGGCCGATCACTTCGCCGGCTCCACCGGCACCGCTCCTCTCGCAGCGTCGAGCGGCGAGAACACACGCCACCGGCTCAATACCGGTGGCAATCGTCAACTCAATTCCGTGCTGCACACCATCGCCGTCTGCCAAGCCCGCGACCCAGGGCCCGGCCGCGTCTATTACCAGCGCAAACTCGACGAAGGCAAGACACGAGCCGAAGCCCGGCGCGCACTCAAACGCCGCCTCGCGAACGTCCTCTATCGCCGAATGCTCAGGGACCAACAACACGCACCACCTACGGCTGCTTGACACACAGAGGCGCTATCAGGCCACACGAACGACCCTCCGGGCCCGGTGGGACCGCACATCAGGAAAAGCCACCGGCCCGGCCGCGCGGTACAGCGCGATCGCATCCTTCCGGAATTGTTCCGGGTACAGAGACTGGCGTCCCACCTCGACATCCCTCCTGGCTCTACTAGAACCATTGTCAGGGGTGTCCACTCAAAGGGGGCAGCCTCAGGGGGCCGGTCGCCGGCTGGTTTCCGGACGACTGGCGCCCACGCCTTGAGCCTTACCTGTACAGGCTCTCGATCACGTCGGAGTACTTGCCCGAGATCGACCGGCGCTTGAGTTTCATCGTGGGGGTGAGTTCCGCGCTGTCCGGCAACCACTCTTCGTCGAGGAGTTCGTACCGTTTGATCTGTTCGAGAGCCCGTCGCAGAATGCGCGCTGACATAAAAGGTGGAGCAGTCCAGTCGATTTTCTCGTTTGCTGCCGATTCTGAGGTGGCCGACTCGTTCCGGGCCGGCGCGTTCAGCTGGCCGTTGCTCGGTGGATCTTCATCAGGTTGAATGCGCTGGCCGCGAGGTTGAGCTCGCCGAGGGCGCTGTTTAGACCACGGCCGGAGAATCGGTCGAGGACCTTCTTCAGGTTGCCGATGCCGGGTTCGACGGTGGCCCCGCGGCGTTTGTAGAGACGGGATCCTTCTGGCGTGCGTAGCCGATGCGACATCGCCTGTCTCGGGCTCGCACCTTCCGGAGGTGGTCCTGTCACGGGCTGTTCTATGACCGCTTTCGCGTGGTCGCGTGTCTTGTTCAGCGCGATTAACCGCTCTGGTCCGGGCGCAGAAAGGTTGCTGTCACTGCAGTACCCGGCGTCAGCGAGGACGACACCGATGATGTGTTCAGGCCGGCCGGTATCGGTGTGCAGCATCGCGGCGGCGCGCACACTTGCCTCCATCATCGGCACAAGGGATGCAATGTCATTGGGACTTTGACCAATCTGTACGGCCGCGATGATCTGATCGCTGGTAACGGCGAGTTGAGCGTTGTAGCCCTGGAGGAATCCGCGCCTGGTCGGCATTAACCGTGATTGTGGATCGGTGGTGTTGGCCACCGTCTTCGGCAATACAGGTGTGGCCGGCTTCGTGGCGGAAGCTGTGCGTTCGGCTGCCAGTGCGGCTTCGACGACTCGTCGGGCGCGGATGATTCGTGAGTGCTGTTCCAATGGAACAGGTGGGGCGCCCATCGGCTTCTTCCCCGCGGCGATCAGTGCGGCACGCCGTTCGAGTTTCGACTGGTGAGTGGCGATTTCACGTGCCAGGTGGGCGCGTGCTTCCGCGAGCCGGTGCGGTCCGTCAGGGATACGACCGACCACAGGTTCACCCGCTCGAGATTTCGCCAACCGTGCCCGTGCCGCTGCATCGCGCTCATCTTCGTTGATGCGCTGGCGTTTCAATTGTGCGGCCACCTCGTCGGCCGCTTGACGGATTCGCCGTGCACGACTGCTCTGGTCCATCAGCCGGGCAGGAACCCGATCATCGTCATCATGTGCACGCTGTGCAGCGCGGATGTTCTCGGTGGCGTCGGTCTGTTCGGCTTCGGCAACCATGCGAGTGACCTGCTCGCTCAGCCACTCATGCCCGCGGTTGGCGTCGATCGATGCGTTCGCGGCGATCTTGGTGCCATCGATTGCGACCGTTCCGAAGTGCCCTAGACCGGCGTGGCCGGCGATCATCAGTACCTGCGTGAACAACCCGGTGAACGCGTCCTGGCATTCGGCACGGAACCGGGCGATCGTGCAATGGTCGGGGACGTCTTGCGCGCACAGCACCCGGAACGCGACATCGGTCGAGCACAACCGTTCAATCTGCCGCGAGGATCGAATCCCTCTGCAGTAGGCATAAATCAGGAGTCCCAGCAGCATCCGCGGGTCGTAACCGGCCGCGCCCACCCCACCACGGCGACGACGCCGGTCGAACTCATGGGTATCGAGCATCTCGATCGTCTCCAACAGAAACCAGACAAGATGATCCGCAGGAAGCCATTCCCGCATATTCGGAGGCAAAAGGAACACCTGATCGCGCAACACCGGACGATACCCCTTGGCCATACCCAATTTTCCCAGACGAGCGTCACGATCAGTCCCGACGACACGCATTCTGCAACAGGCTCTCGACCCGGGACAACCGACTGTTCGCATTCTCGACGGCTTTCGCTACCGCAGCCTGCGCTCGGGGGTCCTGCGCGACCGCGTGCGCCGACGCGTCGGGTAGACCGTGCTCGGCAGCGAATGCCGCGGCGGCGTCGGGGTCGAGTACGAGCAGTGCGATGTTGTAGGGTCTCCCGTCTCCGACGCAGCACGCCTGCCCGATGAGTGGAGACGCGCCCTTCAGCGCGCTTTCGATATTGACGGGTGACATGTTCTTGCCCGCCGCGTTGATGATCAACTCCTTCTTGCGGTCGACGATGCGGACGAAACCCTCGTCGTCGATCGTGGCGATGTCGCCGGTGTGCAGCCAGCCGTCTTCGTCGATGGCCTCGGTAGTTTCACCGGATCCTTGCGGTATCCGCGCATCACGTGTGCCCCGCGGAGGAGGAGTTCTCCGTCGTCGGCGGTGCGTGCCTCGGTGCCCGGCATCGCTTTCCCGACGCTGCCGAGCCTTATGTCGCCGGGCAGGTTGGTCATGCCCAGGGCACCGGTCTCGGACATTCCGAAGCCCTCAGCGAGCGGCAGACCGATCGCGAGGAAGAATTCGTGGACGGCGGGTGGGATGGGCGCGGCCCCGGTCATGAGGAGGACCACCTCGTCGAGGCCGAGTTGCGCACGCAGGGGGGCGAACACGCCCGCATCCGCCCGCGAGTAGGCGGCCGCGAGCTCGTCAGCTATCGATACTCCGGACTGCTCGGCTCGGACCTTCTGCAGCCCGACCTCGAGTGCGGCATCGATCGCGGCACGCTGTTCGGGCGGAGCTGACTGGAATCGGGCGAGCAGCGCGGACCGGAGCTTTTCCCAGATGCGCGCGGGTGAGGTCAGGCCGATCTTGCGGCCGACGATCCGGTGACCGGCGGCGACCGCCGCATCGACGTTGCGGGTTTGTACCCGGTAGGCGGTGTCGATGTCGGTCCGCCCGATCAGATCCCGTACCGGGGTGCACGGGGCGCCAGCACGTTCGGCGTCGGCCAGCCGTGCGGCGGCGTCCTCGATCAGGTGATTGTCTACTGAGCGGACGGAGGCCATCCGGGGTCCCTTCGTGGGTCGGCGTGATGGGAGCGGCGGGGTCTATTCGTCGACGGCGACGGCGGTACTGATGCCGAATCCGGCGATCCATTCCGGGATTTCGCGGTAGAAGGTCGAGGTGACGCGGTACTTCCCGGCGGCGCTCATCGCCGCATACGCGGCGATCCAGGTGCGTACTTCGTGGGAGGAGTGCCCGGCCTGTTCGACGAACCATTCGTTGGTCCAGGAGTCGATCTGCTCGATCTCGCCGGAGGCGAGAACGTCGAGCAGGTTGCGATCCCAGTGCGGGTTGAGGGGCGCAATGGTGGCCACTCCGGCAGCGAAGTCGCGACCGGCGTCGATGACCCGCTGTTCGCGGGCGTTGCGCTCAGCCTCGGTGGGGTTGCGACCGTCGATGAGTTTCTCCTTCACCTCCGCGGGGGCGGTGGCGAACTGCGGCACCGGCGGATCGTGGGACAGCCCACCGGATCCGACGAACAACACCCGCTTGTTCAGGTTCGCCGCGGCCCGCCCGACGGCCTCGCCGAGTAGCCGGACCCGGCTGACCGGGCCGAGTGGTTCGGCGACGGAGTTGATGAAGATCGGCACGGTCGGGACCGCGGTGATCGAGCCGACCAGCAGCTGCAGGGCCTGGGCGAAGCCGTGGTCGACGTGCATGCGTTCGGAGAACGCGACGTCGACGCCGCTGGCGAGGACTTCCCGGGCGAGGGCGTAGGCGGCGTCGCGGTCGACGTTCAGCGGTCCGGATTCGGTGCCGTAATCGCCGACCGACTGGGCCGCGGCACCGATGCAGAACGGGGGCATCAGATCGTAGTAGACCCCGTTGTAGTGATCCGGGGCGAAGATCACGATCAGGTCGGGGGCGAAGTCGGCGATGAACGTGCGCGCATTCTCGAACGCGGCATCGACGTCGTCGATCACGGTTTGGGCCGGGTCGTTTCGTCCCATGAGGGGGGAATGCGACATCGTGCACAGCGCTACGGGCATCGTCTGTTTCCTTCTGGTTCTCGCGCGGTTCGTCGACGGAGTGCGAGGGGTGGCTATGTAAGGGGCGCCGATCGCGGGTGCCTGCTCGCGGTGGCAGACACCCACGGGACGATCAGGCGCGGTCGAGCAGGAAATCCAGGTGCAGCTGGTTGAACGTTTCCGCGTCCTCGTACTGGGGCCAGTGCCCGCAGTTCTCCATGATCGCGAGCTTCGCGCCGGGAATGTGGGAGGCGATCCGCTTGGCTTCGTCGACGGGACCGGAGGGGTCCTTGGTGGTCCACAGCACCAGCGCCGGCACCGTAATGCCCTCGAGGGTGGCATCGGTGATCATGTTGCGTGTGCGAGTTTCCGGATCCTGCAGAGCCATGTTCATCTCGCAGGCCTTGAGCCAGTCCGGCTGTTGGAAGATCGCCTGCCGGGTGCGGATCAGGTCGTCGGTGACCATCGCCGGGTCGGCCATCAGCCACTCGAGCCGGGCCTGGACGCGTTCCCAGCTCGGGTCCTTCGCCGCCTCCATGGATAGGGTGTAGAGACGTTCCATCACCTTCGGATTGGCCATGGTGCCGCCCATGGTGTTGAGCACGATCCGCTCGACCTTCTCCGGGTGATCGTGCGCGAACTGGGCGGTGACCCAGCCACCGAGCGATTCGCCGGAGAACGACGCCTTCTCCACACCGATCGCGTCCATGAACTGCAGGACGTGGTCGATGTAGTGCTTGATCTCGAGCGGGTGATCGGGCTTGCTGCTGTAGCCGTGGCCGATGAAGTCGATCGCCCACACGTTGAAGTGCTCGGCGTGCGATCGCAGGTTGCGGACATACGCTTCGGCGTGGCCGGTGATGCCGTGCAGCAGGATCAGTGTGGGCTTGGAGGTGTCGCCGGCGTGTAGGTACCGGGTCCGGTAGGGGCCCGCTTGGATGAAGCCCTGGCTGAATTCGACCTGGTTCAGGTCGTTCCAGACGCTGGTGTACGGGCGGGTCATCGGTTTACTCCCTCGGTTGTGGTGCTGGTGGCGGAGGCAGGTGCTGCGTCCGCGGGGATGGTGTGCGGGACGGTGATCGGCACGGCCTGGGTGTTGTACTGCGGCTCCTGCGTGGCGTCCGGGGCCGGTGCGCTGCTGCCCGACGGGCGGTCGAGGACCGTGGTGAGCGCCTCCTCGAGGCTGGTCAGTGCTTCGCGGTCGTCCCAGACTGGGGCGCTGTGCCGCCACGCGATGTACCCGTCGGGGCGGACGAGGAGGGCGCCGGCCTCGTCGATGTCACGGATCTGCCGCCAGTAGCCGTAGGGGTCGATGGTGCCGGGTTCACCGACGACCACGGTCCGCAGGAACGGAACGTCGAGTTTGGCGGCGGCACGCTTCCACGCCTGGCCGCCGATTCCGGTGAGCAGGGTCATCATTCCCTTCCCGGTGACATCGAGAGTGGAGATGCGGGTGCCATCGGCGCCGACCAGCCACGCGTGCGGCAGCTTCGCGCCGGGCCGGGTGGTGGCCTGCAGGTACAACTGCCGGTCTCGTGCCCACACCTCGTCTCCCGCCTCGGGCTCGGGGACGACCGCGGAGGAGGCGTAGCGCTGGTTGAGTTCGACGCCGTGGGCGTTGAATTCGGTGTTCTTCACCTCGAGCGCCTCGTACAGCTGCTCGCGCAGGGCGACCCCCTCGGGCGTGGGTTCCTTCAGCTTCGCCAGACCGGCCGCGACCGGATCGTCGCTGCCTGAGTCGAACCACTCGCGCAGCCCGGCGTAGTCCTTGCGGGATTGGTTGGCGCGAGCGACGATCTGCTTGCCGACCGGGACCCGTTCGGGCGAATAGGACTCGAGTAGGCCCTGCCCGGCGTAGCCCTTGACGACGAACGCGACCTTCCACGCCAGGTTGAACGCGTCCTGGATGGAGGTGTTCGATCCCAGCCCGCTGCTCGGTGGGTGCCGGTGCACGGCGTCGCCGCCGCACAGCACCCGGCCTGACTGGTAGTGCTCGGCGTACTGCTGGTTGACGTACCAGAAGGACCGCGACACGATCTCGACGTCCAGGTGCGGGTCGCCGACGAGGGTCCGGATTTGTTCGAGGACAACGTCGTCGGAGACGTCGGGCTGGCCCTTGGCCATGTCGAATCCCCAGCCGGCGATCCACTGGTTCCACGGCTTGATCGCCCGCAGCAGGCCCATGCCGATCTCACCGAAACCGGCCTTCGAGTTGACGATCCAGTGCAGGATGGACGGCCGATGCGCGACGTACTTGCTCAGGTCCGCGTTGAAGAGCACGTAGGCGGTGCCGGCACGGGCCAGTTCGCCTTGGAAGGGAAGGTCGATCTCCTCGGCGATCTTCGAGCGAGCACCGTCGAAACCGAGCAGGAAGCGGGCTCGCTGGGTGAATTCGGTGCCCGAGCGGACGTCGCGGAACCGGACGGTCACCCCGTCCGCGTCCTGGGTGTGGTCGAGGTATTCGGTGTGGAAGCTGATGATCGCGCCGCGTTCGGCGGCGTTCTTGATCAGCACCGGCTCCATCAGCGGTTGGGGGATGTCGAGCATCGTGCACGGGCTGCCGGACAGGTAGTCCCCGTATCGGGTATCGCCCGTTCCCCAGGTCTGCATCCGGACGATTTCCTCGCCGGCCAGGCTCGTGGTGAACAGCGTGTCACCCATCTGGTCCCACGGTGTCGCGTATTTGCGTGCCTCGTCTTCGACGCCCAGGTCGCGGAGCACCTCGACGGCGCGCTGGTTGGTGATGTGCGCGCGCGGCGAGTTCGCCACCCAGGGGAACATCGAGACGGCGTGGACGCGCAGGCCGTAGGTGGCCAGGGCGAGCGCCGCTGTGCCACCGGCGGGCCCGAGTCCGACGATCACGACGTCGGTGTCGTAGGAGGTTCGGTCGTGGTCACTCATGTCTGTCATCACTTCACTTGTCGAGGACACGCAGGTCCGTGGCCGTGTCCGGGGTTGAGAATGTGGTCACCGCGGCGGTGGGCCGGGCGGAGCCGGCTTCGTCTCGAACGAGTTGGCTCGCTGCGCCTTTGCGGCCCCAGCCGCCGGGCAGCAGGATCACCGAGACCACCGAGATCGCCGAGACCACCAGCAGGTAGGCGACGATCGAGGTGCTGGACTTAGTGGAGGCATACAGGGCGGTGGCGATCGTCGGCGCGAACGCCGAGCCCACGACCTGGGAGAGGGTGTATCCGATCGAGACGCCGCTGTAGCGCACGTCCGCGTCGAAGACCATGGTGAAAAGGGATCCGGTGACTCCGGCGGCGGGTGCCATCGCGATCCCGAAGACCAGCACCTGTGCGGCCATGAATAGCCAGGGGTTGCCGGTGTTGATCAGCGCGAACGCCGGGGCGATCACCACCCCCATGGCCACGGCCCCGAGCAGATACATCGTCTTGCGGCCGAAGGTGTCGGAGAGGGCCCCGAAGACCGGGTAGAGGATGACGGCGACGATGCCGGCGACGAACACCCCGGCGAGGGCGAAGGTGCGGCTGATCCCCGCGGCGGTGGTGCCGTAGGAGACGAGGTAGGCCATGCAGATGTAGGCGAACACGCCCTGGGACAGGTAGGTCCCCGCGATGAGCAGGATTTCCTTCCAGTGCTTGCGGAATGCTTCGGCGATCGGCATCCGCACCACCGCGCTCTGCGCCTTGACCTCGGCGAAGTCGGGGCTCTCGGTCAGCGACAGGCGGATGAACAGCCCGATCACGATCAGTACCGCACTGAACAGGAACGGCAGGCGCCAGCCCCAGCTGAGGAACTGCTCGTCGGGCAATTGGGAGACCGCGAAGAACGCCAGGGTCGCGACGCTGGTCCCGGCCGGGGCGCCCATCTGGGAGAAGGATCCGAAGAAGCCCTTCTTCGCGGTCGGGGCGTGCTCGACGGCCATCAGTGTGGCCCCACCCCACTCGCCGCCGACCGCGAAGCCCTGCACCAGGCGCAGCAGGGTCAGCAGGATCGGGGCGGCGATTCCGATCTGGGCGTAACCGGGCAACAGTCCCATCAGGACGGTGGCCGAGCCCATTCCGACCAGCGAGATCACCAGCATCTTCTTGCGACCGACCCGGTCACCGAAGTGACCGAAGACGATGCCGCCGAGCGGGCGGGCGAGGAACCCGACCCCGAACGTCGCGAAGGACAGCAGGATTCCGATTGCCGGGGACACATCGGGGAAGAACAGCGTGGGGAACACCAGGGCGGCGGCGGTGCCGTAGATGAAGAAGTCGTAATACTCGACCGTGGTGCCGATGAAGCTGGCCATCGCCACCCGTAGCGGTGAGGTGGCTGCGGGCTTCGTCGAGGAAGCGGAGGTGTTGCTCACGGTCGGGCTTCTCCGATCCGCGGCCCGAAACACGCCGGCGCCGCGTGGACCAACCTGCGCGAAGCGGTCGTCATGGCCGCTCCTTTCTCTGAGGGAAGTGAGAGAAACATTGCAACTGGAATGCTAGACGTCTAGAAGAGAAGCTACGCCTCCGTGGAAGGTGACGCAAGTCTCTCCGGTGGACGAGATGCGACCCGCGGTACTGACTGGCGCAGGGTGCCGGTCCCCGTCAAAGGGGTGTTTCGACCGGCGGTGGGCATAGAAAAGGCCCGCCCGTGCAACGCGTGGTTGCGGGGGCGGGCCGCTGTGGGGCGTCTCAGCCGGCCAAGTCGTCGGCTTCGTCGCGGATGACCGAAATGGTTCCCACGATGTGCCGTTCCATGGCCTCGCGGGCTCCCGCCTCGTCCTGTTGCCGAATCGCCTCGATGATCGCGTGGTGATCGTCCTGGCGTTCGGGCAGGGCGCTCGACAGCGGGTTGGTGATTCCGGTGGTGTTGATCAGGAAGTCGGACATGTCCCACATCCGCTGGCTGGTCTCGGCCATGATCCGCGAATGCGCCATTGTGTGGATGGCGGCGTGGAATTCGCGATTGTGGATGCGGTATCCGTGCGCGCGCACCTCGGGGTCGTGGGAGGTGAGCAGTGCATCGATCCGGGACGAGATCAGGCCCAGCTCGATGAGCTGGGTTTCGGTCCGGCGGGCGGCGGCGACCGCGGCGATCGTGCCCTCGAAGCCCCCGAACAGGGTGAAGAAGTCCTCGACCTCACGCTGGGTATAAGAGACGACCTCGCACCCGCTCTGCGGGAAGATGTAGACGAGCTTGTCGCTGGAGAGTCGGCGCAGGGCGTCCATGACGGGCTGCTTGCTGACCCCGAACTCCTGGCGGATGGACTCGACGACGATCTTTTCCCCGGCCGCGTAGCGTCCCTCGAGCAGTCTGGTCTTGAGGATGTCGTACATGGCGGCCGAGAGCCGTGCGCCCGAGTTTCGGACATTCGCGAGAAGGGCGGCAGCCTCCGGATCGGTGCTGGTGGTGCTCATACGTACACGCTTTCGTCGGGCGCGCTGGCCATGGTGTCCCCCTCGTCTGCGGCGCTCACCACAGTAACTTGCATTCTAGTACTTGTGGTCCGCGTCACTGTCAGCTACGGTCATCTGGAACGCTAGAATTCCAATTTGAGGTGTACGGCTTGTTTTACCAGCGCAACGGGTCGGGTGGCAACCCTTCCGGAACGGGATCGCGCCGCTCAATGCCGTTCCCTTTCAACGGAATCGCTCACTTCCGGCGCTTGCGAGCCCCTGACCCGGGACCCGAACACACAGTCCCGGATCGCCCATCCCGCGAGCCAATCGCCCTCGTTCACGGCGTCGAACCACACCAGCGGGTCAATGCAAGGAGAAGAAGATGGAACTCTGTATCGGCACCTGCGCCAGGATCGACCAGGTCGCGATGGTGAAGCAGGCCGAGGACCTCGGGTTCTCGCACTTCGGTGTCGGCGAAGGACCCTTGCTGTTTTCCGACCCGTACCAGTACCTGGCGCTCGCAGCGACCCAGACCAGCTCGATCAATCTGGGCACCATGGTCACCAATCCGCTGACCCGGATCGCCCCGGTCACCGCGAACTCAATGGCCACCCTCAACGCCCTGGCACCGGGGCGCACCTTCCTCGGCATCGGCACCGCCAACAACGCGCTGCGCTCAATGGGTAACCGCCCCGCGAAGATCTCCGAACTCACGCACGCCATCGAGGTCTCGAGGGAGCTGATGGCCGGACGACGCGTCACCCACAACTGGCTCGGACAATCCCGGGAGGTGGAGTTCCTCGACAAGGAAAGCGGTTTCTACAACGTCACCGACCACATCCCGATCTGGGTGGCCGCCGGCGGACCGCGCGGACTCGCCGAAGCAGCCAAGTACGCCGACGCCGTCGTCTACTGCCTCGGACCGAACGTCGAGATGATCAAGCTGATCCGCAGTCGCCTCGACAAGGCGGTCGCCGGCGCCGGCCGAGCGCCCGGTTCGGTCAAACTCGTCTCCCTGTCCTGGTTCTACCAACTCGGCAGCGGTGAGACCTGGGAAGACGGTGTCACCAACGGCTTCGGTTCCGGACCGATCAGCTCGTGCATCACCAACGCCGGCCTGATGGACCAGCACCGCGACCAGCTGGGCGACCCCATCGTCGATGCCTCCATCACCGCCGCGCAGCAGTATTTGGGCGACCCGAAGGCCCCGGACCAGCCGCACTACCTCGACGTCTGGGCGAAGTACCTGCGCGGACTCGACCCTCGGCACCGGCCGATCATCACCAAGGAACTCGTCGACTACTGGTGCCTCTACGGATCACCCGCCGAGCTGCGGGACAAGGCCGCCCTGATGCGCGAGGCCGGCGTCGACATCCTCCAGGTCTTCCTGTCCAACCCCTTCACCGCGGCCCGTGACATCGACAACATCGGGCACTCGATCCTCGCTCACGTCTAAACACGCCCCCCGAACCAGGAGCTATTGATGGAACTCGACCCCCGCACCACCGCCGTCGTGGCCGTTCACTGCCAGGGCGACATCGTCGGCCCCACCGGCGCTTTCGCCGACTTCTTCCACCAGCAGGTGAGCGAACGCCGCGTCATCGACCAGATCGCCGCGCTTATCGCCGCGGCCCGCGAGGCCGGCGCCCCCGTGGTCTACACCCGGGTCGCCTGGAAACCCGACTTCTCCGACCTCGAGGTCAACTCACCGTTGCTGGGCATCGTCGCCCAGTCCGGCTGTCTCAAGGAGGGCAGCGAACTCGCCGAAATCGTCGAACCGCTGAAGCCGCACGGCGACGACATCGTGCTCACGCACCAGCGGATCGGCGCCTTCGCCGGGACCGACCTCGACACCATCCTGCGGGGCAAGGGCATCACCACACTCCTGTTCGCCGGTGTGGCCACCAACGCCTCTGTCGAGGGAACAGCCCGCGTTGCAAGCGATCTCGGCTACAGCGTCGTGATCGTCGAAGACGCGTGCTCGGCGGCCAACCCCGAAGCGCACGAGGCGAGCATCAACTCGCTCGGACTGCTGGCCGAGATCGCCACCGTCGACGACATCCGGACCGCCCTGACCGCATCGATCACCGGCACCACCGCCTGACCACACCGAACCGCAGCCGGCCGCACTGGTGTGGGCTCCCGTCGGCGCCCACACCAGCACTCCGTGTGCCTGACATCCCGCTATCCAGCCAGACGAACAACCCCTCAGGAGTTCCCTTCATGAAGTCGACCATGCGCGTTGCCCGCCTCCACGAGATCAACCAGCCGATGAAGATCGAGGAACTCCCGATCCCCGAACCGCGGGCGACCGACGTGCTGGTGCAGGTCAAGGCCTGCAACGTCGTACCGAACCTCTCCAACGTGCTCGCCACCTACAGCGAATGGTTCCCCTACCTGCCGCTTCCGGAGCTCCCCGCCATCTTCGGCCTCGACTCCGCCGGCGTCGTCGCCGCCGTCGGCAGCCACGTCACCGATGTCGCCGTCGGCGACCGCGTCTACGTCAACCCCGGTATCTCCTGCGGCGGCTGCCGCCCCTGCCGGCAGGGGCACGATCAGAACTGCGACAAGTACACCTTCATGGGCTACTTCTCCTTCGGCGCCGACGGCCAGGAGATCTTCGACGCCTACCCCTACGGCGGGCTCGGCGAGTATCTGACTGCGCCGCAACGCAACCTGGTGAAGCTGCCCGACTCCGTCAGTTTCGACGAAGGAGCCCGATTCGGATACCTCGGCACCGGATACTCGGCACTGCGCAAAGCCGGCGCCGGACCCGGCTCCACCGTCCTGATCGACGGCATCTCCGGAACCCTGGGACTGGGCACCTGCCTGAGCGCCCTCGCGCTCGGTGCGAGCCGCATCTTCGGCACCGGCCGCAACGCCGATCTCCTCGAGGACGTCCGATCCATCGCCCCCGACCGCATCCACGTCCTCCCCGCCGGCGGAGGCGACCTGCGCAGCTGGGTGCGCGAACACAACAACGGGGAGGGCGTCGACATCGTTATAGACTCACTCGGCCCCGGCGCCCCGGCAGAGTCGTTCCTCGACGCCATCACCACCCTGCGCCGCGGCGGCGTGGCCGTCGACATCGGCGGCATGATGGAGCGCCCACCGCTGGACATGTTCTCGCTGATGTGCAGCCAGATCAGCGTCCTCGGAAGCCTGTGGTTCTCCACCGCCGAGGCGCAGGACATGGCCGACCTCGCCGGCGCCGGTGTCCTCGACCTGTCGGTCTTCGAGCATCACAGCTTCCCGCTCGAGAAGATCAACGAGGCCCTCGCCGACCTGCCCGCCCGACACGGCGGCTTCACCAACTTCGTCAGCGTCCCCTGACCGCCCGTGCCCCGCACCCATGGTGGTGCGGGGCCCAACCACCGATCCCCGCAGGAGTGCTCGTGATGCGGGCCTTTTGGAACCGTGAGACACAGCGATACACCCGTCCCTGAGGGAGTGAACTGGCGACTGGCGGCCCTGTGCCGGATCGTCAGTCGCGCTTCCACCCCACCAACGAGCGCGGGCCTAAACGGCACAAGCGGATCGTCGAGGCGAAGAAGATCTGCTCCCAGTGCCCCGTTCGACAGGCGTGCCGCGACCACGCGCTCACCGGCCGAGAAGCCTTCGGCAGCTGGGGTGGAATGTCCGAAGAGGAACGCGACCACGTCCTCGGCCGCGGCCGTTCCCGACAGCCTGCCGAGCGCCCCCTTCGCCCAGCCAAATCCTCTGGCCGTCCTCAACCATGGGACGAGCAGCAAACACATCCTCGGCCCGCCAAGCCCGGTAATCGACCGACCTCGGCGCAAACGGCAGTCGTGACGAGAAGTGGGGTGAGTCGGTTGTCGCCGCCGTGGCATTGAAGGATCCCGCCAGCACGATCGATCCGGCGGTCATCACGGACGCTGTCCGTTTGCTCAAGGGCCCCGTGGCCGCGCCAAAGCGAATCCACTTCGTCACCGAGATGCCACTGACCCCCGTCGGAAAGATCAACAAACTGAAACTCCGTGAACTCATGGAGACGGAGGAAGAAAATGGGTGACCAGACTGATGCGCCGGAGCATCTGATCGATCACCGCGCCCGGATTGTGATCGCCACTGGCTCAGGTTTCCCCAGGGCAGTATCGGCAACGGCAGAACGGCTGCCATCCAGTTGGCACGGTCAGAGGACCGCGAATCGGGCGTTTGATCGTTTCGTCCGGATTTGGCCGTCGGTGCCGACGGGGTTGACACGGACCACTGTTCGCTCCGGATCGAGCGGGGTGTCGATCAGCGCGACCCGCGCCGCCTCCTTGTCCGCAGGCGCCACCCCGTCCTCGAGATCGAGGATCACGACATCCGCTGCCGCAGCCGCCTTCGCGTAACGCTCCGACCGGTCGGCCGGGCAGAACAGCCAGGCCGGTCCGGGCAGTGCCCAGCTCACGACGGCTTCTTCTGGACGAGGGTCTTGCGCACGGCGATCGCCACCACGTCGCCGTTCTGGTTGCGCCCGGTGTGCTCGAGGGTGACGATGCCCTCCCCCGGTCGGCTCTTCGACTCCCGCTTGTCGGCGATGCGTGTCTCCGCGTACAGCGTGTCGCCGTGGAACAGCGGTTTCGGGAAACTGATCTCCGAGAATCCCAGGTTCGCGACGATGGTCCCCTGGGTGAGTTGCGCGACCGACAACCCGACCAGCGTCGAGAGGGTGAACATCGAGTTGACGAGGCGCTCACCGAACTGGGTGCCCTCGCTGTAGGCGGCATCGAGGTGCAGGGCCTGGGTGTTCATCGTCTGGGTGGTGAAGAGGACGTTGTCGGCCTCGGTGACGGTGCGGCCGGGGCGATGCTCGTAGACCGCTCCGAGTTCGAACTCCTCGAACCACAGGCCCCGCTGCACGATTCGCGTGACGTCATGGGCAAGCAGGTCGGTCATGACGCATCTTCTTTCGTGTCGGTGGTGTCGGTGTGCGGGGTGACTCGTGCGAGCAGCTGGTCGACCATCACCTGGTCACCGGGTGCGACGAGGATGTCGACGACGCCGTCGATGGGTGCGGTGAGCGAGTGCTCCATCTTCATCGCCTCGACGACGACGAGGCTCTGGCCCGCGGTGACGTGGGAGCCCGCTTCGGCGCCGACGGCGATGACGGATCCGGGCATGGGGCTGGTGATCTCGGCCTCGCCGGCGTGGACGTCACCTGTGCGGACGCTGAGCTCCTCGACTTCCCGGAGCATCGTCGTGCCCTCGGATCCGGCGAGCCAGATGTGCCCGTCGGTCTGGGCGACCCGGTAGGTTTCACGTCTGCCGTCGATCACGACGGACAGGGTGGTTCCGTCGAGGGCCGCCGTCAGGGACAGGGTGTCGCCGTCCTCGACCTGCGCGGTGGCCTCGGACGGACTGCCCGTGATGCGCACGTGGTCGGTCCGCGTCGGCGATGCCAGCCGAATACTGGTGGGCGCGGGAACCCCGACCCGCCAGCCGCTGGGCACGTCCCACGGATCGGCCTGTGCACGCTCGGGCCAGCGCTGCAACCAGCGGAAAGCGGCCGCGGCGATGAGGGCGGCATCGGTGGCCTCCGCAGCGACGAAGTCCTCGAGCCGGCGGTCGAGCAGACCGGTGTCGAGGTTGCCCGCCACCACGTCGGGATCGGCGAGCAGGAAGCGCGCGAACTCGATGTTGGTCACCACACCGAGCACACCGGTGCCGGCCAGCGCCCGGTCCAGTTTCCGCAGCGCACCGGCGCGGTCGTCGGCGTGCGCGATGACCTTCGCCAGCATCGGGTCGTAGTCGCTGCCCACCACGGTGCCGGGCTGCAGCCCGGAGTCGACGCGGATTCCGGGGCCGGCGGGTTCGATCACGTCGGCGACGAGACCACCGGTCGGCAAGAAGCCTCGGCTCGGATCCTCGGCGTAGACGCGGGCTTCGATGGCATGTCCGGTGAGGGTGATGTCGCCCTGGGTGAAGCCGAGCGGCTCACCCGCGGCCACCCGCACCTGCCACTCGACCAGGTCCAGGCCGGTGACGAGTTCGGTCACCGGGTGTTCGACCTGAAGCCGGGTGTTCATCTCCATGAAGAAGAACTCGTCCGGCTTGTCGGCGGAGACGATGAATTCGACCGTTCCCGCTCCGGAGTAGTCGACGCTGCGCGCCGTGTTGCACGCCGCCTCGCCGATCCGGGCCCGCGTCGCCTCGTCGAGCAGGGGCGAGGGCGCCTCCTCGATGACCTTCTGGTGGCGACGCTGCAGACTGCACTCGCGCTCACCGAGATGGACAACGTTGCCGTGCCCGTCGGCGAGGATCTGCACCTCGATGTGCCGGGGCCGCAGCACGAATCGCTCGAGGAACAGGGTGTCGTCACCGAACGCGGACGCGGCCTCCCGGCGTGCACTGCGCAGGGCGTCGGCCAACGCCCCGGGCTCCTCGACCAGACGCATGCCCTTGCCGCCGCCGCCCGCCGACGGCTTGACGAGGACCGGGTAGCCGATCTCGCCTGCGGCCGCGATCAGTTCGTCGTCGGAGAGGCCGGGCCGGGCGATGCCGGGTACGACGGGCACGTCGAACTTCGCGACGGCGTTCTTGGCGGTGATCTTGTCGCCCATCACCTCGATGGCGTGAGCGGACGGGCCGAGGAAGGCGATGCCGGCGTCTGCGCAGGCCCCGGCGAACTTGGAGTTCTCCGACAGGAACCCGTATCCGGGATGGATCGCCTGAGCTCCGGTGGTCTGGGCGGCCGCGATCACCTTCTCGATCACCAGGTAGCTCTCCCGGGCGGCGGCCGGGCCGAGCAGCACTGCGGTGTCGGCCTCGCGGACATGCCGCGCGTCCCGATCCGCTTCGCTGTATACCGCGACCGAGCGGATTCCCATGGTCCTCAGGGTGCGGATTACCCGCACCGCGATCTCACCGCGGTTGGCGACGAGGACGGTATCTATCCGTGTCATGTCAGTCATGTCCGTTCACATCCGGAAAACGCCGTAGGAGACCGGTTCGAGCGGTGCGTTCGCGCACACCGAAAGAGCCAGCCCGAGAACAGTTCTGGTATCGGCGGGATCGATGATGCCGTCGTCCCACAGGCGGGCGGTCGAGTAGTACGGGTTGCCCTGCGCCTCGTACTGCTCGCGGATCGGCGCCTTGAACGCCTCCTCGTCCTCCGCCGACCACGGGTTGCCCGCACTGTCGAGCTGCTCGCTGCGCACCGTCGAGAGCACCGACGCCGCCTGCTCACCGCCCATCACCGAAATTCGCGCGTTCGGCCACATCCACAGGAAACGCGGGGAGTACGCCCGCCCGCACATCGAGTAGTTGCCCGCCCCGTAGGAGCCGCCGATCACGACAGTCAGCTTGGGAACCCGGGCACAGGCCACCGCGGTCACCATCTTCGCGCCGTGCTTCGCGATGCCCCCCGCCTCGTAGTCGCGGCCGACCATGAAGCCCGCAATGTTCTGCAGGAACAGCAGCGGAATCCTGCGTTTGTCGCACAGTTCGATGAAGTGGGCACCCTTCATCGCCGACTCGGCGAACAACACCCCGTTGTTCGCGACGATGCCGACGGGATGACCCTCGATGTGCGCGAAACCGGTGACCAGCGTCTTGCCGTACTCGGCCTTGAACTCCTGGAAGGTCCCGCCGTCGACGATGCGGCCGATGACCTCGTGAACGTCGTACGGGGTGCGCGGGTCGGTCGGGACCACGTCGTACAACTCGGCCTGCGGCGCCGACGCGGGGACGGCGCTGATCACATCCCACGCACGCGCGGCGCGCGGTCCGAGCGTGGCGACGATGTTGCGCACGATCCGCAGCGCGTCCTGATCGTCTTCGGCGAGGTGATCGGTCACTCCCGACACCTTCGAGTGCAGGTCTCCGCCGCCGAGGTCTTCCGCGGTGACGACCTCACCGGTCGCGGCCTTCACCAGCGGCGGACCGCCCAGGAAGATCGTGCCCTGGTTCCGGACGATGACCGCCTCGTCGCTCATCGCGGGCACATAAGCGCCGCCCGCCGTGCAGGAGCCGAGGACCGCCGCGATCTGCGGGATGCCCTGCGCGCTCATCGTCGCCTGGTTGTAGAAGATCCGGCCGAAATGCTCGCGATCGGGAAACACCTCGTCCTGCCGGGGCAGGAACGCGCCACCCGAGTCGACGAGATAGATGCACGGCAGCTGGTTCTGCAGTGCGATCTCCTGCGCCCGCAGGTGCTTCTTCACCGTCATCGGGTAATACGTGCCGCCCTTGACCGTGGCGTCGTTGGCCACGATCACGCATTCCCGGCCGGACACCCGACCGATCCCCGCGATCACACCCGCACCGGGGCATTCGTCGTCGTACAGGCCGTTCGCCGCGAGCGGGGCGATCTCGAGGAACGGGCTTCCGGGGTCGAGCAGGGTGTCTACTCGATCGCGCGGGAGCAACTTGCCCCGGCTCACGTGCCGCTCGCGCGACTTCTCACTACCGCCCAGAGCCGCAACGGCCAGCTTCGACCGCAGCTCGTCCACCAATTTGGTGTGCTCAATCCTGTTGCTCGGGTCATTGCCTAGCATCACGCCTCATCACTTCGCAGATTCAGTTAATGCCTCTTAACCTAATGGTGTTGCTACTGCATGACCCCTTCTCCCGTAGCGATAATTTGACGCAGGTTATATCCCTGCGGGATAGCGACCACTGCGGTAGCCGCCACTAACGTCGGCTCTGGATGTGATGGACATCGCATAACGAACGCGAAGGAGGCCGGCCAATGAGTTTCGGCGCTGTTGGTCTGATTGAAACGGTGGGGCTGGTCGGAGCGATCCAAGCGGCCGACTCGATGGTGAAGGCTGCCAACGTGGAGTTGGTGGGTTACCGCACTCTGCGAAATGGCCAGGTCACGGTCATGGTGCGCGGTGATGTCGGAGCGGTGAAGGCCGCGGTCGACGCGGGCGTCGTTGCCGCCCGCGAAACCGGGGAACTGGCTACCTCGCATGTCATCGCTCGCCCGCACGGTGATACCGAGGACGTGCTGTCGGCCGCGATTCCCCCGGTCAACTGACGCCATACGGGACCACATCGTCGAGGTCCCGTGGCTGTGACAGCCACGGGGATCTCGACGATTACGGTGAATGATGGAACTAGGTGAGCACGCTGTCGACCCACTCGATCGCCGTGTCGCCGTTCCATCGGAGCAGTGACAGCGTGGGGTGACCGCCGCGCACATGCGCGATGTCGGAGCCCTCGACGATGGTGATATCTGGGGACGGCAGGTCCTGTACCGGCAACGCATCGGCGTGCCGATCGAAGGCGGCGATGAACGGCAGCAGGGTTGGTGCCGTGCCGGCGAGCGTCCACGGCGCCGCGACCAGAGGTCGCACTTGCTCACCGGGCAGATTGGGCACGTTGAGGTTGAACACCGATCCGGCATCCGCGCTCATGATGTTCGGCAAGATCGCGTCGACCACGGCCGCGGCGGTGTCCCAGTGACGTGCGGCGCCGACCGCCGCGGGCTGTTCGATCTCGAAGTCCAGGTGCAGCGATGCCGCCAGCGCGGTCACGCCGTGGACTCCGGCGACCATTGCCGCGCTGGCCGTGCCCGAATGCAGCACCGCTGCACCAAGGTTCGAACCCTCGTTGATACCGGACAGCACGAGGTCGGGCACCGGGCCGAAACGGCCGAGCACGGCAGCGAGTGCGATCATGCCCGGATGCGCCGCCACAGCATAGGCCTCCACTCCAGGTAGACCCGGCAGCCGACGATGGCTTACCTCGATGCGCTCGTCGACCAGGAACATCGTCAGACCGCCGGCGCAACCGCTGGCTTGACGGTGAGGAGCGGCGACCGTGACGTCATACCCCTGCTCGCATGCGGTATGAGCGAGAGCGAGCAACCCTGGCGCGTCGATCCCGTCATCGTTGGTGACCAGTACATGTGGTCGGCGCCTCATGGCATCGCCAACCGCACGGCGAGCAGCAGTTCGTTGTCCGCGGCGGATTCGGTGCCGTTGACCAACGGCTCTGCCCTGGGCGCCGAGACAGAGGTCGCGTGCGGCTGCGAATTTTGTGTCGCCGGCGGCCGGTGCGCAGTGATTCGTGCTTGTAAGGCCTTCGCTCCGGAAGTTCTGCGCTGCACCCGCGCCGGCACCTCCTGCGGCGGCAACGCTACGACCGGTGAGGCCGGGCACGCGCATGTCGATGTCTCGGGAGCATAGGCGAATAGATGCGCCAAAATTTCCTGCGGCCAAATCGCGACGAACTCCGCGCCCGCGGCGAGTAGTTGCTCTTCGGTATGCATGCCCCAGGCGACTCCGACCGCACGGATCCCGGCCCTCACTGCCGCTTCGACATCACCGACCGTGTCGGTGATGATGGCGGTCGCCCCAGCAGGGACCGCACCGCCGGTCGCCGATTCGTCGTAGAACGCCTGGCAGCGCCGACCAGAGCCCTGAGCGGCGTCGTCGAGGAACCGCTCGATGCCCTTGGCCTTGTCGGGTTCGACGTCGCCACCGAACACGTGCCCGAAGCAGTACTCGAGCTTGTTCTTGCGCAGGATTCTGCGGATGACTTCCGTCGAGTTCGACGACAGAACAGCCAGTGTCGCATGTGGCACCAGCGATTTCACGACGTCGACCATGCCGGGGATCATCAGCGGGGCGTAGTCGGCGCCGAGGCTGCGCATGAAGTCCTCCTCGACCACCTGCGCGTGCTCGGCATCTCGGCAGAGACCGCGCAGGGAGACGAAGAAGTTGTTGGCGAACATCTCGTAGAACTGCTCGGGTGTTGTGACACCGAGATGGTGTGCGGCACTGATCTTTTCGAAAACGCGCCAGGATGCCTCTCGGGTCTGGACGAGAGTGCCGTCGAGGTCGAAGATCACAGCCTGGGGCGGCTCTGGTCGGCACACGGTCAGCTGCCGGTCGCGTCTGACGCGCTGTAGATCTTGCACAACTGCTGGGGGCCGATGAAGTCCTGGATCTCGCCCCACCCGCGTTGTGCTCCCGAACGCCATTCGGCGAGCACGTTGTATCCCACCGTGCCCGGGCCGGCCTGCCAGGGGAAACTCGTCCGCCCGAAGCCTTGGAGCTCGTACACTCGGCCCTCGCTGTCGGTGAGTTCGAGTTCGACGGATTTCGCGAAGAATCCTTCGCGGATCGTGCGGCCGCGGCCTGCGGCCAACCCGTACAGCTCACCCTTGTCGACGACGTAACCGTGTTGGAGGGTCAGTTCGGTGGCGGCGTCGGGGCCACCGGTGGGATCGAAGTCGAAGATTCCGTGGATGGCGAAGTCCTTGGAGAAGTGCGCGTGCAGCCAGCTCATGGTGTGCCCCTGGTGCTCCGAGCGCAGACCCCAGCTGTGGTCCATCGTCGAGATGCAGTCGACGGCGTACTTCTTGCCGCGCAGGTTCACCTCACCCACGAAGTGGCCCGACTGGTCGAAGTGCCCGGCGTACGCCTCGCCCCACGCAAACACGCCTTCGTCGGCTTGCTTGGCGACGATCGGATCCTGTTTGGGGTCGTGAATGTCGAAGGCGTCGGCGATCGCGGTGTAGCGGAAGGCCAACGAGACGTCGTCACCGTTGTCGAACTCGACGTCCCACACCCGGTTCGGCTCGCGGCAGACCACGTGCAGGCCGTTGTTCAAACGGTAGTCGCGCAGGTTGCGGGGTTCCGGAATCGGAAGGTGGTGCTGGGCGTCCCAGTACTCGGCTTGCCAGGGCGCCTCCACGAACTTCGAGTTCATGGCGATCGTGGAGATCGCGACGCCCGCGTTCGGTCGGAACAGCGCATAGACGCCGACGTTCAGGGTGGCTTCCGGGATGTAGAAGCCGAAGAAGTTCGTCTCCGTCCATGTGGGATCGTCGCTGGTGGGGGTGTGGAAATCGGCGTCGATGTCTTCGATCATCTGACTCTCCTAGGCTCTGGCGGTTGCCGCACGGTGTGATTACCCGACGCGGTCCTCGTCACCGCACACCTTGCCGAAGCCGAGATGCCCCCGCCACATCCTCGTGGGATAACTGCCCGGGCGAGAGCTGTCCCGCAGAGATAACGACCTTGTGGGGTGCGTCACCGTAGCGTCCTCATCGATGCACTCCCGGGTCACAAGGGGGTGAGCGGGAGTGCATCGATCCCCGTTCGTTTTCGGCGACCAGTAGAGAAGGCGGTCCTCACGGTGAGACTTGCACGTGTTGTCGGCCAGGTGGTGTCCACCGCCAAGGTTCCCGAACTGTCGGGAACGACGATTCTGGTCGTCGAGGATATCGCCCCCGAATCAGATGGCGAGAGCGGGCGGTATGCCGCTGTCGACCTCGTCGGTGCAGGGCAGGACGAGGTCGTCCTGGTTGTGTCCGGAAGCGCGGCACGAGTGGACCAGGCCACCACCGGTGTCCCGGTCGACCAGGCGATCGTCGCCATCGCGGACACGATCGTCACTCACGGTGAGGTCACGTATTCGAAATGACCACAGAAACTGACGCAGTGTCCACACCACCCGTCGATTCACCCAGCAAGACCACAAATGGAGGAAAGACCATGGCAACCACTCAGACCACCCTGCCCGCCCGCGGCGCCGGCGCCCTCGGCCTGATCGAGACCAAGGGTCTCGTCGGGGCGATCGAGGCAGCCGACGCCATGGTCAAGGCGGCCAACGTCCAACTGCTCGGGCACCGCGAGATCGGTGGAGGCTTGGTCACCGTGATGGTCCGCGGTGACGTCGGCGCAGTCAAGGCCGCCACCGATGCCGGCGCAGTTGCCGCAGGTAAGGCCGGCGAGGTCGTCTCGGTGCACGTCATCCCGCGCCCGCACGACGAAACCGAGAGTGTGCTGTCGAACCTGACTCAGCCCAAGGGTGCTTGAGAATCGATCTCGCTCGGAGCGCAGCGACCTCTGTCTGCGCTCCGGACCGAGCCATGGAAGGTAGAAGACCGTGACAGCAACGCTTGACGCGGACCTGGCGGCGCTGGTTGATGTTCGCGCGCAGGTTTCCGCCACGAAGAAGGCATTCGACGCGATCGAAGGCGCCGACCAGCAGTGGCTCGACAACATCGTCCGGGCCATGGCGAAGGCGGGTTACGCCGCTTCCGAAGAGCTCGCCCGGATGGCGGTCGACGAGACCGGCTACGGCGTGTACGAGAACAAGATCATCAAGAACCGGTTCAACACCGGTTTCGTGGCGGAGTGGATGCTCGAGCGCCGCGCGGTCGGCGTGCTCTGGGCCGACGAGGAGAACAAGGTCACCGCGGTCGGGTCGCCGATGGGCGTGATCGCTGCGATCATTCCGGTCACCAACCCCACTGCGACCGTGTTGTTCAAGAGCCTGGCCGCGGTCAAGGCGGGAAACGCCGTGGTGCATGCGCCGCACCCGCGGGCGGCGCGATGCTCTGCCCGGGCGGCGGAGATCATGGCGGAGGCGGCGGTGCGTGCCGGTGCCCCGGAGAGTCTGGTTTCCTGCCTGCAGCAGCCCACCCTGGAGGCGACCCGGGAGCTGATGCGGCACGGAGATGTCCGTCTGGTTCTTGCCACGGGCGGTCCCGCCATGGTCGCCGCCGCCTACTCGAGCGGCAAACCGACCATTGCGGTCGGCGCGGGGAACGTCCCGGCGTACGTCGATTCGTCGGTGACCGATCTCGCCGAGACCGCGACGATGATCGTGACCTCGAAGTCCTTCGACAATGGCACCGCCTGTGTCGCCGAGCAATCCGTCGTGGTCGCCACCGCTGTCGCTGACCGGTTCGTCGGGGAACTCTCCCGCGCCGGTGCCGCCTGGTTGACCCCGGACCAGCAGACCGCGTTGACGAAGACTCTGTTCGACGAGCGCGGCGGACTGCGCGCGAACGCGGTGGGTCAGTCCGCGGTCCGGCTGGCCGAGATGTCGGGGTTCACCGTCCCGGCGACGACGAAGGTACTGGCCGCGGAGATGACCGAGGTCGGCGACCACGCACTGCTCTCGCGGGAGATCCTCGGTCCGGTGCTGACCATCTACCGGGAGGCGGATTACCAGGCCGGGTGGCGGCGCTGCCGGGAGATCCTGGCGCTCGGTGGTGAGGGCCATACCGTGGCCGTGCACAGCTCCGATCCGACGGTGGTGGCCAAGTTCGGGGAACTGCCGGCCGGCCGCATCGTCGTCAACACCCCCGCCCTCTTCGGTGGGATGGGGTATTCGACGAACGTCGATCCCTCCTTCCAGATCGGTACCGGAACCTGGAGCGGGTCGATCTGCTCGGACAACGTCACCCCGCTGCACCTGGTGAACATCAAGCGCATCGCTCACGAGGCCCGGCCGTGGCGTGGAGTGTTCGACTGATGTCTTCCGAGAAGATCGCGCAGACACTCGAGGAGGCGCACCAGCACATCCGTTCTGCCAGAACGGATCACGACGGTGATCTGCGCACCGGCATCGACTTGGGGACCGCTACCTGTGTGATCACCGTGGTCGATGCCGCGGGCCGACCGGTGTGGATCGATTTCGATCGCACCGCCGCCATCCGTGACGGTGTCGTGGTGGACTTCGCCGCAGCGGCTGCCGCGGTACGCAAACTCAAGGCCACCGCCGAGGCCGAACTGGAGATCGAGCTGGTCAATGCGGCCACCGCTTTTCCCCCGTGCATCGGGGAGGCCGACAGCCGGGCTTGCCGGTTCGTCCTCGAGAGTGCAGGCTTCGACGAGGTCACTTTGGTCGACGAGGTCAGCGCGGCCAACAAGACCCTCGAGGTCAACGACGGGGTGGTCATCGACGTCGGTGGCGGCTCAACCGGGGTGGGGGTCTTCGAATCCGGGCAATTGACTGCCCTCGATGACCGGCCCGGCGGGGGACACCACCTGGACCTCATTCTCGCCGGCGCCTTGGGGGTCACCGTCGCCGAAGCCGAGGAATGCAAGCGCGCCGGTTCCGGCGACTACCTCGCCATCCTACGGCCGGGAATCGAGAGGATCGGCTCCTCGATACGGGATCTGACCCGAGGTGCCGAACACCTCGACCTTCATCTCGCCGGGGGCGCTCTGATGCTTCCGGGCGCCGATACGACCATCAGCAAATACCTGGGGCGGCGCGTGCGGGCTTATCCGCACGCGCTGCTCATCACTCCATTGGGAATCGCGAGGTACGCGTCATGACAGGCACAGCCACACTCCGGACATACGCATTCATCGATCGAATGCAGCCGCAGTGTGCGGCGCACGTCGCTGCCACCAGTCCCGGCGACCCGCCGTTGGCTGGCATGTCAGAGTTGTTCGTCGAGATGGCCCCGGGTAATGAGGTATTCCGGGCGGCGGACATCGCATTGAAGTCATCCAGTGTGCGGCCCGCCCTGCAGATCATCGAGCGAGAATTCGGCCTGCTCGAGATCCACTCCGAGCATCAGGCGGATGTCCTGGCGGCCGGCGAGGCTGTGCTCGACGCGCTCGGCATGAAGGAAACCGACCGGATCAAGCCGGTCGTTGCCTCGACCCAGTTCATCACCAACGTGCACGGATACCAGGCGCAGCTGCTCAACAAGTGGCGCAAGGGCACGCTCCTGATGCCGGGGTCGAGCCTGTTCGTCATGGAAGTTTCCCCCGCAGCGTATGTGGCGCTGGCCGCGAACGAAGCGGAAAAGGCCGCCGACATCGATGTCATCGAGATCCGCGCCGTGGGCCGGTTCGGTCGTCTGTTCCTGGCCGGCAGTGAAAGCGAAGTGGCGACCGCCCGCGATGCCGCGGTCGCCGCCCTCGAATCTCTCGAGGGGATTGAGGAGGCCCGGCGATGACCGTCTTCGGCGTCGACGCGGTCGAGTCCGCCGGGACCGGCGAGCTGGTTGTCGGCGCGAAGGACATCATCACCCCGCTGGCACGGGAATTGGCCCGTGAACGCGGCGTGCGAATCGTCGTCGCTACCGCCCGCCCGGCCGCCCCGCTCGCCTCGGCGAACCAAACCACCCCGGTCGGCTCGGCCACCTCGAACGGGTCGACCCACCCGTCGCCCGCCCCGGTGACACCGGTGTTCACTCGATCCTCGTCGAACGACGCGCACACTCCCCCGGCTCCGCTTCGGCCGCCTGCCCCGGCTCTGTACCGGCGCGGGGCGCCGTTGCATCCCTCCGTAGCACCTGCCGCGCTGCATCAGCCCGCCCCCGACGCCCCGAGGGCGTAGGCACCGGGAAGTCGGTCAAGCGCGTGGTGGTCGTCGGCGCCGGGCATGTCGGAATGATCACCGCGATGAAGCTCGCCGAGGCGAACATCATCGAGGAGGTCGTCCTCGTCGATATCGCCGAAGGCCTGGCGGCGGGGATCGCGCTGGATCTGACCCATTCGACGGCGCTGCTCGGCTTCGATACCAAGGTCCGTGGGGTGACCAGCCTCGCGGAGGCCGGGTCCGCCGACTATGTGGTCATCACCGCAGGCCGTGCCCGCCAACCCGGGATGAGCCGAACCGATCTGGTGGAGGTGAACGCCGCCATCGTCGGCGGCATCGCCCGCGAGGCGGCCGCGATCTCACCCCAGACGGTGCTGCTGGTGGTCACCAATCCGCTCGACGAGATGACCCACCATGCCTGGCGCGCCTCCGGACTGCCCGCCGAGCGGGTAATCGGGATGGCCGGGGTGCTCGACAGCTCCCGCTTCCAGGCGTTGACCGGGTTGGCCGCCGACTCCTCCCCTTCGGCAGTGAGCGCGTTGGCATTGGGCAGTCACGGCGACGAGATGGTCATCCCGCTCTCCCAAGCCCGGGTGGGCGGCACCACGATCACCGCCGCGCTGCCGGAGGCGAAGGTCACCGCACTGGTCGACCGGGCCCGCAACTCCGGCGCCGAGATCGTCGGACTACTCAAATCCGGTAGCGCGTTCTTCGCTCCCGGTGCCTCCGCCGCGCGGATGGTCTTGGCCATGGCCACCAATTCCGACGAGATCATCGCCGCAACCGTGCGTGCGCACGGGCAGTACGGCATCGCCGACGGCTACGTCGGCCTGCCCGCCCGGTTGGGGCGCACCGGATTGCGGGAGATCGTCGAGCTGCCGCTGGCGGCGGACGAGCTAGCGGCAGTGCGCACGGCCGCCGCCCGGATCGCGGAACGGGTGGCCGACCTCGAGCGAACATCGGCACCGTCATGAGAGCGGTGGTGTTCGCCGGCGTCGGCGCCGTCGAGGTCTCCAGTGTGTCCGATCCCGTTCTCGTCGATCCGACAGACGCTCTGGTCAAGGTGCATCGGGCGGCGATCTGCGGAACCGATCTGCACACGATCAGCCATCCCGACGGCATGCACCGTGGAGCCGTTCTCGGGCACGAGTTCACCGGCACCGTCGTCGCGGTCGGGTCCGCGGTGCGGACCTTCGCGTCCGGAGATCGCGTCAGCGGCGCCGACTTCACCGCGTGCGGGCACTGCTGGTGGTGCCGTCACGGCAACCACTGGGAGTGTAGTCAGCGCCAATTCTTCGGCACCGGAGAGGCTTTCGGTCCCGCACTAGCGGGCGCGCAAGCAGAGATCGTCCGCGTACCGCACGCCGACGTCGTCCTGCATCCGATCGCGGACGGGGTCTCGGACGAGGCCACCCTGTTCTTCGGGGACGTGCTGGCAACCGGGTACGCGGCGGTACAGCGGTGTGACCTCTCCCCCGGCGACACCGTCGCGGTCATCGGCGGTGGTCCGGTCGGACAGCTGACCAGCCTCGCCGCGCAGGCCTGCGGGGCCGGGCCGGTCGTGTTGGTCGAACCGGTCACCGAGCGGCGAGCGATCGCCCAGGCGCATGGCGCCCTGGTTGCGACCCCGCAGGAGGCTCGCCCTCTCATCGATGCCCTCACCGACGGGCGCGGCGCCGATGCCGTCATCGAGGCCGTCGGCGGCCCCCGCGGACTCGACACCGCGTTCGGGTTGGTCCGCCGCCGCGGAACCGTCGTCTCGGTCGGAGTGCATCAACAATCGACCTGGCCGTTACCGGTGGGACGGGCGTTCGCCGACGAGCTGACGCTGCGCTTCGCGATCGGGAACGCGATCCGCGATCGTGACCAGCTCTCTGGTCTGGTGGCCTCCGGGGCGATAGACCCGACCGTCATCATCGACCTGCGAGTCGGCCTCGAGGACTCGCCCGCTGCGTACGAAGCGATGACCGAGCGCCGTACGCTGAAGGCAGTCATCGAGGTGTCCTAGGCACACTACCGACGAGGCGGCAATGGACGACCCGAGCAGATCCCGGCACGGCGGTGGCCCGCAGACTGCGCAGCGCTCTCCGCGGTCACACGAGGCGACCCCGTTCGGCACGATGCCGAACGGAGCATTTCCCGTCGAGCGGCTGTGGGACCTGCTGGCGACCTTGCCGGACACTGCTGCCGCTGCCGCTGAAGCCGTTGTGACCGCGTTCGGCAGCAGCCTTCCGGTCACCGTCTTCCACCGTCATGACCTCGACTGGTCCGTCCTCGCCGGCAGCAAAGCCCGCGCCGACCAGACCGAATTGACCGCCCTCGAATGCGCCGCCGGGCCGCTCATGCCGCGCGCGGCCACGGTGGGCAACGTCGCCGTCGTCGTCGACGCGGCGGTACCGGACGAGATGGTCGCGGCGCACCGCACTCTGCTGGCCCAGCTGTGTGTCTGGATCGACCTGACCGCCCAGGCACATGCCTCCACCGAGGAGTTTGCAGCGCTCGACGACGAGGCCGAGGTCATGCGCACCGTGGCGCACCAGATCCTCAGCGCCCATGACCTCGACCAGGTGCTTCTCAACATCACCACCCAGACCCTGCGCATGTCCGACTCCGACATCTGTGGCGTCTTCCTCCGGGAGGGTGAGGAGCTGCGCATGCGCAGCTGCGCCGGGCACCGAGTGATCGACACCGCGCGGCTGCGCATGAAAAAGGGGCAGGGCGTGGCCGGACTGGTCTTCGAGACCGGCAAGGTCGCCAAGATCGACAGTTACCTTCAGGACGCCACCATCAGCAAGGATTTCATGTCCCTCGCCGAACAGGAAGCGACTCGTTCGGCGCTGGCAGTGCCACTGGTGGTGCACGGAGACATGATCGGTGTCCTCGAGGTGTGGCGGCGCCGCTACTCGTCGTTCACCGACCGCGACGTCCGCAGGCTGGTGGCGTTGGCCGACCTCGCGACCATCGCCATCGAGAACGGTCGGCTCTACGACGCCCAACGAGCCACCGTCGACGAACTCGACAACACCCGCATTTCCCTGGAACGTCAACTACGCCTACTCAACCGTTCCTCCACCCTGCAGCATTCGTTGATCGAGATCGTGCTCGCCAACTCCGCCGTCACCAGCTCCGTCGCCCGCACCGTCGGAACCGAGCTGGGCTGCGACGTCGCCATTATCTCCGACACCGGCGAAATCGAAGCCACCTTTCCTCGCACCTTCGATACCGCCGATCTGCTCGACGACGTGGCCGGCCGGAACGGTGCTCTTCCGAAACGTGCGACCAAGCTCGTGGCACGTGACGGCCGCACCATTTGGGCCCACCCGGTCGTGGCCGCCGAAAACCAGTATGGTGCAGTCTGTTTGATCGGCGGCAACGAGGACGCCGAGATCATGGAGGTCGCGTGCGGGCAGGCCGCCATGGTCTGTTCGCTCACCCAACTCCAGCAGCGCGCGGCGAGCGCCGCGCGCGCCGAAGCACTCGACCAGCTGCTGTGGGACCTGGTGGAAGGAACACCGGAGCAACGGTCCGCCGCCCGCAGCCGCACCCATCAGATGGGGATCCGGCTCAAGGGTTTTCACCGGGTCTTCTACGGGGTGCTCGAGAACACCGACACCATTGCCGCCCAGGAGGGGTGGACCACCTCCGCCGCGGACGCCCTGCGGCGCAACGTTCTCAACGGTGTTCGCGGCTGCACCACTCCGGCGCCGATGACGTTGACCAGTGTGCGGGGAAACTGGATCGTGGCCCTCGCCCCGATCAAGGACCGCGAGCGTGCCCGTGCCCTGCTGGACGAATTGAACAAGGTCACTGCGCGGTGCCACCCGGACCTGCACATCACCTGGGGGGTCAGTTCAGCACGCAGCGACCCGGGGGACTATCCGGCGGCCTTCGGTGAAGCGAAGACGGCGCACGCCGCCTCCCGTCGGCTGGGAACGGTGTCGATGTACGACGAACTCGGGATTGTCCGGCTTCTACTGGGGAGCAGCGACAATCCCGACCTGCAGGGGTTCATCAAAGAGGTGACCGAGCCGCTGCTCCAGTACGACCAGCAGTCCGACGGGTCCCTCCTCAAGACCCTCCGCACCTTCTTCGACGCCAACTGCTCACAGAAGGATGCCGCCGAGCGGCTCTTCGTCCATCCCAAGACCCTCGCCTACCGGCTCGAGCTGATCCGCAAACTCACCAATCTGGACTTGTCGCAACACTCGGATCGGATGCGCGCCGACCTGGCGCTGCGCTTGTTGCAGGTGACCGAGGCGGTCAGCGACTTGGACGGCCAATCGCACCCGCCATTCGGCTGAGAGTGGTGTGTGGTCCCCCGGTCCGGGTATTCACCACACACCACCCGTCGCCAGTTCGATCTGTGGCCCGGTTCTTGTTCTGAACGGCAGGAGCACGACAGGCAGCGCACCGAGACGCTCCACAACTCCCCACCGTCCCGGTCCCGGGTGGTCCTGCGCGCGCAATTGCTCGAGGGTCGCACACGATGACCTGCAACGGGTCACCGTGTACCACCCTCGGACGCCGAGGCTAGTTCCGGCGGTCTCGCTGCCCCAGAGCCAGGATCGACGGCCGCACCTCGTCACCGTCGACGCCGAAGCGGGTGAACCCGCGCTCCTGCAGGGACTGCACCAGTTCCGCCGAGACCGGTCCGCTCAACCGGATCCCCACCCGCAGTGTGGGATCCTGAGCAAGGACCGCCGCTACGGTGTCCACCAGCGCTCCGACCTGATCGTCGATCTCGATGCGAGGATCAACCGTGATCAGACCCCGCCGCAGATACGAATCGAGCGGCTCACTGGTCAGCAGATGCCGCGGCGAGATGCCGGCCACTGCCGCTTGGAGCACCCGCAGTTCGATCCACACGATGTCACTGCGCTCGGCGATGACGTCGATGGAGGCGATACCGCGCGGGCTGGTGAGATAGCCGCCGATCTCCACCCGGCCGGAATCGGCCAGACTGTCCCGCAGCGCGACCAGCGCGGCGATCTCAGCGCCGTCGGCGATCTTGCGGACCGTGAAGTGCACGCGCAGCTCGGAGTCCGCACTGCGCAACGCCGTGGCGATACCCCGCAACTGTGCGGACAAGATCTCCTCGGATCCGAGCGGCAACGCCAGTTCCGGATGCGCGATGAACAACTCGGCAGTGCGTAGCAGCTCGCTGGATTCGTCGGCGTGGAAGTCGATCGCCCGCACCCCGAACTCGGACACGCTCGCACCGGCGAACAGCTTCGAGAACTCGGTGGCCACGGCCGCCTCGAGGGCGGCGCTGGCATCGCTGATCTCGCCCTCGCGCAGCGTGGTGATGATCGAGTCGAGGTGTCCGGTGGTGGCCAGGACATCGTCGATTCCCGCCACCAGTCCCGTCGCCCCGCGTGTGAGCGCCTGACGCGCCTGATCGGGGGTCGTCGCCCGGGCGAACACTTGTGCGCCGGCACGTTTGCGCGCGAGTTCGAGCAGCCCGGAGAGGCGGTCGTCTTCCGCCGCCGGCTCACTGAGCGCGATCTCCCCGGCGATCACCTCACCCGACGATCCATCGAGGGAGACGACGTCGCCGATGGTCAGGGTCTGGCCCGCCACCCGCATGGTGCCCGCTGTGGGATCGATATCCAACGCCCCGCATCCGACGACGCACGTGGTCCCCAGCGCACGGGCCACCACGGCGGCGTGACTGGTCGAACCACCAGTGGCGGTGAGGATGCCGGCTGCGGCGATCATGCCGTGCAGATCCGTCGGGCTGGTCACCGGACGCGCCAGGATGACCGTCTTGCCTTCCTTGACCGCCTGCTGCGCGGCGTCGGAGTCGAAGTAGAGCTCGCCGACCACGTGCCCGGGAGCAGCTCCGACGCCGGTGGCCAGGAGCCGTCCGTCCTCGCGGGCGCGGGCGTAGGCATCGGGGTCGAAGCCGGGGCGCTGAACCTGGCGGATCTGATCGAGGGTCAGGGCCGACAGCGCACCGGAGGTGGTGACGACCTGCTCGGCGAGCAGGTCCGCCGCTATCCGGATCGCGGCCTGGGCGGTACGTTTGGCGCTGCGGACCTGGAGCATGTACAAAATGCCGCGCTCGACGGTGAATTCGATGTCGAGGACGTCACCGCGGCGGCGTTCGAGTTCGGCGCAGGTGGTTTCCAGTTCGGTGTACACGTGCGGAAGCCGGTCGCGCAGCGCGGTCACCGGGTCCGGGGTGCGGATGCCGGCGACAACGTCCTCTCCCTGGCTGGCAGCCAGGAACTCACCGAACAGTCCCGGCTCGCCCGTGACGGGGTTGCGGGTGAACACCACACCGGAGCCGGAGTCCTGGTCGAGGTTGCCGAAGACCATGGACTGCACGACGACCGCGGTTCCGAGGTCGTTCGGGATCTTGTGCACTTCCCGGTATTTCACGGCGCGGCGAGTGTTCCAGGACCGGAATACGGCCTCCACCGCGCCGACGAGCTGGGCTCGGGGGTCGCTGGGAACTTCCTCGTCGAGTTCGTCGCGAACCAGGTTCTGGCAGTGCTCCCACACCCGGTCGTAGACCGGTCCGGGCTGACTGTCGGCATCGACGTCGTCGATCAGCGCGGCGAGATCGTCGCGGTCGGGCGTCTCGAGCGCCCCCATCACGGTTTCGGCGTACATCCCGTGGAACCGGAACAGCACGTCCGCCATGAATCGGGTGTCGCCGGTGACATCGGCCAGCGCGATCGCCGCATCGCGGCCGAGCCCCAGGTTGAGGACGGTATCCATCATCCCCGGCATGGACACCGGTGCACCCGAGCGCACGGACAGCAGCAGCGGGACGGGGCCGCCGCCGAAGGTCTTGCCTGTCGCCTGTTCGAGCTCGCTCAGGCGGCCGTGTATTTCCTCGATCAGGTTCGCCGTCATGGAACCGTGCTCGAGGTAGTCGTGACAGGCCGACGTGGAGATGACGTACCCGCCGGGCACGTTCAACCCTTCCTGGGTCATTTCGACCAGGCCGTATCCCTTGCCGCCGAGAATATTCCGGTCAATTTCACCTGGTTCACTGAACGCGCGGGTCAGTCCAGTCGTAACAGTCACAGAGCTCACCTTGTTCACTCCTTACGTGCGCGACCGAGGGTGCGCAGCAAGTCCTCGTGGAACTCGAACCACACGTTATGCACCGAGTCCTTGGTGGGGTCGGAGACAAACGCGATGTCTCCGGCGTCGACCTTGCCCAGGGAACGCTCGAAGCGACCGACATACGTGCGGAAGCGCGCATCCTTTTCGGCGAGGGCCTCGAGCAACCCCTCGAGCCGGGACACCAGGCGCTCGATGGTGGTAATTACTTTCGCGTCGTACGCCGAATCGGTGTGATCGTTGGCGAGTTTGCGCCCGCCCACCTCGATCTGCTGCCAGGAGGACATGGTCCGCAGGAAGCGGGAATTGACCTCCTCGAACTTGTCGGCCACTTGCAGCACCGAGGGATCCTCGCGCAGGGGTCCGTAAATCGCGGCCGCAGAATCGACCAGCACCGGGCCGGACGCGTCGGTGGGCAGGGCCGTCTCACCCATGAGCGCGACCAGATCACCGTCTTCGAGCTCGGTGAAGATCCCTCGCACCTCATCGAGGCTGAGGTCGACGATCTCCGCAACAGCGGCCGCGGACGCCATTTTCTTGAGCGCCACGGCATTGAGAACGTCGTAGAGACGTTTGTCGAGCAGGGTTTGAGTCATGTTGTGTCCCAACGATCGAACGGGGGCGGCCGGTGGCAGGTCCCTACCGGTCCCGCCGCCCCCGGGTCTGGTGAACGGGTTCTACAGCCAGCGATACTTCGACCGGCGCAGATCCGCGCCCTCTCCGAAGGGCAGGTAGCCCTGACCGGAGAAAATCTTCTGCGGAACGACTTCCTGCGCAAATCCGCGCTTGCTGATGTCGTAGTAGTAGTTCGACACACGCTGGTCGACTTCCCACAGCTGGTATTCGTCGCACGCCTTCTCGTACGTTCCGGCCTTCCGCAGGTACGGCAGGATCATGTCGACGTAGTAGACGTACTGACCGGCCCAGATCAGGTCCCGGCGGCACATCCGAGAGACCTTCCCGTACATCTTGAGCGTGGCGTCCTGGATCTTGGGCAGCTCCCCGCCCAGGTCGTCGATCGCGATGGACCGCACATCCTTCATCGGCGTGTCCCACTGCTCGCGGGCGAAGACGGCGCCACCGACAATGGCGGGGATGTAGTTCTTCGGCCGGGTGAAGGTGGTGGAAATGTCGTTGACGCGAATTTCCTGCAGCCCCAGAATCTCCGGGTCGATCTCGATCGCGATGGTGTAAGCGTGCGGCAGGCCGGCGTCGTCACACACATCGGACCAGTGGAAGATCGGCTCGTTGACGAACAGATCCCGGAGAATGAGGATGTTGCCGTTGTCCAGTTCGTACGGTCCGGTATCGCCCAGACCGAGCCGGCAGTCCATGTGGTCGAGGAACGCCAGCAGTTCGGCGGCCGCGTTGAAGCGGGTGAAGGAGTCGTGCTTGGGGCTTCCCGGCTCGAGCGTTTCGAGCTGGTTGATGATGCCCGCGAGGAAGTCCGGCTCGTGGATCTGGCAGCGGTAGCGGTCCTGCGAGTTGAGGATGTACCCGTCCTGGCGCTTGCCGTACTCGATCCGCTGCATGAACTTGAGGAGCTCGTTGCTCTCCTCGATGTAGTCATTGGGTCCGATCGCCTCGAGTGCAAGGAGACCGCAGCGGCCCATGCCGAAGCCGACGGCGCCGATCGACCAGTCGTGCACCGCGTTGACCTTGGTGCCGATTTCCCGCCGCGCCGAGGCCCCGATGTCCAGGATGCCCTGGGCGCCGACCTCGTCGGTGGTCATGCGCAGAACTTCCGGCCACCGGTAGAACTGGTGCATGAACGCGAGGATCTCGTATTCCTGGCGCGGGATCATGCCCGAGACGCCCTCGGTGGCACGCATGACCAGCACGTCCCAGATGTTCCAGGCCAGGTAGTTGTTGAGGTCGTTGAGCTCGTCCAGGGTGAATTGGTCGACCAGGACGTCTTCCTTGCTGACCTTCTCGAGAACCTTGCTCTTGGCGCGCTGCTTCTGCACCTTGTCGCCGAGGATGCCGTCGCGCAGCGGCTCCTGGCCGACGAAATTGCCCTCGAAGACCAGATCCTGAAAGCGCAGACCGTCGTCGTTCGGCTCGTAGCGCTGCTTGTACGTCGAGCGGAGACCGGGTGTCATTTCGAGACTCATGTTGGGTTGTTCCTCTCTGCCCATGGTGTGGTCGGAAACGATCAGCTGACGATGCTGACGCGACCGACCTCGGCGTCATCGCAGTGCAACTGGACGGTCTTGCCGACCAGCGTGTCGGCGATCTCCTCGAAGTGCGCGTCGTCGGTGTTGCCCACGGCGTAGCGGGACTCGCTCGAGGTCAGGTACGCGGTCATCACACAGGGGATCTGGAACTCACGCGAAAGGATGCCGAGGTGGGACTCGGGCGCACCCGACATCGTGATGACGCCGGAAGCACCCATGCTCAATGCCGGGGTCAGGAAGGTCGTCGTGCCACCGCGAACGAGCAGGATGTAGTCCTGCAACTTCCCGGACCGCACGACCTCGATCACGTCCTTGGGCGAGCCCAGGAACTTGACCTCACCCTTCGGGCTCTTCTGCGTCTCGAAGGCATTGAACCCTTCGGCTACAACCTGCATTGGTACTCCTTTGATCGAATCGAGTTTCGTGTCCTCGATCACGTCGAACTTGCTGTGTTGCGTTAATCACAATGCCCGTCATGATGGGACCGCCGTATGGGGGCTGTGGATAGCTTTCTGTGTGCCCGTTATCTCGCGCGGACAATGCCTCGGTCACCGTCGAGTTCCCCAAGCTTGCGGCGCATGAGCTTGCCCGACGAGGTTGTCGGCAGGGCATCGACGAAGACGACCTCGCGTGGTCGTTTGTAGGCGGCCAGCTGACCGCGGCAATGCTCGATGATGTCTTCCGGCTGGAGCTGCGCCTGCGGTGCAGGGACGACATACGCGACGGCGACCTCGCCCTTGACCGGGTCGGGCCGGCCTCCGACAGCGACCAGCGCGACGTCCGGGTGGGCGCCGATGACGCGTTCGATCTCCGCCGGGTACACGTTGTATCCGGCGGTGACGATCATGTCCTTGAGCCGGTCCACGATGAAGAAATGCCCGGTGTGGTCGACGTAGGCGACGTCGCCGGTGTGCAGCCACCCGTCGTCGGTGATCGCCTCCGCAGTGGCGTCCGGGCGACCGTAGTAGCCGAGCGTCACCAGCGGGCCGCGAACGAGTAGCTCACCATGCTCACCGATGGGAACCTCGCCGCTCGTGCCGTCGATCGGGCCGATCCTGACCTCGAGGCCGGGGAGCGCCACTCCGATCGAACCGGGCACCGGGGGTGCGTGGACCGCGTGGGTCGTGCCGAGTCCGGACAGCTCGGTCATCCCCCACAGCTCGAGGACCGGGACGGGTGCCCGCTTCTGCCACCGCGCGAGCAGTTCCGGAGCGAACGTCTGGCCGCCGATGGTGGCGGCTCGCAAGGTGGACAGATCTGCGGTGTCGAAGCCTGGGTCCGCAAGCATCATCGAGTACATCGCGGGCACCCCCTCGAACAGAGTCGCGTGTTCGCCTTCGATCAGGCGCAGCGCCTCACCCGGGGTGAACCGTTCCATCAGGATCACCGTGCCTCCGGCCAGGAACGTGCTGTTGATGGCGACGTTGCCGTAGACGTGTGCGCCCGGCAGGGCGGTGACCACAATGTCGTCGGTGGTGCGGCCGTGCATGGTGGCGGTCAGGGCGCAGTTGAGGAGCACGGATTGTTGGGACTGCATGGCCCCCTTCGGGTGCCCCGTCGTGCCCGAGGTGTAGCCGATGCTGCACAGGTCCTCGGGCTGTGGTCGCGGGCGGGAGTCCAGCGGCTCGCTCGCCGCGGCGGCGAGCAAATCGGCGAAGGAAATCGCGCCGGTCACGGAAGCCGAGTCATCCAGGTCACCGAATTGGCACACCGTCTCCAGCGAGGGAACCTCGGCAAGGATGCTCTCGACGGTGGCGGCCTGGGCGCCGCCGGTGAACAGGGCGCCGGACCCGCAGTCGGTGAGGACGAAGGCCAGCTCGGGGCCGGTGAGCATGACATTGACCGGGTTGACGACAGCTCCTGCCTTCAGGATGCCGTGGTAGGCGACAATCCACTCCCAGCTGTTCTGCCCATACAGCGAGCACACTCCGCCGGCGCCGATCCCCCGGGTACGAAGGGCTACGGCGACGGCATCCGACATTCTGTCGAGGTCGCGGTAGGTCAGTCTGGTGTGTCCGACGACGAGGGCGATTTTGTCCGGATGCCGTGCGGCGGCGTAGGGCAGGATCTCGCCCGGCCCCACCGAGGGCTGGGACGCTGCGCTGCGCCTACTCACCGGAATCTCCGTGGACGCCGCGGTCGCCGAAAGTCAGGACCGCTTTGGTGACCTTCCCGTGGTGGACGGCGTCGATCGCCTCGTTGATCTGATCGAACTCGAAGGTGTCGATCAGCTCGGTGAAGGGGAACTTGCCGGCCTGATAGAGGTCGATCATGCGGGTGACGAACTCCTGCGGGATGGCATCGCCCTCGATGACGCCGATCAGACTGCGCCCGAACAGCAGGTGCCCCTGGTCGAAGGAAATCTCGTTCGGGATGCCCTGGAATCCGACGGTGGCACAGACCCCCGGCGACTGCAGACATTCCAGTGCGCTGCGAACGACGTTCGCCAGGCCGATGCAGTCGACCGAATACTGCGCTCCGACACCGCCGGTGATCTCGCGGATCCGGTCGACCACGTCTTCCTCGGCGGAGTTGATGGTGTGGGTGGCACCGAGCTCGGTGGCCTTCGCCAGGCGGGTGGGCTGGATGTCGACGGCGATGATTGTGCCGCAGCCGGCGACCACCGCGCCCAGCAGGGCGGCGAGCCCCACCGATCCGGTCCCGAAGATCGCGATCGACGACCCCTCCTCCGGGTGAAGAGTATTGAGCACCGCCCCGGCGCCCGTCTGGATGCCGCACCCGAGGGGGGCGAGCAACTCGAGCGGCAGATTGCGGGCGACGCGGACGCAGTTCTGCTCGTTGGCCACGGCGTAGGTCGCCCACGCGGACTGTCCGAAGAAGTGTCCGCGTACCTGCTCACCTCCGGAACTGAGGACACTCGAGCCGTCCAGGCGTGCACCGACCAGGTTCAGTGGGACGAAGTCCCGGCAGTGCATCGGAAGTGAACGTGCGCAGTTGTCGCACTCGGCGCAGAAGTTGTACGAGAGCACCACGTGGTCGCCGGGCTCGACGCTGTCGACCGCTGAACCGACCGCGGTGACGACTCCGGATCCCTCGTGACCGAGCACAATCGGGGCCGCGTCGGCCTCCGCGGTCGCGATCACCCCGAGGTCGGTGTGGCAGATACCGGAGCCGACGATCCGCACCAAGACCTCGCGTGGGCGCAACTCGCCGATATCGAGCTCCTCGAGCGACAACGGCTCCTGCGCCGAGCGCAGGACGGCTGCTGTGGTCTTCATAGTTGCACTTTCCTGTTCGAAAGACGGTCAGGGCGCGGATGGTCTTACGAGACCGCGCCGGGGACCTTGTTCAGAGTGATGGTCTGGTGGTTGGTGTATTCGGCGAGTCCGTGCAGGGAGTTCTCGGCGCCGATGCCGGACTGCTTGTGTCCGCCGAAGACCTGATGCGGGGAGTACTGGTGGACTTCGTTGAGCCACACGGTGCCGGCCTCGAGCTGGCGGCCGATCCGATCGATCGCCTCGAGATCCTCACCCCAGACGGTGGCACCCAGGCCCCAGACGGTGTTGTTGGCCCGGGCGATGACATCGCTTTCTTCCCTCCAGCGCAGCAGCGGAAGGATCGGACCGAAGGGTTCCTCGACGACCAGGCGGGAGTCCTCCGGCGGGTTGTCGACGAGGGTGACCGGGACGAACCAGCCGTCGGCGTCCGAGTCGATCTGTCCGCCGAGGGCGAAGGTGTAACCGTTGGCGGTGCAGTCGTCGAAGTACTCCTGCACCTTCTGCAGCTGGGGCAGGTTCTGAATCGGACCCAACTGGGTCTCTGCGTCGGCGCCGTCGCCCACGACCACGGTTCGCGCGTACGCGACCAGCTCATCACGCACGGCCTCGTAGACATCGTCATGGATGTAGATGCGCTTGGCAGCGTTGCAGAACTGGGCATTGTTCTGGAACGCCGCCCAGAAAATTTGGGGGGCGACCTTCGCCGGGTCGACGTCCGGGAGGACGATCGCCGGATCGTTACCGCCGAGCTCGAGAGTGACTCGTTTGAGAGTGCCGGCAGCGGAACGCATTACATGCTTGCCCGTTTCGGTGCTGCCGGTGAACGCGATCTTCGCGATGCCCGGGTGCGCCGTGATCCACTTGCCGAGTTCGTCGTCACCGCTGACCGCACTCAGCACACCTGCGGGAAGCAGATCCTGCACCAGCTCGACGAGCTTGAGGTCACACAGGGGGGTGAAGGGGGACGGCTTGACGATGATGGTGTTCCCGGCCACCAGGGCGGGGGCGATCTTCCACACCGCCAGCAGGATCGGGAAGTTCCACGGCACGATGGCACCAACTACCCCGAGCGGCGTGTGCCGGCTGATCACCAGACGGTCCGCGGTGTCCTCGAGGACCTCCTCGGGCAAGGACTGCTTCGCAATTTCGCGGAACCATGCGATCGAACCGTAGACCTCCCATTCGGCCATCGGACGCGGCTTGCCCTGCTCGGCAGTCAGCAGTGCCAAGAACTCTTCGGCGTGTGCTTCGAGCCGATCACCGATCGCCGAGACGACGGCCTGGCGTTCGGCGAGCGGTGTGGCCGACCATTCGGGGAACGCGGCCTGAGCGGCTGCGACGGCCTCGTCGAGTTGGTCAGAGCTCGCAACGGGCACGTGGGCAATCACCTCGGTGGTCGCCGGGTTGTACACCGGCGCCGTGTCCTGCACGGTCACCGACCGGCCGCCGATCGTCATCGGGAATTCTGTCGGGAGGGCGAGGACAGGTGCTTCGGTAGACAACATTCATCTCCTTCGGGTGCGCAGCTTCACCGGGTGTGAGGCTGCATCGGACGAGGTGGGCGTACATCCCAAGACCGGTCTCCGAGCGGAACTAGGGATCGGTGTCTTCGTCAGCGAGTGGGGGTGATCACAGTTCTACTGCCCGGACGTGATGAGAGCGTCATCCCCTGGGGAGCAAAACCTGGCATGCTTCTATCTCCCGGGGAACAGCCGCTCGCCGGCAACGGGAGCATCGTGGCTGGTAAATCGCTCAATTCTTTCGGGGTCTGAACCGAATCTGCCCCGAAAGATACTGTCCCCCATGACCTTTCTCGCCCGGTCGTCGACACGACGACCGGGCCAGAGTGGGACGTGCATGGCGACAGGGGCAGGACCACTGAGCCCGGCATGGGGCGAGTCGTACGCCGCATACGTGGGAAGAAGGGGTCGGATGTGTCGCATCCTCAGTCAAGTCCACACCGGTGTGCGCCACGGAATGTCCTTTAGGCGAGGGCTTCCTTCAGGTCGACTAGGTTCTCGCAGATCTGCACCATGTTGCCGTCAGGGTCATAGAAAAGGAACGAGCGTACGATACCTCCTGCCTCCCACACATAGTCAGTCTGCGTCTCGTAGCCTGCGTTCTTGATCTTCTTGAACCAGTCGTCGATGTCGGTGACTTCGAAGCCCAGCTCGGAGATTCCGGTGTGGCCGTACCTGAGCGTCTCCCTCGGCTTGCGCTCGACCGGCGGATTGATCGGCTGCTGAAACTCGAGGAAGGTACCGTCCGCCTCGGGCGGTGTCAGTAGCACCATGCGCGACTTCGCGTCCTTAACCTTGAAGATATCGTCCAAGGTTTGCTGGTCGAAGAACGGGCCCTCCGGGTGGTCCGGAAGAGTCGTATCGACGACAACCTTGAACCCGAGTACATCCCGGTAGAGCTTGAGCGACTCGTCCGCGTCACTGACAAAGACCGCGATGTGGTGGTATTTCATCATGCTTCCTTACCTTTTATGGGTGAGTAGGTCGTTCAACCGCAATGGCGGTTTAGGTGGCTCGAGCCAGTCTGCGGTGGTCTCGATAGTCGCGTCCGCCTGTGCGTCACGACCTGCAGCGACATGTAGATGCGCCGTTGGTCGGGTGCGATCTCGAGCTCGACCTCACCTCCAGCCACACCTGCCCGTGGCCGATCAGACCTCGGCCGTGAGGCGCTCCGCGCATCCCGCGCCGATACCCCGTGCGCTGCCGGTGACGACCGCGACTTTTCCTTCGAGTCTACGCATTTGAATATGTCTTCTTTCGATTAGCTTGTGGTTCAGTTGTCTGCGAAGCGTTTACGGAGCCAGTCGATTGCCTCAGCTAGCATTTCTTTACTTTGGTCCAGAGCTGTCGGGAAACAGAGCATCCCGTGAAATGCACCGTCGTAACGTGTAAGGACGACGTCATTGCCAGCATCCTTCAAGGCTCTGGCGTAGTCCTCACCGTCGTCGAGCAGGGGGTCGAACTCAGCGGTTTGTACGAGCGCGGGCGCCAGATCCGCGAATGAATCTGCCAACAACGGCGAGCAGTAGGGATGCCGTGCTTCGACTCCCTTTCCGACGTAATGGTTGACGAAGTATTCGATGTCCGTGCGCGAGAGCAGCGGCCCCTCAGCATTGGCCAACATGGAGGCAGTCGGTCCGCCCGCGAGCCTGACCATCGGGTAGAAGAGGAGTTGACCGCACAGCCGGGGCCCCCCCTCGTCCCGCGTCCGCTGCGCCGTTACCGCCGAAAGATTGGCGCCTGCACTGTCTCCGCCCACGGCGATGCGTGCGGGGTCGATATTGAGCTGCTGTGCGTTGCCTGCGATCCAGCGAAGAGCCTCCATGCAGTCGTCACTTCCGGCGGGAAACTTTGCCTCAGGCGCTTTGCGGTAATCGACAGCGATCACCACTGCCTCTGCCCGGGCGCTGAGCTCGGTGCAGAGGTTGTTGTTGGCGTCCAGACTTCCGATCACCCAGCCCCCACCATGCAGGTAAAGCAGCGCAGGGAACGGGCCAGGACCGTCAGGGGTGTAGACGCGAACCGCAAGGTCTCCGCCCGGCCCCGGAATTGTGGAGTCGGAGATATCTGCGACGGTAGCGGTCGTGGCCGGCATACTCAGGAGCAGTGCGTCGAAGGCCTGCCGACACTGAACCGGCTCCATCGTGTGGAACGGCTGGGCTCCAGCGTCGGCAAGCGACTGCAGAAACTCGGCGTTCTGAGCTGTAAGGGGCATGATTCCTCCGTGTCTTGCGGACCGGCACCGTTGTGGGCCGGTTTGGGTGTCGTGCTTAGGTCAGCTTCTCGGCACGGTCCTCGTCTCCGCCCGGTTCAGCCTGAGCCCTGCGGGGCGAGTTCCTGTGGCGACCCGGCAGCGATGCTGCTCGCCGACGCGATCCTCGTCGAGCCGTGCCGTCGAATCTGCTACTTGCCTTCGTCAGGCCATCTGCGCTTGTTCGTTCGCGGAGCCGACGCTTGGAGTCGTGCTGAAATCGATGCCCTTGAAGTCGTTGTCGGCGACCTCCTGGCATTGCTGAAAGTATCCGGGAGCGCCACCGAAGAAGAATATGGAGGCGCGCGGTTTGCCCGGAACATTCGCGCCGAAGAAGTAGGATCCCACGTCCTCGTTGGCCAGGACCGTGGCATCCAGCACCGCGTTGCACATCTCTTGCCACTGAGCGCAGGCCTCGGCTGTCGACTCCATCCGGTCGTATCCGTTGTCGCGCATATGCGTGATGAGCCGACCGATCCAGCCGACGGTGTTGTCGACGATCACCGGGATGTTCGCGATCGGCGACTGCGGACCGGAGATCATGAACATGTTCGGGAACCCGTCCACACCGATACCCAAGTAGGTTCTCGGGCCGTCCGCCCATTTCTCGGTGAGCGTCTGCCCGCCGGTGCCGCGCACATCGATACTCGCCAGCGCGCCGGTGCCGGCATCGAAACCGAGCGCGAAGATGATGACGTCGAACTCGTACTCATCGGTGCCCGTACGCATTCCGTGTGGCGTTACCTCCTGGATGGGGTTGTCGCTGACGTCGACGAGGTTGACGTTCTCCCGGTTCATGGTTTCGTAGAAGAAGTGCCCCAGCGGCGGCCGTTTGGAGAACAGCGGGTAGGACGGGCACAGCAGCTCAGCGGTCTCAGGGTCCTGAACGATGGTGCGAATCTTGTTGCGGATGAATTCCGCGGCGGTCTCGTTGGATTCCTCGCTGATGAAAAGGTCATCGAATGTTTCGAAGACGAATCGGAATCCGCCGATCTCCCAGCCGGCCTCGAGAATCGTCTGCGCCTGTTCGGGAGTGACGTCGTCCATGGTGCGCCCAGCAGCGTTCATCGGAAACGCGAACACCTGCTCACGGCACTTCCGGCCGATCTCGCTGTGGTCACGTTGGGCCTCAGCTTGCTGCCCCTCGGAGATCGCGTGATTGCGGCCCGGGATGACGTAGTTCGGGGTGCGCTGAAACACCGTGAGTTGGGCTGCGGTGCTCGCCACCTCCGGGATCACCTGGACTGCGGTCGCCCCGGTCCCGACCACCGCGACTCGTTTGCCGGTGAAGTCCACCGGCTCCTTCGGCCAACGCGATGTCTGGTACCACTGACCAGTGAAAGAGTCCAGTCCAGGGAACGGCGGGTCCAGGGGGGCACTGAGCACACCACTGGCGCTGACGAAGTAGGTGCAGGTGAACGACTGGCCCGCTTCGGTGATGATCGTCCACAGATTCGCTGCCTCGTCGTATACCGCGGAAGTGACCCGAGTGTGGAACTGAATGTCGCGGCGCATGTCGAAACGTTCGGTCACGTACTTCAGGTACCGTTCCACCTCAGCTTGTGCGGGGTAGCGTTCCGACCACACCCAGTCGGTCTTGAGTTCCTCGGAGAAGCTCATGATGTAGGCCCAGGCCTCGGTATCGGTACGTGCGCCGGGGTAGCGGTTCCAGTACCAGGTCCCGCCGACGTCGGAGCCGGCCTCGAGCACCTTGACCGACAGGCCTAACTTGCGCGCCTCGTGCAGCATCCGTAGGCCGCCGAATCCCGCCCCGATCACCACCGTGTCGTAGTGGGTAGGGGCCGTACCGTCGTCGGACGAGGATGTCTCGACAACCGACGGGGAAGTGGTAGACGTGTTCATGAAGTGCGAGCCTTTCTACTGTTAGTGGCATACCAACGTTTGCGCGATGCGAGGTGAGGCGCCTCGGGGAGGATGTGATGGGGTGCGATCTCGAACTCGGCTCTGAAAGCGGCTGTGCAGGAATTTTTTTGGGTTCCGGCAGTTCGTTTCCCTCGTCGCCTCCGGACGTTCCGGATGCCGATTGGTGTGTGTTGAGTCTCACATCGTGAGGGGAGCCGTGGGTAATATTGTTTTGTTATCTCCCGTAGTTGCACCGCCCCTGCGCCGGAATTTGCAATGTGATTGAGTCCAGCGGGTGTTACGCGGCGGCCTGATCCGTCGCAGGTCCAAGGTTGGTCGCCGGCAGGTTTGTTGATCAGACAGTGGTGGGTAGGTCAAAGGATTTCGGCCCGTCGTCCCGATGCCCCGAATAGTGCGTGCGTGTGCTTTTCCCATGATCTGAGGTCGACCTCGGCGGTCGTGAGACGCTTGTTGGTGCGGTCGGGTTAGGGGCGCAGGGCGGGCGATGTCGGCTTGCTCGGTGGTCAGCTTCCGGAGCTCCGAGTCGGCCGGTTTGCCGTCGAGGAGACCGGCGTCGCGTTGCTCGCGCCACTCGCTGATCAGCGACGAGTGCAGGCCCTCACCGCGTAGGTAAGCGCCGCCATGGATCGTCTCGCAGATCTGCTCGTAGGCGGCCAGGTGCGCGAGTTCGAGGTCCTCCGGGTCGATTCCCTCGCGCTCGCAGGCCTGCGCGATGGTGCGAGCCGGCTGGGTCTGCAGAGTGGAATTGGGGCCCGCGACGACGCCGTGGCGACCGATCTCCGCGATCCAGCTCAGACCAAGCCCCTCGGCCTTCACCTTGCTCATCACCACACCCAGCGGCACCGTCGGAGATCTGTGAGGCGGAGCCGGCGGTGACGATGCCGTCCTTCGAGAACGACGGTCGCAGCGAACCCAGCGACTCGACGGTGGTTCCGGGCGGATGCCCTCGTCGGCAACGAAGACGATCGGATCGTCCGTGCTGCGGAATCGACACCGGCACGCCCTCGTCGACGACGAGGCCGTTCTTCCAGGCCTACGCGGCCCTCTGGTGCGATGCCGCGGTGAAGGTGTCTGCTCCTCACGGGAGGCGAAACGGTCGCCGGAGTTGGCCGACTCGGTCAGGTTGCCCATCGCCCGGTCGGTGAAGATGCCGTGCAGCCGTCGAACGCCATGTGATCGCGCAACGTGACGTCGCCGTACTTGAAGCCGGCGCGGCGTTTCTCGAGCATGTGCTGGGCCTGGCTGATCGACTCCTGGCCACCGGCGACGACGACGTCGAACTCCCCCGCCCGGATGGGCTGGTCTGCCATCGCGATGGCACTGATGCCGGGCAGACACACCTTGTTGATGGTCAGGGCGGGCACGTTCATCGGGATACCCGCGGCCACAGCTGCCTTGCGTGCGGGGATCTGGCCGGCAGCGGCGGTGAGAACCTGGCCCATGATCACGTATTCGACCTAGCTGCGCCGGCCACGGGCGTCGTCGCCACACAGTGGTCGACACCCGGGTGATACAGGCGCATGCACTGCCGTCCGCTCAATGAACGTGATTCCGGTGCGCGCCCCCAGTAAGCAGCACAGAACACACATGACAACTACGAGAACTATTTACTCGCAGGAAGGTCACTTGAAGAACAACCGGCCCGCTGTGTCCATTGCATGGACGCTCTCGATTCTGACAGCCCACCACTCCGTATCGAGGACACACTGAAACTGTGCGCCAAAACCGCGACTCGTTGCACGCTCACCAGCTCTGGTGCGCGATCAGCAGATATGAGTACCCTGAGGTCTGAATCGTTCTCATCAGTTGACAGGTAGGTGCGCTATGGACCTGCGCGCGCTTCGGTACTTCATTTTCATTGCTGAAGAAGGTAGCGTTCACGCTGGTGCGAGGCGCGCGATGGTGGCGCAACCGGCTCTCACTGTCGCGCTCAAGAAACTCGAGCGCGAGATCGGCACAGCGTTGTTCGAACGTTCTCACCGCGGCGTCACGCTGACCGCGGCCGGGTCCAATCTCCTGCCTCATGCTCGTTACCTCCTCAAGTACGCCGAGGATGCAAGAACCGAGGTTCAGCTGAGCAGCGGGGAAGCGGTGCTGACCTTCACCGTGGGATGTCTCCTGGGGAGGGTATCTGCTGCCGAGCTGACCGGTCCGATTCTGGATACATTCCAAAGGTTGAACCCCGGTGTGCATGTCCGCGTCCGCGAGTTGAACTTCGCGGATCAGTTCGATTCCGTGCTCGAGGGCATCGTGGACGTTGCGCTTGTTCGTTCGCCTTTCGAGCATCCTGACCTGGCGTTCAAGTCCCTGTTCAGCGATCCCACGGTGCTGGTGACCAGTCCTGACCATCCGCTGGCACGGGAGCCGGAAGTACCGATACAGGTGGTGATGGATGAGCCGGTACTCGAGGTTGTTCGAGCTCCGCGGGTGTGGCGGAACTTTTGGAATCTCAGCGAGCTTGGCAACGGCGAGAACCGATTGGTTCCGACCAACGCGGTGTGTTTGGTCGACTACACCCTGGACGTCCTGCGTCATTCCACTGTAAATCTGATGGGAGAAAGCGGTTGGCGTCTGGGTGGGCTCGGCGAGCCGACCGCATGCGCGATTCGGGTCGTCGACGCACCTCGCAATGTGGCGGGCATCGGTTATCTGCGTGGCAATGACGATCCGTTGGTCGAATCGTTCATCGCTACCGCTACTGCGGTTGCCGAGCAGCTCATTTCGCTTGTTCCCAACGCAACTTTGTCTTGAGTGAGGACATTCCGCTCAAGGGTCGGCGTCAGAATTTCGCCGGAGGTTGTTACCAGTCGCTGGGGACGGCGAGGTAGAGCCGAGCCCACCACAGGCAAAGTCGAGGGCTTCTTGCGAGCTGACGGTTGGCCAGGAACGGGTCCTGGTACTTGGCAGCGCTGCTGCACGGTAGATCGCGAATCCCCAGGTGCAGGCCCTAACCCACATAGCGCAACCGCATCAGCGGCACCACGACCCCGTCGGTGAACACGCTGGTCATGGGCTCGGCAGGGCAGGTGATCTACCTGCCGGTAATGCCCCAACTCGGGCGGACCGTATGCGGGGTTCGGGTCGTCGACGCACCTTGCAATGTGGCGGGCATCGGTTACCGGCATGCAATCACGGTCCTTGGTTGAATCCTTTGCTCCTCCCCTACTACTATTGCAGCGCAGCATGTTTCGACTATCCCTAGCGGGCGGGGTTATGCTCTCGCACGCAGGCGGCTGATGTGGGCAGGTTCGAAGCAGGGTCTCGGGGAGCTTGGCGACCGCGGACACCAGTTGATGATCCGGATTTTTAGTCGCGCGCTCAGGGATTCTCCCTGCGTGTTTCGACGACCCATGCCGCGATCTGGGTGCGTGAAGTGGACCCTAGTTTCGTCAGAAGGTGTTCAACGTGGCCTTGCGCGGTGCGTGGGGAGATCACCAACCGTGTGGCGATCTCTTTATTCGTCAGTCCCTCGGCGATCAGTTCTGCGACCTCCCGCTCGCGCTTCGTCAGGCGTGCTGCCGGGGCGGCAGGTGATGATGTCGCAGGAGGCTGCTCACCCAAGGCGTAGGCGATCGCGGCATTGAAACCTAGCTTCGCGCCTTCGCGGTGTGCGGAGGCGAAAACCTCCTTGTTCAGGGCGTCTCGTGTCGCGTGTTCGCACGCTTGTTGGTACTCGCCCGTACTGGGCACTACGACGGTCGGACTGCCTACGGACCGGCTGAGCTCTTCTGAGGCTGCCAGCAGTACGACCGCGCGCCGCGCGTTCTGGTCCTGGGCAGTGATCCATGCCAGCGCCTGCAGGCACATGCTGGCGTTGAGCCGGTCGTTCACCTCGAGGTCGGCTTGCAGTGCCTGTTCGAGTAGTCGGACCGCTCGTTCACGCTCACCGCGTCGCCATACGGCGACCGCCAGCCCCCACAGGGAATACGACCGGAATACCGATTCGCCCCGTGCATCGGTGATTGCCAGAACGCGCTCATAGCATTCGATGGCGTGTTCGGTGTCGCCGAGGAATTCGTCGGCGACACCGAGGCCGATGAGCGCTGCGACCTCGACGACATCGTTGCGCCCGGTATAGGTTCGGACAGCTTTCTCGAGGTGAGCGCGTGCGTCGAGGGGCTGTCCACCGAACAGGGCGGCGTAGCCGACTGCGCTGTCGGTGTGTGCGCGTGTCAACGGGTCGCGTGTCGACGAGGCAAGCGCCTGTGCATCTTTCATCAGGGCGGCCGCCGCCTGTAGGTCGCCCTGGATTCCAGTCATCATGCTGCCGACGTAGAGTGCCTTGGCGTGATCGACGGTCGGCTGGGCCGGTTGACGGGCGAGGAGCCGGTCGAGCCACCGCCTGCCTTCAGAAAGCAGACCCCGGGAAAGCCAGAACGGGTACAGGGCGGCAACGATCCGGAGCCCGGAGGCTGGGCTCTCGGAGACACAGGACTCCAAGGCGTCCCGAAGATTCGGGTGCTCGCGCACGAGTGTGGTGATCAACGCGAGCTCGCGGGAGCTGATCCACTGCGATTCCGTGTCGAGTACCAGGCGCTCACACCAATCTCGGTGTCGCTGACGCAGTTCGGCATATTCACCGCTCTCATGCGCCTTTTCTCGGCCGTAATCGCGAACGGTCTCGAGCATGCGGAACCGCATCTCGGCACCGGCCGGCTCCCGTATCAGGATCGACTTGTCGACGAGGTAGGTCACCGTGTCGAGTATTTCCTGCGCGGGCAGATCTGGGCCGCAGATTTGTTCGGCGGCGTCGAGGTCGAAACTGCCGGCGAAGACCGACAGCTGCGACCACAGTCGCTGCTCCGCCGGTGTACACAGGTCGTAACTCCAGTCGATGCACATCCGGAGCGTTTGTTGTCTCGACGGCGCATCCCGGCTGCCCTGGGTCAACAGTACGTACCGGTCGGTCAAGCGTTGCAGTATCTGTTCCGGCGTCATCGCCCGCAACCGTGCGGCGGCAAGCTCGATCGGTAACGGAAGCCCGTCCAATCGCTGGCAGATCCGAGCGATCGTGGTCTTGTTGTCCTCGGTGACCTCGAATCCCGGGGCCGCGGTAGCTCCGCGTTCGGCGAACAGGGTGACCGCGTCGTTGCCCGCCATCCCTCGCGGCAGGTCGTCGGGATCCGGGACGCCGAGCGGTGGCACAAGCAGCACTGCTTCCCCGCCGATGCCGAGTGATTCGCGACTGGTGGCGAGAATCCGCAGCCGTGGGCAGGTGCGAAGCAGGGTCTCGGTGAGCTTGGCGACCGCGGACACCAGGTGCTCGCAATTATCCAGAATCAGCAACTGTTCGCGCCCGGCGAGGAACTCGACAAGCACCTCGCGAATGGGTCGCGCCGATTGGTCACGTAATCCCAGCGCGTTCGCCACCACCCCCGCCAACAGGAACTCGTCATGCAACTCCCCGAGTTCCACAAGGGTGGTGCCGTCGGCGAAGTCCCGGCGCACCTTGCCGGCGATACGAAGCGCCAGACGGGTCTTTCCGACCCCGCCGGTGCCGGTCAGGGTCAGCAGCCGCGCGTTCGACAACGCGTTCCTCGCCTCCTTCAACTCCGTGTGTCGGTCGACGAAACTGGTCAACTCCAGCGGGAGTTGACCCCCTCGCCCCGAATCGGCCGACCACGACGGTGTAGGCGACGCACCTTTCCCGGGAGGTGCGTCGGTCGCTGCTCCTGGCTCGGTGGTGTGCAGAGCGATCTCGTCGACCGCGAATCCATGCCGTAGTTGGGCTTCGCGCAGATGTTGGCTCAGCTCCGCGGCAGATGGGCGAGTCTCGGGATCACTGGCCATGGCATGTTCGATGATTGCGCTGACGTCCTCGGGAACACCGTGTTCGCGTGGGTTCGGTACCGGCTCGGAGGTGATTCGCAGGAAGTGTGCCATCAATTGCTCGCCGCTGCGGCGTTCGAACGCGGCATGGCCGGTGAGCGCCGCGAACAGGGTGGCGCCGAGCCCGTACACGTCCGCGGAGGTGCTCGGAGGGCGTCCGGCTACGACTTCGGGGGCGATGAACGCCGGTGACCCGGTGACGACCCCGGTGGTCGTCTCGAATCCGCCGGTGATGTGTGCGATGCCGAAGTCCGTCAATGCCGGCTCGCCGTAATCGGTGAGCAGTATGTTCGCGGGCTTGATGTCGCGATGGAGGATGCCGACCTTGTGCGCGGCTTCCAGGGCGCCGGCCATCTTCACCCCGAGCCGGAGCACATCGGGCAGAGGAAGCGGGCCGTGGCGCCTGATTCGGGCGTCGACGGAGCCCCGGGCGCAGTATGGCATCACAATGAAGGGTCGGCCGTTGGCGGTGACGTCGGCATGGAGAATGTTGACGATGTTGGGATGACCGGTCAACCGGCCCGCCGCCCGCTGCTCTCGCATGAACCGTTCCCGGTTTTCCTGGTCGAGATCCGCAGTCAGGACCTTGACAGCCACCGTTCGTTCGAGCGACGCCTGCGTGCACCGGTACACGATCCCGAACCCGCCACGACCGATCTCGACAGCATCCTCGAACCCCGCCGCCGCGAGTTCCGCCGTGACCGCACCGGACACGTCGCGTTGGGTCGCGAATGGATCCACGTTATTCATCGACACATCTCTTCACGGTGCACGTCGACCTGCCCGAGAACCTCTCGAGTAACACCTAAGAATATCGCCAGGCGATCCCACCCGCGGGTCGGATCCGATACCGGAAGCTAGGGCCCAGTCGATCATCACCCACCGGTGATGTCGACGGGGCACCCCCTGAGTGAGGACATCGTGAACACTGGGTCCCAGAGTGCGATTTCCCGCCAGCGGCCTCTCAAAAAATTGTAGGTCCCGACGTCGGTCGTCCATGTCGGCGACCTAGGCTTTCCAGCCAGTTGTCGGACCGGGCTTCCCAGCATTCTGTCGGATTCCTCAAGCGTCTGGGCAATAGCAGGTCGGGCATCCGGTCTTGTGACCTGCTGAAACGCGTCTTGTTAGGGCTTCCTACCGACACGAAACTTGGACAACCGACACGGAGACGTGGAACCTACAAAAATCGTGGAACCTACGCGTCTCCATTGGCATCGCTCCGTGTCGCTCATGTTTTGTGAGCACTAGGGCACGAAAATTTCAGTTATCGCACCGTATGTCGGGCATTATTGCATCTGATGCACGATTGTCATTCGATCGGTCATCGTCATCAATTACGCCATCCGTTTGTCAAAATCCGGGTGTTGACCTGGTCATATACAGACCGGCGCATCGGACGACTCCCCGGCTAACCGCTCATGGGACCACCGGGGGCGGTTATACCGTTAGACGATGGATCGGCGCGTCGATGGTCTGCGTGCTTGCCAGGTTCTTGCATTCTTTGCATGATTCGGGCATCAGACGCTCGCAGCATTCGGCGGTTCTCCGTGGCGGTGGACAACGTTGGTCGGGTGCTCGAGCTTTCCACCATCTCGTACCTGCGTCCCAGGGCACTCGACGATCGAGCAACGGGAGCGGCTGGTTCGACGCAGTATCCGTGGTGCTGGACTCCGGCACATGTCGACGAGTTCTTGGGTGATCTGCGGTCGGAGCGGCGAGCGAAGCAGTCCACGATCCACAACTGCCAGGACGCACCGCGGGCCTTCTGTTCCTATGTGAGCACCTCGGGGCATGGCTGGGATAGGTTCTGTGAGAGGTTTTTCGGCACCCATCCGACGCAGGTGTGCTTCGGGGCGAGACCTTGCTACGGACGGCACCGCGTATGTTCGAACGAATCCGCGGATGCGTGGATAAGATCGATTTACGGGCGTGATTTCGCGGGCGACGCCTCGTCGAGAAGCGAATCGATAAGGTCCTCCGCTGCAGCGGTTTTCGCGTGTGTTTTTGTTGTTCCGCGGCCAGTCGCCGTGTGGTTCCGGTAGCGGACTTCGCATGTGAACACCGGGGCGTGGGCGGCGCCCTCCATCGTTACTGCCCACTGCGGGGAGGGATGCCCGTGGTGTTGGGAATGGCTAAGTACCCACGCGATCGGGTTCTTGTGCGCTCGTTCCCGCCGTTTCGAGGCCTGCCCGTCATCCGCATCCGGGCTTCCGTTGCTCGCTGACGGTGGCTGCGCCCGTATCCCTGCGTGCGTGGTGCTCGGGGGAACTGTGTGCGGCTCGTCCCGCAGTGGGGAGTCCGTCTCCGGGTGGCTCACTCCGGCAGCGATCGCCTGGGTGAGGCCCCACGCTGCGTCCTGCTCGGCTCGTTTCTTACTGCCCGCGGTTGCCCACGGTCCGCGGACGTCGCCCACTCGGAGGCGGGCGGCGAATACTGGTGTGTGCGAGGGGCCACGGTGATCGCTGTCGATTTCGGGTTTGGGCAGATCGGGATGGGCTTGTAGCCACATCGACACGACACTCGGCCCGAATTCCGGGTGCGTCTGCGATGCCCAGTCGAAGACCTCGGATCGGATCGGTGCCCAACTCTCCGGAGCGTCGAGCAACGTCACGATGGTGGTGACCAATACCTCGTCGGCCCTGATTCGGCGGCGCAGCTCGGTGACCACCTCACTGATCGGGTCGCGTGTGGCCGCGGCAGCCAGCACCTTCGCCCACCGCTTCGAGTCGAGACCCTCGAGTTCGCCTGCTGCGACGACCTGCGCGGTCACCTTCCGATCGAGTGCCTTGAAGTGCGCTGCCTTCTCTTCCCGGTCCACGGCGATGCGCCGGTTGATATCGGCGGCGAGGTTGCCGAGTTGTCCGATTGTGTACGGGGCAGGCGCGGAGTCGAGGTGGGCAAAGATCACCCGTTGGGTGATCAGGTCCGACACTCTGCGCAGCGGCGACGTCGCGTGCGTGTAGGCCGCCAACCGAAGCCCGTGATGGCCGTGCACCGTCGGGGCGTAAGTGGCGGCACGAAACGACGATTGCAGACGCGAACGTAGCTTCTCGAACAGCACCGGATCAGTCATCGCCACGGCCACCTCCGCTGCGAGGTCCTCGGTGCTGCCCGCGGTCACCGCGCTGCGGTGATTGCGAAACAGGACCGGGAGATCCTCCTGCACACACCACATGGCGATCGCCTCATTGGCTGCGATCATCATCTCCTGCACGATCACATACCCGACCGTCCGCACATCGGATGGAATCGGTGCGATTCCCCCTTCCTCGGTGGAACGCCAGCCATGCGTGAGGTCGTAGAGCGCGAAGGCACCGGACCTGCGACGCCCCTGAAGCAGTATCTGCGCGGCCTCATTCGCAGCTTTCACGCACTTGTGTAGCGGGTCGTCGACCGATCCGAGGATTTCGACGATCTGTGCATGATCAACCGTGACGCACCGACCGGCCGGCACCCGCCCGCGATCGACACGCACCCCGGACACGATCCCGTCCGCGGACAGATCAGCCTGGACGCGCAGAGTGGATCTTTCCGCTGTCTCGGTCAACGTCGCCGCTTGCTCGGTGTCGCGGCCAAGCATCGGGACTGTCCGGCGCGAAAGGTACTTCGATTCACGGCGCAGGAATGCCGTCGCGTCAGCCGCGGAGCCTAGGGGCACGACGTCCCCGACACCGGCGATGTGCACCTCCAGCTTCCACCCCGAACCGTCGACGAGTTCGGTTACCGCGAACGCATCATCGCGGTCGAGGGCCTCGGACCGATCCACCATCAACAACGGCACACCGCTATCGGACACTGCGCCTCCTCGGGAACAAATCGGCAGCGACACTGCACCAGAACCATCAGTACCAGCGATGGACATCAGTGTCGATCACCTCTTTCCCTCGACACGCCCGCCGATCCGGCTGGCATTGCGGCTGCGTCGGTCCAATATGGTCGAGACACTTCCGTCCCGGCAGTCCTGGTTGACGGGACGTTTCCAGTGCCGTGCCTGGTCTCCTGGCCCATTAAGTGCCCGGTGTTGCCCGGCGTGACGCGCACCCGTTCGTACCAGAGCGTCCTCCCGCGTGTATCGACGTGCCCGACCAGCACGAACAAGACAACCACCTCGCTCACAACAGTAGATTCGATCTAACACCCGGCTCGATACCGTGAGGTGAGGCGCGCCGTGCATTCGGTGAGCGTTCGCGTGGCCAACATCGGTTCAATCGACCACACGGCCCGGAATGCCACAGCGCACTCCGACATCGAACTTCCTCCACTGAGCGACTCCATAGCCGCGAGGGGTGGGAAACGTCTTCTGTGAGGAGGAGTCGACCATGACAGTTCGTAGGCAGATCCCAGAAGATGCGCCTGAACCAAGCGAGGCGCACCGTTCCAGTCGCCTTCTACCTCTTCGATCTGCCGATACACATCGGATTGTCGATCAGGCGGTCACCCGGTGTGAGGCTAGTCGCAGAGATTGATTCCCTGTTTGAGCACCGTCGAGTAACGCGTATCCCCCGAGTGTCGGTTTCACGACATCCGGCGGCGCGGAAAAGCTTCCGCGCCGGGTCGGCCCGAATGGATGACCATCGAGGAGCTGCCGCAATTGCATCCCTCTCGGCGCGATGACCTTTTCTCAGCAGGAGTGCAGGACTTGGCTCATCGCGTCCTTCTCTGCCTGGGTCACCCACAACCGGTAGAGGGCTTTGACGTCGATCTGCCGCGAGACGTAGGTGCATCGGTAGCTCTTGTTCGGCGGCAACCAGGATGCGGCGTCGGAATCGGATTTCTTCGAATTGGTCGGACCGTCCACGGCCTGCAGGTTCCGCGGGTCGTTGGCCAGGTCGCGGCGCTGCTCCGGGCTCAGCTGCTGGGCGCCCTTCTGCCACGCATCCGACAACGCGACAACATGGTCGATCTGCACCGCGGTGGAGGTGTCCTGGCCACGCACGAAGGCGATGGTGGTGCCGGTGTAGGGGTCGTGCAGGGTGCCGGTCGCCACCACGCAGTCCCGCGTACTGGTCTTGTAGGTCAGGTCCACCAGGTCGCGGCGGAGGATGTCGTTGCGGGTGTCGCACCCGTTGTGGCCGCCCTCGACACCGTTGTCGTCGGACCACGACGGACCGAACTGCTCACGGCTGTAGCCGGTCTTCGGGGCGCGGCCCTTGACCCCGAGGGTGTCGAGCTTCGCCAACGCCGACGCCGCATCGAACCCCACCGACGGGGCGGCCGGTACGTCCCCCAGCGATCCGGCTCCCGGATTCGCATCAGCAAGGGCCGAGCAACCGGTCAAGCCGAGCACGGTGACCGCACCGAGAGCGAAAAGAGCGGACCGGGGACGACGACGCATGGGGCAGTTCTCCTGTTACCTGTGGGACTGAAGTGGCACACAAGTATGACCTGCTCCACCGACAACCCTCGCCGCCTGTCCGACGGAATGCTCGGCGTCACCCGGAACGTCACCGCTGAGACCAATTGGCCAGCAAGTTCCCGACCACAATCGTCGAGATATCCGCCCGTCCTTCCGCCAACCGAACAACGCAGTTCGCCACCCGCTACGCCCAGCCTCCCCAGTCGACTCACACCAGCATCCCCGCGCTTCAACACGCATCTGACCTCGGACACAGAAATCACCTCCCGAATGGCGTAGAAGCGTCACCCTGGCGGATAATCGAACACATGTTCGAGTGCTGGCAGGCAGTGCACCACCCCAAGCCATGGCGCCTGGCTAGGCGCCTGCACATTCACCATTCCTACTGGCAACAAACTCGGCTCATTGAAGGTCACACAATGGTGCCCCGCAACGGCAATCACACCCCGCGGCCCGGACCGGAACTGATGAATCAGCACTCCGCTACAGATCGCACAGTCGCTCCGCCACCGCTGAGCAGCGATGTGCCCGCATGGGTTGGTCGGCGACGGGAACGCGATGCAGCGATGAGGCGCATCCACCCAACGCCCGCATGGAAAGTGCGCAACCCAGCCGGATAGTCCACCGAGCGCTTCGCCGCCGACAGGGGCCGGCCCACCCGGCAAATCACGAACACACAGTCGCCGAGATTAAGTTCAGTAGTCTGACTCCGAATCAGGCGGAGCATCCGGTCGTTGCTCTGCGTCAGGCCATTTCGCGAGCTTCACACGATACAGACACGGAATCTTCCGTTCATAGCCGTCTTTCGTGACACAGCGCTCCCCAACGCCCACACGACAATGCGGGCACGGAATGTGAACAACGAACTCGAATGGGTCCATCACTCACCTCCACCGACGCCACCCTGATCACCCGCACCTACACCTGACATCGCGAATCATGCCGTACCCACCATGTACACACCACCCCGCACCGTCGGGTATACATGTCGGGCGCATCCGACCGCCGCATCGCGCACGAAGCCGCTCGACCGCGGCCACCACGAATCGCCTCAACGAAAACCACACGGCCGCGCCAACGTACCCACGAAATATCACTCCGAGATCTTCCGGCAGGAGGCGAGTGAGTGCAGCATCGACTCGCCAGCTGAACCAACGAGCAGAGACCCCTGGCGTCAGCGTCTCTACAGCACCCAGAGAATAGCCGCCTTGGTTTTACAGCTTCAGCCGAAAGCCCTACAGTCAGTCAACACCAAGCTATTCGGCGCCCGCCGGTTCACGTCCACGCGAACAAGTACACAGTCAACGGCGCAACGCCTTTCACCAACCTAACCCCGCCCACAGTGCCTGATGACTTTCTGCGCATCTCACTCCCACTCGGGAGCGAAATTGCTTCATGGCCATTCACTCCCCCTGCCCAGCAACGCCGTCCGACCCCCGAATCGACCACCGAACGATCGGACTCAAGCCGATCACTACCCACCCATGTCCGGGCCACCTGGCACTATGACGAACAGCGGCCAGACGAACTGGCTGAGCGAAGCAGCAAGGAGCACCACATGGCACTACCCGTATTAACTGCCGAACAACGCGCCGACGCGCTGGCGAAGGCAACCGAAGCCCGCAAAGCGCGTAGCGAACTCCTCTCAGCCGTGAAGGCTGGAGAGCTCACCGTGGCCGCGGTACTCGCCAAGGCCGAAACGGACGAAATCGTGAAGAAGACGAAGGTATCGGCATTGCTGAAGGCACTTCCCGGTGTCGGATCAGTGAAAGCCGCGAAACTCCTCGAGGAACTGTCGATCGCCGAGACCCGCCGGATCGGCGGACTCGGAGCGAACCAGCGCCAAGCACTCATCGAAGCTTCCACAGCCTCCTGATCAGACAACCACAGCCCCCAGCCAATCCGAATACCCTGGCTGGAGGCTGTGGCCAAGTACACTCACAAGTATCAATGCGCCGCGTTGTACGCATCCTCGAGCTGGGCAGGGATACTTCCCCGCGAGGACACTTCATACCCCTGGGCCGTTGCCCACTCCCGAATGTCATTTGCCCGCTTCCGCCCATCCGAAGAAGCCCCTGCCGGAGTCGACCGACGCTTCCGCCCACCCATGCGAGCTGCATGCTCGATGTAGTAGTTGAAAGTGCCGTGGAACTCCCTGGCGTTCTTAACCTTCAGATCAATTTCGTAGTCGACACCGTTAACGGAGAACGCAATGGTCTCACCCTTGCCATCCTTGATCGGCGTCCCGTCGATGTCATCGAGACGTTCGACAACAATTTTTGCGCGCTACAGTTCCACTCCTTCATCGTCGATTCCCGGCGAACACTACTGCGAAGTAAGGCGTACCTGCGAATCCAACAAAGCTATCGGATCGCCATTGCAGCGAGTACTTTTCGCTGCGGTATTTGCGCGCATCCAACTGAGACACGCGGCCACGTCAGCGCCCCTTCGGGCTCAGAATCCACCGAGCAGCCCCAACAAAAGAACCCATTCCGCCGCTCACCCCAGGTCATCCATCAACACTGCCGGTAGCCGGCCGAAACCAGCTATGCCCCCATCGCAACTACGCATCCGCTCAGTGCCGAAGCCGTCCATGTCTACAGGCATTTTTCTCACTACGAGTTGTGGCGATCTTGCACCTGCCGACGAGCCGAATGCCGCTCGCTGCGACGACTCCCTCGACCAGATTGCCGGGTCATGCGTGACACACACTGAAAGCGATTGACATAATCGAAGCAGAGACCAACTACTTGACATATCGGGTTTTCACAGAAGGACTGATCTCGATGCGAACTCAGCGGTCCGCAGCCTCAGCAGTGGAACTGTACTCGGCCTTCCGGCAACAACACCCCGGAACCGTGATACCCGAAGACTACGTCACAGAGTGTGGATTTAGGCTCGGTCGTTGGCAGTACCGTCAGCGCGTCGCTCGGATGCTCGGAACGCTGCCTGCCCAGCGGATCCGCGAGCTCGATGCAATCGGATTCGTGTGGAGCGAAGACAACGCCCCTCTACCTGCCGTGACTCGTACCGACAGCAAGCGGCGTCGCATGCTCGCGGAGATTGCTGCCTACCGTGAGCAACACGGCGATGCACTCGTTCCCGCGAACTATGTGAACGACGACGGGGAACAGGTAGGTCAGTGGCTCTATCGGGCGGTGAAGAAGTGGCGAGCGGACCAACTGCCCGACGAGGAGCGCGGCCCACTCGCAGCACTCGGAGTCTCCCCCGGCCCGCGCCCCCGTGGACCAAGGACCGCGGCGTAACACCCCCCAATTCACCAAAGAGACCGACGATCCACAGAGAATGTGGACACATCAACGACGAGAAAGCCCAGCCGCTTCAACGTTGACTCATCTTCCAAACGGAACGTTCTCACTGCGTCCATGCAACCTCCACACGAAGACCACTCACGCGACTTCGAGAGTCCGGGTGCACATGAGTTAGCGCCACCAGCACCGTGGAGGCGACGCTCACGAGCATGCGAAACATACGACCGTATTGCGGAGCGGCGGCACCGTCGTGGAGGGCTATGGGGACGTCGACCGTATCTGGATCTCGAAGTCCATCGAAGTCATTCCACGACCTGACATACGCACCCAGTCGTATTAGATGGGAAGACACTTCAGGGCCCGTGCTAGCGAGGGCACGCCGCCGCACTGCGGCGGCTACACGCCGCCGCACTGCGGCGTGTAGCGCAGAACCGGAGGACCGACGTTGCCGTCCCTGCGGGTGACGCGTCACCCCGGGAGCGTAACGGTTCCGCAAGAACTGGACCGGTGGAAAGCGAGACGTGGCAGACGAATTCCACCCCGCAGTGAACTGGCGGCTTCTGCCGCGCCCACACGCCTGGACAAGGTGAAACCACACCTGGACGACCGGACTCGCCAACGGTAGACGACTTCGAGTCAACGCCAGGGCCCGCATACGGGCGCAGATCGAGTGGTCTCCCGATAGGTGAACATGCTCGACCATGGTGTCACCAGTCTGAACTCACGCCACGATGTCACGAACACGCAGATGGCCGTCTCGGCACTGAGCCACATTGCCAACTGAAGGCGTTACCAATTCCGATCGCCGAGATAGCGCCACAAAACAGGATGAACAGCGCGATCGGCGACGCTCCCTGCGCTTGGCCACGTAGTCGCATCCGGACGCCTCCCCTTGGGGGTCGCCAACACGAGGCGGATGCGCCCCGTTCGCTGGGGTCCCTGTCCCCCGGCGTGACACGCATTCACCAGCGCCGCTTCGGCCCCTCCGTAACCTCGCGCTCGGAATCCTCGACGGTATGTGGATGGACATTCCGCTCTGAGCGTTGTGGTGGCACGCACACATTGCGCCTCTCGCCCATTCCTGCGGTAATTCGGCTGGTGCTCGCGGAACTTCAGTTGCCCGAGTTCCGCGTTGGTTCGTATATCAATTTCGGCCGGCACCGCGGCGGCCCCCACTCGAGGGGAGGCGCTGACGCCACAGGCCTCCGTCCCGAAGCGTCGGCGCATCCCGATCGCTCAAACGATCATCCGTCAGCGGATGCATCTCGGAGATGAAGGGTGTTCGCCGAAGCGGCGGCGCTCTACGGCGGCGATGCGATAGCGGCTTGGCCGCGGTGATGCAGAGGCCGCCCCGGTGGGCGTCGGCGGCGGTGTGCATCACCATGAGGCGTCCTTCTGCAGATATTGCACCGAACGCCTATGTCCAAGCCGGGACCCCGGGTGATGCACCGTGCATCACCCGCATCACCGCGCAGCAATGGCGACGCATTACGCGATCGATTTGGTGATGCGCTCGAGCCTGCCGCGCGGCACCCACTCTGGCACCACCGGCGAGAAGAACAACCCTTTCAACATTTCGTCAAGTGACGAATTGGCCTGCGGATGCTTTGATTGGATGTGACCACTGATCGGTGGGTGATGTTAATGACCAGCGAGGCAAAGTGGTCCGGGGCTAGGCGCGCCCTAAAGAGGTAATGGCGCAAATGAACGCCACGCCTACTCAGTGACGTACGGCCTCATGTATGGCCTTAGGTATGGCCGTATATGAGGCCGTACATCTGACCATGTGTCCGGAACTCGGCTAACGAAAGAGGCCGCGCGCTCGCACGCCGATCCCCCCGTCGTCGTAAGTGCTCGCACAATCTGCCCATACGCGCCGATGCGACCCCTCCCTCATTCAGTGGAGAATGTCAGATTTCATGGTTTCCCGTCTCTGCGTAAGGAATTCAGCACCCTTCGGACACCCCTCCTCCACTGAGGGCTCTGGGGCACCGGGAGTGTTGGCCCTCTTCGTCATGTTCTCGGAGTGCCGACTCGTATGACGATCTACCCGTTTTCGACTGCGCTGTGTGTGCATTCGTCTAGCGCGCGTGGCGGCGTCAGCGTCATAATCTCCCCGCAAAAGCGGTCCAATCTCCTGTTGCAGCACCGCGGAAAATGGCTCTGACATGCAGTTATCCTTGCGGCCTTACGTATGGCCTTAACTACGTCCGTGTGCACCACCCGCGCGATGCCCGTAACTTAAACCGTGTAAGCGGTCGTACCACTCCCCTTACTGATGACCTGCTGCAAAGGCATGTTGGTGACCAGAAACTCGGCCTTCGTTACCACCTTTGATATCGCGTTGTTTGCGACCATGTCTAAGAGCTGTTGCACGATCTTGTACACGGAGTTTTCAGCGGCCACGGATCTGACCTGAATGCTGATCTGGTGCCATACCTTCTCGAAGACCTTTTGGCAGCTCCTGTTGCATGGTCATGATCGAGGTCCTGGTCATGGGTTGTGAGAAGGTCTTACCAATGGGGTGTGTCGGTGGCCGTCCACCCGGCCGCATCGTCGTAGCCTGCTAGGCATGTCGCCAACGCAGCCCCCGCGCAGTGTGCTTGTCGCCAATCAAAAAGGCGGTGTCGGTAAGAGTTCCATCGTCTCAGCCGTCGCAGGCATGGTGTCTGCTGCTGGCCGGCGGGTGCTCGTCGTCGACGCCGACCAGCAGGCGAACGTCACGTCCTCGGATCTCGGTGTCGAGGGGGATCGAGGGAAGGGGCTTAGCATGGCCCTTCAATACGCGCACCCGCTCGAACCGACGCGAGACGTCCGCCCGAACCTCGACCTCATTCCCGGTGGCCCGGCGCTCGCAGTCATCGGTGCCATCGCCGCCACAGCCGCTCAATCAGGAATGGACCTGAGGGGCAATCTCGTCTCCACCCTCATCGACTTGCAGGCAGCCGAGCAGTACGACCTGATCCTCATCGACTCCGGACCAGGAGACGCCCCACTCCTCGATGCCCTGCTGGGTACCGCGCGATACCTGCTCGTTCCGACCAAAGATGACGACGCCAGCTTGTCCGGTGTGGAACTCCTCGCAGCCCGCTACCTTCGAGCCCGCAAGAGCGGTTCACTCATCAAACTTCTCGGTGTTGTGCTGTTTGACGCAAACCCCCGCGCGACCGCCCGCAACCGCGAGGTATTCGAACAGGTAGAGGAGCTACTCGAAGGGAGCGGCGCCGCCCCGTTCGAAACCTTCATTCGGTCTGATCGCGCAGCCGCAGTCGATCTCCGAATCCGACACATCACGCCCTCGGAGCTGGTTGCAGTCGCAGAGGATCCACTGAAGAACCGGATACAACGGCTACGCGAAAAGAAGAACATCGCGGAACGTTTGTGGTCCCGCGACCCTTCCGGACTCGCCAAGGACTACCAATCTCTCACCCGAGAGGTCCTCAGTCGGCTCTCTGCTGCGGAGAAGGACGAAGTCTCCGGGGGAGTAGCATGAGTGCACGACGCAGAAAGGCCGCATTCGATCCCGGTGCTCTCGGCGATCTCGATGACATACTTCCCTCGCTGAGCATCGTCACCGAAACAACAGCGGACTCACCAGACCCGCAACCAACGGCCCCGGCAAACAACAGAGAAGACGCTCCGCTCCAGGTCGATGCGGAACCCACCGCTGAGTCGCCGCAACCGGCACCAGTCCCCGACGAAGAGTCGACTGACGCAGAAGAACTCGAACCAGAACCCGCCCTGCCTCAACCGGAGGCGGCGACACTGGTCGCTCCACCCCGCCGAAAAGCCAAACCCCGCAGCGACACCGCACCGACCCGGATCGCTCCACCCGAGGTGTATCTACCCCCAGCCGTGTACACGGCACTGCGCGAACTGACACTGAACGAGCGCCACCGCGACCGGGCGACCGCGCGCGCCTACGGCCAGGTCGTTCTGGACGCGGTCGAAAAGCACGCCCACGAACTTCAACGTCATTGGACAGCCGAGCCTGTACAGACCAGCGGAGGCCTCTTCAAGAGACGCGACGTCGGCACCCAGCCTCGGCGGCGCCGGCATAGCGAGATACAGGCACGCGTACCGCTCGCCGGAATCATCGCATCAGATACCGCCACGCTCGATGCGCTCGCTGAGGAATGGGCTGCGGGGAGCCGCAGCGCACTGGTCGAGCAAGCGTTGCGGCTGTATCTCGACGTCCGAGCGGACTGAGAACACCAACAAGGCCCTCGAATGGCCAGGACGGTCGCTGCCGTCCCCGCCATGGTCGATATTGATGGCGATCTCTGCCGATACCGGGACGGACCAGCATCCGTGCCTCGATGGGGGACCAGCCCGCTCTGTGCTGCCAGGTCAGCGTTCTCGGCACAGACTCGGCGGCTTCAACGCCTCACCCCACCGTGTGTCGCGTAGCGCTCTCATTGGCTTCCAGAGACCGGCATGCCGGTGAGAGACACCGAGACTTGCTTCAGCGCGGCGAAGATCCCTGTTGAGGCAGCCCAGCGAGGGACGGACCTACCTCGGTAGGGCGACACACCGCGTTCCGAACTTCGTCACCTACTCTCGGACCGCATCGCGGCCCACGCTGCCTCACACCGCCTTGCCGGGCTCCAGAGGCTCGGCGTCAGGCTCGATCGCGCGACCATCGTTGTAGGTCTCCGCAATCACTCTCAGTTGCGCTGCGAACGCCTCCTGTGTGAACTGCATCAGCGAGTACGACCGCCCAGTCTTACGCCGCACGAGCCGCACGGCAGCCCGAACGAGCGCGTGAAGATCATGGGGCACATTGACTGTGCTGGTCCCGCGCGAAGGCCGCATGTGCCGCCCAACATCGTTCACCACGGGTGGTCTCCGGCCCCTACGCGACTGCCGCCCGTTGCCCGAACAGCCCCAGCTTCTGCATATGAGTCAGCGCGGCTCGATAGTCGGCGGTAACCGTCTTCGCCCGGTAACCGTAGATCGGTACAGGAACGTAATTCGTGTAGGCCTCGTCCACGATGCTCGCACGGCGGATCGGGGGCGTTACCCTATCCCCATATTCGCTCAGCAAATCTTCCATCTGCTCACGGTAGACATCGCCGATCGGCGGGACTGCGCAGGGAACGATAGACAGCAGCGGCACGTCGACTCGGTACGTCCGCTTGATCTTCCGCAGTTCCTGCTCCAACGCCGGGATGCCCTCGTTCTCCTTACCGGACGGCTTCGTGCAGGTGATCAGACCCCACGAACCGTACGGACCTTCCTCATCGACCATCGTCGCGAGAATCCCAGCAATCACCAAAACGTTCAGTGAGCCGGGGGAGTCAATCAAGGTGACGTCGACCGGTTCCGCTTCCTCCAGGGCGTCACGGAGATGAAGTACACCACCCGTCACGGCGGGTAACTCCACGATCAGCTTGTCGAGTGTGTCGCGTGCGGCGGGCACGATCGTGAGGTTCGGGATCTCCTCATATACGGGCTGGTCGCTTTCGTCGTACCCCCGCAGCACCCGTGCTGGGCGCTCAACCTCCTTGATGGAAGCTTGGCGCCGCAGGACGTCGGCGGCGGTCTTACCGGAGGCCTCCGGATAGCCGAGCCACGTACTCGCGTTTGCCTGACTGTCCATGTCGATGACTCGGACGCGGTATCCGTCCTGAGCAAGCAAAGTGGCGGTCGAGGTGACCGTGGTCGTTTTTCCAGCACTGCCTGACAGGGTTGCTACTGCATAGGTAGCCACAGGAACTCCTTGCGGTTAAGTATCTTGAATTGGCTGTGCCCGCTTGGGTGATGCACCGTGCATCACCCGCGGAGGCAATATGGATCGGTGATGCACCGTGCATCACCCCGATCAATCGGCGACACGCAATGCCCGGCGTGCAGCATCGAGGCGGGCTTCCTCCCACGCGGTCGGTTTGTACCCGGCGCGCTCGGAGAGCAGATCCAAGTACGTCAGGTCCGATGGTCCCCACTCCTCCGAGTCACTGGACGCCGCAAGCTCGTATCCCGCGACCGCACAGGCCCAAGCGATCTCACCGCGACGCTTCTCGTCACCGTTCTGAGCGCTCATTCTGAACTCGGTCGCGTCGAGACCTTCCTGTCCCAGATACGCCTGCGCCAGACGCCACCCCTCCGCGCTCGTCGCCAAAGCGGAAACACCGTAGGCGTACTGGTCGATGAAATGGGTCACCAACTTCTCCCGCGAAGGAACGGAAGCCACAAGCTTCTTGCCCGCTTCTCGACGCGCCTTCTGTGCCGCCGCCCGAGCTTCCGCAGCTAACCTCGCAGCCGATTCGCTGGCATCCTCAGTTCCACCGGCGGGCTTGTCGACCGCGTAGAAGACCAGCGTTCCCTGGCTGGGATCGATCGCGCCGACAACGTTTGCGCTCGCAAGATTCACATCGGAGACCTCGAACAGTCGATGCTCATGAAAGCTATCTCCGAACCGCTCACACGGATCCACGATCTCAAGTCCCGCAGCCAATGCCTGCTCCCGAGACTTCCGCTCGGTCAACACACGTTCCGCGGCACGAGTCGGACTCATTCCGCGATCAGCAATCAGGGCGAACGCCGCAAGTTGCTCGGACCGACGAGCATCCGTGCCCTGAGCCGGATCTGCCTTCTTCTGCCAGCTCCGCGCGGGACCGTAGGGGAGTGCCCCCGCTAGAGCGGCACCTTCGGCGCTACGGATGGCGTCCGCCGCGATCGCTGCCTGGATCTCGGGCACGAGCAGCAACAGGGACAGCCGCCGCGATACCGTTGCTTGGTCGACACCGAGCTTCTCGGCGATGGCACGCTGCGACAACCCCAACTCGGAGTACCGGGCGAACATCTGGGCTTCCGCGATCTCGGAAAGATCCTGGCGCCCAAGATTCTCGAGCGTCATCGCATCGAGATCGCCATGATCATCCATCACGGCGTCATCGATCACCGCAGGAATCGTCGCCAAACCGGCCGCAATAGCGGCCGCACGGCGGCGGTGCCCATAGATGACCACGTACTCGGCATCGTCACCGATAGCGTTGGCGAGGTCAGGCCGTTTTGCAAGGAACCCCTTGCGTGTCACCAAAAGCCCGGGGACCTTGATGCCGTTGGCCTTAGCGCCATTGACCAGCTCGTCCCACTTCGGGTCGCCGACCTGAGGCTCGGACCTCTCCGGGTCGTTGAACGGATGAGGGACGGTCTGAAGCACCGGAACTTGCACCACGGTTTGACCATCAGCCGCGGCCAATCCAGCGAGCGCGGCGGTAATGCCGCCAGAGTTTGCATCACCATTCACTGGCGTAGTTACATCGGAGGACGCCGCGGCCGCGAGTTCCTCACTATCTTCGCCGCCAGCGAACTTCCGGAATCGACTCGCGGTCTTCCTGCCTGCGGGTTTGCGGGCTGTCGGCTTCCTCTTGGTCGCGGCCGGACCCGTCGATTGAGTGGTAGCCACCATTTCAGATGTCGCCCCGGCGTTCATCACCCTCCATTCTGTGCGCATGCTTTGCATGTATTTAGAAGGAGCGTAGTGGGCGGGGAGCCCTTCGCCCGAGACCTCCGGCGGCGTGTCGCACACTGGGTGATGCACCGTGCATCAGCGCGGTGCCAGCGGTCAAGTCGAGCTATGCGCTTCATCGAGGCGAGACTCGCACCATCGGTGAGCGCACCGGTGATGCACGGTGCATCACCGATGAACTAACACCACCCGGTCTTTCGGTCGTCGTGTCAACCGGGCCGCCTCCGGAAGGCGAGGCACCTTCTGCCGACGGGATCCGGTACGGCCACCCTGCATGTGGCATGCGTGATCTTGCGGCCCGCGCCGATCGGGCACCGGTAGGCGCTTTGTCCGTCATCTTCAGATTCGACTTCCATCCCGATCGGCAAATCTAAGCTCCTCGATCTGGCCATGATTGTTCACTCGTCGATGCCACCGCCCGTTTGCACCTCGGTGATGCCCGGTGCATCACCGGAAGCGATTCCCCCGTATGTAGTCACGCCGAACGCAAAATCCGAGTTGGGATCCCGGGGTGATGCACCGTGCATCACCGATGAGGTTGCACCATCCGGCCTGAAAGTCGCGTGCACCGGATCGAAACCCTGCTTCTCCGAGCGGGGCGGTCTCCGCGATCCACTCGACCGCTGCCTGTACGGCATCGGCTACCGAGACACTTCCGCGACCTCTACCGGCCGGACGGGCTGACGATTCCATCCGACTGTTCGCGGACAGACCAAAGAGATTGACGATTTACCATATGGGCTGGGGGAACGGGTCTGACGCCTTCCGGCTGATAGATGCCCACGAGGTCCTCCGCCGTACAGCTTTTGGTGATGCACCGTGCATCACCCGGGCCGTCTCTCGAATACTCGACACGCACAAGCGAGTTCGATCCGAATTCCCGGCACCCGGTGAACACGTCAGCGCACCCTTGTAGACCGGCGCCGAGCGTGTTGAAAGAGTCATGAAGTGCCGATGGGTGCGTTCGATCGTTCCCCTGACCTCCGGCAGGGTTCCTTCATCTGGCCGCGGTTCTTCACTCGTCGATACACTGCCCCGTTGAGCCCCGGGTGATGCACGGTGCATCACCGATGAACTAGCACCATCCGAGCCTGAAAGTCGGACCGGAGCTCTGCTTCTCCGAGCGAGCTGGTCTCTGCGGTCCACTCGAGTACACCTTCCGGTGATGCACCGTGCATCATCGGGCTGTCTCCGGAAAGTGACACACCTTCTGCCGATGGAACCGGTACGGCGCCCCTGCATGCGGCATGCGGCATGCGTAGTCTTTCGGCTCGAAACGAGCGTCGGATTCGACGCACGTTCCGATCGGCAAACTAGAGCTCCTGCATCCGGCCGTGGTTGTTCACTCGTCGAGACTGCCCCGCCGAGCCCTGAGTGATGCACGGTGCATCACCGAGTGCGTCGGCCTCGCCGACTGAGACGAAGCCTCACGATCGCGATCGGTCCGACGCGGTCCGACGCGGTCCGAATGCAGCACCGTCCGGGAATTGGCGACCGTAATCAGTGTTTCCGGTGGAATCGAGCATGACGAATGCGCTTCCATTGAGGCATCCGCCGCTCCCGACAAGCGCAGCGTTCACCCGCCGGTCGGAAGACTGGCTCAAGAGTGACGCGTTCAAACTCGATGATGCCGCCGGATCAGGAGTAGGAGCTACATTTTGGTGGCGGGGAAGTGGCGGTGCGAGCACCTCTGACGACCACGGTGAGATTCGAATGTCTCACCTACGACTCTGCGGGAGCGTCGTGGACGCGCGTTCCACTAAAGCGTTGGAAGCGTTCAATCGCCGTGTGGCTCTCCGTTGTCAGGCAGTCTTCTCAGCGCGCAATCCTCCGCGAGAGGTCGCATGTCCACACGCATGGAATGACACGAAGACGTCTGTCGCAACAGGCAGCAACTGAATTTTTCCGCTGGGGGAGTTGGGCACAATCGAGAGCGGGGAGATGAATAGGGACTGCGGACAAGACGGCAAGGGCGCGGTGGATCGCGTGCATGACCGCCACGGTGCCGTGTACGCGGTGGACGCGTGGTCGAGACGGCCAGTTCCGCTCGTTGGGCGAGCGAGCCTTGTGTGAACCGCGCCCGTATCGGCGAGCACGGTCCGATCTTTCAAGCGAAGGAGGAGTCGGGGCGCCGTCGAAGTTCTTAATCGCATTTCCCGAACAGAGTCTCTCGGGCAGTTTCTGATGCATCGGATGCGGTGGTGGGGGGAGGCGAAGGCCGCCCGCGTGTGGGTGTTCGGCGGTGGAATAGGCGAGAGTGTTCCGCCGGTACTGGTCGATGAGGATGAGACGGTGCCAAAGAGGGCACCTACTCGCAGAGGAGACCGCTCGAAGGTGGCAAAACGGACGAGGGTCGCCGTCCTTCGAGGCCGCACCGGAACGGGCTGCGAGATTTGCGTCCCCTGCCGGTCCTGCAAGGAGGTGCGCGCTTTCCGGTTCGATCCTGCCAACTGACGGGGTCCGGTCTCGGGCAATCGCATTGGCCAAACCTTTTTCGCCTCGACACCACCCACAGGTCGCAAGACCGGGGCCCCGCTACGTGCAATGCGATCGGTTCACCCGCCCGGGCACCCGCTTCAGACGACTTCGGGGGCCGGTCTAACACTCGCCACACTAAGAGGCGCGCCCTAGGCCGCGGGTCAATGTGCTCTCACGCCTCGCCTGTCCGCGCCCGGAATCGAATGAGGAGGGGGTTCGGGTGACAGCGATGCCGCGGCTCGCCACTCCCTGAGGACTCGCGCCGTCACTCTCCCTCTCCATCACCATGCCAGTAACCGGTGGGGATAAGCCTTCAGCAGGCATATCGGCAACATTCAGATTCCACTATCGGCCTTCCGTCGCTTGAGAAGCCCCGACGCGAACGCCTCCCGACACCGCTGACGATGATCTGGGGCTGCAATCGGGCGGTCGCCGCGGCTGAGGCGTGCATCGCGGTCAGCAATGCGCTGACGGGCCTCCTGGGCGGCTTTTTGGGCCATCTCAGATGGTGAGGGCCGGTTCCAATCGATCTGAGTCAACCGCCAACGGAGGTAGCCAACGGGCCGCTCGATGCGTTCGGGCCAAATCCAGCCTCGTTGCTGGGTGTCACGTGTGAGTTCGGCGGCGATGTCCCGCCCACGCCACCGATTCACATCGACGCCGGCACTCGTAAGAACATCGCAGATCGCGCCGATGTGTCCAGCCGATTCGAAGGCTGGTGCATAAGAGAGCAGCTCAGCGGCTGTGCGCTGCACGTCGATCGGTCGCGGCCGCTGTGCCTGGGTCTTCGGATTTCTTGAATGCTTGCCTGCGCGCGTCTGCGCGCGTTTTGGTGATAACTCTCTAACAAGAGATAAGAACTTAAATCCCCTGGAAGGGGATAGGGGGCCACGAGCGCCCAGCTGTGGATAACTCGAGCGAGCCGCATCCTTCGACCGCCGGACCGTCTTGGACAGCGACTTCCCCGCGCGCCTAGCAGCGATGACCAGCGACTTCGGTGAAGTTAGTGCCCAGACGGAGGCCGCGCGACGTTGAATTCGCCCATGGTGTGATTCAGCAGCGTGCGATTCGTCAGCTCTCAAGTACCTTCCTCGCACCATCTCGCGGGCGACGGAGAATGTTTGGAGTGCCCTTCGGGCGCGTTTCACTACCGACACGCTGACTCCGCTGCGGTGGGCGATCTTGTCCCTCGACGCGCATACCCGACGGCCGGTCGTCCGCTCTGCGAACGAGGCCATCGTCACAGCTACGGCAAAAACGAACTCTGTGCTGACCCTGAATCGGCTGCAAACTTCACGTCCGGTCGTGGAGTTCAGCATCTCGCGGACTTGGTGCTGCCAGGCCGCCCGCCCGGTCCACGCCGGCGTCGATGCCTGTCGGCCGGGGTCAACGGGTAGCGACCATGAGCGGCCCCGCTGCTGGCTTTCCGCGTTGAGCCGCTCGACTTGATTAACCCGTTCGACAGCGGCGGAGACGAGTGCGTTCCATTCGATGTCAATGGGCGAGGGTGCCTCATTGACAGGGGCGTTCTGAACAGAGTTGACGGAAATTGCGACCGCAGAGGTCGCAGATTTGGGGTGCATGACGCGCCTTTCACGCACCCTTAACCAGGTTGTTGCCGTGAGTCGCTGGCATCAGCAGCGGGACATGGCTTACCCTGGCAAGAGCGCACGGTATCGACACGACTGCTCGCGGGACTGCCAATCACAGGAGCGGTCGTGTTGGAACGGCCAAATATGAGCGGTGGGTCTCATCCGGAAAGGGTGGGACCCACCGACGTTTTCGCTAGTGGAAGAGGCACCCCCTCACGGCGTGCGTGATCGCCGGAAAAGCCGGCGGCATAGTGTCTGCGTCCACGGAATTCCCACGTCGACGCTGAGACGAGACCTCACGGACACCAATATCACGTCGTGTCGCGTGCGCACGACGAATCGCGCGTTCTATACTCATAGAAGGCAGACCTCCTCCATTGCGTGGCGGTTTGTACGACGAGCGGAACCCCCGGAGCTGGCGAGCGAAGGGGGGTTTCGCCTTTTCTGGGCTCTGTTCAGCCCGTCATCGGCAACTCTTCCTGTCTGGCCTGCGCCGGAATCGCTGGCTCGTTCTCGAGTGCCAGCTGAACGAGCGCGATCATTCGATCGGTGATTGTCTTAACCCGACCATCGTCAACCGGTGCGAGAATCCGGTCGGCGATCTCCGCGGGAAACTCAACCCCGATATGGCGAACGGCGACGTCGCGGGCTGGGCGCCCGCCCCGACTTTTCCGAGTTGTCATGCCTTAAATCCTGCTCTTTCGGTTTAACTAAACCGCGCAGCGACACGCCGAGTTAAATAAAACCCGAAAATGACGCGCGGAAGCCGCTCTGGGCGTGAATCTGGCTCCGAATCGTATGCGATCGGCGCACCTACCCAAGGCAAAAATATTTGATCAAACAGCTTTGCGGTCGGGTAGGTAATCACAGCACCCTTAAAACGTCACGTGATGAAAGAAAGTAGGTGATACATCGAGTTACACACGACTTACGCGGGCCGCCAACAACAAAATATGGGGAACGGCATAAGTGAAGTCCACCGCGAAATCACCGGCAATCCCCAGTCGACCAACCATCACACGCGCAAATCTGCAGCTTAGTCACGTTGAAGGAATCGAGCGGTCTTTTCCGGCGTATAGGCCGGAGCGCACTGTTTGATGTGAATCAGGCCGGCGACGAATCGGCGGAAGATTCGGGCAAGAACCACGGACGGATGCATCCAGGAGGAGCTCATTTCTGGGTGACCACGAAACGGTCGATCGCGCCGAACCTTTTAGGACGGTGCCGATGCACCCGATTGGCTGGTTGCTGGCACGCGAAAGGGATCTATCAATACTGAAAACAACTGGACAGCGTGCGGAATGACCGCTGCAATTTGGAGGACAAACTCTTCCAGCTTTGCGGTCGTGTCGGCTATGACTTTTTGACGGCTTACGCTTCATCGTCGAGGCCGGGCTGACTCTCGACCTTCGTGCCCCGGTGGAGCCTCGAGGTCGCGTTGCGCCGTAATCCCTGTCGGCATGACATATCCGAAGGTACTAAACAGAAGATTCCGCGATGTCCGGCGGTCGTTGACCTTTACTCACCATCCCGACCGAGATCGAAGCGGTCCTCGCGAACAAACCAAGACGACTCTGCGATTGCGCTAACAGGTCGGGTGCTGCGAAGAAGGGCATAGTTGGCGACTGGCGAGCTTTCGTACTGGCCGCACGAGTTGATGCTTCGTCCTGCAGAACGATCAAGAAACGACTGGGATTCACGCCGACCGCACCGGAGTTCGCGGTCACCGGTGTGGGATGCACACTCTTGAATCCCACGGCGAAGAGTGATGCGTCATCGCTGACGAACTATCGCCGCAGGGAGACGCCCGTTCTTTAGCTAACGGGAGGGAGTCGAGTTGGTGGGAGAATGTGGAAACGTCCGCGAAGACTGCTCGCGGCATTCAAGTCGGATGGGTAGTCCAAAATATATTGCGTCGGCGCGACTCCCAAAGCCGGCTGAACACGAGCTTCGCGTTGAGGTGGACCGGTCAATGGTCCCATCATGGCGGTTTGAATCCCAAGAGAAAAGCGCCATCTCCCTCGATCGGTGAGGTCGACGGAACGGGTCGATCTCATACCGGGCGATAGGTCTCTGTGATGCACGGTGCATCACCTGTGCGCGAGGTGATGCACCGTGCATCACCGGGTGGGTCGATGATGCATGGTGCATCACCGCATGATGGTCGATCCTACACGTTGTCGAGTTATGGACTCTGGGATGGAAAAAGAATGAGCTGTTGTCGATTCCGGGTAAACGGCCACGGCAGATCGGGTGCGCGTTAAGGATTCAGCTTCGGCAAGTGGCATACGAATAGGACTAGAGACAAGGGGCCGCTCGAGCTGTGGACCGGTGTATTCAGCGTCGCGCGAGACGCCGCCCGTACTCATGGCGACGTACACCGTGTCCTTGCGAGCTGCGCAGTGCTCCTCCGAGCGGCCTGACCCGCCCTCCGTGGGCGGTGCCGGCGACGAGTGCGTGCGCAGCTTCGGGCTATTCCCCGCACCTCGCCCGGAGATGGTGGGTCGACGCAACGGGGAGGGAATCTTGGTAAGGCTGAGGTGAAATCGTTGATGGTAGTCCAGGATCGTCCCGTCTTTTTGGCCACGCCACCGGTGGCTCGGGGGGGTTGGCGGGAGAAGTTCGCCGCTGAGCGACCTGAGGAATCGCCGTATCCAATAGCGGTGTCGGCTTGCTTGGGGATGACTGAGGCCATACGCAGGTTGACCCAACAGAATGCACCATGACAATGGTCTTTGGCTCGGGCGAGCGATGGCCGGGGTGTCAGCCGCTGCGACACAGGAGGCCTGCACTAAGAAATCGGCGGCGGTCCGCAACGAGGACATGGACTTTAGCCGGTCTTCGTCACGTGACGAATCCGACCGTGGGTGTACGGCAGTCCACCGGACGCGACGACTAGAAGCGGCTTCCGATTTTACGCAGCGATTAGGGTGACCTGCGCCAGACAGGCTCGAGATGTCTACCTCCCGATGCTTCGCGACGCCTTCGCCCACGCAGTGATGCACGGTGCATCACGCGGTAGATGGGTGATGCACGGTGCATCACCCTGATGCTGCGGGAAAGTTCGAGCGTCTGCGAAATCTGAGGGACAAGATTCCGGAACAGGGTTGGCCAGGGTGAGAGTTCATATGTCGCCTTGGCGAACTGCGGCAATCGCTAAAACTTCATAACAAACCTGCGGCGTGATGTGGCCTCCGCCCACATCCACTCATGATGGTAGTGCAACGACGACGTCCAGGGAGGGGGAGCGGTGCATCTCTCCGGAAATGGTTCTATATCTACGGAAAGCCATGTTTGACGACACCCCCGGAGGTGACGGTGCCGTAAGGGTGCAATTTGCTCCCATGCAATGAAATCCGACCGTCGTTTGACCTTGGAGCACTCGTCAATCGCGGTGAGAAACAAGGCTGAATGAATCCTCAAGGGCTGGAGAGGGTTACAACACTGCGAACTCGAAACGGGAGGTTTGCACTGCTTCGCGAAGACGACCGAATGAGGCATTGCCGCCGACGCCGAGCACGCGGAACCCCGCCGGAGCTGGCGGACGGCGGGGCCGCGACACCGGCAGTTCGAGAATCGGTGATGCAGCGCGAAGCGTGACGGCTGAATAAAATTCAACTCACGGGTTGCGGCACCGCCGTCCTGCGCATCGGATCAGCCGGTGCGAAACAGATCGTATGACGCTAACAACGTCCATTCCAAGAGTGTGTCGTACGCCACGCACGTTTCCGGTAGTGGTCGATCTCGGTTTGGGTGCTGCTGTCGACCACTTCGATCTGTTCAGGCTGTGCCAAGCGAGCGGATTGAGAGCGAAAGGCGGGTCGCATGAGATGCATCCGGGAATGCTGAAGGTGCTGACCCGCTCCCGCTGCACGTCAAGTTCGTGGTCGCGCCTTTATTGGCGCGGACGATGCTCGAGACCGAATGTTGTTGGCGGTTAGGGTCACTGGATGCAACTTTACGGTGTGCATTGATGAGCATGACCTGGTCGGTAGGTTCGGCGGCGACCGCCACACCTACGCTCGCAGGTGCTGATGGGCGTCCCGCGGATCGGCTCCCGACGGCAGTAGCGCCAGCTTTTTCTGGCGGCGTGGATGGCCGAAGCGGTGGCGGGACTGTGCCCGTGCGTATCGCCCTGACGCCGGCGGGATGCCGCCAGGTAACGAAGTTAGAGGACAGCGGCAATCAGACCAGCAATGCCGGCGATCGCGGCGAACACGAGACGAGCCAGCGCGAGCGACCCGAAGACGGCGCACACGACGGTAGTCAGCAGCGCCAGACCGATGGTCACGGCGATGCCCGCTTCCCAAGACTCGAGGTTCGTCAATGACCGACCGTATTTTACTGTTGCTTTAACTGGAAATGCGGCGTAGACCAGAGGTACGGATCCACGACAGACCAAGGTCGGACCGGAAGAGAAGATTCCACCTCTCGGTTGTGGCGCCCAGCACGAGCTGTAGGCACCCACGCAAAGCAAAGCCCCCAAAGTGGGCTCATCGCGGTGGGCTTGCGTCAGGCGGGAAATGTCTCCTGACGCCGAGGCCACATTTCACTGCGCAACCATGCACGCCTGGTAACCGGGTGGTTCGTGCTCGCGGGCGGGTCCCCTTTGGGTCAGGGGACCCGCCCGACGTGCGTATGCGGAACCCAGGGTCCCGCTCGGTCATCGATCTCGAGGGGCATTCGGACCCGCCCAGACCCGTATGTGACGATGTGACCTCGACGGGTGCGGAGTCATCCTCGGCGGCGGCATCACGCGGGCTGGAGCTGTTCGGCGACAAATTCTGACCTGTGGTCTATGCGAGTCGGTTGGACCTCGATCGGCTGTGGTTGCGCCTGACTTTGCTCCGGAGGTGTGATTTCGATGGCGGCACAGCCGATGTGGATGTGCAGCTCGGATGGGGGAGCACACGTAGGCACGTGCCCGACCTGCTCCTCGAGCACGCTGATGAAAGTTCACGGTCGTGACATCAAACCCGGGGACGACGGCGCATGGGCCTGTTCTCCTGTTGCCGGTATGACTGATGTGCGCACCATTATCGGGTGCACCGCCGACACGGGTGACGGCGCGCCCCAGCCGTACTTCATCCATCCCCGGGACAGGCCGCGAACCCACGCGGCGCGCTTCTCACCCCCGCACACGAGCACCCGGACGCCCCGCCGAGGAGAACGGGACTGACCGGCACCGCCACCCGACGCGATGAGGGCGTCGGCGTGTCAACGGACACGTCAGAACCCTTGTAGGCGGTCAGTTCGCTCCGGTTGGACGGACACGGTTTCTCCGGATCAGTGGACACGAGAATTCCGGGTCGGCGGCCACGAAACCGCTGATTGACACGCTGGCGTAAATACCCGGCGGGGTCCCTTCGCCCGAGTTGGCTTGGTTTGCCGCGCAAACCAATCGATGCGTACGGCCACCCCGCGACGCTGCCGTCAGCCGTCCGCTCGTGGTCGACACCGCACACAGTGGCGATGTGGCGCCCGTCTGTTGCACTGACGATGAGGGCCTTTCCTGACGCGCTCCCTCGAATCAGCGGACCAGGCCCCGCCAGGTGCCGGCGGTTTCTCGCATCGTGGACCTCGAAGTCCCGGTTCGCTGCTCAAGATCGAGCCCATGATGGATCCCCCGACCCCCATGTGGATCGGTCCCTCACCGGCAGTGTCGGACGCCGCCCGCTCGGGTGCCACGTCCTCAGACGTGCCCGATATTCCGGAGTACCGGTCATGTCCAGGCCAGGTCGGTTCAGCCAAGAGCCGGCCTGGCCGCCCCGCCGCATCGTGTCAGGCGTCCATCAACGGTCGGTAGGTGTTTCAACCGGGCGCGGGGAGGGGCCGTCCATCGCAGGGCGGTGGGTGTGCTCGAGTTCGGCGTTGATACGGCGGGCCTCGGCGAGTTGGTCTTCGAGGATGATGATGCGGCACGCGGACTCGAGCGCGGTGCCCTGGTCGATCAGTTCGCGGGCGCGGGCGGCGAGGCGGAGCTGGTATCGGGAGTAGCGGCGGTGACCGCCCTCCGAGCGTCCGGGGATGAGAAGCTTCGCGGCGTCGAGGCTGCGGAGGAAGGCCTGGGTTACGCCGAGGATCTCGGCGGCGCGGCCCATGCTGTAGGCCGGGTAGTCCTCGTCATCGAGCTTGTCCCCGGCCGGGCTGCGCTCGGGAGAATCTTCCGGAATGGGATAACACCTTTCACACGGACAGGGCCCCCGGCGCCGTGAGGCACCGGGGGCCGGAGCGGTTTTCACTTCCCTTATTCACTGCACTTTTTCGGCGGTCGAGCTCATCGTGCTGCTCGACCGCCCGGCCGGAGGTGCCGGGGCCTCACACACTCACACAAACTCGTGCCCCGTCACGGCCGTCTCTTGCGGTACTGCTCTGCGGGCAGTACATTCTCTCCCGCACTTCGTGAACTCTTTCCTTGCAACGACAGGAACTCTACAACGACGAATCCTCAATGTCTACAGTCGTCACTACAGAAATTCTGGAGTCGAGTGGCGAGGTATTTCGTACGCGTCGAGAGGCACGTTGGCTCCGACATGGACGGGCAATCCCCTCGGCGGATCGGTTCTCGTCGATGGCGAGGTGGCAGAGTCGACAGTCGCAGTAGGTGTCGAGGAGTCTGTCCGCTTTCCTCGGTTCGGGTGCGGTCGTCCGGAACCGTTCTTCGGGTGGCAAGATTCAGCGGTATCGAGATCGGGGATCCGATGTGGGTTCCCGGATCGTGGGTGCAGGGAGTATCGGCATGGCTCAGGGCATTGTGAAGTGGTTCAACGGTGAGAAGGGCTTCGGTTTCATCGCACCCGACGACGGAACTGCGGACGTCTTCGTGCACTACTCGGAAATCTCGGGCAGCGGCTACAAGTCGCTCGAGGAGAACCAGCGGGTGGAGTTCGAGGTGGGCCAGGGGCAGAAGGGCCCGCAGGCCACGAATGTGCGGGCTGTCTAGCATTTCTGGAGGACCGCATCCGTTGGGTGCGGTCCTCATTCGGCAGCCGGATGAGGATCGTTGATGGAGTGCATCCAAGGGGGTTGATGTGGCACGGGTTTGTCACGCTGCGGCGGCTGGGGGCGATATCTAGACCACGAGGGTGAGGATGGTCGCGAGAGGTGCTAGGGCTCTTGTCCGCGACGAGGCGCAAGTTATCTCCGGTGCCTCTCTCGTTCCTCCGTCACGTCACGCTCATCCACCACGTGGCGACGGCCGGCACGAAATCAACCCACCATTGCGGATACCACGGGTTGGTCATGCGCTCGTCGCTACGTCGCGGGGCTCCGGCCTGCTGGGTGTAGCGGGCGGAGGGAGGGCGGCGTTACACACGAGAGAAGACTATCGATCGGGTCGATTCCTTGGAGATCAGCGCGCTTGCTGCTTCAGATCCCGTAGTGGGTGGGGGCCTTCGCTGGCATGCGGGTGGGTCACAGGCCCGACAGGCCGGAAGGCAGCGGATTGATTGTGTCGCTGTCCCAGGTGATCTCTCGATCGGTTGTCACGGGCTCGCTAAGCGGCGACGGGCAGAAACGTCACCTTTGCGCGATGCGTGATGTCGCAGCTACGGCAATAAATCGCATTTTGCGCCTCCGGCGCGATATCCGATCGGCGGCCTTTGTAGGAGGAGTGTCTCAGACCGCCGGCCTTGCTGAACTCGCGGAACTCGACGTCGACGACCACCCGAGGCTCGACCCAAGACACATCACGAGGGGCGTCGGCATGGTTGACGAGACAGTAAGGGGGCTGGTCGAGCTGCTCGAGTTGGTCGCGCAGTTGCCGGCGCATCGAGACAGTAAATCCAGTGCCGACCTGACCGATATGGACCAGAACGCCCTCGCGGTCATAGGCGCCCAGGACGAGAGAGCCGACTACGGTCCGCTGCGGCCCACCGCCAGGGATCCAGCTGATGACGACGGCCGAAATTCTCTGTCTGACGAGTGTTTTCACCCATGACCGGGTCCGCCTGCCGGGCAGATAGATTGATGAGATTTTCTTGAAAACGCACCCCTCCATCTGGGTTTCGCGGGCCACGCCGAGCATGGTGTCCGCGCTCAGTCCGAGCCAATGCGGAGGTGCTTGCACCGGCAGACCCGCACCGTGGGCGGGGACGAGCTCGGCGAGCGCTGCCCTTCGATCGAGATACGGCGCGGACATCAGATCCTTGCCGTCGAGTACAAGCAGGTCGAACGCGAAGAAATTGACGGTGACCTGGCGGCGCAGCACCGCCGATGGGCGCACCACGTTCATGCGGCGTTGCAGACGGCCGAACGAGGGCCGCCCATCGGCTCCCAACGCGACGACCTCCCCGTCGAGCACCACCCTTCGGCGGCCACCGAAAGTGGCGGCCAGGGCCTCGACCAGTTCCGGATACGACGACGTCACCACGTTCAAGTTTCGGGACCACAGAACCGGATCGCCGTGGCCCCCGGCCGATGCCAGCAGTCGGCAGCCGTCGTACTTGATCTCCGCCGCCCACGACCCGCTCGATTCACCCTCGGGCGGTGCGCCCAGGGTCGCCAACATCGGGGCAATCAGCCCCCCGGTCGGCCTCGCCCATCCGCTGATTGTCCGCCCCGACGAGCCGTTATCCGTGGTGATTGTCTTCCTGCGCGACAATGAAGCAGGTAGCTTTCCGTCGCCTGGGCAGTAGTCTCTGCCTGGCTGTATCCGGAGGAAAGGGGAGTGCACAGGTGGCGCGGAAAACGGTCGTGGAGCTGGTCGACGACCTCGACGGCAGTGTCATCGAGGCCGGCGAGGGCGAGCACATCACGTTCTCGGTGAATGGTGTCGACTACGAGATCGACCTGAAGACGAAGAACGCCCGCGAATTCCTCAAGACGATGGACTTCTACATCGAACATGCCACCAAGGTCGGCGGCGAGAAGCGCCGTCCCGGCACCAAAGCGGGCTCGGCGCGGGCCCGGTCGCGGGCCCGGGAGGTGCGGGAGTGGGCGGCCGCGAGTGGCTATGAAGTGTCTGCACGCGGCCGGATCCCCGCCGACGTCCAGGAAGCGTTCGACGCAGCGCACTGATCGTTCCAGCACGGTGCGGCCGCGCCGGCTCCGTGCTGAACCGGGCGCGGCCTGAACACGCCCGATACTCCGGACTACCGGGCACGCCTGATCCACGCCTTACCCCAGACGGTCCCGCTCGACGCGTCGCGTCGACGTGAGGGTTCGGGCAGTGTGAATCGGCGGAGCTGATGCAGGACGGCAAGCCAGCCGACCTAGCGCTTCGGGGGGCCTTTGATGTGGGAAGCCGCCGGCACCTGGTGGTGTCAGCGGCTTCGGTGCCTGCCCGGGCACGCTACGCACTGTAGGTCTGACCCGGTCAGGGTGACGGTGCCCGCCAGTGCGCCTCTCGGCAAGTGGTCGCTCGCAGCGACGATTCTGATGTGGTACCCGGGGCATTGGGTCGAACACCGTCGCGTCTTTCAACGGCGCCGATGGCGCCGATATTCCGGTCTTTGCCGTGTCAGGCGGTGATGTCGAGGAGTGCTTGACGCTGATTCGTACCCAGTCCACCGATCCGGCGCGTGTCGGCGATCGCCAGCTCCTCGAGGATTTGCGTTGCCCGTACCTTCCCGACGCCAGGCAGGGCTTTGACCAACGCCGACACCTTGGTCTTCTTGACTATTTCGTCCGTCTCCGCCTTCGCGAGGACATCGGAAACAGTGAGGTCACCGGCCTTTACCGCGGACAGCAGTTCGGTCCGTGCTTTCCGCGCTGTCGCTTGCCAGGGTGATGGGACCACCTCGTTGCCACGAGCATGGGACGACCCGAAGGTGTCATCGAGCATCGACCTCGCCTTCTGAACTGTCAATGGCACCACGTCCGGGGCGGGTGCGTTGCCGGTAAGACGGGCCCTCGATGACGAGGGTGTGCGCCGCGGAGGTGAGCCGGTCGATCGCCGACTGCGCGAGCAGGGCATCGGTGGTCATCGACAGCCACTCATCAGGTGCCCTATTCGAGCTGACGATCGTCGCCTTGCGGCGATGCCGCTCGACCACGAGCTCGTAGAAGTCGTTGGTCTCGGTCGCATCTAAGGGGCGCAACGCGAAATCGTCGAGTATGAGCAGATCGACGGTGGCGATGCGCCGCATCTCCGCCTCGACCGAGTTGTCCAGCCGGGCGGCGCGCAGACGGGCGAACAGCTTGTCCGCCCGAGCGCAGAGCACCGTCATCCGCCGCCGGATCGCGACGTGCCCGAGGGCGGTCGCCAGGTGGGACTTGCCGACTCCAACTGGACCTAGAACCAGGACCGAGTGGCCGGCCTCGGCGAACCGCAACGACACCAGATCCGACAGCAGGGAACGGTCGTAACGGAGGTCGTCGAGGGCGTTCCAGGTGTCGATCCGCATCGACTGATCCAGACCGGCTTTCGCGGACCGCAAAGTGGCCGAGCGTGATTCGCGCCGGGATACTTCGTCGGCGAGGATCAGTTCCAGGAAGGCGACGTGGCTGAGTTGGTGCTGGCGTGCCAGGGCGAGTCGCTCGGGCAGGGTGTCCTTGAGGGCGCCGAGTTTGAGGGCCTTGAGAAGGGCGATCAGGTCGGCGCCGATCGGGTCGACCGGCCCCGCCACCGGTGTGGGTGGGGTGGTCATCGTGTCTCCTTCGTGGCGGCGTTGCCGCCGGTGATCACCGTCAGATGCCCGGTCCTCTCGGTGGCACTATCGGTCCCAGAAGTGTCAGGGGTGGTCCTCTCCGTGGCGGAGGTGGTCCCAGACGTGGCGGGGCCGGTCCGGTCGGTGGCGAACTCGGCGGGGTCGCGGGTGAACCGGGACGGTGCCGCCGACCCGGCGGCCGGCAGTAGCGGTGCGGTGGTCTCGGTGGCGCGTTCGAGCATCGAGGCGATCTTGCTCACCGACACCACATCTAGATCGAGCGCCGTTGAACAAGCGGACTCGACCGGGCCGGGTCCGTAGCGGCGGACCAGTCCGAGCAGCCGGTAGACCGCCCGCATCCGCGTCCAGGGCAACCGGTCGTCGAGCAGACGTTGCGCGTAGACGCCGACGGCGCGGCCGTGACCGGTGCAGGTGGCGACGAGTCGGTCCAGGTCCCGCATCGCGTATCCCACCTTCTCGGTGGGCAGATCCTCCGGGTCGGTGCTGCGCCCGCCGGCGGGCTGCCGGGGGTGCACCTTCACCAGGGTTCCGCGGGCGTAGAACTTCACCAGCGCACTGTCGGCCCGGGCCTCGAGCACACTGCCGATCCACTGTCCTGGTATCGAATACAGCGCCCTCGCGACCTCGGCATGAAAGTCGCGGTGCACCTTGACCTGTTTGAAGATCGGCACGTCGTAGACCGGCGGGACGGGCAGCAGCATCGGTGCCTCGTCCTCGTCGAACACCTCGAGCGGGCGGGCGGCGGTGGCGGACGTGGGTCCGCATCCCAGCGGTGTCACGGCACCATGATTCGGCACGTTGTTGCGCCTCGGCGATATCTGTGAAGTTTTCGCCGGCCCAGTAGTTTCCGCGCACATATTGCACGGCCCTTTCGACCCTAGGTTTGTCCTTCGGGGATCGGATCCGGGCCGGATTGGTGACGAACCCGGTGTGCTGGGCGTAGTCCAGCCAGCCCTGCGACAGCCTCGGATTGACCGCGTCCGCGTCGGCCACCACCGGTTTGAGATTGTCCGGAATGAGGACCCTGAAGACACCTCCGAAGAATGCCCACGCCGCCTCGCAGCCGGCGATCACCGCCGCCAGGGTCTGCGAGTACGTCAGCCACACGAACATGTGCCGCGAGTACACCGCGGTGAAGATCAACGCGTGCACCTTGCGGCGCCGCCCGGTCTCCGGATCCGTCAGATAGCCCAGGTAGCCGAAGTCGATCTGGCATTCACTGCCCGGATCGCCGTCGACGATGCGGACGGTGGTGTCCTTGCGGCCGAAACCACACCGCTCGGTGGCGAATCGATGCAATGTCCGATACGGCACCACACAGCCCTGGCGGGCCAGCAGGGTCTCGATCTTGGTGATCGTCAACGGTGGATGGTTCCCGTCCCCGGCCACCCACGCCCGAATCTGGTCCTCGAACCTCAGCAGTTGGTCCCAGGCAGACCCGTGTCCGTTCGGGCGGGCCGGGCGCACCGCCTCGATCACCGCCCCGATCAGCCCGTCGTCGAGCGCCTCCACCCCGTCGGTGCGCTGCAGGCCCGCGGCCTGGGCGGCCTCGATGTACCGCCGGGCCGTTTTGCGGTCCACCCCGCAGTGCGCCGCGATCGTGCGTAACCCCGGCGGCCTGGACCCGGGAACCCCGAGCCATACCCGGAGCACTTCCTTGACTTCGTTCACGTTGACCTCCCGAAACGCCATGCCCGTCCGCCTTCGTGACCGGGGATACCGACACGACGATCAAACGAGCGATCCGACGGGACTTCGGCGCGACGCGCCGGGTGGTCCCATAACTGGCAATCCGAGTGGTCCCATGAGGGTGGCAAAAATCAGGTCAAGACGGTCCCATGCTCATGGCAGGCGACACGCGCTACCGCGGCCTTCTCCAGTGCTTCCGCACGCTGCTCGGGGGTCAAGACGGGCAATGCCATATACGGGTCTCCTCGTTACTCTCATCGCCCAGGAATGGGCGGGTTTGGGGTTTATGGTGCCAGGTAGAAAGCCGACGCGGCGTGGAAGCGAAGCGCGACGCCAGCGGCCTGCGCTTCCGACTTGTATGGCGTGGCGGCTCGTGTTCGAACCGACGGGTTTCGTAGCGTGCCGTAGGAGACCGTGGGGATGGCTCGAGGTGCTTCCTGCCACTCGACCGACCGGCCGGAGGGTTGGCTCACAGAGGGTCTTGCTCTTCCCGCGGTCTCTGTTCGCCGCTTGGCTCAACACAGGGACGTCACCCGCGCGGTGACCGTAAGTCGGAATGCCAGCAGCGGATACCCCGTCCACCAGCACGGAAGAGGAGAACGCCAGGTGATCGTGATCGGCATCGACCCGCACAAGTCCACTCACACCGCGACAGCGGTCGCCTCCGATTCCAACAAGGACCTCGGCTCGATACGGATCAACGCATCCTTCGACGACTACGCCCAGCTGATGACCTGGTCCAAGCAGTGGCCAGACCGCATCTGGGCGGTCGAGAACGCCTCCGGGCTCGGTCATCACCTCACCCAATGGCTCATCGGTAGAGGTGAAGCGGTCGTGGATGCCCTCGACCGCGACGGCCCGGGTCCGTGAACTCCCGTGGTGGCCGGCGCAAGAACGATCGGATCGACGAGGCCGCCGCGGCGTGCGTCGCGTTCAGCCAGGGCGATTTCCGGCCGGTCGCCCCCGAAGGGCATACCGATGTTCTGCGCATCCTGGACGAGCGCCGCATCGACCTGGTCAAACACAACGGCCGCCTGATCAACCAGCTCCACGCGATCCTGCGGGAACTTTTACCAGGCGGAGTCGAGCGGGACTTCGACACCGAAGACGCCGCCGACCAGCTCAAACGGATCCGGCCAGCCAGCCAGGCCGATGCGATGCGGAAGAAGGTGGGGCTCGACATCGTCGGGGACATCCGTCGGACCCGGTTCCAGATAGAGGACCTCACCGCCCGGATCAGGACCGAGCTGGCCGCGTGCGGCACCAAGTTGCCGAAGATTCCTGGCGTCGGCACCGTCACCGCCTGCCGCATCCTCGCTCGGACCGGAATCCCGACCCGGTTCGCGAACGAGGCCGCCTACGCCACCTACACCGGCACCGCACCGGTGGAGGTGGCCAGCGCCGACAAGCAACGGCACCGGCTCTCTCGTACAGGCGATCGCACGCTCAATTCCGCAATCCACATCGTCGCCGTCACCCAGGCGCGCACCTCCAGCAGCCCGGGCTATGAGTACTACCGACGCGAGATCGACGACCGTAAAACCCCACGGGAAGCGATGCGCTGCCTCAAACGCCAGGTCGCGAAACGACTGTGGCGCACCATGAGAGACGATCACTTGGAAAAACTCAACGCGGTCTCCGAACCCGCATAGATTCAGTGCAGTGCTTCTCAAGCCTGGATCGCCGGCGACTCGCCGGTAGCGGAACCTGCACCGGGACGGAGATCGGCGCCCAGGCGTGTCCGTAGTGGTCGGGGCTCGTCCCGAAAAGGATCGATCACACCGGGCTATCGATGCGGCGGTGGAGGTGTGCGAATGACCGCTGGCTCTTCCCCTTCTCTCGCGACAAGCAACACGCCGGGGTCCTCACCGTTGGGCAGAGCTGCGCAGGCAAAACGCAGCTCAAATTCAGGAACTACGGCCGAAAGGGCGAGCTCGACCTCGGTGCCGCGGCCGGTCACGGCGACCACCTGATCAATGCTCGAATGCGTTCGCACCATCACAAAGTAGGGAAGATCGCCAGATGTTCCGCGCCATTCGTTGACGGGGGAATCGGGATAGAGAGGAGGGCCCTCGAATCCGCTACTCAGCAACCTTTTGCCGTTGCGGCGAACATCGAGATGTTCGAAAGGTTCCCTTTCGGCGCTGATCGATCAGCCGCCTGCCACCTGCAGGTCACCTTCCATTCGAGGTCTTCTTCGAGCGTTCCAGAGAGGATCTCGATGGTTGGCTCTTCGTGTGGAGCTGATCCGTCAACGCCCATTCTTCGAGGGTCCCAGAGGAGGTCATCCGACCGCAATCGTGATCGGACTGGTCGTTCCACTTAAGGAACGCTGACCGTCTGAGAACGAACGACACCGGCACCCAGAGGGCTGACGGATGGATGGGTCGACGTGTTCAGGGTGTGCAGGCGACTCACATCGCCGACCGAATGTCGAACCATCACCGGCGGATGGGTGCGTCACAGAGTGCAGAAAGGTGCGGGTCGACGCTTCCCTCATCGACCCGCACCAAGCTCTTTAAGCCCCGATGTTCGAACGCGCACCTTCTTGACAGAACACACAGGGACCCTCGCCGGCCGCTGGCGGCGACCATCACGTTAGCAGCTAGGATCGAATGTGTGTTCGAACAATGGGAGTCGGTCTACGACCCGAAGCCGTGGCGGGTCGTCGACCCACCCCAGCGGGTCATGGTCGACGTCTCGGCCGCCATCGCTCACGACGGCGGACGATCCGCGAACGACCTGCCCCTTCGAGTGCGAGCCGAAGGGCTTGACCTGGATGTTCGAGTCCGCGGACTGCTCCGGGCTTGGGGGCGTACCTCCCGGGGCGAATGGCTGGCGGCATGTACGTTCACCATTCCCACCGGTAACAAGCGGGGGAGTCTCGAAATCACCCAGTGGTGTCCTGCATCGGCGATCACAGCCGAGTGCGATTGATGGAACGGCTGGCCGCTGCCGGGGCACACTCATGCGCACCGGCGGACGAGAAGGACGAGAAGGACGAGAAGGACGAGAAGGACGAGAAGGACGAGAAGATGGAGGGATGACGGAGTCGAGGCCAGGGCGGATCCCGGTGGGTGATCCCATCGCGCTGCGCTTCGACCCGGAGACCAAATACCGACTCGACGAGATGGCCGAGGGCATCGGCCCGCGCCGGTTCGGGGCGCTGATCCGCGTCGCCTGCCGACGACTGGTCACCCAGCCCAAAGCGGTCGGCAACCGTCTCGAGGAGGCGCGGCGACTCTCGGCAGTCCGGCGGGCGGTCCCGCTGGTCATGCTCACGCTCAAACTGGAGCCGGAGACCGCGCAGAAGTTCAGGGTGTTGGCCGCCGAGTACGGCACCACGGTCAGTGCACTCATGCGGATTGCGCTGCACCGATTTCTGGAAGCCCCCGGCCGTTACAAGCATCCGATGCTCCGCGAGGCGGGGCGGACCGGACTGTCCGACAAGGTCGAGGTGATGGTCAACCCCTCAGCGAAGCAACAGGTCTGGGGCCTCGCCGGCCGGCACGGGGACAAGCTCAGCACCGCGCTTGTTCGGGTTGCCCTTCGGCGCCTGCTCGATGAGCCTGGTGATCTCGCGGGGGACCTGGAGAACATCGCACCGTTGCGCGATCTTAGGCCCGAGATCTTTTCCGCCAGGGTGAATGTGCACTTCGATGCCCCGTTGCGGGACAGGCTCGACGCCTTGGCCGCACTGGTGGGGTCCGATCGTGCCGAGTTGATGCGTTTGGCCGCGGAGCGGGTGCTCGAGGCCCCGGGAATGATCGAACACGCTGTGAACCACGAGATCTTCCGCAGCGAGAAGAACCGGGCGTATCTCTTGGCTCGCCACGTCCGTCGCCAGGAACGGCGCCGCACGCAGCCGGACTGATCAGCCGGACAACTTTCCACTCCACTCCACTCCACTCCACCCGAACTGATCGAGCAGCGTCCGGTACTCGTGGGCGGTGGAACCGCACCTGCGAGGGCACATCGCGATCATCCACGTCCTCGGTCCTGTGACTACGCGAATCGGCCCCGCCTGGCGCCTAGTCGGTCCTAGGCGGTTTCGGCTGTGGTGACCTTGGAATTCATGTGAGATGAGAAGCTCACTCGCCACTGTCGTCTCACTGCGACCGTTTCTGCACTCTACTGGGGTGCTCGTCGGAGCCCGACGGTCCTGATCCCGCTGAGGATCCGCAGGCCGCGTTGCAGCATGTGGCAGAGATCCATCAGCGGGAGTTCTATCAGGGGGACGGAGTCAAGGCTTATGAGCTGCTAACTCAGACATGTAAGGAGACGTTCTCGGAGAAGGAGTATGTCGCTCTGAGTGACTTCAACCAAGCCACGCCGCGCGAGCTCGTGTCGGTCACGGCACGCGTCGACGGAAGCCGGGGGTTCGTCGATACCGTTTGGGCGGCCCCTCAGGAGCCCGACAACAACATGCCGTGGGTGCTCGAGGATGGGGAATGGCGCAACGACGACTGCCGGCTGCGGCAATGACCTGATGTGTCGCAGAATTGGCCGTTATCGAGATCCGACTTCATGAGACACCACAAGTGGATCGTTGATCGGGTCTTAATTCGAAGCGGCCGACCCGATGCAGGCATCGAACTCAATCGTTGATTGTGTCGGCTGACCGCAATATCGACTGGTCCCCTGGCACGGGCATGGCTTCGATCGACTGAAGGGCCACGAGCTGCTCCACGCAACTGCGGGATGCTCCCACGTACGTCGTCATCAGGTCGACGTCTGAACCAACACACCATGCGGCATCTCTGGGCCACCACAGATTCGGCCTCGACAGAGCGATCGAAGGACCGATCGAAGACGCGATGCGGCCAATCGGTCCAGTGAATACATGAAACGGCCGCTTCCCGACCTTCGTCGGCCGTGAAGTGACGCCGCAGAAAGACTCGACCATGTTGTCGAGCGCTGTAAAGGCAAAGAAACAGACATCAGGGGTTGTGGTGTGACCGGCCAGCACCCTCGCCACTTCCACGGCTTCATAGACTCTCAATTCCCCAGGCCGAGGAGGATCTGCCCAAATTCGCGACGACTCACTGACGCCCCGAACGATGGAATCCCACTCCATCGCGGGATGGGACACGGCACCGCTCAGGGCCGTGACCACGTTCCAGCGGAGGGGCCGTTCCCCTGAACCGTCACGCTCATATGCGGTCCACGCGGGGTGAAAGATTCGGCAGTACGACTCGAACCCGGTCGGAACTATCGAGCTCACAGTGTGTGCCCGAAATGGAGCCAGACGTTGGTCTATCCACCTCGACTCCGCCTCGGCGGTCTCCGCCAGCTCGGATGCCTCCCATCGGGAATCCGTCTCTGGTCCTTTTGCATCGGCCACGAGAACAACGGTAGCCAAGACCAACATGTACCGTGCCGTTCACCGATCCTTCAGAGTGCCTGGCGTCCTTGATGTGTGGGGCTCGGTTGACAGGGCCGGCCAGCTGGGCGAACGTTGACGTAGGTCGGGGTGGCCGCGAGCGCTTGCCGTGTGATCGACGAGGGGATCTCCGATGTCCCCTTCCCCGATGTGGTACTGGCTCGGTGACCATTACTGGTACACGGTGTACCCACTGGTCACGATCTTCGGCCCGATCTTCGGCTGATTGCGATGATTGGATTCGGTGACGACGTTGCCCCTAGTGGCCGTGCCTGTCGCCGAGAGAGCGCTTTCGGACGCATCGATACCACTTACCGATCCCCCTCCCGGCGCTCGATGAGCGACTGGCGGCAATGTCGGGAGTTGCGGTGATGTCGTGCAGTATGCACGTTCCGCCGGTCAGATGCGGTCGGCCCCGATCCGTCGTCGGGTGGCAGGATCAGTGGTATCGAGATCGGGAACTCGATGTGAGTGCCCGGATCGAGGTCGTAGGGAGTATCGGCATGGCGCAGGGCATTGTGAAATGGTTCAACGGTGAGAAGGGTTTCGGTTTCATCGCACCCGACGACGGAACTCCGGACGTCTTCGTGCACTATTCGGAAATCTCGGGCAGCGGCTTCAAGTCCCTCGATGAGAACCAGCGTGTGGAGTTCGAGGTGGGCCAGGGGCAGAAGGGTCCCCAGGCCACGAACGTGCGGGCTGTCTAACTAGTCGGCGGGACCGCATCCGGTGGGTGCGGTCCTCCTTCGGTACGGCCTGCGTTCGAGAATACGGAAACACATGGGGTCACTCGTCGTGCTCGTCAGGTGGAGCGTCGGCCTCATGGGCAGGGAGAACAGCCCGGTAGTAGTCGGCGATCGACGCCAGTTTCCCGGCCGGTGCCGATCGGGAGCGTTCCCGGACTCGGCGGCCGTGCTGTTCAGTCGAAATCTGCCGCTCCCAATCCGCATCTGATCGTGCCCGCGGAACGCTCATGCGGTCTCCTCCGAATTGCGCCCCCAGAGGAGTTGCTCTCCACACAGATCACGCGCTAGCGACTCGTCTGTCGCGCCCCGACGCGTAACGAGCCCTCATTCCTTTGTAGTGGTTCGGGCCATCGGAGTCACTACCCGAGGGGCGATAGCTTCCCATTCCGGGACTGCCTCAGCGTGCGGCGTCGACTCCAGGCCCTCGACCCCGACTCGTAGCACCGGAAGCGGATCGGCTTACGGGAAGCGCGCCGACTGCTGTTGGCTGTTCGCTGGGCGTCGATCTCGTCCTGGTACGGGTCATCGAGTTGACTAGACGTCCGTCTACAGGTCGGGAACAAGCCTAGAGTCGGCGCTATGCCTGAGGATCTCCGGAGCCATCCAGCGGTGAAATGCGCGATTGACGAACTGGACTCACCGATCCTGAGAATTGTGCCCCCGCTCATACCTGTAGGACTGGTCGCTCGCCCGAACAGTGCCGCTGTGGTACTTGAGGACGCCACGAACCGGTGGACCGTGCTCGTCGAGCAGGATTCCGGCGTCTGGTCGTTACCTTCGATGCTCACTCTGAGCCCGCACCCTCTAGCTCCACCACTCGATCGGGGATTCCCCCGGCGCATCTTCAACGGCTGAGCGTTCAACGCTCCGCTCCACCGGAGCCAGATGGGAGTTTGCCGAAAGAGTCATGGATGGTCCTCACGGCCACCGCAGCCGCAGATGTACACAGCGTCCTGATCAGGAGCACGCTCGACGAATTCGAAGCTCCAGTAGCCGAGGACGGATTCATCGTCGCGCTACTGCGGGCCCCGTGGCGGAGTAATCCCACCGCTACCGCACACATGATGAACGGACAGCGAGTCCCCTGTGTACAACCCGGCCTCGCCGAGCCCGATACAAGGGGCCAGTGACGACCGCACTCGTGAGCCCCTGTTCTCTCACCGGTTGCCGATCCCGTCCCGGGACGGGCGTCGCCGGCAGCCGGACATGCGCTCGGCGCCGTTCTCGTCCCGCTGGTGGTTCCACAATCGACACCATCGCCAGCCCAACATTGCGAACAGTGTCGAGTCCTGGCCGTCGCCATCCCATCCGGAGTCTTCATCGCCTGCGTATCGATGGCCGGCTAAGAACATCGGTCGGCCATGCCTCGAGGACGTTGACAATGCCTGCACCGTCAGCGAAAAGTTGAGCAGAGAACTCGTGACCCGATCTTCAACGCCGGTGAGTAGGTGAGAAGCGTGGATGCAACCGATCCCCCACCGCTGGTCGTCGTGCCCTCGGGGACCGGCCAGACCGGTGATCTGGGCCCAATTGGGGTCGAATTCAAGCTCTGGGGACGTGACACCGGTGGGGTGTTGTCGGTCGTCGAGCACCCCTTCCCGGTCGGTGCGCTGGTGCCGCCGCATCTGCATACGCGGGAGGACGAATTCTCGATAGTTACCCAGGGTGTGATCGGATTCCGCTCCGGCGACCGGGAGGCCGTTCTCGAACCCGGCGGATACATCACCAAGCCCCGAGGGGAGATGCACGCCATGTGGAACGCCGGCACCGTGCCGGCGCGCATGATCGAGATCATCAGTCCGGCAGGCTTCGAACATTGCTTCCTGGAAATGTCCGAACTGATCGCCGCCGGCGAACCGGATGTCACAGAGATCGCCGCACTTGCCGAGCGCTACGGTCTGCAATTCGGCGAACCCGACTGGTTGCCCGACGTGATCGCCCGATACGCCCTGACACCGCCGTGACGCCCGCACGTTCGCGCTGTTGTGTTCGAGTAGATCGGCTGACGCAAAGTGCGCGTTACCTCTCGTGTCAGCCCATCGGCTTAGACACAGGGGTGGCTCGACAACGCTGCGGAAGGTCCGTGTGCAGCCCGCCCCGTACGCCGATCGACGACCGGTACGACCTAGGACGTCGACTCTTGCGCGCCGCCGTCAGTGTGCGCTGCTCGTAAATTGGCGAGAAGTAGCATGCTTCCTACTATGAGGCCGGCGGCAACGCCCACGCCGGTGAACATCACCCAGGTCGGGCCCATGTCGTAGTGAATGAGGTTCGAGTCGGGATATGGATTTTGAGGGTCACGCGGCTCTGACTGAACAACTGAGTAGATCCGCGGCTGGGCGGCTCGACCAGCGATCGAAACTGCAAGGCCGAAGAGCCCGCCGAATGCTGATAGGGCGGCGACGATCGGCCATCGTTCCCCCGGCTCTCCCGGCGCGGCGTGGACAAGCCTCCAGCCCGTTCGAATCAGCAACGCCGCGGTCATGAACGCTATTGCGGTTCCGACAACGAGGAACCAGACAGTTGCCGGGAACCAGTGAGGTCCATCGATGTAGGTGTAGCCATCGATGATGTAGATGTAGCCGATCTTGCCGTCATCCATGGGCGGCGGTGGTGGCGGTGGAATGCCCACGTGGACGGGGTTACCCAGGGGAGTCGCGTAACGCCACGCCAATAGTCCGAGCACGCTGAGCAGCGCGCCGAGCCCGGTGAAAACCAGGATCACAGACGCCGCTGAGCGCTCTCGGGGAATCGTCAGTCTCACTTGATAATGATGTCATTGGCGCAATCCGCCTCGTCGGCGAGAGCATCTATCCCGATCGGGGTCGAGCCTCTCGGCGGCGACCCGGTGCAGTTGCGAGTGGCGCTGGAGGACATTCGCTCTACTGCGACAGAACACTGGCTATGTAACACGCCGTGTTGCATGCGCGGGATCGGTTGACCGTCTCTGTGCAGCTGCGGTCGATCGATCCCGCGGTCGGATCGAAGGTTTCGGGGCAAGGCACAGCCGAGGATTCGTTCAGTGGTAGTAAGGCGGCTCGATGTCCGGGTCGTCGGCGACGACGTCGACATCTGTGAGGGCCAGCGTAGCGGCGATCGCTTCGGCGGTTCCGCCGATCGTGGCGAAGTGCGACGGTGGCGATCATGGTCGGACTGCAACTCGGGGCCCGTCCGCACTACGCGCCGGCAAGTATCGATGCCCGGCCGCTCAGCGGTGCTGCGGCATACGCATCCTCCGGAAACACCGGCTACTGGTTCGATTCCTGTTCGATCGGATCGGACTACGTCGACGTCGGCGGGAACGTCGTCGACATCGACCAGCAGCACTGTGCTCGTGCGATCTACAGCGACGACGACTTCGGCCAACGCCCGGACGAAACGTACGCCGACTACAACGCCCGCACCGAAAACCTCTACCAAGAGCAGCAACGGGACTTCGATACCTGCCTGCGAACTCAGGGTGCCGACCACTTCGAAGTGCGCTATCACGCCGACAACAGGTTCCGACAGTTCCAACTCACCGAAGCCGCGCTTGTCCTCCTGATCGCAGGGGTCTTCCTCGTGCCCGCGCGATGGGGACTGCGTCGCCTCCGCCCGTGACCTTGGAACCACCGCCGATCGCCGGCGGACAGTGCCGACCTGCTTGACGAGAAGGAGGGTGTACGCAGATGCTGATGGAAGGCGTGGTCCGAGTTGATCACCACCAGTTCACGGTTGGAACGGCCGATGCCTACACCCTCGACGCGGTAGAGCAGGGCACCTTGATCGAGGTCGGGCCGGGGTTCATCTCGAGCTTTACCGGGATCTCCTACGGCCCGGCCCGCCTCTCGATCGAGATCCTCGATTCCGCCGGCCCGGACGACACCCGCACCTCGGATTGGGAAGTGGTTGAGGAGTCCGAGATTGTCGCAGTCACGGACATCCTTGTAATGGAGATCGACGGCACCCGCGCCGCCGACTTCGATCCCATCGCTCCGGGCCGGTACGGCGTCCGGGCACACGCAAAGGGGCGCGACCGGAACGCGGGTCTCGAGGTCACCGAACCGACCGAAGAATATTTCATTCAGCTATGGCTGATGGAGCCATCGGATGCGGGTGCCCCCGGCATCCGACGGCTCCATAAGACCGACGCGGCATGGTCCGCAGATGAAACCGTCGAGCATCCAACACCCAACCAGGACTATGTGTACGTCTTCGACCAGGAGGGCCAGATCCAGCGGGTCGCCCCCAACAGTGCGGAAGCGGAAGCAACACGCGCCCAACTTCAGGAGTTCGGAGGAAGGCCCCTCACCCCTGCCCTCGAGGCCGTGTACGCGTCACAGTACGTGGCGGGCCTGGACCGGGACTTGATCGACCGGATTGAGGCGGCTCCGCCGGAGAGGCAGCGAGCATTCGCCCGATGGTGTGTGCACCGGGCGTTCGAACGGGCGGGTATCGCCGATATCGATTGGATTCGCGACGCTCTGAACTCAATGGATGCAGGCGATATCCCCCCTCGCGAGTTCACCGACTACTGGCCAGCGCGAGCACGACTGGACAAGGATCCTCGAATCAGCCGCACCATCGTGTCGGGATTGCCTGGAACGACAGAGCAAGTCCAGCAATACGAGGCACTCACCACTTATGCCCGCGCAACGTACGACGATGACAGGCCGCTCGCGCTGGCAATCGAGACATTTCGCTTCGCCGCGACCGTCTACGGCATGGACTATCGCGATCTCTGCGATGCCGCACGAAGCGATTTCTTCCAGAGCAGCTAGCTAGGCGTACACCGCCCGGGGCAACCGGCGTCGGTCGTTCTGGCCTCCAGCAATGTGCGTATGGTGAACGCGCCCTTCGCCAGACGATTGCGATTGCAACATTGCAAAACACATGCAGCCACACAACCAGCAGTGACGAGTCCTCGTCCGGTCAGCGATCGAGGTCTGGCACGTTCTCGACGCTTCCGTGGTGTCGCAGGTGACACCACGAAACGCCAGAACGGTCACACTGGTCGAATGAGCATCACACGGTGTGTCGATCTGTCGGCCGCGCGCTGGCTCGAACAACGAGACGAGAACTGGTCGCGGCTGGCGGCCCGCGACCCGGTCGCCTTCGACAAGTACGCACGCTTACGGTTCATCCCAGACCCGGCCTATCCGGCACAAACGGAAGGTGATGCCCAACGCGACCCGGAGGGGCTGTCGGACAACGAACAACTTGGGGTCGTCCTGGCCGAGCTTGCCCACTACACCGGCACGCCTGATGACTGCTACTTCTGCATCTGGGATGGGTGGCCGAGCTTCACCGCAGACGATCCGACACCGAAGATCTCGATCCCGGGCCGCGACTACTTCCTGTTCCACGGAACCCTTGAGGACGTCGCCGACTGGGACGCCCAGATCAAGACACTGCTGGATGACATTGAAGCACCTACCCCCGCGTTCGTGTGGCCAGCCGATCGCACGTGGTGCGTGACCTGCGACATCGATCCTCACTTCGCGTCGATCGGCGCAAGCCCGGCCGCGATCGATCGGCTTGTAGCCGACTCGCGTGTCGACGTCGTCGTCGACGATCCGGACATCGAACCCCCGTACCACTCCTGAGTGGTAGCAGGCCCGGAATATCGATCCGACCACCCTGTTCGTGGTCCTCTCGAACGGTGCCAAGGTGAAGATCGCCGAGCTGGGCGGCGACGACGGCCGGTACTGGAATGTGCCACGAACCGCGCTGGAGAAGGTGACGATCGACGTCGCCGCCGCCGCGGCCAGCGCCCAGGTGGCCGAAGTCTAACACCGGATCAAGCCCGCTGATGCAGTGCATGGCGGACACATCCTGACCACCACGTAGATCGGCCCCAAACGGGCACACCGGGCAGCAGCTATCTGCCCGGAGTGCCCGCACCAAGGACAAGGCAACGCAACCCCCATGACCGAGCCGAGACACCAACTCACCCAGCTCGACCTCTTCACCCCATGTGCCATCCCCACCTGCGAAACCTCAGTCACCGAATTCGGTGACGTGCGCACCGGCTGCCTGGAGGAGTTCGGCCACATGCTGCGACCCGCCGCACCGTGCGCCCCAACGCAGCTCGAACCTGCGGACTCCGGCGGGATCCCGGAGCGAAACACGCAGCCTCGAGCCGCCCACCCCGCCGAGCCTGAACGGAAGGCGAATCAGTGGTGATCTGTTGACCGGACTACGGGGCGACACGCGCGGTTCCTTCGCCATGTATGAGTCATCTGGTCGGTAGACATCACCTCGAACGGAGAGGTGGTGCAGTTGCTCGACGACGTGGAGAGGGTGGGAACCGTATACGCCAGAAAGGGGGCGCGGACGGTGGCCTGCCCAGGCCGCCGGAAAGAGGCTGTTGTCACCAACCGCAAACGAGCAAGGCCGATTCGGAAGATTTCTCGGACCGGCCAGGGGGGTCGCCGTAGTATCCGCCGAGAATCGGGCGGATTTGGCGTAGCCGCTGGTTGGGGACGGAACACCTAGGTGGGCCGTTTGCCCACCCCACGGTTGATTTCCGGATGGCCGAGCGAGCGGAAGCTGAGATGACATCGCGGACACAGGTCACCGCGCCGGACATCCCAGGAGTACCTACCATGCTCGAGTCGCTCGTCTTCGCAGTCGTCGTCGCGGCTGCGTGCGTTTTTGCCGGTGCCGTCTACGGACGCTGGCGTCTGCGCACCGGACGGTTTCGCCCCGAGGAGTGCGTCGTCTGGAAAGCCATCGAACACGGCGACCCCCTGCCGGCAGAGGCGGACGGCGAGGTGATCCGTGACCTGTTGATCCGCCATAAGAAGTCGAGAACGCGCTGGATCATTTTCAATGCCGTTGGGCTGGTCTTGTTGCCGGTCAAGTGCCTTGACGAGTTCCTCGGCGGGGGCGTGACTGCTGACACCGGCTGGACCATCCTCTTCGCCATCTCCGTGTCGATGTGGCTGTGGACCGACGCTCGCCGTCTCGCGCGGATCCGACTGTTGCTTGCGCAGCTGGACGCGAGTTGCGTTCGTCGTTGCTGACCCCGTCCGGGCGTGTCCTGGCGGGCTGTGCACGTCCCAATCGGGGATCTGACACTCAGGGTCCGATCGGTGGGCGTTGTGCGCTGTCGGCGCGGCGGATGGCGCGGTAGACCGTAGAGCGGGCGACATTGAACAGCTTTTCGGCGAGTTCGCTTGTGGTGTGCTGGCCGGCGCGGTGCAGCTAGACAAGGTGCGCTTCCTGGTGCGGGCAGCTTGGTCGCATCATCCGTGGGGTGGATTAACGCATGAGAGATGTTGAGCTCGTCGAAGTCCTCGATCGGCAACTCGCCCGATTCCGGGACACCGGTGGCGGTGCCGGTGGGGACTGAACGCAGGGCACCCCCGGCGCCCTCGGCGCCCTGCTGCGGGTGACCTTCTCGGCGGTCTCGAGAGCGGCGTCGCGGCTCGCGGTCAGGGTTTTGACTGCGACGTCCTCGGCGTGCCCGCCCCGGCTGAGCGGTTCCCCTAAGGAGGGTGGGGTGGCGCGGACGGTGCTCAGGGGCCGGTCCAGGCCGCGGGCGGACCACAGCTCGGGGATTCCCCCGACGTCACGGATCGCGGCGTCGATGGCCTCGGCCCGGCCGCGGGCGTTCTCGGCGTTCTCGAGGAGTTCGCGCCGGACTGCTTCGGTTCTGGCCTGGGTGACTCGGGTCTCGGCGACCTGGATCTCGGTGTTGGTCAGGTCCAGGATAGTGCGCAGCTGCGTCAGCACCGCTATCGCCGCAGGCGCCGGATCACGCTTGCGGAGCACCTGTTCGGCGAGTCGGGCCAGCTCGCCCGCCACCCGCCCCATCCGGGCGAGCAGTTCTTTGTCCTCCCCGGAGGTGACGTGGTCCGGGTGCCGGCGGCGCACGTTCTCGGCGACGTGTTGCGCCAGCCCGCCCATTCGGCTCAGATCCGACACCAGATGCACTCCGGTGACGACCTGGCGCAGGTCCCGGGCGACCGGGCCTGCAACGCCAGCAGCGCCAGTGCCTGCTCCTCGCACGGACCGTGTGACTCTCGATCTGCTCGGTGAGGTCGACACCCGCTCGGCCAGAGGAAGGTCGGCCCGGATGAGGGCGTCGATGGCCTCCCCGGCCCGGGTGGCACATCGACGCCAGCCGGTCGGTCACGTCGTCGAGTTGCTCGTGAAACTGTTATCCGCATCGCATCATCATCGGGCACTCCGCCGGGGCTTCGCGCTCGTCCCGCTTAGTTATCGGCAGGCCGCTGGTTACCAGGAGGCCGCGTCCCCGGTGCCGGCGGAGGTCGGTCGAGGGTGCCGCGGCTCGAGGGGCCGGTGCTCGCCGCGACCCAGCCGGCGGGCGTGTCGTCGGCGGTCGGTTTCGGTCATGCCGCCCCAGACGCCGTACGGCTCGCCGGTGCTCAACGCGTGATCGCGGCACTGCACGAGAACCGGGCACCCCTCGCAGATCTGTTTGCCGCGGGATTGGCGGCGGGCTCGGGCGGTCCCGCGCTCGCCGTCGGGGGAGAAGAACACCGACGATTCGACACCGCGGCACGCGGCGTCCTCCCGCCAGTCCCGGTCGCCGGGGGTGATCTCGTCGGTGGGCGGCGATGAGGGTCCTACGGGCAGCACTGCGGTTCCTTCCTTCCCGGAACGTGGGAGCCGCCGAGACGGATCCGGACCACGCCAGGAAGCTTTTCCATGGTGACGGGTATCGGTTATGCCGCGTTCCCGATAAACGAAACCGAATATCCTGTTTGCGAAGGAGTACGTGCACCGTCCACGACGACGATTCGGTCCGTGGTCATCCGCCAGTAGCCCTTCTGTGTCTGTTTGCGCTCGATCAGACGTTCATGAGGAAGGGGCATCGACCCACGCCTCGTAGAACGGCGGCATCTCGGATGCCCTCCCGCGGAACTGGGGTGGGCGCTTGTCAAGAAAGGCTCGCACGCCCTCGTCGCCGTCGCAGATGCTCGTGTAGAACATGGCCAGGGAATCGACGCGATGGGCCTCGACAGGATGCGGTGCCGCCGAATTCCGCAGAAGCATCTGGCGCATGAGTGCGACCGATACCGGGGACCGGTCGAGTGTCCACGCGTCCGCCAGTGCCCGCGCTTCACCGAGCAGCGCATCGGGTTCATGAATGGCCTGCGCCAGCCCGGCCTCGTGCGCGGCGGCGGCATCGAGAATCTCTGCGCGGTACACCAGATCTAGCGCTGCGGGCAGGCCGACGAGCCGGGGCAGAAACCAGGTCGAGCAGGCTTCCGGCACGATTCCGAGCTTGCCGAACACCAGCCCGAATCGCGCCCTGTTCGACAATAGACGCGCGTCCATCGCCAACGTCATAGTCGCGCCGATTCCGACAGCCGCACCGTTGATCGCGGCGATCACCGGTTTGCGGCAGCCGTGGATCGCGAGGGTGACGCGGCCGCCGGTGTCGCGGATCCGGCGCAGCCTCGGGTCGTGGAGATCGTGCATGTCGGCGAGGGACGGCCTTTTCGACTCGTCGAGACCGAACACGTTTCCTTCGCTCGACAGGTCCATGCCGGCGCAGAAGGTGCGTCCCTCACCGGTGACAATCACCGCTCGGACCTCGTCGTTATCGTTCACCGACACGAAGGTGTGCTCGAGTTCGTCGGCCATCTCGACGGTGAATGCGTTGAGGTGGTCGGAACGGTCGAGCACGACAGTGAGGATGCCTTCCTCGATCTCGTGGCGGATGGTCGTGTATTCCATGATTGTTCCTTGCCTACATGTCAGGTGAGGTCGGCGGCGATCCTGCGGATGGCGGCTTCGGCGTCGCTCACGATGTCCGAGATGATCGTCTTACAGGGCAGGACGGCCTCGATGAGGCCCTGGGACTGGCCGGCCCACCACATTCCGCCGTCCATGTCGCCGTTCTGCAACACCTCGGTGCGTCCGCGTACCCCGGATGCGAGGTCCGCGACATCGGCGAATTCTGCGCCCGGCCGGGTCGAAAGGGCTGCGATCTCCTCGGAAATCGAATTCCGGGCCACCCGAGCGGTGTTGCGGAACTCCCGGAACACGAGGATGGTCTGGCGTTCGTCGTTGGCGACGATCTGGGCCTTGACGTTCGGATGCACGGGCGCTTCGTCGCTCGCGACGAACCGGGTGCCCATATTGATCGCGGAAGCCCCGAGGGCGAGTGCTGCTACGAGCCCGTCCCCGGTGGCGAACCCGCCGCTGGCGATGATCGGGATGTCGAGGACGCGGGCCGCGGCGGGGATGAGGATGAGCCCCGGGATGTCCTCGTTGCCGGGGTGGCCGGCGCACTCGAACCCGTCGATGCTCACCGCGTCGACGCCCATTGATTGGGCCTTCACGGCGTGCCGAACTGCCACCGCCTTGTGGATGACCTTGATCCCTGCGGCCTTGAACGCTGCGACGTGCTCCTGGGGATTGCTGCCGGCGGTCTCGACGATGGTGATGCCGCCGTCGATAATTGCAGCGCGGTACTCGTCGTAGGGGACGGGATTGACAGTCGGGAGCAGGGTGAGGTTGACGCCGAACGGCTTGTCGGTCATCTCCCGGCACCGGACGATCTCGGTCGCGAGTGCTTCGGGTGTGGGTTGGGTCAATGCGGTGAGGAACCCGAGTCCGCCGGCTTCGGCGACTGCGGAGATCAGCTCGGCGGTGCCCACGCCGGTCATTCCTCCGCACACGATGGGGTGTTCGACACCGAAAGCCTCGGTGAAGCGTGTATTCAGCATCGTCACGGCCTTCCTGCGTGCGGAACGTCGATGGTCGTCGCGAGAACCTTGGCCTCCCGCGCTGCACTGCGCCGGGACTCGTCGAAATCCGGTGCGACGGAGAGGAACAGGGTGCGTCCGTCGTCGCCGCCGAGGGCGACCGCGAACACGCCTAGCGGTGCGGTGCTCACCTCGTCGAGGACGACTCCGCCCTCGCCCAAGCGGACAGCGCGTTGGTTGACGCAGTCGGCGATCCAGATAGCGCCCTCGGCGTCGAGGGCCTGGCCGTCGGGGGCTATCGTGCATGCCGCGAGCCGCTTCTCGACGTTCGGTTCGTCGCCGAGGTCTTCGAAAGAGGCGAAATCTTCTCGGTGGCCGAGTGTTCCGTCACTGGCGATGTCGAACCTGGAGATGCGGTTGCCGAATAATTCGTTGACGTAGAGCGTTTTTCCGTCCGGGGAGATGCACATGCCGTTCGGGAAGGACAGCCCGTCGGCGGCCACGCGGGAGGTGCCGTCGGTGTCGACGAGAACGACGACGCCGTGCTCGTGGTCGGCTCCGCCCATGAGGTCGAACCCGAATTCGCCGACGTACGCCTGTCCGTTCGCAGCGACCACCATGTCGTTGGCGTAGCCGCGGCAGTGGGCGGAAATGTCGGCGTGTTCGACGAGCGAGCCGTCGGTTTCGCGGCGCAGAATCTTGCGGTCCTTCATCGAGACGACGAGCATGCGCCCGTCGGGGAGCCAGCCGAGGCCGGAAGGCTGGTGATCGACGGTACAGACCCGTTCGACGGATCCGTCGGCGTTCACGACGTTGACCGAGTGGGTGTAGAAGTCCACGAACCACAGCCGGCCCTCACGCCAGCGGGGTCCCTCGGTGTAGGTGAAGCCCGCCGCGATCTCGGTGAGCTGACGATCGGACATGTCGGTACCTCTTTCCCGGATTCTGCTCGTGCCACGTGCTGTGCCATCCGTCGAAGTTCGATTGACCCGTACGGGTGGTGTGAGCCCAGTCTCGCGACTTGCGATGCGATGCGGGTGTCCTACAACGCGACAGTGCACTGCAAAGCGGCGTGTGGATCGGGTGAATGTCGCGAATTCGGACGGTCCATAAGGCGGTTCGACATGGACGCTGGTCACACGCTCACCCACCGGATCCGGAGGAAACCGCCATGCTCACCACGATGATGGATCGTCCACTGCTGATCAGCTCGTTGCTGTGGCACGCCGAGAACGTGTTCGCCGACCGGGTCGGAGTTTCGTGCGACGCGGCCCGTGGAGACCGGGAGTTCACCTACCGCGATCTCGGCGTGTCCACCCGCCGGTTCGCCGGTGCGTTCGACGACATGGGAATCGGGTTCGGGACGAGGGTTGCGACGCTGGCGTGGAACACCTTCGACCACCTCGTTGCCTACTATGCCGTCCCGGCGTCCGGGGCGATCCTGCACACTGTCAACCATCGGATGTCGCCCGACAACATCGCCTACACGATGGACAAAGCCGAGGACGAGGTGGTCCTGATCGACGCCGACCTTGTGCCGGTGCTCACCGAAGTCCTCCCGCGTCTGCCGCGCATCCGGCACGTGGTCGTCTTCGGCACTCTCGACGGCATCGATCGTGTTATGTCCTCGACGGTGACGTGGTGGTCCTTCGATCGGCTCCTGCTCGAGGCCGTACCGATCGAGGAGTTTCCGGAGTTCGACGAGACCACCGCGTCGTCGATCTGTTTCACTTCCGGCACCACAGGGCTGCCCAAGGGAGTGGTCTACAGCCACCGCAGCACCGTGCTGCATGCCATGGCGATCAGTGCGGCCGGTGGTGTCGCGATCGAGGGGTCGCGCTCGTATCTGCTGGCCACGCAGATGTCCCACGTCCACAGCTGGGGTGTTCCACACGCGGGGGTACTGCAGGGCGCTCGCCTCGTCCTTCCCGGGCCACACCCCTCGCCGGCCGAGCTGCTGCGCATCACTACCGAGCAGACCCCGGACGTGGTCGTGGGCGCACCGGCCGTTGCCGCGCTCATGCGCGAGCGATTCGACGCCGATCCCGGCCGCTACGACCTTGGGAGCGTGCGCACTCTGTGGCTGGGCGGTCAGGTACCGCCGTCGGGGCTGGTGAACTGGTGGGCCGGGCACGGAGTCTCGACCGTCAACGGGTGGGGTATGACCGAGACCTCGCCGATGGGGACCTTCGGTCACGTCCCGGCGAGCCAGGGACGGCCCCTGCCGCTGTTCCAGGTGCGCATCGTCGACGAGGAGGGTCGAAGTCTGCCGTGGAACGGATTCACCACCGGTGAGCTCGAATCTCGCTCACCCTGGGTAACCGGCACGTACCTCGACGACGACCATGCCGGCGACGCGTTCCATGACGGTTGGTTGCGGACCGGCGACGTCGCTGTGATCCACCCCGACGGTCAGGTCGAGATCCGCGATCGAGTCAAGGACCTCATCAAGAGCGGCGGGGAGTGGATCTCCTCCGTCGAGCTGGAGAACAAGCTGCTGCTGCACCCGGCCGTGCTCGAGGCCGCGGTCATCGCGGTGCCGCACGAGACGTGGCAGGAACGTCCCGTCGCGTGGGTCCGGCTGACCGACGACGTTTCCGACGACGGACTGCGGGCACATCTGGCGGCGACCCTGCCGAAATTCTGGCTTCCGGACATGTTCGTACGGGTGGACGAGGTCCCCAAGACGTCGGTGGGCAAGCTCAACAAGACGCGGATGCGGCAAATGTGGTGCGCGGACGTCGACGTGTAGCGGTCTGGGACACTCACAACTGATGTGACCTCGGTTACATGATGGGTCTACTGGCTGCGAGGTTTTACGAGGTGGTGATGGGTGGTGACCGACCGGATCCGGGCGCGGGTGGGTGATCGTGACATCGACGCGTACGAGAGTGCTCCATCGGGCCTGCGGCCGGAGTTCGAGCAGTCGTGGCGTCGGCGGTGCTGTCGACGGCCATCTCGAGGTCGATGGGATTCGACATCAGACTCGAGCACCTCCCCGACGACTACCGCGCACCCGGGTCGGGTCGACAACTCACCTCCCTCGAACGCAGCGAGCGGGACACGATCGTGCGTGCCCTCGACGAAGCCGACGGCAATAAGTCCCTCGCCGCGGATCGGCTCGAGGTCGCCCGGTCGACGCTGTACCGCACAATCCGTGCGCTCGGCCTGGACAACAGACGCTACGGATCCTGACCTCCCGAAATCCCCTGTCGCATAACGGGACATCCCCACCCGACTCGGAGCGGAGACGATGGGCGCAGAACGGGTGACCCTCGGGTTACCCGACCTCCTCGCGCGCCACCGCAGCAGGCGGTGACGTCGGACCGACCCGAAGGATGATCAACGATGAAACGCACAGTCTACGGCGACGACCACGCGGCCTACCGGGACTCCGTCCGCCAATTCCTGGCGCGGTATTTCGAACCGCGCGCCGAGGACGTCCGGGCCGACAAGGCGCTGCCCCGAGACTTCTGGCTCGAAGCCGGAAAACACGATCTTCTCGGGCTCGAAGTTCCGGCCGAGTACACAGGTAGCGACGCGGGCGACTACCGCTTCAACGCGGTGCTCATCGAGGAACTGGCGAAGGTCAACGCAGCTCTGGCGTCGAGCGTCAGTATCCACTGTGACGTCGTAGCACCGTATCTGGTGCATCTGACCACCGACGAGCAGAAGACCCGGTGGCTGCCAGGGGTGTGCTCGGGCGAGATGCTCACCGCGATCGGGATGACCGAGCCAGGCGGAGGTTCGGATCTGGCCGCGCTCAAGACCACCGCGGTACGCGACGGCGGCAGCTGGGTGCTCTCCGGCGCGAAAACGTTCATCACCAACGGGTATTCGGCAGATCTGGTGGTGATCGCGGCACGGACCTCGCCGGAGAAGAAGGCCAAGGGCATCACCCTCTTCGGTGTCGAGACATCCCTGCCCGGATTCGAGCGCGGCCGCAAACTCGACAAGGTCGGCCAGGACGAAGCGGACACCGCAGAATTGTTCCTCGACAACGTGCGGGTCACCGACGCCGATGTGATCGGCGAGCTCGATCACGGGTTCATCCACATGATGTCGTTCCTACCCCAAGAGCGACTGGGATGTGCCATCGCCAACCTCGCGCACGCGGCGCAGATTCTCGACGAGACCGTCGACTACTGCCGTGAGAGAAAGGCATTCGGTCAGGCGATCGGAACCTTCCAGCACAACAAGTTCCTGATCGCCGACCTGGTGACACAGATCGAGGTCACGCAGGCATATGTCGATCGGTGCGTCGAGGCGCACGTGGCCGGTGACCTCACCTCCGTCGATGCGGCGAAGGCGAAGTGGTGGACCGCCGACGTGCAAAACCGGGTGATCGACCACTGCGTGCAGCTGCACGGTGGCTACGGCTACATGAACGAATACCGGGTGGCTCGGGCGTGGCGGGATGCGCGGGTCTCGAGAATCTGGGCAGGGTCGAACGAGATCATGAAGGAACTGATCGGCCGTGATCTCGGATTCTGAACCCGATAGTGTTCTGGCACTGCGTATGTGAACGAAAGATGACGTGTGTCCCCGTGATTCGATTTCGGACACTTCACATCACACAATCGCTTCTAACGTCATAGGCGTCCGGGCGGGAATGCACGTCCCGGGAAAATCTCGAGGAGGAACGACATGACGGCATCCCAGGCCGACACGGCCACCCGCACCGGCTCACACTCGGACAACAACGTGCTCGACGTCCTGATCATCGGCGGAGGCTTCTCCGGCCTGTACGCGCTGGACCGGCTTCGCGACCTCGGCTTCACCGCCAAGGTCTGGGACGCCGCAGGCGGACTCGGCGGAATCTGGTGGTGGAACTGCTATCCCGGTGCACGCACCGACAGCACCGGCCAGATCTACCAGTTCTCGCACAAAGAACTATGGAAGAAGTACGACTTCGCTGAACTGTATCCGGGGCACGACGGAGTCCGGAACTACTTCGAGTATGTCGACTCACAACTGAATCTCACCCGCGACGTCGTGTTCGACACCTTCGCCGAGTCCTGCCGATGGGACGAGCAGGTCCGGCAGTGGACCGCACGGTCCGCGGACGGCAAGGTACAGAAGGCGCGTCAGGTAATCATCGCGACCGGATTCGGCGCCAAGCCGCTGTATCCGAACCTCGAGGGGCTCGACTCGTTCGCCGGCGACTGCTACCACACCGCTCGCTGGCCGCAGGGGGGCGTCGACATGACCGGCCGCAAGGTCGTCGTCATGGGCACCGGGTCCAGTGGCGTGCAGGTCGTCCAGGAAGCCGGTCACGTCGCCGAACACGTCACGGTGTTCCAGCGCACCCCGAACCTGGCGATTCCAATGCAACAACGCACACTCACGCACGACGACAACGAACAGTTCCGGAAGGGACTGCCCGAGCGGTTCGAGGCACGTTACAAGGCCTTTGCTGGATTCGACTTCGACTTTCTGCCGCAGAACGCCGCCGACCTGAGCAAGGAGGAACGCGACGCGATCTACGAGAAGATGTGGGCGGAGGGAGGTTTCGAGATGTGGCTCGGAAACTTCCAGGACATCCTCGTCGACGAGGAGGCCAACCGCACCTTCTACGACTTCTGGCGCAACAAGGTCCTCGAGCGAGTCACCGATCCGAAGAAGGCCGCGATCGTGGCGCCCGAGACACCGCCGCACCCCTACGGCGTCAAGCGCCCCTCCCTCGAGCAGGACTACTTCGACGTCATCAACCAGAGCAACGTCGATGTCATCGACTCCAATCTCACCCCGATTCGCCGGGTGCTGCCCCACGGGATCGAGACCGACGACGGCGTCATCGAATGCGATCTGCTCGTCCTCGCCACGGGCTTCGACAACAACAGCGGCGGCATCATGGCCATCGACATCACCGGCGTCGACGGATTGAGTATCCAGGACAAGTGGAAGTCCGGCGTCGACACCTGCATGGGCCTGTCCACCCGCGGATTCCCCAACATGATGTTCCTCTACGGCCCGCAGAGCCCCTCCGGCTTCTGCAACGGCCCGACGTCCGCCGAGTACCAGGGTGAGCTCGTTGTAGAGTTCCTGCAGCACCTGCGAGACAACGGCATCACCCGGTTCGAAAACACCGAAGAATCCGAAAAGCAATGGCGTGCACACGTCGACGAACTGTTCCTCAACTCGATGTTCACAAAAGCCCGCTCGTGGTACTGGGGCGCGAACGTGCCCGGCAAGCCGGCGCAGATGCTCAACTACTCGGGCGGCGTCCCCCAGTACTTCGCGCGGTGGGACGAGATCAAGACCAACGGCTACGACGCCTTCGAGACGAACTGACCGAAGAGAGGACGCGTGGGTCACGGTGCATCCCGCGGCCCACGCGGCGTCGTCCCGACGGTGCACTGGAAGTACTCGCGCGGCGAATCGTTCGGTCGCTGAGTGGTCGGTGATTGAATGTCGTGCCCCTCGTGGCGAGGGAGGGAATAGTTTCAGCACAGTGACGTAAGTGCCCCAGCAGCCCGGTCCTCTATCTTCCCCGCCGAAACCGGATGGCCTGTCGCAGAAATGACATCGTCATCAAGCATGCGCTCAGACGCTCCGCGGCCGTGACGACAAGGCCGGGATAGCTAACCACGCTACGCTAGCTAGCAACGCAAGTCGGGGCGACATATTGTGCAAGTCGCGGCGCGCGTCTGGTGGCTCATGGGTATCAACCCACCCAGGCAGTGACTTCTCGTGGGGAGTGGGTAGTGGTGGAATCGGTTCGGTGGCATCGACAGAGACTGTGTTCGCCGTTGAGGGTGAAAGCGGCAGTTACACACCAGGCATTGTCGAGTATGGGATCTCGTGGGAGAGAGCGCCGACGAGTTCCGTGCAGACCTCGAAGCATTTCGAGGAGAATGGGCGGTTGGTGTTGGTGCGCGGCTCATTTCGTGGCCATGTCCGCTCAGAGGTCCCATAGTGCGAGTATCGCGGTCCGCAGGCTGGGGGAGCGGACGTAGTGATCGGTCCGTAGCCGTGACCCGGGGTGCCCGAGGTCGGTGAGCGCCTTCTCGGCGTCGGTGAGAGGCACGGGTGGCAGGTCGGTGCGGGTGCGCAGGAAAAACAGCACCGCTCCACCGGACCGCGGGATCCGCATCGGATCGGAGATCACCACGGCCGGCGGGTGAATCCACTCGTCGCCGGTGTCGACGAAGACAATCACGTCACCGCGCCGAAGGGTGCCGCGTGTGTCGAGGCGGAGCGACTCGAGTTGGTACTTCACCACCGGCCCGCCCGCCGTCGAATGCCGGCCCCGCTGGTTGTCGAGGACCTGTTGTTCGGTGTCGGTGGGTTCGTAATCGACGGCGTGTTTGACGAACATCCGGCGCGCCGGTGTGGGCAGGAAATCTGTGTCGGTGCGGACGCGGCCGGTGACCCCGGGCAGTGGGACGGCGCGGCCGATCTCCCACTCGAGGATCGCGTCGTCGAGGAACACCTGATCGACCTCGGTGATCTCGTCGAGGCCGTCGATGAACGTGCGCACCGAGGCGACGATGTCGGGGTCGTCGGTGATGACTACGGCGTCGTCGGCGAGGGTGGAGTTTTCGGATGCGTTGGCCGACCCGATCACCGCCCGGGTACTGGTAGCGATCACCTTCGCGTGCAGGGTCGGTGACGACAGCACCCGCACCCCCTTGTTCAGATAGTAGGAGAGGGCGGCGGGGGAGGTGGCGTGCGCCCGGATGGCGGCCTTGGAGGCGTTGACGACCAACAGGTCCCCGGCGCGCAGCGGGAGCAGCTCGGGTGCGTCCTGCCCGAGGTAGCCGATCGCGGCGTATCGGGCGCCGCGGGTGCGGATGGCGCGGGTGATGTGCGGCCACGGGCTCGGCCCGTGGAAGGTGGTCCCCATACCGACAGACGGTAACCGGCGCGCCTTAGGTGTGGTGCCGGTCCCGGCAACGCTAAAAGAAGCTAAAGGGGGGCGCCGCCGGTCCGTCGCTCCCGGCGCGCGTCGACAGTCGCGTGGAGCGGGCTGACCGCGGTCGCCCCAAGTGCAGCGATTCGACCGAGTCTCAGCTGAGGAAAATGTGTCGGTACCGGCCACAACCGTCGGTCCAGCACTCTTACGCTGTGAGCACCACGACACCAGCGAGAGAAGGATCATGAGTTACGAAGCGATCTACGACGGGGTCCGCTATCCGCTCGCCGACGCGGCCGCCGCGCACGGCCTCGAGGACGCTGTCAGAGGCATCTTCGAAAACAACGGCAACGGCGGATTCGTCGGTTTTGTCAGCCAAAACTCGACGGTACGTTTGCTGATTACACCGGCGACTCCGATTGCGATTCGCGGCAGCGACGAGCCGAACCCGAGCATCGTCTACCGCTGGTAACCCACCCAGAGCCGATACCCCACGGACCGCGACGGTACCTGGCGTCCTCGCCGTTCGAGGTGTCACAACACTTTCCGCAACGATCCACCGGTCAGCAGAAGGAGAATAGGGTGCCCAGCCTCATCTTCAATGGCGTCACCTACGGCATCAGCCCCACCAGATTCGAGGCCACCCGCGAACTGCTCTCCCGCTTCGCCGAGGGACACACCATAGGAGTGACCATGTCCCTTACCCACGGCGGCGCTCGACATCACCTCTACATCACACCCGGGGTGCCCATCACGCTGGTGGAGTGACGAGTCCCGGATCTGGCGGGATCACACCGCCTTCGGGTGTCGCGAGGAAGGCGCGGTGGTCATGGAAACGCGTGACGACCGCCTCTCGGAACTTCTGCATACCCTGCACCGAACTCCGCGCGCAGATGTGCAAGCGAATTCGCCCGCGTAGATGCGTGCAATAAGGCGTGTAGTGCGTAGGATGATTTAAACGCGGTCGTACACGGGTCAAGACGGGTGGGTGGATATGGCGAAGGTAGGAAATGCCGGAGGCGGCGCCCGCCGCCCGACCGGGGGTGGGCGCGGCGGTGCCGCTCGGTCGGGGAAGGAAGGTTCCGGTGCGGAAGGTGTCTCCGGGTCGGGAATGCCGAGTCCGGAGTTGACGGCGAAGCTGGAGCCGAGGAAGGGGCCGACGAAGGTTCCGCTGAACACCCGGGTCCTGGCCTCGACTGAGGCCCGGTTGAACTGGCTGGTGAACGATCGCCAATCCACGGTGACCAATGTCGTGGACGTTGCCCTGCAAGAATTCTTCGACCGCTACCGCGTCCCACCGGCCGATCTCGACGGCCGGATCGCCGAGCAGGAGTCATGAGCTCCCCGTGGGAGCAAATTCCCCTGTTCACACTGCCCGACACCACCCCGACGACGCCCCCCGAATCCTGCGAAAAAGACGGTTCCCCCAACTCAACCGATCAGGCGGGTGTCACCGACGAGGCGGGCTCGGAACCCACCGTTGCCACACACCCTGAATCACACGAGCAGGGGGACGCTGAGTCGGACGAGCAGGTTGACGTCGCCGAAACTCCCACGAGCCCGGAATCTCCCGACGTGGAAACCGCCGACGTGAACACTGTCGAGGCCGGGACCGTCGCGTCCGATCCGCCGGTGTGGGAGGCGCTGCCGGCGGGGGAGGCCGCGGATGGGCATGCGTTGATCGTGACCGCGGCCGGGACGTATACCCCGTCCGGGCGGGAGCTGACCGGTCCGGTCGATTCACTCGAGAAGCTGGACAAGCTGATTCGCTGGGCGTCTTTGACCCCGTTGGGTGCACCCGCGCAGATCTGGGTCGTCGGGGTGGCTGCGTGTGAGCTACTCGGGTGGGTCATCGATCCGGGCAGTGAGGACGACGTCGACGACATGGAAGCGTTGCGGACCAGCGCCGCATCCGAGTTGACCGCCACCCTCCATGCCACCCTGCCACCGTTGCTCGGTGCGGGGTGGGAGCTGCGCGGCGAACCCGGGCATGTGGTGCACCTGTCCCGCACGATCGGGAACTTCACCTCGATGGTCGATGTGGTGATCGAACCGTATGTGTGGACCTACTGGAATAAGGACTTCGGTTGGCACAACCGGATCGGCGATATGGGTGTCCTCGGCTCACCGGCCGCGGGCACCTATCTCCCGGACGACGACCTGGCGGCTGCCCGGGAGTTGGGTCGCCGGCTGGCGTGGTGCGCACAGCATCTCGGGGTGCTCCCCGGGCCGACACCGGCCCGCACCGGGGCGGCGATCATCGACAAGATCAAACGCGAACGCACCCGATCGGGCAAGGGCATCGTCGTCACCACCCCGGGCGCCATCCCGCCGCTCGATGGGGCCCCGCGCGGGGACCTCGAGCCCGCGGTCGGCTGGACCCGGGTACCGGAAGCAGCCGACCTCGAGGATGCGTGCCGGTTGGTGTCGATCGATCAACGCGCCGCCTATTTGGCCTCGGCGGGGATGCTCGAACTCGGTTACGGGCAACCCACACATCTGACCGGTGGGGCGGCGGCCGCCGCAGCGGTGGGGGAGAAGGGCACCCCGTTCGGGTTGTGGCGGATCACCCTGCCCGCGGGGCAGACCTTGTCGCTGCCGGAGAAACTACCGTTGCCGCATCCGCACATGCTCGCCGATCAGCCGGTGCAGACGTGGGTCACCACCGTCACCCTCGATGCCCTTCGGGAGCCGGTCGCGGACGGTGGGATCGGCGCCGATCTCGACGACCTCGACGTCACCGAGGCCTGGGTGTATCCGCAGCAGGGGCGGGTCCTGGACAAGTGGGCGAAGATCCTGCGCGAGGCCCGCAAAACCGCCGTGGACACCCGGGACGCGGCGATGAAGGGGTTCATCGGGTCCTGCTACAAGGGGTACATCGGGCGGATGGTGAACCCGGACATGTGGACCGCGACCCGGATGCAGCATCATCATCAACCGTTGTGGCGGGCGTCGATCATCGCGCACTGCCGGTGGCGTGGCCGCCGCGTCGCGATGCGCATCGCCCGCGAACACCATCGTTGGCCGGTCCGCACCGTCACCGACTCCTGGGTGTACCTCCTCCCCGACGGTCAGGACATTGCCGACGAAAGTGAGGCGCGCTGGGGAAGATGACGGTGGAAAAGGACGTGGCCCTCACCGACACCCTCCTGCACGCTGTGGCGTCGGCGGCGGATGTGCACGAGGTGAACCTGGCGATCAAGGCCGCCTTCACCGACCACGAGGACGCCTTCGCCGACGACGGCGATGACGGGGCGGGGGTGCTCTGATGGCCCTGCATCTTCCCAAACCCCGCACCACGAAGCCGGCGCAGCAAGCGGTCGGGCTCGACGGCCTCAAGGTGTCCGTCGCCAACGCTGCGACTAGTGGGGTGGAGAAGTCGAAGCAGGTCAAATCCGGGGGGCTGGCCGGGCTGACCAGCAAGGTGACGGTCAAACAACTGCGCACCGAACTCGGCAACGAGGGTTTACGTCAGGCGGCGGTCGACGCCGGCCGCACCCCGCCGTCGGACCGCACACTGCGCCGGTGGGCGCAACAGGGCCGCATTCCCCACGCGGATGTGCTCGAGCGGGCGCAACGGCGGGCGGCGATCGAACGATTGGGTGGTATCGACGTAGTGGCGGCGAAGATCGGGCGGTCTCGCTCGGCGGTGTCCCGGTATCGGTCGGGGGAGACGAACGAGTTGCGTGCGGACGCCAGCAAGAAACTCAAGACTGTGCGGGCCGAGGACATCATGAAGCGGGCTGGGGTGTTGCGCCCGGATGGGACACCGAAGACCGCGGTGATCCGGGTCAAGGGTGGGGTGATGGTCCGCAACGGCGCCGACGAGGGCTACGACTACCGGGTCCGCACCCTGGATTTCGCGAACTCCGACACCCCGTTCAGCCCTGACGAGTCCCGCGAACTCGCCGCCGCCCTCGCTAACGATGATCACGCCCGGGTCGTCGCCTTGCTCGAGCGGCACGCCACTCTCGACTACCCGGAGAACAAGGGCTTCGACAGGTACAGCGACCAGTTCGGATTCCATTTCGACCACATCGAATCCGTCCACATCGACTGGATCTGATCTCAGACGGACCGAACCACGGGCGGACAAGTCGTTTCGGCAGGTCAGCATCGCGGAATCGATGCTATCGCGGAGTGCTATCTCGTTTAGCACTCCTCGCAATGCCGGAAGCGCGGTGGGATCGGATAGCAAGAACCCCTTCGGTAGGTACCTGTCGTCTTCAGCGCTGTCTGAAAAGTGTCTCGATGAGCGCGGTCGCCGATGCGGTCTTCGCCGCCGTTTTTGTGGTCGCGTCAGCGGTGGCGCTGTGGCCGGCGAGGCGCACGGTGGCGGTGAACCGAGGTGCGTGTGCGGGCCCCTCTGTGCAGAAGTTCCACTCAGGTGGGGGCTGGTTGTTGTTTTGGGCGAGACTCATCAGCCAAGCGATGGGGTTCGACAGAGCCTTGGACTTCTTCGCCCCGTCCAGGTTCAGGGCGGCCGGCGTGGCCGTACAGTGTGGTTCCGCGGATTCGGCGAAACCGGAAACCTGCGGCGCCAGTAGGGGAGTCGTCGGTTGCGGGGATGGCTCGGTGGTGGGCCAGTCCGGTTCCGTGTCGGGCTGGTCGGTGCCGATTAGTTGCGCGCGCACTGCCGCCCAGAGGGCGGCTTGTTCGGCCTGCCTCTTCGCAGTTGAGGTGGCCCATGGCCCCCGGACCCCGAGGTGGGTGGCGCGGGCGGCGAACAGTGGGTTGTGGGCGGCGCCGTTCCGCCGGATCTCCAGGTCGGTGGGCGGTTGATCGGGGTGAGTTTGCCGCCACACCGACGCAACGCTGGGCCCCATCTCCGGGTGAGTGTCGGCGAGGGTGTCCAGGACGCGGAGTTGGATGGGAAGCCAGGTGGGGTCGGCGGCGTCGATCAGGACCGCGACGTCCGGGGCGGTCATCAGGTCGGCGTCGACGCGGCGGGCGAGCTCGGCGGCGAGTTGAGCCCGAAGGGATCCGGCGGCTTCGGCTTTGAGGACCTTGTGGAATCGTCGACTGTCGAGTGCAGTGAGATCGGCGGTGGCCTGCTCGGCGACGATGCGTTGGTCGGCGTGTTTGAAGTGATTCTTCTTCGCTTCCCGGGCGGCGCGGGTGCGCCGGTTCAGATCCGCGCCGAGGGCGGCAAGCTGATCCGCGGTGTAGGGGGCGGGGGAGGAGTCGAGGTGGGCGAAGATGATCCGCTGGTTGATCAGGTCGGCCACCCGCCGCAGCGGGGACGTGACATGGCTATAGGCGCTCAGGCGCAGGCCGTAATGTCCGTGGACCGTCGGATCGTAGGTCGCGGCCCGCAGCGTCGAGAGCAGGCGTCCGCGCAGTTTCGCGAACAGGTCCGGATCCCCGGCCGCGGCGGCGATCTCATTCATCAGCTCGTCGGTGCTGCCGGCGACCGGGTTGGGCCGGTGGTTGCGGAACAGGATCGGCAAGCCCTGCTCGACGCACCAGAGGGCGACCGCCTCGTTGGTGGAGATCATCAGTTCCTGCACGATGACGTAGGTGACGGTCCGCAGTTCGGCGGCGATCGCCACGATGGCCCCGTCCTCATTGCTCGCCCAGCCGCGGGTGAGGTCGTAGAACGCGAGGGCACCGCCGTCGCGGCGGGCGGTCAGCAGGACCTGCGCGGCCGCATCCGCCGCGGCCAGCTGCGGGTGCAGCGGATGTGCCGGGTCGGTCAGGATGCCGGGCACCTCGGCGTGATCAACCGCCACACACCGACCCGACGGAATCTGTGCGCGGCCTACGGCGGTGTCGACCAGCCGGCCGTCGGTGGTGAGAGTGCCGGTGACCCGCAGACTGGTGCGCCGGGAATCAGCGGTCAGGGTGGCAGCCTGCTCCGCCGTCTCGCCGAGCATCGGAATGGTGCGGCTGCGCAGGTAGCGGGTTTCAGCCCGCAGGAACGCCTGCTCGTCGGCGACCGACCCCAGTTCCACGACGTCGGCCACGCCGGCGATGTGAACCTCCACCGTCCACCCACCGCCACCGACGAGCGGGGTGACAGAGAAGGCGTCGTCCCGGTCCCGCGCAGACGCCGAATCGATCATCAGCAGCGTCGACACGTCCGTGACTGTCGAAGACCTCATGGTCACCGCACCCCCTTGGTTCTACAGGCCACCGACGATAACCAATTTCACCAGGGCGCGTCAGCGACGCGCCCCTGGAGCATCACCTGCGTCTCGTGAAAACCGGCTTCAAGTATGGTTTGTTACCGCGGTCACGGAAAACCGATGTCGCGAGCCAGACCCATCTGGGTGGCGCGCTGCCTCGAATCACACAGTGTGCGTCCTGCGGCAATCATGTGGCTCGAGAAGGCGAGAGTTGCTATGACTTCTGTTCCTGGCTCCACGCCAGATCCTGTCGGGGAACCGCCACGGCGGCCCCGGTTGACACCGCGCGAGCTGGAGATCCTGCGCCTATGGCTGCGGAGTGAATCGAAGGCTATTGCCGCATCCGACCTCGGAATCAGCATGGGCACGATCAACACCCACCTGATCCGGATCCGGGCGAAGTACGCGGCCGTCGGGCGCCCCGTTACCGACAAGTCCGGCCTGCTGATCCGGGCGCTGCAGGACGGGCTAGTCTCTCTCGCCGAGCTCTGAACTGGTCCACCTGAACGCCCCTAACAGGGCGCGAGCACGGCAGAGGCTCGACGTGTCGACCGTGTTCACTTCGGTCGCCGCGGCCGGGAACCCTCAATAGGGCTCTGGCGCCGCCGTGGGCCGATGACTCTGGGCGGCGGACAGCGGCGGATTGTTCGCCAGACCGGTGTCGCTCGCTGCGTCGGGCAGGTGTGCCGTGCTCTAGCTGGCTCTCAGGGTGTCTCGGATGGTCGGGTCCAGTTCTGGTCGTGGAAGCCACCCGCGATGCGTGCGATCCCGAAATCGGTCAACTGCGGTTCCCCGTAGTCCGTGAGCAGGATGTTCGCGGGCTTGACGTCCCGATGTACGGTGCCGATTCGGTGTGCGGTCTCGAGCGCGCCCGAGATCTTCACGCCGAGTCGAACCGCCTCCTGCCACTCGATCGGGCCCGTGCGGTGGATCTGTGTCGCCAGCGAACCGTACGGGTGGTAGTGCATCACAATGTACGGTTGCCCGCTGGTGGTGGCACCGACCTGCAGAATGTTGGCGATGTTCGGATGCCCGGACAGCCGGCCCATGGCCCGTTGCTCACGAATGAACCGCTCGAGGTTGTCCGGATCCAGATCAGCGGTGAGAACCTTCACTGCGACGGTGCGGTCGAGGGATGGCTGCAGGCAGCGGTAGACGACGCCGAAGCCACCCCGACCGACCTCCCGGGCATCATCGAACCCCGCCGCGGCCAACTCCGTGGCGAGATCCGGACTTTGATCACGCTGCGTCGCCAGTGGATCGTATTCGGCCACCGCGGACCTCAATTCCGTGGCTCGGTGTTCGCAGTCGCAATGTCACGCTAACCATCTCAGCAACACTATTGCGAGCATAACCTGCACCCTGTACTTCGATTCGTCGGAGCGGCGAGCTCGAGCGGCTCACGTGGTCAGCCGAGTTCGAAGTCGCAGACGGAGAGCGACGACCTGACTCGTCGTACGGAAATGTTGTCGTCGCAGCGATGCCACCAGAACAAACCGATGTCGCGAGCGGCGTGAACGCGAATATGGGCACGATCGGCGGCGCACTGGGCGCTTCGTGCATGGCCACCGTTGTCACCACCGAGGCGTCCTGCGCCGGGGTTCGGCAGGAATCCGGCACGTCAACAGGTGTAGCAGTTGGTGGGCACAACTCCGATCGCAGACCCGCGCTCGGGGCAAAATGAGACCCGTGAGCGACCGGACATGCTCGCCTATGTACGCGCTTGCCTCCGGGCGTCGAAGGTCGAGGAGGTGCGTATCCCGACCACTGCAGTGGATCAGGTTCTCGATGAGCTCAGCAGTCTCGAATGATCGCCGCGAGATCGGAACTGATTCCCTCCGTGCGCTATTGCAGTGTCGGGGTGGCGGGTGGCGAACCCCGGACGGAACCCGTTGTGCAACGGGCGATCTGGGACGGTCAGTTCAGGGTAGCGGTGTCGATGACGAACCGGTATCGGACGTCCGAGGCGAGGACCCGCTCGTATGCCTCGTTGACCCGGTCGGCGGGGATCACCTCGACTTCGGATCCGATGCCGTGGGTGGCGCAGAAGTCGAGCATCTCCCTGGGTCAGTGCGATGCCGCCGATCATCGATCCGGCGAAGTTGCGGCGGCCGCCGATCAGTGACATCACGTTCAGGCTGAGCGGTTCGGCTGGGGCGCCGACGTTGACCAGGGTGCCGTCGACGGCGAGCAGGCCGAGGTAGGCGTTGGGGGTCGATGCTGGCGCTGACGGTGTTGATGATGAGGTCGAATCGGCCGGTGAGCTGCTCGAAGGTGGTGGGGTCGGAGGTGGCGTAGTAGGCGTCGGCGCCGAGGCGCAGGCCGTCCTCCTGCTTCTTCAGCGTTTGGGAGAGCACGGTGACCTCGGCGCCGAGGGCGTGGGCGATCTTGACGGCCATGTGCCCGAGCCCGCCGAGGCCGACGATGGCGACCTTCTTGCCGGGGCCGGCACCCCAGCGGCGCAGAGGGGCGTACGTAGTGATGCCGGCGCACAGCAGGGGAGCTGCGGCGGCCGGGTCCAGGCTCTCCGGTACGGAAAGGACGTAGTCGGCGTCGACGACGACATGAGTGGAGTAGCCGCCCTGGGTGGTGGTGCCGGCGCGGTCGACGCCGGCGTGGGGACCTGGCAGTTGGTGCAGTGACCGCAGGAGTTGACCAGACAGCCGACGCCGACGCGGTCCCCGACGTTGTGGCGGGTGACGTCGGCGCCGACCTCGGTGACGATGCCGACGATCTCGTGGCCGGGCACCACCGGGAAGGGTTGCGGGCCCAGTCGCCGTTGACGGTGTGGATGTCCCGGTCGGTGGCAATCGACGCTCCCCGGCTGGTGGCAATCGGCCAGGTCCGCGAGGGCACGTCACCAGCGTCACCACACGAGCCCACCTACTTTCCTCGACGGTTACAGATCGAGCAAACTCTACTTGCAGAGACATGGGCATTTGAGCAAGATTCACTGGCAGAAAGAAGGATCAACTCTCACAGGACATATACTGACGTGACGCGGGTCACACCATGCTCGCGGGATGGCTGCCCCAACGTCAATGGCAACGCGCACTCGCGCCGGGGGAACCACAGAGGTAGAGGTGACTTTTCCACATGTTGAGGGAACCACTTGCACATTGCTCTCAGTTCCGTACCGGTGATCTCGATGTGATCCGCGATGTCGGCGCGCGTCTTCTTGTTCCGCACAAGGTCAAGGCCCTGGGTGCAGTTTCTTCGGATGCCCGTATGAACGCGGCCAAACTCGGCAACACAACTCTGGCGTACTTGCGCTATGAATCTCGTATCACGCTGGAGGCGCCGACGACCGAAGCGCTGTATTTTTTCACGCTGCCGCTCACCGGAAAAGCAGAAGCTCAGCGGGGCAAGCACGAGACCGCTCCGTCGATACCGTCCCTCGGCGTGGCGTATCGGGCGGAAGACCCCTCGATGATCACCCTCAGCCCCGACTACAGCATGATTTTCGTACGCATCGAGCGCCACGCGCTGGAACGGCAGCTCGAAGGTTTGCTGTGCCGCGAGATCAAGGCGCCGCTGTGCTTCGACTTCAGCATGGATCTGACCACCCCGTCACTGCGCACCTGGGTCGACAGTGTCAGGCTGCTGCAAGCTGAGATGGAACGCGACGCGGAGACGGGTCACGAGCCGCTGCTGGTCGCACGAGTCGAAGAATTAGTGATGACCGGCTTACTGGTCGGCCAACCGCACAACTATTCCGAGCTGCTACTCAGCACACACGGACCTGCACGGCCGCGTGTCGTGAAGCAGGCGATCGACCTGCTCGAACAGCAGCCGGACCAACCATGGTCGATATCCGATCTCTCTCGTGCGACAGGGGTCAGCGCCCGAACGCTGCAGTACGGTTTCCAACGCTACGTCGGTGTATCCCCGACCTGCTATTTGCGTGAGGTCCGCCTTCAGCGTGTACGCGCGGAACTCAGCAACCCGGCGGTGTGGACGTCGGTGTCAGATAGTGCGTACCGATGGGGATTCGCGCACCTCGGACGCTTTGCTGTGGCCTATCGCAACAAGTTCGGCGAGGCGCCCTCGGAGACACTACGCAAGAATGCATCAAGAGACTTTCCATCGCTAACGCAGTAAGGCCATCGACGGGTCACCGACGTAGGCTCCAGAAATTAACGGACCGCGGCAACGCCCACCCACCCGTAGTGCCCGACTGGCGGTGCATTCGCTGTTCGCCTACGCCCCAATCGCGATCGGGAACAGACGACACGATGCGCCGCGTCCTGGCCATTCCGCCGAAACGACACCAACGCGGCCTACCTGGGGATCGCGACCACACTGCAGACCGCGGTAACCACCGGCATGCGAGCTTCGGAGTTGACCGATCTGAAGATCACCGCTGTTCATCTCTGTTGTCCGAGGTCGGCCGACTGTTGTCCGCGCCGACGGCGGCGGCGGATCGAATGGATACCGCACCCCGCGATGGGATCGAACAGGCCGACCAGCTCGATCTATCAGCGGTCCATCGATCGGTGCCGTCAAGTTCGGCGACATTACCCCCCCGGATCATTCGCGAGAAGGGACAAGAAGTCAGACCGACCTGGCGACCGCAGTCCGCGGAATGGGACCACGAAGACGGGTGGCAGGCAGTGATCGTCGGTGACGGCTCTTCCGGTGACGTGTGTGGTCTCGGGACATGCTTGACCAAATGTAGTCAGGACATGCTTAGCGATTTCCGGGTCGGTGGGCGTTGAAATTGCGGATTGGCTTGGTGGGTCGTTCTGGCATGCAGCGATAGCTCCGTTGTTCCGTCGAGGACGCGGAAGTGGTGGTCTTCGACCATCACAGTAACGATCACGGCCTCGACGTCGGGCGTGATACGTCGCGGGCTCGAATGGGGCCATCGAGATCTCGGACAGGCCTCCGGCTTCGTGTCGTTTACGCCATGTGGTGACGGTTTACCGGGAGACCCCGGACCGCTCGGCAACGTCGACGATGGTGCGCCGTCACGCACTCTGTGACGGCGCGTAGTCGGATCCCCACGGCCATACGGGCAGCAACGGCGGAATCGGATTCGAGCGGCTGAGTTGAAGGCACGCGCCACGGTCTCCGCAGTCGGTGACCTGTCAGCTATGTCCTGATGACGATGAGCCAAACATGTCTTGAATCCATACACGCACCGGAGAAGTGAATCTCCTTGCCGGCTTCCTCCGATCAACGTAGAAATCAAGCAGTTGCCGGATCCACACGGAGGCTGAGCCAGGAAAACGCCTTCGATTCGTCCTAGGTTTGGCCAGTTTGGAGGCAGTGGTAGAGCTGACCTAACGGTCAGTTGAAGACGTCGCGCAGTGCGGCGGCGTGCCGGTCGCCCTGTCGGCGCCGGTCGGAGGTCGTTGCGGGCCCGGTCGCGGAATAGCCGCGAACGCCCAGCCGAAGCCAACCGCGGCTAGCCGATTGTGTTTCACGTGACGGTGTGTAACACAGATGCTGCGCCCGGACGCCCCTGTGACGGGGCGGCTGACCATTCGCTACGAGCGCCGCGGCCGCACAAGGGTTCCTCCACCTCGCAGCCGCCCTGACCTGACTCAAGAAACTTGCCACCTAGGCCACGCCCTCTAACATATTTCGTTGCCGACGCTAGGTATGGGCGGTCCTCCGATTGATGGCCGATTGGATACTTCCGAGAGAAATCCGGTGTCGAGATGGGGCCAGGCCGATGGGTTGTGCTCTTTGTCCGTCAGCAGGTTCCTTGCGAGTGCGGGCATCTGTGGTCCGCCCTCGATGAGAAACTGTTTGAGTCCAAGTTCGGCGGATCTGCGCACGGCGGGTGCAGCGACTTCCTTGGCCGACTCGACTTGTCCCGCCGCAAAAAGGCTGGACGCGAGCAGCATTTGGGCTTGGAGATGCGCTCTCTGCCGTTCGTGCGGGATTCGCTGCGCGTGTGCCGCCGCGCGGGTACACGCGAGAGCGACCTGCTGCGGGGATCCGTCGTGAAGCAGCAGACGTATCGAGGAGTCTTCTCGAAGTTCCTCGGTGATCACGGCGATGCCATCTTGTTGCGGCGTCTGCGCGAGAGATTCGGTATCGGCGGATTCGCTGCGGGTTCGCACGGCGAAACTGCCGGAGGCATCGACAAGGCCGCACCGTATTCGTTCGTTCTCGATCCGAGCTGCCAGGCGCGGGAGTGAAAGCGTCGCGGAAATCCCGGCTCCCTCGTCGAGGCGTCGTGCGGCTGCGTCGATGTCGCCGCGGAGTGCCTTTATCCGTGCCCCGGTTCCGTAGGTGATCAGCATGATGTCCACGACTCCGCCTTCGGAGCCGAGTTGATGACTTTCGTCGAGGAGGTGTTCGGCCTCGTCCAAGTCGCCGCGCTCGTATAGCAGTTCACCGAGCGCCGCGCCGGCAAGTCGGATGGAGTAGTTGGTTCCGGCCTCTCGCGCCAAGCGGAGCGCCTCACGAAAGTAGTCCTCGGCAGCTGGGATGTCGAGTTGCTCGTGTGCGGCGATGCCAGCGAAAAAATACCCGTACCACACGGTGAACGGACCGCTGGTTCGCTCGTGGTAGGGCGAGGCCCATTCTTGCCAGCGGCGGGTCGAGTCGAAATCGAACCTGTAGAGCGCCTCGAAGGAGGCAACATTGGCAGCGGCGGCTACGACGAATGGCCGCAACGTTTCCGGCCTGGTCAAGCACTCCGATGCCCGCTCGAACAGTCCTTCCACCCGGTCGGCAAACAAGTCACCCACGGCTTGGACGAGGGACGCCTCCAGCATCTGGTCTTCGGCGTCTGTCGAGTGCGACCCTTCACGCGTCAGGGCCGACTTCACGGTTTCCAACGAGGCGTGGGTGGCCTCGGGTCGATGGTGCAGCAGGACATGAGCCCATCCGAGTAGGATCTGAAGACGGGAACGAGCTGCTACCAGAGTCTTTGGTAGCTTCGCGATCAACCCGAGCAGCGTGCTCATCTGTGAGTGCTCGATGAGTTCCATTCCGTGCGCCTCGATCAACTCGGCGGCCCGTTCTCGATCCCCCGCCTTCAGTGAGTGGTCGACCGCTTCGCTGAGCAGCGCGTGATCGGCGAACCACAGCGCCGCTATGCGGTGTAACGCGGGAACTTGCTCGGGATGGTCGCATTCGAGGCGGCGGCGGAGGAAATCGGCGAACAGGTGGTGATAGCGAAACCATTCCCTTTCCTCGTCGAGCGCACGAAGAAACAGGTCACACTCTTCGACCTCCTCGAGAAGAGATTGGCAGTGTTCGCGTTCGGTCAACGCTGCTGCCAGGTCTGCACAGATCCGCTCGGCAATCGAGGTGCGGAGCATGAAGTCGAGTAGCCGCGGCTCGAGTGTGCTCAGCACGTTTTCGGCCAGGTATTCGGCAATGGCGCGATGTCGTCCCGACAGGTGGCTGATCAACTCGGCCGGGTCCTCGAGATTTCGAAGTGACAGAGATGCCAGTTGCAGGGCTGCGACCCATCCGTCGGTTGATTGTCGAAGCTCGGCGACCTCACGGTCATCGAGTGTCAGACCACACAGGTCGACCAAGAATTGGTACGACTCATGGAGGTCGAAACGTAAATCAGCGGAGTCTATTTCGACCAGTTCATCGGCTACCCCCATGTGACTCAACGGCAGGCCGACTCGGGTTCGGCTCGTCACGATGATTTGCAGGTGGTGACAGCCGTTCTCCAGCAGGAACTTCATCGCACCAATGGTCTCGGGATCGGAGATCCGGTGCCAGTCGTCGACTATCACTGCGAATCGCTCTCGTGTAGAGTGTATTTCGTTGATCAGTGACGTCACAACGTATCGCTCAGCTTCGTCACCATGTTCCTCGAGTTCTTGTCGTAGCTCCGTCGCCAGATTGGGCCGTACCTGTTGGATGGCTTCGACCAGATGCCCCAGAAACCAGATGACGTTGTTGTCGTCATTGTCGATGCTGAACCAGGCAACCGAAACGCCCTCGGCAATAAGGACGTCGCGCCACTGTGCGGCCAGGGTGCTCTTGCCGAATCCTGCTGGTGCGTGAATCACGATCAACCGTTTGCGTTCGGCAGCGCGCATCCGATCGATCAATCTCATGCGCCCGACGAGGGCACGTGCGGCGGTGGGCGGCCGAAATTTGGTTGCGACGCTGGGGGGTGCGGCCGCGGGCGAACGTGCGACGGGGCTCGAAGCGTGGCTGATCGGTGATTTCGCGCGCCAAGCGTCCTGGTGGGGCTCCTCGCGGGAATGCGGCTGGTCGACGTCTTGGTCGAGGGCCATGTCGTCGACGCGATGGCCATGACGGCGTTGGACGTCGCGGAGCTGGTTGCCAAAGTCCGCAGCCGATGCCGGTCGATCCGCGGGCGCACTTGCCATCGCACATTCGATAGCGCGAACGAAATCCCGAGGGAACGCCCCTTGGAGGTTGGGCACCGGCGCGGAGGCGACGCGCAGAAACTGCGCGACGACATCTTCGCCACTGTGACGCTCGAGGGCCGCATGGCCGGTGACGAGGCAAAACAAGGTGGCGCCGAGGCTGTACACATCGGATGCGGCGGTGGGACGCGCACCGTTGAGCACTTCCGGGGCGGTGTAGGCGGGCGAGCCGACCACTGCTCCGGTTGCGGTCTCGAATGCTCCCATGATGCGCGCGATCCCGAAATCAGTGAGCTGCGGTTCACCGTATCCGGTGAGCAGGACATTGCCCGGCTTGACGTCGCGATGCAATATGCCGAGGCGGTGCGCAGTCTCGAGCGCTCCTGCAAGTTTCACTCCTATCCGCAGTGCCTCGGGCCAGTTGAGCGGACCACCGCGGTGAATTCGCACCCGAAGGGAGTCGCGACGGTGATAAGGCATCACGATGAACGGACGACCCCTAATGGTGACTCCGGCCTGAAGCACTTCCACCACGTTGGGGTGTCCAGAGAGCTGAGCCATTGCCTTTTGCTCACGGACGAAACGCCTGCGGCTTTCGGTATCGAGGTCCGCAGAGAGAATCTTGACCGCCACGACTCGATCGAGTGAACTTTCCCAACATCGGTAGACCGTGCCGAATCCGCCCCGGCCGATCTCGTGCGCCTCCTCGAACCCCTCGGCATCGAGTTCGGCACCGACTGCATCGGGACCCTGGTCGCGCTGAGTGTCTTCAGGCTTGGCCTCGGACATAGGCAGTTCGATTCGTGGCGGGGAACGGAGGTCGTCCGCTTCTCAGTCATGTCCGCCCCTGCCGCCGAGTCGACGGCACAGGCTCGGTCACAACATCAAAGTCTACAGCCATTGTGACGCCGGTCACACCGCGCCGCGGTCGGTTCATCGCCACGCGAACTCGACATGCCCGTTCCGGCCCGTCGCGGGCTGGCAGCGCGTAGGTGACCAGGACGCCGAACGGGTAGACGGGTGCCAGCCGATGGTGGAGACGATGTTTCTGCACACCGTGCTAGTCGGTGCCGAGGCCTCGGTGCCCGGTTCTTGGTGAAGGGCGAGGCGAGGAACAGCACGCCGGCCAATCCGTCGGCGACGACGATCCGGGTGACGTTTCCGGTGTGGGCTGCCGGGGAGGAATCACGCTCATCGAGGGCAGGCGCACGTGCTGCCGCGGAGCGTCTCGTGGCGATCCTCACGTGGCTGCCCGGCCGCGATTGGTGGGCACGTGTCGTCGAAAGTCGATTGTGTGTGAGCGGACCGATTCGGGCCTCGCCCACGCGTGACCGGGGTGGCCTCGGCGCTCGTACCGGTACGAGCGCCGACGTGGAGCGCAGCTCATGTCATCCGGGCAGCAGCGGCGAACCGTCACTGACTGCCATGTCGAAGATGTTCAGCTTGCGCTACAGCAAGGAGGCGCGATCCTGTGGCTGCCGCGGCCTGCACGCGGTTGCCGGCGTCAAGGGGTGCACCTCCCCTGGACGAATGTGTCTCGCTCGATCGACTCGGGCGCGATCAGGGCGGTGCCCGGGACTGATAACAGCAGCCCGGTAAGTCTTCGCATTGCGCTTCGCCCGTGGGCGGGCGGACGCCCTGTACGTTGGCGACGTTCGACCCGGCACTCGATCTGTCCAGCCGGAAGGGCGCAAGCTGGTTGGCGCTGGTCCGACCCCTCACCGGCGACCGGAACGCGGACCACAGCCTGCGGCACAACCGCTCATCTCCCGCAGTCGGTACAAGCGTTGAGCACCGGTCTACTCCTCGCGGCAGTTATGCCTACTCGGACTGCTGATCCGGTCGGTACCGGCTGCCGCCCAACCCGCACGATCAAGACGATCCTCGCTGTGATCCACGCCCACCGAGGAGCCGTGCACCGTCAGCAAACTGGCGCAACTCGTCGGAGTCAGCGCACGCACCTGCAGGACAGATCCGCACGGTACGTCTATCTCTCACCCCTGTTCTATCTCGCGAAATCCGGCTCGAACGCGCCCACCAGGGCCTGAGTTCAGGCGGATCCGCACCGATGTGGCCTATCGCCGGGTTTCCGACACTCCGGCCGTTTCGCCGCCGACGACCGAAGGCGGGTAGAGCCTCCGCCATCGCAAACCCGTACTACGAACGTAGTAAACGGCGATCCGCCCGATTTCGAACTCGTTGCGCAATCCGGCCAGTCCCTGCGCCAGGTGGACACTCGTCGATGTGTGATGCACCTAACATTTTGCCTACACGAGCGAGGACCCATTCGGACGTAGCTATGAAAGAAGGTGAGCGTCATGGCGATATGTCGTCAGAGTCAGACAGGGGACAAAACCCCGCGCCAGCACACCGCCTCCCCTCTGGTCATCGATCGAGGGAGAACGCATTGATTGGAAGGCACGGGCCGTCCCGTCCGGATCATGTGCTTCCGTCGGAGACCTGGATCGACGGCGGAGGACTGGCACTCGACCGTCGAGTCCGCGAATTACTTTGTGCGCCTGTGTAATTTAGTTGTTTCATGTGCTTTACCGGCATTCCCGCATGGATCGGACTCGGTAGGACTACCGGCCGTCCGGATAAGGAGGAGAGGATTCATATGTCCGTCACCAGCGTCGAGCCCCCCAAGGCGAGCTTGACACATCTCGCCTCACCCGTGGCGTTCACGATGCGTGAATTTGACATCGGGACCACTGAACTCCTTCTGGCGGGTGAGATCGTCGGCGAGGATGGCACCGCAGTGACCGGCGCCGTTGTCGGAGTATGGGGGGTACTCCTCGACGCCGAGCCCGAGGGAGTCTTCGAGATACTGGCGCATGGTTCATGTGCTGCTACCAATGCGATCGAGATACACGTGAACGCACCCGGATACGACCGGTGCGAGTTCTCTCTGGTCGTGGACGACACCGTCCCGATCGGCAAGGGCGAGGTTGCAATTCGGCCGTCTCGCCTCGGGGACGGCACGCTCGTTGTGCTGCACACCTTCGAATTACATCGAACGCTCGGATAAGAGGGATCGGATCGGCGGGAGTTGCCGAGTGCGCATTCGGGCACCTCGAGTGACCGAAGTCGCCCGCGGCCCTGCGCTCGATTTTGACAGCGGAGCGTACGAGTACCGGCCTCATAGGCATACGAAACACCTTGTTGCCGGCTTTCGGACGCATTCGGCGAGCGTTTTATTCACCATTGCGAGTCCGGTGCAGGCCACCGGGCCGGGACATGAGACTTCGACAGCGGCCGCGGCTTGCGGCACGGCACGGTCCGCACACCAAGAACAAGGGTAAGGAAGACAACATGCCACAGTTGGCGCGATCCGAATGGTACGACCTGACGCGGGACATGAACTGGACACTCCGATATGTCGAGGAAGATCAGGTGTGGCCGCAGATTCAGTCCAACAGCTACGGAGTACCGGCGGAGAAGTGGTGGATCTGGGACGAACCGTACAAAATCACATACCCGGAGTACGTCCACAATCAGGTCGACAAGGACACATCTGTATACGCGGTCAATTCCATCCTCGCCCGGTCGGCGATGTACGAAAGCCTCGACCCCGGTTGGAAGTCGGCGATCCTGGCGCATTACGGTGCCATCGCAGTTCCCGAGTATCTCGCCGGTCTCGGTGAAGCCCGCATGGGGCGGTTCGGCCGTTGTGCGGCGTGGCGGAACATGGCCACTTACGGGACGCTCGACGAGACCAGGCACGGCCAGATTCAGACCTTCGTTCCCCACGGACTGCTGGCGAAGGAACCTCGAGCAGATTGGGCGCACAAGGCGTTTCATACCAACGAATGGGGTGCGGTCGCTGCACGCAGCCTCTTCGACGACATGTTCACGGCTAACGACGCTGTATCCACGGCCATCCAGCTGACCTTCACCTTCGAGACCGGATTCACGAACTTGCAGTTCCTTGGAATGGCTGCCGACGCGATGAAGGTCGGCGACGTCGATTTCGCGTCATTGATCTCGTCTATCCAGACGGACGAGGCCCGGCATGCGCAGCAGGGGGAACCGACGATCAAGGTCCTCATCACCAACGGCCGAGCGGACGTCGCGCAAAAGCTCGTCGATCATATGTTCTGGCGCACCTGGCATATCTTCGCTCTGCTGACCGGTTTGTCGATGGACTACTACACGCCCCTCGAGCACCGCAAGCATTCGTTCAAGGAGTTCATGAGCGAGATGGTGATCAAACAGTTCATGGATCAGTTTCGAGACTTCGGGCTCGAGGTTCCGTGGTATTGGGAAGACCATTTCCTCGAGGAGTTGGACTGGTATCACCACGGCCTTCATCTTGGCGTATGGACGTGGCGACCGACCGTCTGGTGGAACCCTGATGCAGGTGTCTCGCCTGAGGAACGCGTATGGCTCGAGGAGAAGTACCCCGGCTGGAACGATACGTTCGGCAAGGTATGGGACGTAATCACTGAGAACGTCCGCGCCGGAAAGACCGAACTCACACTGCCCGAAACGTTTCCGATGGTCTGCAACATGTGCCAGATCCCGCTCGTCAACCCAGCCGGCTTCCTGGCCGGCAAGTTGGACACTCCCGAGCCGCTGATAGTGGACACGGCCGATCGCCGCCTCCTTTTCTGTTCAGAACCATGCAAGTGGGTCTATGAGCAGAACCCGGAGCGCTTCGCCGGGCAACTCACGATCATTGATCGCTTCTTGAGCGGGGTCATCCAACCACCGACTATCGACGGCGCCCTGGACTACATGAGTCTGTCGCCGGAGGAACAAGGACAGGACGCAACGAACTACGCATGGGCGTTCGCCGGGCAACCCGGCAGCGACCGGGCCAGCTGAGAAGGAGGCTCGAGATGGCTTTATTTCCAGTGCAAGGGATATTCGACGATGACTTCGTCGTCATGCTCATACCGATCGACGACGCGGACCCGATGTCGGTCGTCGCGGAGAAGGTGGCACACCACGCCGCCGGCCGACGCGTCGCGCCCCAGCCCGGGCCTCTGCGAGTCCGGTTCCACGGCCAGGTACTCGCGGACACCGCCACCGTGGCCGATGCGGGGGTAGCCCCGCTCGATGTGCTGCAGGTGGGGTATCGATGAGTCACGTGGAGGACGAATGGGCCGACGCACTCGAACTCGACGAACTGTGGGAAGGCGACATCATCGACGTGGAGTTGCACGGGGAGCAGATTCTGCTGGTGCACCACGTCGGTGGCGAGATCCTGGCTTTCCAGGGCATGTGTCCGCACCAGGAAGTGTTGCTCGCCGACGGGAACTGGAACGACGAATCGGGTGTCCTCGAATGTCCCGGACATCACTGGCAGTTCGACATGCGAACCGGAAACGGACTCAACCCCACAGGCTGCCGGCTCTACCGGTTCCCCGTCCGCGTCGCCGATGAACAGATCCAAGTTGGCATACCGAGCGACGGCGTACGACATCACAACCGAGCGAATGACAGCTAGAAGGCGGAGATGGCAGACGTGAGACTCAAGATGGTGGGACCGCTCATGCGCGGACTCGACATGGACCTGGCCGATGCCGTTGCGGACGCGATCATCGCTGACAACCCGGACTCGGATGTCCAAGTACACGACGAGGGAGGGTATGTCCGCATTCAAGTGCCCGAGTACTGCCGGCTCACCCAACTCAGCCTGGAGCGGGAACTCGGGCGGGCCTTTCCACTGGTGGAACTCGAGCCGGCACTGAGCGGATTCGCCGGTCGCATGAAGCAGGTCAACGACGAAGAGATTGTTTGGTTTCTGGAAAGGAAAGATTGAGATGGCGTCCAAGACGAGGATCAAGCCCAAACCCAAGACATGGAGCCTCTTGGGGGGATGTGCGGCGCAAGCCGACGCCGTACGAGGTCGTCACATCGAAGTTCCACACCCACTTCCGTCGCGATCCGCAACCGTTCGAACATGCAGGAATGCCCCTCAATGGTTGGTATCTGCAGTACCGGGAAGGCTCACCATTCCAGGTAGAGGACTGGGAGCAGTTCCGCGACCCCCTACAAGCTCACCTATAGGGACTACGTTGCAGTGCAGGACGAGCGGGAAGTGTTCGTCGACAAACTCATCGACCAACACGAACGCGGGGAGTCTGCCCGGGGCCTGACTCCGGAGTGGGTGGCGACGCTCGAACGGCTACTCGTACCACTACGCTTTCCGCTGCACATCCTGCAGATGACGGGACTGTACGTAGGCCAGATGGCCCCATCATCTTTCATCACCAACTGCGCCAACTTCCAGGCCGCGGATGAGATGCGCCGTATCCAGCGCGTGGCCTACTGGACGAAGGTTCTCGCGAACGCCCATGGGGACCGGCTCGCATCCACGGACGCCGCGCGGACCAGCTGGGAACACGATCCCCTATGGCAGCCGGCGCGCGAGGCATTGGAACGGCTCCTGATCGCGTACGACTGGGGCGAAAGCTTTGCGGCCTTGAACCTCGTGATCAAGCCACTTCTCGACACGGTGTTCAACGTGCAGCTCGCGGCTCTGGCCGGGGAGAACGGGGACGAGTTCCTGCGGATGCTCTTCACAGAGTTCGGCGAAGACAGCACTCGCAGTCAGACCTGGTCAGCCGCCCTCGTTCAGTACTGCATCGAGCGTGACCCGCAGCTGGCGGACGTGCTCGTCGGCTGGATCGGGCAATGGCAACCGCTCATGCTCGAGGCCGTCAGCAGTCTCGGTCAGATGTTCGAGAAGGCGCCACAGCCGATGGCGGCCGTCGACCTGACCGAGGCCGTCGCATCTGCACAGCATCAGCACCTGCAGGCGTGCGGCCTCAGGATGCCGTCCGGGGGCCACGAACGGTGACATCGGCCTATCGAGTACGAGTGACGCCGGACGGTGAGGAATTCGAAATCCGCGAGGGGGAACGGATTCTCGCCGCTGCCCGGCGCTCCGGCGTCTGGCTGCCCTTCGAGTGCGGCTGGGGAGCGTGCGGGACCTGTAAGCTCACGCTCATCGAGGGCCAGATCGACACGCTCTTCGACACCGCACCAGCGATTCACCCGCGGGACGCCAGGCGGGGACGAATCTTGGCGTGCCAAAGCGCGGCCGGCTCAGACCTTGTCGTCAAGGCGACCCGGACCGATGAGTCCCCGCGGACTCATCTCGGCACCGGCGACTACACCGCGCACTTGGCGCAGGTGGACGAGCTCGCTCCCGACATCCGCCGGTTCCGTTTCCGGCTCGATCGGCCGGCAGACTACCGAGAAGGCCAATTCGCAGTCCTCGAACTCGGCCCGGATCTGCGGCGATGCTATTCGATGGCGGCCACGTCCGGAGAACGTCACGTCGAGTTCATCGCCAAGCGCTACGCCGGTGGTCGAGGTAGCGAACGTCTCTTCTCCCTGCCACTGGGGTCGGTTGTTCCCATCGAGTTGCCCTACGGCGACATGTGGCTACGCCAGGACGAGCGACCCATCTATCTGATTGCCGGCGGCACAGGAGTGTCGGCGATACTCGCCCTTGCGCACCAACTGGCGGCGACCAACGACCCCCGTCCCGTGCGGGCCTTTTACGGCGCAACCTCCGTCACCGAACTGGTCGGTCGGTCGCAACTGGCCCACCTCCTGGCCGGACTGCCCGACGGCCACCTTCACGCCACCACATCGACTCCGTCCGCGGACGTCTCAACGTCCAGCGGCTACGTCACCGACGCGCTCGCCACACATGCTGACAGCCTCGCCGGTGCGCGGATTTACCTAGCCGGACCGCCGCCCATGGTAGACGCAGTTCTGAAGCTGCTGAGTGCAGGCGGCCAATCAATCGACACCATCCACTACGACCGTTTCGGGTAAGCCGACTCATTACCCGAGAAACGAAGGCAGACATGCGAGCAGCCGTTCACCACGGACCCAAGAGACGTCAGGATCGAAGAGGTGGCCGATCCACGCCCAGGGATGCAGGCGTAGACAACCGCGTCCACGAGCGCCTGTCCACCGACGCGGCCGGGGCGATGGCCTGCGGCCTCGCCGAGCTTGTGTCGATTGATTGCGCCCCCGAGCGCCTCGCGCTGGGATGATCGATGCGTACCAACGAGTCCGGGCGCACCGTTACCTCCCGCGTCCTGGCGATTCTCAAGGCCTTCGAGGCCAACGGCCCGATGCTGACGCTCTCGCAGGTGGCCGAGCACACCCAGATGCCGGTCTCCACCGCCCATCGCCTGATGGGCGAGCTCGAGGAATGGGGCGCGCTGGCGCGCGACGACAACGGCCGCTACCACGTGGGTCTACGTCTGTGGGGACTCGCCCAGAGCGGCGGGGTCCGCCTGCGCGACAGCGCGAGACCATTCCTGCAGGACCTCTTCTCCCTCACGCAAGAGACCGCTCACCTCGCCATCCGTGAAGGTAGCGAGGCGCTGTACGTCGATCGCATCTACAGCTCCAAGCGCGTCCCCCGGGCATCACGGATCGGCGGGCGGCTGCCGCTGCACGCGACCGCCGTCGGCAAGGTCCTGCTCGCCTACGAGGCACCGTGGTTCCGCGACGCCTACCTCCACGAACACCTGGAGGCACCCACGAAACGCACCCACGTGAATCCTGAGGCGCTCGCCCGAGAACTCGCACAGATCGCCGACCAGGGATTCGCGATCGCCCACGAGGAAGTCCGGGTCGGAGCATGCTCGATCGCCGTCCCCGTCCCCGTCCGCGGACGACCGGACGCCACCGAAGCGGCGATCGGCCTGGTTCTCCCTGCGCCACAGTCCAGTAACCTCACCCGCCACCTTCCGGTACTGACGGGCACCGCCACCCGGATCGAGGCGGCAATAGCGCGCTACCCGTTCACGATGACGAGCCAGCTGACCGGGGGCGCAACCACCTCGACTGGATGGAAATGACTTCCGGTGAATGGAAACGGGCCATTGTGACCGGAGCAACACGGATCCAGACTGCTTCTATCAACTAAACGGGAGTTGCATGTGACTACAAATCTCTCGGCCCCGCAGGCGGGATGCCCTGTGCCTCACGGAGACACGGCCCAGCACGGCTACGAGCCCTTCGACCAGAACGACCCGTTCCCGTCGTACGCCGAGCTCCGGACTGAAGCACCGGTGTTCTTCGACGAGCGGATCGGATACTGGGTCGTCACCCGCTACGCCGACATCAAGGCGGTCTTCGAGGACTGGCAGACGTTCAGCAGCGAGAACGCCCAGGCTCCTGTGCGTGAGCGCGGCGCAGAAGCCACCCGAATCATGACGGAGGGCGGCTTCACGGCGTACTCCGGGCTGTCGGCCAGGGTGCCACCCGACCACACCAGGATCCGCAAGATCGCCTCCAAGGCGTTCACCCCGCGGCGGTACAAGGTTCTCGAGCCCAGCATCCGCGCGCAGGTCGTGAACCTGCTGGAGAACATGCTGGAGCGCCCGGGGCAGGAGGGCGACATCGTCGCTGACCTGGCGTACGACGTCCCGACAGTGACGATCCTGACCTTGATCGGTGCGGACACCAGCCAGGTCCCGACCTTCAAACGCTGGTCCGACTCGCGTGCCGCGATGACCTGGGGCGACCTGAGCGACGAGGAGCAGATCCCGCACGCACACAACCTCGTCGAGTACTGGACCGAGTGCCGGCGACTGGTGGCCGAGGCGCACGAGAAGCAACCTGACAGCTTGATCGGCGACCTGGTTCGCGCCCAGGCGGCCGGGGACGAGATCAGCGACCACGAGATCGCCTCGGTGGGGTACAGCCTCCTGTTCGCCGGCCACGAGACCACCACGACGCTCATCTCGAACGCGGTACGAGCCTTGCTCGGCCACCCTGGGCAGTGGCAGCAGCTGGTGGACAACCCGTCGAAGATCCCGGCGGCGGTGGATGAAGTGCTGCGCTACAGCGGCTCGATCACCGCGTGGCGCCGAAAGGCACTGACCGACGCGACGATCGGCGGGGTGCGGATCGCCGCGGGCGACCAGGTCTTGCTGGTGATGGGTTCGGCGAACCGCGACGAGACCAAGTTCGCCGACGGCGAGACGTTCGACATCGACCGTCCGAATGCCCGGGAACACCTGTCATTCGGCTTCGGCATCCACTACTGCCTCGGCAACATGCTCGCAAAGCTCCAAACGAAGATCGCCCTGGAAGAGCTGGTCCGGCTGGCGCCCGACCTCCGGTTGCGCAGCGGTGCGTCGATCACGTTCCGCGAGAACTTGTCCTTCCGGGTTCCACAGGACGTCCCAGTGACATGGGGAGGAGCGGCATGACCACCTACATCCAGTTCTTCGACGAGGGCCTGCCGCCCGAGCACGAACTGCTCGGGGGCAAGTGCGCCTCACTGGTGACGATGACGGCCGCCGGCATGCCGGTCCCTCCCGGATTCGCCGTCACGACAGCGTTATACGACGCCTTCATCACCGCGTCGGGTCTCGGCGAGGTGATCGCAGCGAAGCTCGAGAGCCTCGATCCGAGCGATGTCGCCCAGGTCGATCTCGTCTCCGCGGCGATCCGCGAGGAGATCTACTCCCGTCCGGTGCCCGATCATCTGCGCGAGCCCACGGTCGCGGCGTACGCCGCCCTCCAGGCGCGGTTCGCCGAGCCGGTGCCCGTCGCCGTGCGATCGTCGGCAACGGCGGAGGATTTGCCGGACGCGAGCTTCGCCGGCCAGCAGGACACCTACCTGTGGCTCACGAGCCTGGACGACGTGCTCTCGCACATCCGGTCCTGCTGGGCCTCGCTCTACACCAGCCGCGCGATCATCTACCGGCTCAAGAACGGGATCAGCGAAGAGGGCCTGTCGATGGCCGTGGCCGTGCAGAAAATGGTCAACGCCCGGGTCGCCGGGGTTGCGATGACGCTGAACCCGCACAACGGCGACCGCTCCAAGGTGACCATCGACGCCTCCTACGGTGTCGGTGAATCGGTGGTCTCCGGTCACGTCACCCCGGACAACGTCCTCATGGACAAAGTGATGCTCAGCGTCGTGCAGGAGCACATCGGCGCCAAGCACATCGAGCTGGTCCCGGACGCGACCGCCGGCCGCCTCACCGAGCGTGAGGTCGAGCCCGAGCGCTGCGCCGTTCGCTGTCTCACCGACGCCGAGCTGAACGCGGTCGCAATGCTCGCGAAGAGCGCTGAGCGCCACTACGGCACCCCTCAGGACATCGAGTGGGCGCTCGACCGTGACCTGCCCGAGGGCGAGGACCTCCTGCTCCTGCAGGCCCGTCCCGAGACCGTCCACTCGGTCAACAAGCCGGTCGCTGCTGCCGCCGCTGCGCCGAGAACAACCACCGGATTCTCGGGGATCGGCGGCATCACCGCCGCCCTGCTGGGCGGTGGCTCGTACGCCCCTTCGATCCCTACCCACCACCACCAGAGCAAGGACACCTCGTAATGACCGTTGCTTCAGCCGCTCCGACGGTGAAGTCGTTCCCCAGCCCGTCCTCCCTTCCGGTGCCGGCAGGCGCCGAGGGGTGGGAGACGCTGTACCCGTACTACCTGACCTTCAACAACAACGCGGGCTCCGACGACGAGAAGTTCTGGTTCTGTGACAGCCAGCACTGGCCGACAGCGTTCAAGCCGTTCGAGACCATCGGCGGCGAGTTCGCGGTCAAGTGCCTCGGGCAGTACAACACGCGGCACCTGCTGATCCCGCCGGCCAACGGCATCGAGTTCAAGATCCACCTGGGCTACCTCTACATGAGCCCGGTCCCCGTCCCCGAAGAACAGATTCCCGGACGCGTGCCGGAGTTCGAGCGGCGCGTAGGCCACTACTTCCAGAACTGGGACAGCCTGCTCGTCCTGTGGAAGGAGAAGGTCCTCGCGACGATCCGAGAGATGGAGGCCCTCGAGTTCACCTCGCTGCCGGACATGGTGCCCTTCGACGACATCGTCTCGGGCAAGGCCAAGGACGGCAGCGAGGTCCTCCTGGAGAACTACGACCGGCTGATCCAGCTCTGTTACCAGAACTGGCAGTACCACTTCGAGTTCCTCAACCTCGGCTACCTCGCCTACCTCGACTTCTTCAACTTCGCGAAGGAGGTCTTCCCGGGCATCCCCGACCAGGCCATCGCGAAGATGGTGCAGGGCGTCGACATGGAGCTGTTCCGTCCCGACGACGAGCTCAAGAAGCTGGCAACGCTGGCCGTCGAGCTCGGGCTTCAGTCCGCGTTCGCCGACACCGACGACGTCGACGGCACCCTCAGTGCGGTTAGTGCCCTCCCGGGTGGCGACCAGTGGGTGGCCGCGTACCAGGCGGCCCAGGACCCGTGGTTCAACTTCACCGTCGGCAACGGCTTCTACAGCCACGACAAGTACTGGATCGAGCACCAGGAGATCCCGCTCTCCTACGTCAAGGATTACATCCGCCGCGTGGAGGCCGGCCAAGACATCCTCCGCCCGGTCGACCGGCTCATCGCTGAGCGCGACCGCATCATCGAGGAGTACCGCTCGCTGCTCGACGGCGACACCCTCGCCACCTTCGACGGCAAGCGCGGGCTGGCCGCCACCGCCTACCCGTACGTCGAGAACCACAACTTCTACATCGAGCACTGGACGATGGGTGTGTTCTGGCGCAAGGTCCGCGAGCTCAGCCGCGTGTTCGTCAGCGCCGGTTTCTGGGGCGAGCAGGGCGACCTCCTCTACCTGAACCGCAACGAGGTCCGCGACGCGCTCTTCGATCTGGTCAGCGGCTGGGCGGTCGGTGTGCCGGCCATCGGGCCGACGTATTGGCCTGCCGAGATCGAGCGCCGCCGCAAGATCGTCGAGGCGCTGGACTCGCAGCGGCCCGCTCCAGCGCTGAACACCCCGCCGGCGCAGATCACCGAGCCGTTCACCCAGATGCTGTGGGGCATCACGACCGAGCAGGTCCAGCAGTGGCTCGCCGACGACGACGGCGACGACACCGGCGTGAGCGGCATGGCTGCCTCCCCCGGTGTCGCCGAGGGCCCCGCTCGCGTGGTCTTCCACGCCGATCAGCTCAGCGACGTCCAGGCCGGCGAGATCCTCGTCGCCACGATCACGGCGCCGAGCTGGGGCCCGATCTTCGGCAAGATCAAAGCCACCGTCACCGACATCGGCGGGATGATGTCGCACGCCGCGATCGTCTGCCGGGAGTACGGCCTGCCGGCCGTCACCGGCACCGGCAACGGCTCGACCACCATCCAGACGGGCCAGCTCATCCGCGTCGACGGCAACACGGGCCGGGTCGAGATCCTTGAGAGCTGACCCCGTGCCCGACACCACCACCTCCCGCCGTACCGTGCTCATCACCGGTGCGGCGGGAGGACTAGGACGCGTTTTCGCCCTCGGCTTCGCTGAGCGAGGGTATGACGTCGCCATCGCCGACATCGACCCGGTCGGGGTCGAGGAGACCGCGCGCCTGGTCCGCGAGACCGGCGTCCGTGCCTGGCACGGCCTGGTGGACGTGACGTCCACCGCCTCCACCGAAGCCCTGTGCACGGCGGCCGCCGCATTCGGCGGTGGGACGATCGACGTCGTACTCAACAACGCGGCGATCTACGCCACGGTGACGCGGTCGCCGCTGGAGAAGATCGATCCGGACGAGTGGGACAGGGTCATGGCCGTCAACGCGAAGGGCCCCTGGCTCATGGCGCGCGCGGCCAGTCCGTTCCTCCCCGAGGGTGGCCGTGTCATCAACCTGTCGTCCGCCACGGTCTATTCCGGCTCGGAGCAGTGGGCGCACTACGTGGCATCCAAGGGTGCGGTCATCGCGCTCACCCGGGTGATGGCCAAGGAGCTCGGTCGCCGTGCGATCACGGTCAACGCGATCGCACCGGGCTTCACCCTCACCGAGGCCAGCTACGGACTGATGGACGACGCCGCGTCCTACGGTGTCGACCGCGGTGCGCTGCGCAGGGCGAGCCAGCCGGGCGACGTCGTGGGGGCCGCCCTGTTCCTCGCCGGCCCCGACGCCGCCTACATCTCCGGCCAAACCCTCGTAGTCGACGGCGGCCGACAGTTCATCTGAAAGGACCTAGGAGTAAAGCCATGGCCAAGATCACCCTGACCGACAGCGTCGGCGCAACCACCGTGCTGGACGCGAACCCCGGCGACTCCGTCATGGAGACCGCCGTGCGCAACGGAGTCACCGGCATCGTGGCGGAATGCGGCGGCTCACTGTCCTGCGCCACCTGCCACGTGATCGTGGACGAGACCGACTACGCCACCCTTCTCCCGATGGAGGAGATGGAGGACGAGATGCTGTGGGGCACCGCCGTCGACCGCCTCCCGACCTCGCGGCTCTCCTGCCAGATCCGGGTGACGGACGGGATGGACCTGCACGCCGCCCTTCCCGAGACGCAGGTCTGAGATGACCGGCAATCGCCCGAGGAACGGACTCCTCATCGTCGGCTCCTCCCAGGCCGGGGTGCAGCTCGCGGTCTCGCTGCGCGCGCTGGGCTTCACCGACCCGGTGACGCTGCTCGGCGACGAGGACCACCGGCCCTACCAGCGGCCGGCGTTGTCCAAGGAGTTCCTGCAGGACAAGATCACCAAGGAGTCGCTGATCTTCCGCAGCGAGGACTACTGGCGCGAGCACGACATCGACGTCGTCAAGGGTGAATTCATCGAGAAGGTGCACACGGACCCGGACGGCTCGGGCACGGCCCACTCCGTCAGCGGCCGCACCTTCGCCTTCGACCGCCTCGCCCTCACGGTCGGGGCCCGGGCCCGCCGGCTCGCTCTCCCGGGAGCCGACCTCGACGGCGTGCTCTATCTGCGCACCGCCGACGACGCCCTCGAGCTGAAGGCGCGAACGCCCCAGGCGCAGCGGGTCGTGGTGATCGGTGGCGGCTTCATCGGTATCGAGGCTGCGGCCAGCCTGCACACCCTCGGCAAGGACGTCACGCTCGTCGAGTACGCCGACCGACTTGTGGCTCGCGCCGTCGGCGAGCAGACCTCTGCGTTCCTCGCCGACCACCACCGCAGCCGCGGCATCGACATCCGCCTCGGCACCGGGGTCGAGGCCATCGTCGGCGACGACGGCCGCGTCACCGGGGTCGACATCGGCACCGAGGTGATCGCGGCGGACATCGTCCTCGTCGGCATCGGTGTCATCCCCAACACCGACCTCGCCGAGCAGCTCGGGCTCGATGTCGACAACGGTTTCGTCGTGGACCGCTTCGCAACTGCCTCCGACGGGCACACCCTGGCCGTCGGGGACTGCGCCAACCTCCCCAATCCCATCCCGGGTGCGCCCGACGGCGCCCGGGTGCGGTTCGAGAGCGTGAATCATGCCATCGAGCAGGCCAAGGTCGCGGCCTACGCTGCCAGGGGACGCCAGGCCGAGTACGCCGGCATCCCGTGGTTCTGGTCCAACCAGGGCGACCTCAAGCTCCAGATCGCGGGCCTGTCGACCGATCATGACCAGGTCGTCGATCGCAGCCCGGCCGATCCCACCAAACACTCGGTTCTGTACTACCGGCAGGGACGACTGATCGCTGCCGACTGCGTCAACGTGCCGCTCGACTTCATGATGGTCAAGCAAGCCCTCGGTGCCCAAATCAGTCTTCCTGCCGACCAGGTCGCTGACCCGACCGTCCCACTCAAACCGCTCCTGACCGCGGCACTCGAAGGAGAGCATGCATGACGACTCACCCGCTTCCACCCATACCGATCGCCGCCTCTGGCACGATCGACACCTCACCCATCGCCCTGAGTCCGGCATCCGGCGTCGAACTCGACCCGATCTGGGCGTCGATCGTGCCGGAGACCCGGGCCCGCGCGAACGACATCCACCTCCCAGTGTCGCTCGCCTTCGCAGAGCGGCTGGTGGTCGCCCACCCCGAGGCGGACGCGCTGCTGGTGCGGGTCGCGATCGTGCTGCACGACGCCGGTTGGGGCCGGGTCGACGAGAGCCGGATCCTCAGCGAGGGCTTCTCCGGCGACTGGCGCAAGGCCGCCATCCGGTTCGAGCACGAGAAGCAGGGATGCGAAATCGCTCGCGAGGTGCTCCCGCCGCTGGGGTACGACGAGGAGTTCGTCGAGGAGGTCGTGGCCATCATCGACGGTCACGACACCCGCAGGGAGGCGCACTCCCTCGAGGACGCCCTGATGCGTGACGCCGACCGCCTGTGGCGCTTCGACCACGCCGGCATCGCCCTCGCCGCGGGCTGGTTCAAGATGGACCCGGCCACCTATTGCAGTCGGCTGCGCAGCGCGATCATCCCCGAACTGCTCACGCAGGCCGGCATCGAGATGGCCCTGGCCTGTCTCGACCGGTCCGAGGCCCTACTGAAGACCGACATCATCCGATGACCGTGGCCGTCCCCTTCACCCACGTCGAGGACCTGTTCCTCGGCGGCAGCTGGATACCGTCCGGTTCATCGGAACGACTGCCGGTCATCGACCCGGCGACTGGCAAGGAGTGGGGCAGCATCCCGCAGGCGTGCGCAGCCGACCTGGACGCCGCTGTTGCCTCCGCCCGCGAAGCATTCGACTCGGGACCCTGGCCACGGCTCACCGCGGCCGAGCGCGCCGATCTGCTGCTCCGCATGGCCGACGAGGTCGAGACGCGGGCGGAGCCGATTTCGGTCACGAACACCCGCGAGAACGGCTCGCCGGTGGCCGAGACGTCCGGTGCCGCGGCGAACGCGGCCGGCATTCTGCGCCACGTCGCCGGGCTCGCCGGAGTCCTCGACGGGGAGGATCGCCGTCCCTTCCCCGGCGGCCGGGGCGCGACCGTCGTACGGCGGGATCCGATCGGCGTCTGCGCCCTCATCGCACCGTGGAACTTCCCGATCAACCTCGTCGTGACCAAGCTGGCCCCTGCGCTTCTGGCGGGCTGCACGGTCGTGATCAAGCCAGCCGAGACGACCCCGCTGTCCATCCGGTACATCGTCGAGGCCGCTGCCGCCGCCGGCATCCCGGCGGGTGTGGTCAACCTCATCACCGGCGACGGACGAGTGGGCGATGCGCTGGTCCGGCACCCGGGGATCAACAAGGTGGCCTTCACCGGGTCGACGGGCGTAGGACGCCGGATCGCTGCTGCCTGCGGGGAGCTGCTCCGGCCGGTCACCCTCGAACTGGGCGGCAAGTCGGCCGCGATCGTCCTCGAGGACGCCGACCTCGACGCCTTCTCCGAGGTCCTGATCCGGTCCTGCATGCGCAACACCGGCCAGACCTGCTACATCTCGACCCGGATCCTTGCGCCGGCTGCGCGCTACGACGAGGTCGTCGAGGCGGTCACCCGAACGGTCCGGGCCGCTCCCCAGGGCGACCCCTTCGACCCGGGCACCGTCTTCGGCCCGATGGCCAACAAGCGCCAGTGGGAGGTCGTCTCGGGCTTCCTCGACTCCGCACGTGAGGAAGGCGCCCGCGTCACCACGGGCGGCCACGCGCGCCCAGGAAGTCCCGGGTACTTCATCGAGCCGACCGTGCTGGCCGATGTCACCCCACAGATGAGGGTGGCCCGCGAGGAGATCTTCGGGCCCGTCGTGACCATCCTGCGCTACGACGACGTCGACGAAGCGATCGACATCGCGAACTCGACGCATTTCGGCCTGGGCGGCATCGTTTTCGGCCGCGACACCGAGCGCGCTCAGGCGGTCGCCGAGCAGATGGACACCGGGTCCGTCGGGATCAACTTCTTCGCGTCCAACCACGCCGCGCCGTTCGGTGGACGGCACGACTCCGGCCTCGGTGTCGAGTACGGCGTCGAGGGGCTCATGCAGTACGTCACCTACAAATCGATCCACCGGCGCGACTAAGCCTGAATCCGTGGATCGGTGATCGCGGTGGTTCTCGGGCCGATTTCCTTGGCGATACCGACGGGCGACGCCGCTCGGGCGTGGTTGACCTGCTGACCGGTTTGTCAGCTCATCCACGTTCCGGGTTCCTGGGTCGTGGCCCGGTGGCCGGGTTGTCGAGATCAGGCAGCGTGTGGCGATTCGTAGTCGATGATGTTGTCCCAAAAAGCAGTCTCCCTGCCGGGTTCGCAGCACCCGAGGCCACCCGCGGAGAGGTGAGGGGCGACATGGGTGTCGATCAGCTCCGAAGGCCGGCCTGTTCGCCCAGTTCGAGGACCCGCACCAACCCGGCGGCCGACACGAGATTGCGTTCGTCGAACACCGCGGACCCCGCCGTGAACGTGTGCAATGATTGCCCTGAAAGGGCCTCTCCGTATGTGGACAATCGTGACGTCAGAATCTTGATTGTCTCACTACGAGAGGCGTTTTCGCTGTTCTCACGCCGACAATCCCACGTCGACGCCACGGATTCAGGCTGATATGTTGGGCGATTTGTCAAGTAGGCACGCCGGACTGGTCCTGAAACATTTAGCGGGACAGGGGAATGCCGTCCCCCGTAGTTTCCGCTGGGATGGGCGCCCGCAGCCGGAGGCCCACGCGGAGTGCTCGGGGCCTTGACCCCGGTGAGGAGCGGCATCACGCTTGGGCGGCGTCGGGGGAAGGGGGAGACCGTTGGTGGAGCGAGTCCGAGGTCAGCGTGTCGTTGCACGACGCGTGGTCAAAGCTGATATGCGCGGGTTGGTTACCGCAGGGCCATATGTTCGGCTGGAGCAGTGCGCCGATCTAAGGACGAGCGTGGCCGAGATCGCTTCGCGCGCTTCGGTTGCTCAATAGCCTGAGGGCGCGTTGTTCCTCGCGCTGCGGTTCCTCGCCTCGTGACCCCCAACGGTCAGTTCAGGGGTGCCGGTTCGGTCGGGCATCACCGCCAGCGACCAGCACCAGCCGGCCAGCTCCCGTGCAACGGCGACGTTGGCGATCACCGGCCGTTTCCTGCGGAGGTTCAGGTTGACCCAGCGGGTGTGCAGGCGCTGATTTCCGGCGTGTCCGCGAGCTCGTGCCGCCCGGGGCCTGGTCCCAGCGGCGCCGCAAGCCCACACCCGGGTGGTAGGTGGTCCGATGGTGCCAGGCGGCCTCGACCAGCAACCGCCGCACGTGCGTGTTGCCGGTCTTGGTGATCGCGCCTTGCGAGCGGCTCTGCCCGGAGGAGTGTTCGCTGGTACCAGCCCGAGGTAGGCGCCGATGCCGGCGCCGGTGAACCGCTGCCAGTCGCCGATCTCGACCGCGAGCGCGAAGCCGGTCAACGTCGCGATGCCGCGCAGACACCCCAGCCGCCGTGTCATGGCGGTGAATTCGCTGTCCGCGGCGAGCGCGATGATCTTCTCGTCCAACCGGGCGCGGCGGGACGGTGGCCAACACTACCGTCTCGTAGGCGTCGTCGAAGGCCGCCTGCGTCGGCGCCTGGTCGAACCTCTGTTGCCGCAGCCACCGATCGCGCAACTCGGTCCACGCCTTGCCGCCGGAATAAACGATCCCGTTCCGCAGCAACAACTTCGACACCCGATGCCGTGACCGCATCAGATCCTGCCGCGCGGCCTCACGGGCGCGGACGAGATCGCGGGCGGATTCCTCGGCCTGGGTCGGGACCCGGACCGGCACCACCTCGTCCAACCGCAGCAACCGAGCCAGGTGCAGAGCATCTCGCGCGTCGGTCTTGATTCGATCGCCGGCCGGGCGGTGCAGCTTCGACGACGCCGCCACCTCGCAGCGCCACCCCGTCGACCTCAGGGCGCGGGCCAAGCCGAAACCGGTCGGTCCGGACTCGTACACCACCGCGCACGGGCCCGGAAGTTTGCCGACCCACTCGAGCACGTCGGTGTGCGAGGGCGTCAACCGCGTCCTGAATACCTCGCCCGTCTGTCCGTCGATCGCCGCCGCGACGACCGAACGGGCATGCACATCCAACACGGGTATGCACATCCAACCCGACACTCGTACGTTCACAAACACCGGGGCCGCCTCACACCTGTCGGATAGGCCGAGCACGGAAAACATCGCTCGGTAACCCACGAGGTTGCGTGAGCGGGGTCCGTACCAACTACTCCGCTCCGCGAGTAGTCACTACATACGGTCTAAGAGCGAGCGCAGCATCGGCCTCGGCCCGGTCCGCCGGTGTGGGCGCGCCCTGCCGCCAGGCATAGAGGAGGATCGCTCGATCTGGACAACACCTTATGGGCGCCGCGGATCACCGCCGAGATCAACGACGGCGTTCCTTCTGGTTCGGGCCGTGCGCACCAGCCGACGTGATCGAGCATCAGTCGGACCGCCGGCTCACGAACTTCGGGAGGGAAACGCTTGGGCATGACGGACGCCCTTCCTCTTTAAGGAGCCTGCATCAAACTCGGTCCGGTTCAATCGATGTCGTTCTCCGTCGTACTCCGGATGGTTGATACATGAGGTGCTCCGCACGAGGTGCGGTCTCGTTTTCGTGCTTCTCCGACGAGCACGAGGGGCGCCCGACGTGCTCACCGTGCTGCTTGGGCAACCGGTGAGCACGGGGCCGGATGCCGGCTACTCGAGTTACTCCCCGATGACGGGAAGGATCAGCGCGATCCGCAGTTTCGAGTCGATTTCCTGGCCGAGGGCGAGGGCCTGATCCAACAGGGGACCCAGAGTCTGTACCTTGCCGTCGGCGTCGACGAGGGTGTGCACGATCTCTTCTGCGGGCACGGCGGCGGCGTTGGCCTGGTCCGTGGCTGCGGCGCCGGCGTCGATGATGCCGCCGAGGGGAGCGTCGGCGGACTTGAGGGCGTCACCGAGATTTGCCAGCTGGGTGCCGAGATCGCCCAGTGTGTGGTCGGCGCGGGTGAGGGAATCGAGGACTCCCACCACCTCGGGCAGACCCTGGTTGATGGCGGCGTTGGCGGGAGGAAGCTCTTTCGCACCCGCCAACGCGTCGTTGGTGGTCTTGTCCACCGTTTGCGCCTGTACTACACCGTCTTTGAAGATGTCGTTGGTGATGGCGAGGTCCCTTGTGACGATCAAGATGCCACACAGGAGCGCGATGGTGAAGGCTGCGGCAATTGCCCAGGAGAGCCGAAACATCGTCTGTGTTCTGCCTTTCACTCGTGTGCGGTCGGGTGGCCGCGGCGAGCGTTACGGGGTGGGAGTGGGTGCGACACCGAGGGCTGGGAGGTTGAGGGAGTTGACCGGAGGTCCGATGACTGCGAGCAGCGGACCCATCTCTTGGACGTGGCGTGCTTCTTCCTCCACGTTCGCCAGTGTTGCGGCGATGGCGGTGGCCTTCGGGCCGAGGGTGCTCAGAGTGCCTCCGACCGTCGTAAGGCCATCGTTGACGGCCTCGAGTTGGGTCGTCACCGTCCCGACGGCGGTAGAAAGTCCCGCAACGGTCGGGGCGGCCTGATTGGCACGACCGGTCACGTTCGCGACCAGATCCGGCAGGGGCCCCGCGATCGTGCTGACGTCGCCGGTCGAGGAGTTGAGCGTTTTCGCCTGCCCGGATAGTTCGCCGGCCTTGTCGGTGAGACCCTCGAGGTCGTCGGCCAGCGGGCCCAGGGTCTGGATGTCTCCGGAGAGCTGGGCGTGCTTGGGAACGAGGATGCCGGTGAGGGTGTCGAACTGTCCGGCCGAGTCGATGACTTCGAGGCTGAGCTGGGACGGCCGACCAAGAGGGTCGACGACGTCGTCGAGACCGGGAAGGAAGCCGTTGACCGCGCACAGCAGCACCGCCGGTGCCACGCCGAGGCCGAGGACGACCCCGAACCATGCCTTCTTGGTGATCATTCAGTTGCCTCCGGGTGCAGGAATGATGGCGTCTTGGGCGGGAATGAGCGCCAACTTTTTGGTCGTGCGGGTGAGCTCACCGTTGAGCTGGTTGACCAGGTCGATGGCCGTGGTGAGTTCGTTGTTGACAGCGGAGACCGTGGTGTTGGCGTCTGCGGAAATCTGGTGCAGGGACGCGGCCGATCCTTGCAGCATGGTGGCGACACCTTCGAGTTGCCCGGCGATCGCGGTGTCGCCCTGCCCGGCGGCGAGCAATGCCCGCGCGTCAGGCAGCAGCGCCGCGAGGTGGTCGACGTCGGCTGCGGTGGCCGTGTTGAGATCTGCCAGCACCCCGGCGAGTTCGTCGAGTTGTCTGCGCGCGGTCGCCGGTGCGGTCAGGTCAGCCCGCTGGGCGAAGTACTCGTTGGTGGTCCGGAAGTTGTCCACGATGGTGCGGGCACTGTCCTGAACGAGCTGGCCTTTGTGGATGGCCATGAGGACCAAGGCGAACAGGATCAGTGCCAGGACTGCGGCCAATCGGCCCATCCATTCGGTGGCCACGGTGAAGCCGTTGTCCGCTGCCATGGTCATCGGTACGTCTGGGCGTTGCGGTATCACGCCCTTGCGGTACGGAAGCGCTGATGCGGGAACATCGAAACGCTGGAATCGGGCCAGGTCGCGGCGTGGATATGCCTCGTCCGGCAGGTCGGTGCCCATCTTCATGTCACGTCCAGTCATCGATCGGTTGTCGGTTCACAGGGGAGGGGAAGGCCGATCAGCCGGGCAGCGGAAGCATCTGGTTGATTGTCTGCGCCGCAGCGACCGACCCTTGCAGGTCGCTGACCAGGCCCTGCACGACGGCCAGCAGCTGCTGGCCCTGATCGCCGAAGGCGCGGGCGGATTCCACTAGCGGCACCACGGTGTTCTGCACCTCGCCGAGGATGCCCTGAATGTTCGTCAACTGATCGTTGGTCAGTTGCGCCCCTTCGGTGTTACTGGCCAGCATCTGTGCGGCCGGGGAGATCGCCTCGTCCAGCTTGACCAGCAACGGGCCGAGGGCCGCAGTGGCGTCGAGCGCGGTCTGCGCGGTGTGGGTGAGCTCGGTCAGCTGCTGCAGCTGGTTGGTCAGCCGGTCGTTGACGTCGACAATCGCTGAGGAGGCGGTGATGCTGGTTTCGTTGGCCCGTTGCTGGTTGTCGAGTCGGGTGTTGAGGTTGAACACCACGAATGCGAGCAGGCCGAGCACGCCTACCGCGATGACCGACAGCACCAATCGGGCCGGACCGCCGCGGCGTCCGAAGAAAATCACGGGAACATCTCCTACTTTCCGGACAGATCGTTGGCGGATTCTTCCGCGGACAGGCGGGCGCTGTGGACCTTCGTGGCGGTCGATCGGGCGTCGTCGAGGATCGCGTCCAAGGTGGCCCGGTTGCCGGTAACGGCGGCAGTGGCGCCGTCGGCCGCCGGTTGCAGCGAATTGATGTGTGTGGTCAAGGTATCGAGGGACGCGACCAGGTCGGTCACGTTCGCCCCGGCCTGATTCAGGGTCGCCTGGACGTCGCCGCTGATCTGCCCGGTCAAGGTGTTCAGTTCCGCGGTCACCGTCGCGTCGGTGCTCAGCACACTGGCCAGCGAGGTCTTCATCTTCTCGAGCGAATCGAACGCGGCGAGAGTGACTTTCTCGTGCTCGACGATGTGGTCGAGCGCGGGGTTGTAGTTACCTGCCGAGACTACCGCCTGATCGAGCCGGTACGGCGTCGCCGTCAGATCGTAGATCCGCGGATACAGGTATAACGCGCCGATCGGGATCAATGCGAGCATGAGCAGCCCGCGGGCGATGTTAATCGTCGTCGACGCCCGCGGCGGATCCGGTTCGAATGCCTCGGGGTCACCGACATAGGGCAATTCGATGACATCGGTGCGATCGTCGAGGGCGTGAGTTGACGGGCGCCCTCGGCCCGAGAGCGCGGTCATGCGTCGACGACCGAGACCAACGCGATCGTGCGTAGCGCTGTCACGGTGTGGGTCAGCAGTCCCTTGACGACGAGCTTGTGCTTGAGGATTTCCCCGAGAACGGACATCCCGCGGCCGGTGAAGAATCCGACCGGCAGCAGACCGCCGGCCTTCATCGGCAGCTGGGAGACGTCGAGGATCTGATCGACGGTCGCCATCACCGTGACGGCGGGTTTGCCGACGATGTCGTTGTAGACGACGGCCTCGTCACTGCCGAAGATGATGGTGCAGGCGGTCTCGGTGTCGGTGCTGTAGATCGATACCGGCCGGGAGATGCGACGCGCGAACTTCACGCGGGAGGGGAAGTTCTCGAGATTCTGCCCGAGCAGCATCCCGACAATACCGGCGACGCCGTTGGCGTCCTCGCCGTCGTACATCGTGACGGCGTAGCCCTTCTCGACGGTTGTCATGGGTCAAGGCCTTTCCAAGCATGGTGTTCGTGAGGGTTCGGACCCGCGCGGGACTCGTTCCAGCGGAGGACATGAGTCCCGCGCGAGGGGGCCTAACTGACATGAAATGAAGTGGGCGGCAGTCGGTCAGATCACCGGTCGATGGCCGCCAATCCCGACCGGCTTCTCGTGCAGATTGCGGCTACTGCCGTGTGAGCTCGACGGTCTCATGATTGCTGGCGCAGGTCGTTGCGCTCGTCCCATGGTGTCGCCACCATCGAGACCCGTCGCGCGTTGGCCCGTGCGACAGCGATGTCTGTCAGGAACCGCCGAGCCATTGCCCGCGGCGTGGCGCGGGGGTGCATGATCAGACTGGCGCAGGCGATGACAGCGCCGATAGTGCGGGTTGACATGAGAAATCTCCTGGAGGAATCTCATAAACGGGCGCTGAAAGTGGACTCCTCCCCAGCCGAGGACACGATGCGAGGGGCTCGCCGGTGTGAAGGTCTGGGCGGAGGCCCGATTACACGTCCCAGTCGGTGGGGACCTGTCCCCAGGTGCGCAGGAATGCGTTGAGGGCGCCGGCGTTCTCGATCGCCGCGGACATCGGTCCCTTGGCGAACTTGATCAGGCCTTTCATCAGAAGCTTTCCGCCCTCTTCCTCACTGGCGGCCGCGGTCTGCCAGGTCGCGACGCTGCCGTTGATGACAAGCCACAGCTCGCTCTGGTCGAAGACACGCGGTGACCAGGAAACGACCTTGCCCTCCTTGAATTCGAGGTGGCTGACGACGTCGTCGGGGCCGGTCACGCCGAATTCCATCTTGTTGGTGAACGACGATGCGTCCTTGAATCCGGTGAGGACGTCCGGGTTCGAGTTGACAGCCTCGCGTGCGGCGTCACACCACTCCTGCGAGAAGAACTTCAGCTTGTCGGTCATGTAGTCTCATCTCCTTTTCTGTTCGCCAGCTCGTGCATCGAGCTGGTCCTGGTCTCGTTCGGTGGCGGGCCGCACCTGCGGCCGGACAGCCTGCCTCCCACGCCCTTACCGGTTGCCCGGCTGAACGGGTGGGTGAACCGGATACGCCCGGGTAGATCAACCGAACTTGTCCACGTGGATCCGGTCCAGGCCTGCGCCACACTCGCGGAGTACCGCCATCGTCGCGTCGACCATTGGCGGGGGCCCGGCCAGGTAGTAGCGGTGCGCCGGCGTGGCGATCTCACCCAGCGGGGTGGTCGCGAAGCCGCGACAGCCCTCCCATGTGTCATCGGCCTGCGCGACTACCGGCACGAGCTTTCCTTGGCGCAATTGCGCGACCACGGCCGCGAGTTCGTCCAAGCAGACCAGTTCCTCGGGCGTGTTGGCGCCGTACAGAACCGTGACTGGATGGGTACGCCGCTGCTCGGCCATGTGCCGGACCAGTGACAGCACCGGAGCCACGCCGGTACCGCCCGCGATCAGGATCGTGCTCGAATCGTCGTCGCGCAGCCACATGCCACCGAAGGGAATCGCGATCGGCACCGATACTCCGACCTTCAGCGCATGCAGGGCAGAGCTCCCCGGCCGGCCTTCGTAATGCTTGGCGACGAACGTGATTTCGTCCCCCGGCCCCGCGTCCATCGAGTAGCAGCGCCGCAGATCCGGGCCCAGCTCGAGGATCGCGTACTGCCCCGGACGGAAGTCGGCCGGTGCATCGAGCGCGAAGGTGAACGAGCAGATGCCAGGACCCAGCTCACGCTTGTCCACCAGCTGCGCGACGCGGTCGGTCGTCGGACGCTCCTCGAAGGGACCCAGCCGAGTGACCTTGAGCGTGACGTCGGTCGCGGTGGTGGTCTGACAGGTCAGCTTGCGGCGCCGTCGCTCGTCCCGGGGGTCAATGGCCGGGGCATCGGGGAAGAGCAGCTCGACCTCCCCGGATATCAGGGTCGCCTTGCACGTCCCGCATGAGCCCCAGCCGCACTCGAAGGGCAGCCAGACGCCCGCGCGGCGACCCGCGGCGAGGATGTTCTCGCCTGGCTGGACAACGAACGAATCACCCGACGGCTCGACGGTCACGCGGTAGTGCCCGGGAAGCTCGGCGGCGAACCGGGCACCGCGCGGCGACGCACCCGCCTGGGGGATCACCGGCGACCGCTGCGGTGACGGTGCCGCCGAGTCAGATGGCGGTGCCAACGATGAACTCATCGCGGGTCGCCCCAGCCCTCTTCACGACTGCCACCGGATCAAGCGGGACCGGGGCCTTGCCCAAGACTGGAGCCAGAGCGGCGACCGCCTCGTCGGCGACGGGCACCCACTTCGAGACCCAGCCCTCGAACACCTCGGACAGCGACGGGTCCCGCTCGAGCGCGTAGCTCGTCAGGGCCTGCGTCCAGTCCCGGCTGCGGGCCGAGTCGCGGGCGAACTCCGCGGCCAGCTCGGCGACGAAGCTGTCGCCGTTCTGTGCTGCGAGGTCGCTCAGACAGTCGTTGAAGAGCGTGTCCAGCGTGGGCTTGATGACCACGCACAGGGCCGTGAAGGCCTCGCCCCAGTCGTAGCTGATCAGAAGGGTCTCGAGTGCCTTGCGCAGCGGCTGCCAGGCGGGGTCGGACTGCCAGATCTCCCGACTCCGTGCGGACTCTGCGATGTGGTCACCGTGGGTGTTGGCGAGCGCCTTGGTCCAGTAGGCGATCCGCTGGATCCGCCGCATCTCGTCAGCGGCCTGGAAATGGGCACAGTTCGTGATGTAGGACGACGGGGCCATCTGGCCGACGTACAGGCTCACCATCTGTAGCACGTGGATCGGGAACCGCAGCGGAACGAAGACGTCCTCGAGGGTGGCGACCCACGCCGGGTCCAAGCCGGCGACAAGGCCACTGGTCTCCGATCGGTCCACCAGCGCGTCGACGTAGAGCTCGCGCTCGTGCTGCATCGCGACGTAGTCGCGGTAGGTGAGCTTGTAGGGGTCGCGGAACCCCTCCCAGTCGTCGACCTGGAGCGGCGAGCCCTCACGGTTATTCAGGTACCAGGTGTTGATCGGTGTCGTCGGGTCGAGCTCGAAGGGAGCCGGCTCGCGACGGAAGTGGTAGTGGAACTTGCCGGTGACGACCTCGTACGGCGTGGGCTTGCGCTTCACTTCGCCGAACTGGCTCCAGGTGCGCGGCTTGCGGCGGCTAGCAGGGGTGTTGGTGGTCATATCAGTTGGTCCTCTCCAGGTACCACTCGATGCTGTCGTCGGAGGTGAGGACGCGGCCCGAGAACGAGGCCAGCGCCTGCTCGAGCTGCGTTATCGGGTAGGTATAGCCCAGCTCGTCCTCCAGGGTGGCTCGCGTGAGCACGCACCGGCCGGGAGTGTGGATCCGGACGTAGCCGCCCTGGTCGTCGATGGTCACCGGCAGATCGGGGTTGTCCCGCTCGACGGCGGCCATCACGGCCTCGGCGAGGGCGGGGTCGAAGCCTCGAATTACCGGGCCGACCAGCTTGGCGGCACTGTGGGTGTTGGTCATAGGGTTGGCCTTCAGCTCTCGTAGGACTTGAGGTAGTGGGTTTGGCCGTCCTGCGGGATCCCGACGCGGATGACCCCGTCGTTCTCCTCGACCTGGTAGCGGTACAGCGTCGAGCCCTTCGGGTTGATGCCGTTGCCAGCCTGCATGTCGAACTCCCAGAGGTGGCCCGGGCAAGCGAGCACACAGGTGATCTCGTCCCACGTGCCGTCGGCCAGGAGCACCTCCTGGTGCGGACAGAGGCCCTGGAAGGCTGCGTACGTGCCGTCGAGGTGGTGCACGATGATGACCTGCTCACCCTCAACCTCGGCGTCGACGATGTCGCCCTCCCAGATGTCCTGCGCCTCGGGAACCTCGACCCACTTGATGTCGACGTCTGCGGCGACCTTCATCTCGGCCATCACACATACCCCACTTCCACGACGTCCATCGGGCCGAAGCCGGCGCTGGTCACGGTGGCGTCCGGCGCGACGGGGACAGATTTGTGGCGGACCTGCATCGGACGGTCCCGGGCGGGGACGCGATGTCCGACCGCGTGGTAGGCCACCTTCTCGGCGACCTGCGTCATGGTGTCCTGGTCGTCGACCGGGACCAGCATGAGGACGAAGTCACCGTCGAACATTCCCTGCAGTGGGAAAAGTGCCATTTTCCGTGTCCCTCACTTGTCCGTGCCGGCAAGGGTCTTGCCGGGAACATAGGCCTCAGCGGCCCATTCGTAGTTGGTCGCGTCTTGGCCGCACTCCTCGGGCGAGAGGCCCATGTAGGCGAGCGCACCGCCCAGGTCGGGCGGCTGGATCTCGCCGCCGAGGAACCGGTCGATCAGGCTGGTGTGCCCCTTGAACCGGTCCGGGGCCTCCTCGAAGATCCACCTGCAGGGCACCGAGCAGAAGTTGTACTGGCGTCCCTCGTGGATCAGCGTCTGCGGCAGCGGGCTGTCGAGTTTGCCCGCGTTGAATCCGGCCGGCGTGCAAATCGGGATGTGGCACATGTTGCAGACCATCGGCAGCGTCTCGGGCAGCGTCGCCTCCGGCTTGCCCGCCCGGATGTTGTCGCCCATGACGTCCCAGTGCCGTCCGAAGTTCTCGTTCCAGCCCGGGTACTTCTGCTCCAGATAGTCCCGCTCCTCCGGCGAAACGCCGGCGTCGGGGTTCCACCAGACCGTCGGCCGCCAGTTGTAGACCCCGAGGTGGTAGGCGTGGTGCAGCCAGTCGAGTTCCGGCAGGAAGTACTCGTCCCAGTACCACGGCTTCTCCAGGCCGAAGTCGCGGAACTGCTCCAGGAACTGCTTGACGATGAACTCGCTCATGAACTCCTTGAAGGAGTGGGCGCGGTGCTCCAATGGGGTGTAGTAGTCCATAGACAGTCCGGTCAGCAGCGCGAAGACCTTCCACGAGCGCCAGAACATATGGTCGACCAGCTTCTGGGCGACGTCCTTGTGGCCCTGCTCGATGAGTATCTTCACTGTCGGCTCGCCCTGTTGGGAGTGCCGCGCCTCGTCGGTTTGGATCGAGGAGATAAGCGAGCCGAAGTCCACGTCGCCGACTCTCATCGCGTCGGCTGCCATGCCCAGGAACTGCAGGTTGGTGAAGCCGGTCTCGAAGGTGAAGGTCAGCTGGATCGCGGTGGACACCGCGTCGTTGGCGGTGAACATGTCGTCGAACAGGCTGCGGGCGGCGAGCGCGCCCCACTCGTTAGTGTGGAGCGCCTTGTGGGCCCAGTCCGCTCGCGGCTCCTTCGCCAGCAGGCCGTACGGGAAGTACGTCTGGATCTGGCCGTGGCGGGTCTCGTCGAGCGTGCCGTACATCGCCATGTTGCGCCACGCGGCGGCACGGCCGAAGCGTCCCATACGGGACTCGCCGATGCCGGCGGAGTACTCGGGGACCGCGATGGCGCCGTAGTGGGCGAGGATCGCCGACTTCCAGCCCGGGTCGAGGGACTCGAAGATTTTGGAACGGCCGATGACCGCGTTGACGGCGTAGACCGAGGAGTCCTTGCCGAACTGATTGTGGACGTACTCGGTGTACGTCACCTTGTAGGGTTCGTCCCAGGTCCACCAGTCTTCGGCGGCGACGCCATAACTGTTGGAAAGCTCCTCGGGGAAGACGTCCTTTTCATCAACGTAGGTGAATGTCCAGTTCATGTCTCGCGTGAGGTCGTACCACTGCGACCGCTCTAGGCTAGGCACCTGATGACTCCTTCGGATGGGGGCCGACGCGCGCTGCGTGGGTCCCTGAAGTACAGCACCGGGTGATAGCCGTCACCATGCGGCTTTTCCATTCAACGGAAGTCAATTCCGTCGGCCATTGCCAGGCGCAGCAGCTGGCAGGTGTCGGCGTGCTTGAGCTCAGCGAGGTGCCGGAGCGGTGGTGCTCGGGTATCGGTGCGCGGTTCTGTGCTCTTGGCCTGCGGTGGTGGCACATCCCGTGGTGTAGCAGCGGTCGGTTCCTTGGTCCGGTACCTCACGCTCGGTGGCGGGCCGGTGCTCGGTCGCCGGGCGGGGAGGCTCATTTCGCGGCGTTGATTGAATTATGTATGCCGAAGCATTTGCTGTGAAACTGATTGTAGTGGTTGGCAATTCGTAGTTTTGTGCATGCCTATACAGGCTGTGTGTTGTTTATGCTTGATGCGGTTGAGGTTTCGCATTCTTGCGGCCCAGTCCGGGAGATCACGGAGGACGTCGTGGACCGGGAGATGGTGGCGCGGGCTTTGAGTCGTCGGATCGGTGGGTTCCGCCGTCACGGCTTGAGGTGGACGGCTACTCGGTGCTGGGGGTGACGGCATGAGTTGCCCTATGTCAAGCCGCCGGTTGTTGGTGGGTGATCAGTCGGTGGAGGGCGCCCTGTTTGTCCGGTTCGTAGGCCAGATTGTCCTGCCAGCAGTACCAGATAACGAACAGCTAGGCGCGGGCGAGGATGTGGACGGCATGGGGGTGGTCGTGTCCGCGGGCGACGGCTCGGCGGTAGAGGTCGGCCCCGCGACTTTCGCACGTCTTCGCCCACCGAAACATCGACGTGAGGAGCATGCACGAAAGCATTCGACCCGCTGCCGGTAGTGCTGTTGGGCACGGTGACCGCGGTGGGTTGGCGACGCGGAGTCGTGCGTGAGGTCGATGTGGGCAGGTTTCCGGCGGTCTTCGGCGGGAACACCCAGTCTGCGGCCTGCGCGCTGATCGCCAGTGGCACACTGTTGCTCGTCCAGTATTCCGGGTACCCGCAGGTAAGGCTGATCGTGGCCACGGCGGTCGGGCCGTGTTGTGCTTGCTCGCGCGCTGGCGCGGCTGGATACTGCCGGAACACATCGCCTGGCGACGACCGGACCGCTTCCGGTATCGCCGGTGGAGGGAGAGTGATGGTCACGATTTCGCGGAGCGCATCCGTGTTGGCGGGCCTCGGCGGCATCCGGGGCTGGCAGGAGGAGCTCTACCGGGACCTGCACCAGCATCCGGAACTCGCGCACCAGGAGCACCACCACACCGCCGGCATCGTCGCGGGGCGACTCCGCGCCGCCGGGTTCGCGGTGCACGAAGGGATCGGCGGCACCGGAGTGATCGGGGTACGTGCCAACGGGGACGGCTCGGCCGTGCTGTTGCGGGCGGACATGGACGCCCTGCCCATCCGGGAGGCGACCGGTCTGCTGTACGCCAGCACCGTAACCGTGGCCGATGCGGCCGGCGACGAGGTGCCGGTGATGCACGCCTGCGGCCACGATGTCCACGTCGCTTGCCTGCTCGGTGCCGCGCAGCTGCTCGCCGACGCCGCCGAGCACACCGATGTTGTCGGCGGCGCGATTGAGGGCAGTTCTACGGCCGTGTTCCGTCGATTGCACCGGTGGGCGAAGTCAGATTCCAGGATGCGAGCAACGGCCGCTGGTACCTCAACTGTCGCAGCGACGGTGGCGTCTTTTGATCTGGGTCAGCGGCCCGAGCCGATCCGGCGTGCACTGTCCAATCATGTCGAATGACAGCGTCGGACAAAGGGATGGACCATCACTGTGTCGACGACAGTCGAACTCCGATCGACCCCGTCGAACCGCGGGCAACGATGCCGCCGAGAGCCGAGGCTACGACAGTTGCGGCTCCTGTTCTTGAGAGGACGGCAGCACCGTGGGGCAACACACCTAGTCAATGCTGTTGCAGGCCGTCTAGAACCACGTCGAGTAGGTGTCGGGCCCTACCTTCCCATTCGTCGGGTTCGAGGCGTGTTAGATACCCGATGAGCAGGATGACGTCGCGTGCATCGACATCGGGGCAAATGATGCCGTCCGCCTGCCCGGCGGCGAGGAGCGTGTTTACAGCATCGCCGATCGGCCCCTGCCTGTGCTGGGACAAGTTCGCCAGATTCCCGCCTCGACCGCTTCGAACACCCCGCGCTTGATCTCGGCGTAGTCCACCACTCTGTCGAACCACAGCCGGCGGGAGTCGAGTGGATCATTGTCCGCGAGCAGTGCTGGCGCGGCCGCCACCAGAAGCTCGACATCACTGGAGTACACCGCTGCAAGTAGCTCGTCTCTATTCGCTGAGTCGACGACCAGCCGCAGCGCCCCGTCCAGGGAGGGGCGGAACGCCTCGTCCGGGAGGTAGCCGTGGTCGCGGACCTTGCCGAAGATCACCTCCACCCGGCGTTCGGTGCCCCCAGATCTTGGTGCGCAGGAACGCAATGTCGACGGTGTGCTCGGCACCGATCACCGCGAAGTGTTCGGCGAGCAGGGTCCGCATCAGTTCCCGGCGGCGTCCGTCGGTGTCCTCACCCTGGGCGCGTGTGACGGTGCGCTCGGTGTCGACGGATTCGAGGGTGACGGAGATGATCGGGTTGGCGCCGGCGGTGACGGACAGCTCCGGGATCTCCGCGGCCCACTGCTTGACCTTGTTGGTGATCTGCCCGAACTGATCGCCCGGGATGAGGCTGATGACGCTGCCGTGGTTGAGCGAGGCCAGACGGGAGGCGTCGATCTGGGCGAGGGCGGGCACTTTCGTGCCACCGCGGACATCAGCAGAGTCTTGGCGATACGGATGTCGGCCCAGAACCCGGCCGGGACGTCCTTGTCGGCGGTGGACTCGGGAACTCCGGCGTTGCGGAACAGCAGCGGCCGCAGCTTCTCTGTCCACAGTCTGCGGGCGGTCTTGAAGGTTTGCGCGGCAGCATCATTGATCGGGGTGGCGTGGGCGCTGTCGATGATGTAGTCGAACGCCTCACCGACCGGGATGACGTGGTCGATGGTCAGCCGGTCGGCGTTGTCCTCGAGCATCTGCTGCATGACCTTCAGCGCGGTGCGTTCGCGCTGCATCTGCCCAGACAGCGCCCGCAGGGTGGCGATCAGGGCCGGGGAGAACGGGTAGGTCAGCTTGAACGCGTCGGAATCGGAGCCGCGGTGCGCATCGTCGGTGTTGATGCCATCGAGCAGCACGTCCCACACCTTGGGGTTGCGGTCCAGGCGCGTGGACGCGGCCTCCAGCGCGGCGGCGGCGTCGGCATTGCAGGGCTGCAGCAGTCGCTTGTGGGCGATGTGTGGACGAAGTCTGCGCCGCGCACACCGCTTCCACTGGGTCCGGATGACGGTGGGTTCTGCGATGTGCCACCCCCGCGGCACGGATAAGGGGATGGGATCCGGTGCAGGCGCCTGGATGCTAGGGGAGTCGGATGACAGCGCCGCAGCGGCGCCGGAGAAGCGACGATAGATCACAGTCCGACGGCGTGGGCTCGTCTCTGATGGGCCGACGCCGTGAGTTTCTCCGTACAATACGCTCGGAGGTACTGCCTCGCCGGAAACTCCAGTTCCGTGACGAATCGCTGTTCCAGCAATGCCAGCACTCGCCGGTAGAACACTTCCGGCGTGAGCCCGAACTCGGTGAAGATGTCCTCGTCCCCACCTCCGAAGTTGCACCACCTCGTGGTGTAGTCGAGCAACGCCTTGTCGTATGAATCCATTGTCCTTCTCCGTCACAAACTCGGGTGCGATGGTGCGCAGTTGTTCGGCGCCGGCGGCGGCTGGTGGTCCGCCCGCAGCTCCCCTACAAGCGCGGGCGAGACCACCACTCGTGGTCACGTCGATCGCGCGCCACCGCACGAGCATGCGTGGGTTCGAGCAGCCTCCTATGAGGCTGTTGCTCCCTATTCCCCTACAACCGGAAACAGCAGTGAGATACGCAGTTTCGAGTCGATCGTCTGTCCGAGGGAGAGGGATTGGTCCAGCAGTGGCGCGAGGGCTTGGACCTTCGCGTCGGCGTCGGCGAGGGTGTGTACGATCTGCTCGGCGGGGACGGCGGCCGCGTTGGCCTGGTCTGTCGCGGACTGGCCGGCGTCGATGATGCCGCCGAGGGGGGCGTCCGCGGATTTCAAGGCGTCACCGAGCGCGTGCAGTTGGGTACCGAGTTCGCCGAGGGTGTGGTCGGCTCGGGTGAGGGAGTCGAGCACGCCCACGACATGCGGCAGTCCCTGGTTGATGGCCGCGTTGGCCGGCGGAAGCTCCTTCGCTCCGGTCAGTGCGTCGTTGGTGGTCTTGTCCACGGTTTTAGCTTGCATGACACCGTCTTTGAAGATGTCGTTGGTGATGCTCAGGTCGCGGGTGACGATCAGAATGCCGGACAAGAGTGCAATGGTGAATGCCAGGGCGATCGCCCAGGAGAGCCGAAACATCGTGTGTTCTGCCTTTCACTCGTTTCGTGGTCAGTGTCTGACCAGCGTCGAGCGTTACGGGGTGGTCGCGACGCCGAGGGGCGGGAGGTTCAGGGAGTTGACCGGGGGGCCGACGACCGCGAGGAGGGGGCCGAATTCCTGGACGTGCCGTGCCTCTTCCTGGACGTTCTCGAGGGTTGCGGCGATGGCGGTGGCTTTCGGTCCGAGGGCGCCGAGTGTGCCTTCGATCGTGGTGAGTCCCTGGTTGATGGCCTCGAGTTGGGTGGTTACTGACCCGACGGCCGTCGACAGTCCTGCGACCGTCGGGCTCGCTTGGTTGGCCCGGCCGGTCACGTTCGCGACGAGGTCGGGTAGCGGCGCAGCGATCGTGCTGACATCGCCTGTGGAGGCGTTGAGTGTCGTGGCTTGACCGGCCAGTTCCCCTGCCTTGTTGGTGAGGCCTTCCAGGTCGTTCGCCAGTGGATTCAGGGCCTGGATGTCCGAGGACAACTGAGCGTGCTTGGGCACGAGAATGGAGGTCAGGGTGTCGAACTGGTCGGCCGAATTGATGACCTCGAGACTCAGCTGGGACGGGCGGCCGAGCGGATCGACGACGTCGTCGGCTCCGGGAACGAATCCGTTGACTGCACAGAGCAGCACCGCCGGCGCCACACCCAGTGCGAGTACGACTCCGAGCCATGCCTTTTTGTTGATCATTCAGTTTCCTCCAGGTGCAGGAATGATGGCCCCCTGCTCGGGAACCAGCGCCAGTTTGTTCGTTGTTCGTGTCAGTTCCGCATTGAGTTGGTTGACGAGGTCGATCGCGGTGCTGAGCTGGTTGTTCACGTCGGAGACGGTGGTGTTTGCGTCCGCGGAAATTTGGTGCAGCGACGCGGCCGAGCCTTGCAGTGTGTTGGCGACCGTTTCGAGCTGCCCGGCAATCGCGGTGTCGCCCTGGCCGGCGGTAAGCAACGCGCGCGCGTCGGGCAGCAGCGCCGAGAGGTGATCGACGTCGGTTGCGGTGGCGGTGTTGAGCTGGGTGAGCACACCTGCCAGCTCGTCGAGTTGCTTGCGTGCGGTGGCCGGAGCAGTCAGGTCGGCACGTTGAGCGAAGTAGTCGTTGGTCAGCCGGAAGTTGTCCACGATGGTGCGGGCGCTGTCCTGCACGAGTTGGCCCTTATGGATGGCGCCCAGCACTAACGCGAACAGGACGAGGGCCACCGCCGCAGCAAGGCGGCCCATCCATTCGGTGACTACGGCGAACCCGGTGGAGCCGGGTGCCGCACTAACCGGTATGTCCGATCGGTGGGGCAGTACGCCTTTGCGGTATGGCAGCGCCGATGCGGGAACATCGAATCGCTGAAGGCCGGCCAGACCGCGGCGTGGGTACGCCTCTGGCGGTAAGTCGGTGCCCTGCTGCATGTCACGTCCAGTCGAGAGTAGGTACAGATCGGTCGGGTAGGAGATGGGCGGTTCAGCCCGGGAGCGGGAGCATCTGGTTGATGGTTTGCGCGGCCGCGACGGACCCTTGCAGGTCGCTCACGAGCCCCTGAACGATGGTGAGGAGCTGGCGACCCTGGTCGCCGAATGCTTCGGCCGACGTCACGAGCGGCACTACGGTGTTCTGGACTTCGCCGAGGATGCCCTGGATGTTGGTCAGTTGCTGGTTGGTCAGCTGTGCCCCGTCGGTGCTGCTGGCGAGCATCTGCGCTGCCGGTGTGATGGCCTCGTCCAGCCTGGTCAGCAGGGGCCCAAGCGCGGTGGTGGCATCGAGCGCGGTCTGTGCGGTATGGGTGAGCTCGGTCAGCTGCTGCAGTTGGTTGGTCACCCGGTCGTTGACATCGACGATCGCCTGAGAGGCGGCGATGCTGGTTTCGTTGGCACGTTGCTGGTTGTCGAGTCGAGTGTTCAAGTTGAACACCACGAAAGCGAGCAGGCTGAGGACACCTACCGCGACGATCGACAGAACCATTCGGGCCGGACCGCCGCGGCGTCCGAAGAAAATCACGTCACTTCTCCTATTTCCCCGACAGGTCGTCGGCGGACGATTCCGCCGAGAGGCGGGCGCTGTGAACCTTGGCAGCGGTCGATCGTGCATCGGTGAGGATGGCGTCCAAAGTGGCGCGGTCGCCGGCGAGCGCCGTGGTCGCGCCTTCGGCGGCCGGTTGCAGCGAATTGATGTGCGCGGTCAAGGTGTCGAGCGAGGCCACGAGGTCGGTCACGTTCGCGCCCGCGAGATCCAAGGTGGCCTGAACATCGCCGCTGATCTGTCCGATGAGGGTGTTCAGTTCCGCTGTGACGGTTTCGTCGGTCGACAGGACGCTCGCCAGCGATGCCTTCATCTTGTCGAGCGCATCGAACGCGGACAGGGTGACCCTCTCGTGCTCGACGATCTGGTTCAGCGCCGGGTTGTAGTTGCCCGCGGAAACTACTGCCTGGTCGAGCCGGTAGGGGGTCGCGGTCAGGTCGTAGATCCGGGGATACAGGTAAAACGCCCCGACCGGGATCAGCGCGAGCACGAGCAGTCCGCGTGCGATATTCATCGCCTTCGACGCCCGTGGCGGCGCGCCGTCATACCAGGCCTCGTCGAGGTCCTCGGGCAGTTCGAAGCGGTCGGTCCGCTCGTCGATTGCGTGGGTGGTCGGGCGATTGCGGCCCGAGATCGAGGTCATGACTCGACGACCGAGACCAACGCGATGGTGCGCAGCGCGGTTACGGTGTGGGTCAGCAAGCCTTTGACGATGAGCTTGTGCTTCAGAATTTCGCCGAGCACTGACATTCCCCGGCTGGTGAAAAAGCCGACCGGGATCAACCCGCCGGCCTTCATCGGCAGCTGGGAGACCTCCAGTATCTGGTCGACGGTGGCCATGACCGTCACGCTGGGTTTGCCGACGATGTCGTTGTAGACGACCGCCTCGTCGGTGCCGAACACGATCGTACAGGCGCTAGCGGTGTCGGTACTGTAGATCGTGACGGGCCGGGAGATCCTGCGGGCGAACTTGATCCGGGACGGGAAGTTGTCGAGATTCTGCCCGAGCAGCATCCCGACGATTCCGGCGACGCCGTTGGCGTCTTGCCCGTCGTACAGTGTGACGGCGTACGCGCCGTGCTCGACGGTTGTCATGGGTGTTGGCCTTTCCAAGCAGGTGGACGGTGGGACGTGTGGTACTGCACGGGGACTCGACTGGTGGAGACGGACGAGTCCCCGTGCGAGGGCGAGATCGGGTTACACGTCCCAGTCGGTGGGGATCTGGCCCCAGGTACGCAGGAAGTTGTTGATCGCGCCGGCGTTCTCGATCGCCGCGGACATCGGGCCCTTGGCGAACTTGATCTGCCCCTTCATCAGCAGTTTCCCGCCTTCTTCTTCACCTGCGGCGGCGCTCTGCCAGGTCTCGAAGCTGCCGTTGATGATCAACCACAGCTCGCTCTCGTCGAACGTGCGCGGCGTCCAGGAGATAATTCTTCCCTCTTTGAATTCGAGGTGGCTGGCCACGTCGCCCTGCCCGAGGACGCCGAACTCCATCTTGTTGGTGAACGTCGCCGGATCCTTGAAGCCGGCGTACATGGCGTCGTTCGCGTTGGCCGCCTCGAGCGCGGCATCGCACCACTCCTGCGAGAAAAACTTCAGCTTGTCGGTCATCGATCCAATCTCCTTTTCCTGATGGTCAGCGCGGGTTTGCGCCGGTTGTTTCCTTGCGGATTGTGTGGACGGGCCGTGCCTCCCACGGGGGCGGACCGTCCGGAGCTCACCGCTCGATCACTTCCGAGACCGGCAAGGCGGGTGAATCACTACACACCTCAGGGGTTTTCGGAGAATGTCGCCGCGGGTAGTGGCAACCGTGTGGGCGGAGCCCGATCGGCGGGGGGACGCTGGGGGTCTCGCGGAGCCTGGTCGGGCTTCGTCAGAAGTTGGTCAGGGCTCTTTCTCTCGGAACGGGGACCGTCTCCGCTCCGGCCGGCTGGGCGGCCATCCCGGCACCACCCACCAAAGCAGTGCCGCCCCGGGAAGCAGGAACGACCAGGTCGACGTCGTCGTGGCCGCGGCGGCGGTCGGAAGGATCGAAGCCTGCTGGAAGCTGCCGACGTTCTGCTCGATTCCGGATGTCCTTCCCCGGAACCGGGGAAGGACATCGTCCCTTTGTGCCATCCCGCTAGCGACATCGGGGAAGCTCAGGGCCATGAATCCCTGGAACTGTTCCGGGTCGATCTCGAGGGCGCCGGTCAGGGCGGGAGCGGTCTGTGTCTGCAGCTGATCGGACATCGTCTGGATAACGGCCATGTCCGACCGGGCCGCGGCGGCTCCCTCGTGGGTGACGGTCGATGCGAAAGTCTGCGTCAGTTCATCGACGGCTGCGGCCTTGGCCGGAGTGGGCAGTGCGGGCGGAGCTCCGACGGAAACCAGGCCGACGGTATAGCCGGCACCGATCGCCGCTACGGCGGACGGTGCCGCCGTTGTTGTTGATCGCATTCCTGTACTCCTCGATCTGAGTTCCCGCAACGGACAAAGGCTTTCGTGTTGTCGCGCGGGCGTGGTTCGGTTCTCGAGAATTGCCTGAGTTTCTGCGGCGGTGCCGTGGTGACATCTGGCGCCGCTCCTGTGATCACCGCGGCTGTCTCATTCCCCGACCACGGGCGCTCGGCACATCATCCTTTGTGAGCGCCCTCACATCCTGCGTCATGTGGTGGTGCTGGGTCTTGTCATTTCGCGCTCGGATTGTGCGAATATTCCGAACCAGATCGGACACGTCGAATCGCAGTATTTTCATTTGACCTGGTGCCGATGTGCGTGCAGCACAGAGTCGAGCTCGTGGTCAGCTTTGTGTTGGTGGGTGTAGGCAATGGGAATCACGAGAGATACGGGTGTGGCGTTTCGAGCGTCCGCCCGCGCCGCCGACCCGCCCGGCTAGGCCCGGGACGAGAACTGGTATGAGGAATATCTGGCTGCCCTGCTACCTGGCGGTGAAGAGCTCGAGGACGTCAACCTCGATCACCTACCCTCCTTTACGTTTGGGACGTGCTGGCGCATTTGGCGACCGGAACATTCGTGGCGTAGGCGGAGAACGTGATCCTGCTCCGCCCGGGATCGGGAAAGACGCACATCGCATCGGGGTGGCTGTCAAAGCCGCGCGTGCGGGCTATTCCGTCCTGTTCGACACCGCCCAGTAACTGGATCGCCCGCCTCTCAGCGGCGCATCATGCCGGCCAGGCGGCTGAGCTGGATAGAGGCCTGTCCGTCAGTTCCTCCTCGGTGGGAAGTTCCAACAGATGCCCGAGTCGATCTCTTTTGGTGCGCAGGTAGTCGAGGTTCTCGGCCGTCGGTTCGGTCCCGGAGGCGATCCGCTCGCACACCTTCACGCCCAGCGTCGAGAGCGCAGTGATCTTGTCCGGATTGTTGGTGATCAATCGAATCGACCGCACCTGCAGTTCGGTCAGCATCGCGGCGGCCGCCCGATAGTCACGCACATCCACCGGCGAGCCGACCGCAAGATTGGCGTCGATGGTATCGAGTCCCTCACACTGTTGCACCCGATACGCACGAAGCTTCTGTCCCAATCCGATTCCGCGGCCCTCATGCCCACGCAGATAGATGATGACTCCGGCTCCGATAGCGGTCACCATTCGCAAGGACTGCTCCAGCTGTGTTCGGCAATCGCAGCGCAGCGAGCCGAAGAGGTCCCCGGTCAGGCATTCGCTGTGCACGCGGACGGCTACCTCGGCGTGGCCGGCCACGTCACCGTGTACCAATGCCGCATGCTCGATGCCGTCCTCCCCGGAATAGGCCATCGCATTGAACAGGCCGTACGGCGTGGGGATCCGGGCCCGCGCGTGCTCCGCTTGCGGGGGGCCGAGCTGGTCGGTGCGATAGGCGACGATCTCGGCGATGGTGATGACCTCGAGACCGTGCCGGTCGGCAAAGGCTCTCGCCTGCGACCCCCGAAGCATTTCTCGCTTGTCTGCGGTGATGAGTTCGCAGATCAGAGCTGCCGGCAGCACCCCGGCTGCGGAGCACAGATCGACTCCCGCCTCGGTATGTCCCGGCCGCTCGAGCACGCCACCGGCGCGGGCGCGCAGCGGCAGCACATGTCCCGGCCTGGCCAGATCGACCGGCTTCGTATCGGTCTGTGCGAGAGAACGAATCGTTGCCGCGCGATCAGCAGCGCTGATCCCGGTGGAGGTGCCGTGCACGAAGTCCACACTGTCGAGAAACGCCGTACCCATACTCTCGGTGTTGTGCTCGACCATCAGCGGAAGCTCGAGCTCGCCTGCCCGGCTTTCGGTGATCGCCGTGCACAGAAAGCCGGAGGTGTGTTCCAGGAAGAAAGCAACGCTGTCGGTATCGACACACTGCGCGGCCATGATCAGGTCCGCCTCGTTTTCTCGGTCCCGGTCGTCGAGAACCACCACCATCGAGCCGGCGGCGATCGCCGCCAGTGCGCGAGGGACGCCGGCGCTACCGGTACTCATGCCGATCCTCCTGCACCCGCGCCCGATCCGGGTGCACCAGGTGCGCCCGTACCGATTCTCCGTCCACCCAACCCATTCCCCTGGCGAAGTAGATCATCGCTTCGAATCCTTCCGTGTTCAGTGTCCCGGCGCGCAGTCGGTCAACGAGGAGGAACGCGTGGCCCTCGCGAACGCGGCCGAAGCCTGTGCGTTGAAGAAGCGCATCGAGTTCGCCATTGCCGTACGAGGACCCGAGCCCTACGTGCAGGCCGGGGGAGTCCTCCGCATGCTTGATGCCGATCTCGTCCGGATCGACCAGTAAGTACATAGCTATCCTCTGTTCTCATTCGCCGAGCGGTAGTGCCGCCTGCGTCCCGAAGGTTCGCCCGTGATCGGTCAACGGGCCACTCTCGCAACGCTCGATTCGCTCGACCGTGGCCGTCACGATGAGGTGGTCGCCGACGGCAAACCTTCACTGAGTGCACCCCCGATGAGGAGCGGAGCGGCGCCCAGGCGCGGGACCCCTCAACGTCATTCCATAGACTCAGTCGAACGTGTTGTGGCCCTTTCGTGCAAAGCGCACGGCCATCTGTTCCTGCGTCGAGCTGTCAGCCGGCGAGGAACGCCTCAACGCTGGTGGCCAGTGCCACCGGTGTCTCGAACATCGCGTAATGCCCGGCGTTGGGCACGACCTCCACCGACGCGTTCGGATAGTGCTGCATAAACGTGTGCTCCATGGCCTGGGCACCAAGCACCGGATCGTGCTCGCCCACGATCACCTTGATCGGATGCTCCTTGCCAACGATCTCGTCGGCAAAGTCCGTCTTCGTCCAGGCAGTTAGGTAGTCACCGAACGCCGCTCGGTCCGACCGTTCCACGGAGTGCGCCACCACCTGGTCGACCCATGTGCGCGAGAGCCGGCTGCCGGTCGAGAAGTCAATGATGATCGCCCGGTTCGCGTCGTCCGACGCCGCATCGGCGAACAGCGCCCACGACTGGTCGTCCAACGGCACACCCGTCGCGGGTGCCGGTGAGATCGCGACCAAGTTCTGTACCCGGTGGGGAGCGTCAGCGAGCACGCGCTGCGCGGCCATGCCTCCCATCGAGTGACCGATGATGTCGAACGTGTCCCAACCCAAGTCGTCGGCCAGCGCGAGCACGTCGGCAGAAATCTCCGCCATCGTGTGCTCGCCGTCCACATCCTTGCGTTCCCCATAGCCTCGGTAGTCGACGAACACGTACGTGAACCGCGATCCGTCCAGCAACTCCGGCCAGCTGCCCCACCCGGTCGATGAGCCGAACCAGCCGTGCAGACAGATGACTTTCCGATCTCCAGTTCCAACCTGAACATGTGCTGCGGTCATGATGGTCTCCTTGTGGTGTGAATAGGTCAGCGGACGCGCGCCCCGGTGCGCCCAGCGGTTTTTCTGGCGATTCGGCTTGGCACCCGTGGGCGAGGTCCCGGACCGAGGAACAAGTGATGCACCTGCCGGGTCATCGATCGCAGGCGTGATTACTCGGCCAAGGTGCGTCAGCCGCCCGGTGGGTCACCCACCGGCGAGCAGTCCCGAGTTCACTCAGCGTGTGCCACACCGTTGCAGATGCAGCAGAAACAACCGGGATGTCGAAGCGCTGCTGGACGGCGTCCAGGACAGACAGAGACGGCATCTGAACGCAGGCGCTGTGGACCAGGGCGTCGGCCCGCGATGTGTCCAGGCGTTGGGCGAGGTGAATGAGGCCATCTGGATCGAGCCGTCCAACGGTGAGGTTTGTCGGCCACCTCGAGGCTGATTGAGTCGACCACCTCGATGCCCTCCTCCTGAAGGTTGGCCACTTTGCGCGCCTTCAGGTGACGCAGACCCTCGATCAGCGCGCCGGCTGACGACACCACAGGCAACCAATTGCCAAACTCCGCTGCTGCTGCTGCGCAAGCGAGCCGCTTCTGTGAGTCGTGGTGGTACCCCGGTCCCTGCGCCATGATCGCTACCAGGCAGGCGTACGCCATGATGTCGACCCGCGCGTCGGACAATTCCGCCGCACAACGCAGCGAGTCGTTATCCATAGCTTTGAACTCTTCCGGCGTGACGTGCTTCATCCACATGCGCGAGGAGTGCACGCCGAACGTCTCCGGCCGGATCGCCCGGCGGGCGATGGAGCAGCGCCGGGATCTCCGTCGCCACGGTTGTGTTGGAGCTGGGGACGATCAATCCGACGCGGTAGATAGACAACTCTCTTACCCTTCTGCCATAGCGAGTTTGATGCTGTAGATACGGGTGCACCAAGGTTCGGCGGTCCGGTGCGCGTGCACGCCGGGGGCCACGGTCCGAGCAGTTCTCGTCGTTGGCGGAGTTTGACAGCATCCAACTGGATGTGCGACTATCGCCTATCCTGTGCTTTTAACGCCTACTCTGCTGGAGGTGCGCCGCAATGTCAAGACCCCCCGAAACCTCCCAATCAGTCGACCGGGCAATGGAACTGGTCCACTTGCTGGCACTCCGGGGGCCGCTCCGACTGGCGGATATTGACCGCGCCATGGGAGGCCCGCGACGCGGACTGCAGAGACTGCTCACCTCCCTTGAACATGCCGCAGTGGTCTGGCGAGATCCCGACACGAAGGCCTACGACCTGGGCATGGGACTAGCCATACTTGGCTCGATCGCGTCGGAGCGCACTGCATTGCCGCGCCTTGCCCCGCCCCATCTGCGAGGAATCGCCGAAGCCACGGGGCGGACTGGAATGCTGTTGCTCCGACGCGATCATGATGTCGTCTGTGCCCATAGCGAGGTTCCGTCCGTCGGTGCGGCGCTTGTCCTCCCGGTCGGCCGTGCCATCCCGCTGTGGAGCGGCGCGGCACGGGCGATCCTGGCGTATCTGGATCGAGAGGAGGTCGAGCGGGTGGTACCACGAGAGAAGATGCAAGCCGAACTGACTGACGAACTCGCGACGATTCGCCGCCAAGGTTGGGCGATGGCCCGCGGAGAGGTTCTGTCTGGAGCACTCGCAGTCACTGTTCCCGTGTTCGACGCAGCCGCCAGACCGATCGCATGCGTTGGTGCAATGGGTTACGACGTGCACGATGGTGGCGAGAACTGGCTGCCATCTGTGCGGTCCGCCGCTGAGGCGCTGAGTGATGCACTGGGCCGGCAGACCAACCGCGGGCCCCGTGACGACAGCCCGCCAGCACCAGTTCGGCGGTAAGGCGGAGGATCGCGGTCGCCAAGAGCCGATACGCATCGGAACACGGCCACCCCGGCAGCGACGACTGCGTCGAGAAAGGGGCGAGGTCTGCTCACTGCGGAATTCAGCAGCGTGCAGCGGGCAGATCTTGCGGGCCCCTAGCTCACGCGAACGGTGTCATCTGCTGCTCATCGGCCCCAAGTAGAATGCGTCCGTACATCTCGTGCTTCATCCCGACACTGTTGAAGCCATGCCGGGCCGCGGTGTTGAGATCCCGCCAGATGCGCTGCAGCGGGTTCACCTGCGCGAAGGAGCCCGCCCCTTGAGCATCGATCAGCAGATCGGTTGCTTCACGACAGAGTCGAATCACATTGGCGCCCCGCATAATGTTTCGACCGCGGTCCAGTCGCGCCATGAGTTCGCCGGTCCTTGACTGGGCATCGATCTCGTCGCAGGCGGCGCGTGCCTGCAGAGTTGCGGCGTCAATCATCGTCGCAGCCTGGGCGACAGCAAACTGCGTAGAGGGAGCTTTGCTCGAGTCCGTGTAGAAGGAGTAGCTAATTGGCTTCGGCTTGGTGGTCAGACGTTCCACCGTGAGCTCGAGTGCGAGCTGGGCAAGGCCAAGCACCGGCGGTGCCACGCATGTCCAGAAGGTGGCCCCGGGATCACTGAGGAACATGTGCTCCGACTTGTGCGGGGTCGGGTGGTTGTTGCTCAGTGGACCGGACATCTTCATGATCATGGTGTTGGGCACGAACACGTCTTTCACGACCACGGTGTTACTACCGGTTCCCTGCATGCCGGCCACATACCATGTGTCCTTGATCGTCGTGTCCTTCATCGAAATGAGGGCCACGGCGCTGTCCACGGGATTGCCTGCGTCATCGAGGACAGGGAAACCCGCCAGGACCCAATCGGCATGTCCGCAGCCAGATGTGTAGGGCCATTCCCCGCTGAGCGTCACTCCGTCCTTCCCCCAACGAGCCTCCCAACCGGGAATCGGGTTCAGCGGGCAACAGGTGACGGCATTCGGCGAGTCTCCCCACACGGCGTCCTGGGCATCTTGGTGCATCTGGCCGACAATCCAGTCGGTCATGTTGAGGATGAAGCCATACCACGAGGCGGCCCCGCAACCCTTGGCGAGCTCGGCCACGACGTCGAGGTAGGTACGGTGCCCGGCCTCCAGGCCGCCGTAACGACGGGGCTTGCACAGCTTCAGCATCCCCGCTTCGATCAGCGCATTGAAGGTCTCGTCCGGCAGAGCGCGCTCACCCTCGGCGACGACCGCATTCTTCTCGAGCAGGGGGCGCAATGCCTGCGCCCTTGTGACGAGTTCCTTACGGAGATCCAATATCTCGACCGTGTCCATGCTTCCTACCAATCATATAGGGAAGGCCGCTCGTGTCCGAGCGGGCGCCTGTTCTTATGGCCCCAGCTGGTGCCGGTGCCGCTGACTCAACCGGTCCCGAGAGAGACCCGTCCTTCGAAATAAGTGCGATAATCGCTCATGTGAGGCTTACTACCGCACACTCGGTGGAGTCAAAGTAGGTCAGGCGCCAGTGGTGTGTCAAGGATCACCTCGATTTGTTCGGAGCTGGCCGGCCGTCGGGCTCAGCTCGAGGTGTTGATGGGCCTTGACAGGGCACTGGGGCGCACCTAGTTTGACATTTAACGTGCGGTGAAAAGCATATCTTGTGCGATTAACGCACATCCTGTTGGGAACGACTTTCGCAGGATGGACCGCATTTCGAGGCGCCAAACTTATGAGGGAAGGTCACCAATGGATCACAACGGTTCGTCCAAGCAGCCAATGCTGTACTCGTACTTCTCGGTCAACGATCACTACCCAGGCCGTGATCGAAGTATCGATGCGCTATATCGGGAGGTGCTGGCGCAAGGCGAGTTGGCCGACGAGCTGGGCTACGACACCTTCTTTGTTGCCGAACACCATTTCCATGAGTACGGAGTGGTGCCGAACCCGGCGATCATGCTGGCGGCACTCTCGCAGCGGACCAACAACATCCGCCTGGGGACCGCGATTTCAGTTCTTACCTTCCACAACCCCATCACGATCGCCGAGAACTACTCCATCGTGGATGTGCTCTCGGGCGGCCGACTGGTCATGGGCGTGGGTTCGGGATACCTCAAGCACGAGTACGAAGGCTTCGGCATTGATCCGGCCACCAAGCGAGAGCGTTTCGACGAGAACTTCGCACTCGTCCAGCGGGCCATGGCGGGGGAGCGGATCACCTTCGACGGGACCTACAACCACCTGAAGGATGTGGCTCTCAACACCCTGCCTACCCAGCGCCCGACCCCGCCCTTTTATGTTGCGGTTCTTCAACATCAGGCCGCGTACTACGTCGGCCGGCAGGGCCACAACATGATGTGTGTCCCCTACGCCTCCGTCGACAAACTCGAGGATGTCGCACTCATCATCGAGGAGTACCACCGCGGGCTGGCCGAGAGGTCGACCGAGGCGACCGGCGACGCCATCGTCACCTTGCACACCCACGTCGCGGACACCGACGAGCAGGCGCGCCAGGTCGCAACCGAGCCATTCGACCTGTATGTCGCGACCAGGCTCTATGCAAAGAGTCAAACGTACGAGGACGTCATGGCTTCGCGTCTCGGGCTGTTCGGATCGGTTGACACAGTGGTCGAACGCCTCCTCGAGCTCTACGACATGGGCGTTCGGCACGTCTCGACGTTGCACAACTTCGGGCTGATGCCCTACGACCAGGCGAATCGATCGATGCGCATGCTGGCCGATGAAGTCATGCCGCGCGTGCACAAGGCTCTCGGAATCGACCCGATCCGATGACCACCACGAACGCTCTCCCCGTCATCGACCCGGGGCACCTGCGCAAGTGCCTCGGATCGTTTGTGACCGGTGTGACGGTGGTGACGACGGTTGATCGCGACGGTCAGCGGCATGGATGCACCGCCAACTCCTTCAGCTCGGTGTCGCTTGACCCGCCCTTGGTTCTGTGGAGCCAGCGGGTGGCGGCAGGTAGCTTTCCGGCCTTCAGCCAAGCCGAGCGTTTCGCGATCAACATTTTGTCTTCTGGGCAAAAGCAGGTTGCCGAGCACTTCGCTCGGCCGGCCGAAGACAAGTTCGTCGGGATCCCGGTACGAACGGGGCTCGGGGGCATCCCCCTAATCGATGACTGCGCCGCCTATGTCGAATGTCAAATGGAAGCCAGCTACCCCGGCGGTGACCATGGGATCTTCCTCGGCAGGGTCGAGCGCATCGAGCACACTCCCGACCGCAAGCCTCTGGCCTTCGGCAACGGGAAGTACCTCGTTACAGACGCCTATGACCTCGGGCCGTTCTCCCCCGACTTGGCCCTGGCCAGCCCGGCACGTCTCGACGTGGTGCGAGAAGCCACACATCTGGCCGAGGAACTGGCTCGCGACCTCGACCGAACGGTGGGCCTGGCCGTCTGGGGCAACCACGGACCAACCATGATCCGGTGGGAGGAGTCCAGCTGTCCGGTCAGTATCAATCTGCGCACGGGATTGGTCTTGCCGCTCCTGAGCTCAGCTACCGGGCTTGTCTTCGCGGCACACCTGCCGCCCGCCTGGACCGCCCAGCTCACCGAGCAGGAGCTGCTTGAACCATCCCGGGTCCGATGCACACACTGTTATTTGTGTGCGACCGGTTGATCGGCACGTTCTGCAGCGTAGTACCTGGCCTCGTACTCGGTGGGTGGGATCCGCCCAAGGCGGTGCATCAGCCGGTCGGTGTTGTACCAGTGCACCCACGCCGAGGTGGCCTCCTCGACGTCGCTGACGGTGCGTAGCGGCCCGATGCGGAACGGGGAGTCGTCGGCGATGCACTCGGCCTTGTAGAGCCCGACCGTCGTCTCGGCGAGGGCGTTGTCGAAGGCGTCGGCCACCGACCCGATCGACGGCAGCAGTCCCTGCAGGAACAAGGTCTCCCCGAAGCGCAGAGCCGTATATTGCGACCCCGCGTCGCTGTGGTGAATAGTGTTTCCGCGCAATGGGTTACCTTGCATCGTCCGCAAGGTGCAGGCCTGGTTCACCGCCCGCTGCACGAACGCGGTCTCCTTCGACGTCGACACCTCCCAACCGACGATCGTGCCGGCGAACGCATCGATGACGAACGCCGTGTACGCGAAGCCGGACACCATCCGGACGTACGTGAAGTCCGCGACATAGAGCGCGTCGGGCCGATCGACCCGGAAGTTCCGGTCGACCAGATCCGGCGGCCGCGGCGCCGACGGCTCCGGCACGGTGGTGCGGACCCTCTTCGCCCTGCTGGCACCGCGCCACCCGTTGACGCGCATGAGCCGTTCGACGGTGCAGCGGGCCACCTCGATGCCCTGACGGCGCAGGTGGGCCCACATCTTCAACGAGCCGTACAGCGACTCCGGCCTGCGTCGACCGTGCTCGTCCCGCTCGACGTAGTAGGAGGCCAGCACCGCGGTGATGGTGGCGTCCCACAATGCCCGTTTCGACAACGGCCGGCTGCGCCAGGCGTAGAAGGTTCTCGGGGCGATCGTGCACCCGTGCTCGGTGAGCACCCGGCAGATCGGTACGACCCCGAACTGATCGCGGTGTTCGGCGATGAACCGGCAGATCACTTGCGTGGCGGGTCGCACTCCCGCGCGAAGAAAGACGTTGCAGCCTTCAATATTTCGATGGTCTTCTCGAGCTCGGCGTTCTTCCGCCGCAAAGCCCGCAGTTCGGCCTCAGCCTCCGATGCCGACGCAGCCGGGGTGCCGCCACCCGCCGCCTCGGCCTTGCGGACCCACACCCGCACCGTCTCCGTCTTCAGGGACATCCGCTCGGCGATCGTACGGATCGCCTCGTACTCCGAGGCGTACTCGTCACGGTGTTCGAGGACCAGGCGCACGGCCTTCTCCCGCACCTCGGCTGGATAGACATTCGGCATAAGGATCACCTTCCCAAGAAAGAAGGTGTGCATCAAACTCGGGACGATTCAGCTCACGAGTCGTCGAGACCGTCAATTAACGGCGGCCCGGGAATGGGAAAACCTGGAGCAGACGCTCGCCGAGGTCCGGCAACACGGGATGAGCCGCGTGATCGGCAATGTGGTCCCCAACATCAACGAACGAGGGATCAACGCCTTCAGCGTGCCTGTGTTCGACCGGCAAGGATTCGTCGTGTGTGCACTCACGATCATGGGTCATGCCGACAGAATGCCGTCTGATTGGGACTCGGCCTCGGCGCTCGCGCTGAAGCAGCGCGCCAGCCTTTTGTCCCAGCGAATTGGGTCCCAGCGATAGCGGTGCCGTCAAGGACCCAAACAGTTGTCAGTAAAGCCGGATAACAGGGCTCGTGGCCTGCTCTTGAAGTCTTCTGACGGCACGCCTCCTTCAGGGTGCTACTGCTGAGGCCATCACATCCCCCGGATAACGAAGCAGGGCCGAGTACCAGCGCCTCGCCGCAGGCCTAGGAGTCTTCAAATGCCAATGCTCATCCTTCACGCTGTAATTGCGGTCGCCAGTTTTCTTACACCCCGTCGGATACCGGTGTCTATTCAACGAATCATCACGGGTATCGCTGTTGCACACGCTAATTCAAGATGGTTAGCCATGGTCGGGAGTGCACAAGAAGAGTTATCGAATTCGACACCGATCGCTGACGACGGATTTGCCGAGGCGAACCGCGCGACCCAGTAGGCCAACTCTGCGCCGTGCCGCAGCCTCTGGTTCGCCTCCCGCCGATTTCCGTAGAAGCCATTTCGGCGGGCCAAGGAACACCTTCGGCCTCAGCAGCAACCGGCAAACCATTTAGCCCACGCCGCACTAAGGAGTCGATTCATGCCGTATTACCGCTCCGTGGGGGGAGATCCCACGCAAGCGTCATACCCAGATGAGGTCAACCCACGGAACCTGAACCATCCCGGGTCCGATGCACACACTGTTATTTGTGTGCGACCGGTTGATCGGCACGTTCTGCAGCGTAGTACCTGGCCTCGTACTCGGTGGGTGGGATCCGCCCAAGGCGGTGCATCAGCCGGTCGGTGTTGTACCAGTGCACCCACGCCGAGGTGGCCTCCTCGACGTCGCTGACGGTGCGTAGCGGCCCGATGCGGAACGGGGAGTCGTCGGCGATGCACTCGGCCTTGTAGAGCCCGACCGTCGTCTCGGCGAGGGCGTTGTCGAAGGCGTCGGCCACCGACCCGATCGACGGCAGCAGTCCCTGCAGGAACAAGGTCTCCCCCGAAGCGCAGAGCCGTATATTGCGACCCCGCGTCGCTGTGGTGAATAGTGTTTCCGCGCAATGGGTTACCTTGCATCGTCCGCAAGGTGCAGGCCTGGTTCACCGCCCGCTGCACGAACGCGGTCTCCTTCGACGTCGACACCTCCCAACCGACGATCGTGCCGGCGAACGCATCGATGACGAACGCCGTGTACGCGAAGCCGGACACCATCCGGACGTACGTGAAGTCCGCGACATAGAGCGCGTCGGGCCGATCGACCCGGAAGTTCCGGTCGACCAGATCCGGCGGCCGCGGCGCCGACGGCTCCGGCACGGTGGTGCGGACCCTCTTCGCCCTGCTGGCACCGCGCCACCCGTTGACGCGCATGAGCCGTTCGACGGTGCAGCGGGCCACCTCGATGCCCTGACGGCGCAGGTGGGCCCACATCTTCAACGAGCCGTACAGCGACTCCGGCCTGCGTCGACCGTGCTCGTCCCGCTCGACGTAGTAGGAGGCCAGCACCGCGGTGATGGTGGCGTCCCACAATGCCCGTTTCGACAACGGCCGGCTGCGCCAGGCGTAGAAGGTTCTCGGGGCGATCGTGCACCCGTGCTCGGTGAGCACCCGGCAGATCGGTACGACCCCGAACTGATCGCGGTGTTCGGCGATGAACCGGCAGATCACTTGCGTGGCGGGTCGCACTCCCGCGCGAAGAAAGACGTTGCAGCCTTCAATATTTCGATGGTCTTCTCGAGCTCGGCGTTCTTCCGCCGCAAAGCCCGCAGTTCGGCCTCAGCCTCCGATGCCGACGCAGCCGGGGTGCCGCCACCCGCCGCCTCGGCCTTGCGGACCCACACCCGCACCGTCTCCGTCTTCAGGGACATCCGCTCGGCGATCGTACGGATCGCCTCGTACTCCGAGGCGTACTCGTCACGGTGTTCGAGGACCAGGCGCACGGCCTTCTCCCGCACCTCGGCTGGATAGACATTCGGCATAAGGATCACCTTCCCAAGAAAGAAGGTGTGCATCAAACTCGGGACGATTCAACCCTCTACACCGAGGAGGGGCTGGGGGTCGAGGGCTTCGGCTCCGACTGGTCCCTGCTTTATCACCGCCGGTTACCAACGGCCATCACCGCTGCGGTCGCCGTGGACTGCCCGCCCGAGACGACCGTGCCCAACCACCCGCTGACGCCGCGCCATCTGAGGACGCATGACCTCGAGGTCGGCGGTGACCCGGTCTCGAGCCGCCACCTGCTTATGGCCAACGCCGATGTCCGACTGTCGGTCGTGGCGGCTAATCACTCCAGCCCCTTGTTTCGAAACGCTGTCGGCGACGAGGTCTTCTACATCGAGAAAGGCTCCGCGTCTGTTGAGACAACGTTCGGCTCCCTCGATGTCGGCCGTGGCGACTACGTCGTCATCCCCACCTCGACGACGCACCGATGGGTCCTACGTGAGGACGAACCTTTGCGGGCGCTCGTCATCGAGGCAACCGGTCACGTCGGTCCGGCAGACCGCTACCTCACGCAGCGAGGCCAATTCACAGAGCAGGCGCCGTTCTGCGAACGTGACCTGCGCAGCCCGAGTGAGGTGCTCCTCGTGGAGGGCCGGGACGTCGACGTGCTCGTCAAGAACCGCAACGGACTGACAAAGCTCACCTACCAGTCGCACCCTTTCGACGTTGTGGGCTGGGACGGGTGCTTGTACCCCTACGCGTTCAATGTTGCTGACTTCGAGCCTATTACCGGGCGCCTCCACCAGCCCCCACCTGTCCATCAGACTTTCCAGGGCCCCAACTTTGTCGTCTGCAGTTTCGTGCCCCGCAAGCTTGACTACCACCCGCTGTCGATCCCGCTTCCGTACAACCACTCCAACGTTGACAGCGACGAGGTCCTCTTTTACGTCGGCGGCGACTATACAAGTCGCGCGGGATCCGGCATCGGACAGGGCTCGATCTCGCTGCACCCCTCTGGATTCGTCCACGGACCCCAACCCGGCGCGGTCGAGGCATCCCTCGGCAAGGACTCGACCGACGAGCTGGCCATCATGGTCGACACGTTTCGCCCCCTCGAGCTTGGCTCAGCGGCTCTCGATATTGCAGACGATCAATACGCCTGGAGCTGGCTCGCGACCAGCAACGAGGGGTCTCCGGTCCCAGCTGCGGCGACAACAGCCCCAGTGACCGCCGGTACCGGAGGACAGTAGATGAGCTCACAAGAACTGCTCGCCATACCGATGCCCGCCGGTGGGCGGATGGACATCTACTCCGGTGTCGCCCGCCTGTCCGGCAAGCTGTGGGCCAGCTGCCATCGTCCCCCTACCGGTCAGTCCAAGACCGCAGTCATCATCGTGCACCCATCATCGAACTTCCTTGGTCACTACGCACTCGCACCGCTGGCCGAGCGCGGGGTGACAGCTGTCGGGATGAACACGCGCTACCTCGCGAACGACAGCGCTCTCATCGTCGAGAACTGCGTGCTCGACCTGGGGGAGGGTGTCAAATATCTGCGTGAAGCAGGGTTCGAGCGGATCATCCTGATGGGCAACTCCGGCGGTGGCGGACTCGTGTCGCTCTACCAGAGTCAGGCCGAAAATCCCACGATCACCTCCACCCCGGCGGGTGACCCGCCCGACCTCACCGCCGCGGACTTACCACCCGTCGACGGCATCATCTGCGCCATGGCCCACCCCGGGCGGGCAATTGTGTACACGCAGTGGCTGGACCCGGCGATCAAGGACGAGACGCGCCCGTTCGAGCGGGACGCGAGCCTCGACATGTTCGACATCAGGAACGGCCCGCCGTACTCCGAGGAGTTCATGTCGCGGTACCGCGCCGCCCAGGTCGAGAGAAACCGCCGGATCACACGCTGGGTGCGTGCTCAGCTCGAGACCGCCAGCAGCCGTACCGGCGGCGCGGTCAACGACCTGCCTTTCGTTGTCCATGGGACCGCCGCCGACCCCAGGTTCGTGGACCTCACCCTGGAGCCTTCAGACCGACCGCCCGGGACTCTCTGGGGCGAGACATATTCCGCCAACTTCATTCCGGCCACGCTCGGACACCTGACAAGTCTGAGGTCCTGGCTCAGCCAGTGGAGCATCGACGACAGCAACGCCAACGGCCCGGAGCACCTGTCCCGCGTCTCGGTTCCTGTCCTGGTGGCCTACGGCACCGCGGACAACACAGCCTTCGAGAGCCATGCCCGTGCCTTGTATGAGGGCGTGGGACATGCCGAGCGGGAGCTGTACCCCATAGCCGGCGCCGACCACTACTTCACCGGCAATCCTGGGATGGTTGCGGCCTTCTGCGACAAGGTCGTGGCCTGGCTGGATGAGCACGACCTCAGGTAGCACCTTCTGGATCAGTGCGCATCGCGGACCGGGTCACTCGCCACCACAGGCATCGAGGAAGTCATGACGCAGGCACGTCGACGCCCGTGGCCCAGCCCGCACACGGTGCGGGCCCTGTCAGGGGTATGCGTGCTCGAGGCCGGCGCGTTGATCGCCGGCCCGCGGGTCGTCTCCTCGCCGACTTCGGCGCGGAGGTGATCAAGATCGGGGACCCGAACCGGCCGGACCCGGGTGACGGCGGCGGGCCTGTCAACGACGAGCCAGACTTGGTTCTGGGCCCATATTCCGTGAGTTCCTCCGAATGTGTCAGCTGCGGAGGAGCCTTCGATTTCGGGTAGGCCGAATCCTGCGCGCCCGTACTTCTCCACGACGGATGGGAGTAGTCCGGAACGGCATGGCCCGAAGGGTAATCGCCCCCGCCCCTCGGGTTCGCACAAAAGGCGTGGGCATCGAGGGGCTGTAGAGCGGGCAGTCTGACATTTCGGTGGGGCGGTCAGGAGAACTTGAAGGTCTTTCTGGCAAGCCAGATCGCGGCCACTGCCCAGGCCGTCAGCACGGTAAAATTCGCGAGGTGCATCGTGCCCTCGTTGGCGAACCGGAGTGCGCTGGCGAGGGCTCCGGAGGGGGTCAGGTCGACAACCGTCTGCAGGGCGCTGGGCTGACCCTTCGACACGGTCGAGATCCCACAGAATCCCAGCTGAACGAACCAGAGGACGTTGGCCAGCGCAAGTACGATTTCGGCGGGCAGACTTCCGCCGAGCAAAAGTCCGAGAGCTGCGAATGTTGCTGTCCCCAACGCGATCACTGCAGCGAGCGTAAGTGTCTCGTTGACGCTCGGCCGCCATCCGAGGGCGGCTCCGATCGTGCCGAGGATGATCGACTGCACCGACACGACGATCACCACTGCGGCGCTCTTGCCGGTGAGCATCGCCCACTTGGGGATCGCGTTGGCGCCGAGCCGCTTGAGCGCGCCATAGCGGCGATCGAAGCCCACCGCGATCGCCTGGCCGGTGAAACCGGTGGACATGATCGCGACCGCGAGGATGACCGGGAGGACGGTATCGACCCGCGGCGTCAGAAAATCGCCGATTGGCAACATCGTCAGGCCCACGAGGAAGGTGATCGGGAGCAGCATGGTCAGTAGCAGTTGCTCACCGTTGCGCAGCAGCAGAGTGGTCTCGAGCCGAGTCAATGCCGTCAGCACTGCGGGGACGGTGTTGGTCCGCGGCGCCGGGGTGAACGTGCCGGGCGAGAACTGCGGATGGGTACCGGGAAACGTCATGTTGGTCATCGGTAGCTCAGCTCTCGTCCGGTGAGATCAAGGAAGTATTCTTCCAGGCTTCTCTGCTCGACCTGGAATTCGGTCATGAGGACGTTCATGCGAGCGCACCAACCGGTGACGGTCACGATCAGCTGGGGGCTGAGAAGTCCGTCCACCAGGTACGCCCCGGGAGCCGTTTCGGCGACCCGGTGAGTACCCGCGAGCACCTCCTGCAGTGATCCGAGGTCCAGGCCGGGCACCGCGGTGAAACGCAACTGGTGTTCGGCGCCGCACCGCACCAGATCTTTCGGGGGCCCGGCGGCCACGACACGACCTCGATCGAGAATGACGACCTCGTCCGCGAGGGCTTCGGCCTCGGCCATCAGGTGCGTGGTGAGCACCACGCTTACCCCGTCTCGGCGCAGGCTGTGAATCAGTTCCCACACCACGTGCCTCGCCTGCGGATCGAGCCCGGCGGTCGGCTCGTCGAGGAAGACCAGTTCGGGTCGACCGACGATCGCACAGGCCAGCGACAGGCGCTGCTGCTGGCCACCGGAGAGACGTTTGTAGGGGGTGCGGACCACGTCGGGAAGTCCGAGAGTACGGATCAGCCAGTCGGGGTCGATCGGGTCGGCAGCGCAGGCAGCCACGACCCGCAGCATCTCGCCGGCGCGGGCGCCGGGGTAGCCGCCACCGCCCTGGAGCATGACACCGATGCGGGCGCGGAGCCGCTCACCGTCCATGGTGGGGTCGAGCCCGAGGATCGAGATTTCGCCCTCGTCCGGTTCGAGGAAGCCCTCGCACATTTCGATGGTGGTGGTTTTCCCGGCGCCATTGGGGCCGAGTAGGGCCAGCACTTGAGCCTGTCCGAGTTGGAGGTCGAGGCCATCTACTGCGGTGATGTCACCGAATCGTTTGACCAGTCCTTTCAGCTGCAGGCAGGGCTGGTCTGTGAGTGTCCGCCGAGTGGTCATGGCTTCTCCGGGGTGATGAGAATGGATCGAGAATGGGGCCGCGCCGGGTGGCCCGGGGGATCGTGAGGTCACCCGGCGCAATTCGGGTCAGAGGACGATTGTGATGACCTTTTCCTCGGTGTTGGCGAGGATTCCGGCGTAGCCGAGTTCCCGGCCGATGCCGCTGGTCTTCATGCCGCCCCAGGGCAGGGCGGGGTCGATTGCGGCCCAGCCGTTGACCCAGACGGCGCCGGCGCGCACTGTCCGGGACAGGGTGTGGGCGCGGGAGACGTCCTGGGTCCAGATGCTGGCGGCGAGACCGTATTTGGTGTCATTCGCCAGACGGATCGCTTCCTCGGGTTCGTCGAACGGGATGACGGTGCCGACCGGGCCGAAGATCTCTTCGCGGGCGATGGTCATGTTGTTGTTTGCGTTCGCGAAGATGGTGGGCCGCACGAAGTAGCCGGGGTGATCCGGGCGGGTTCCGCCGGCCGCGACCTTCGCGCCTTCCTTCTTGCCCTGCTCGATGTAACTCAGGACTGTGTCCCGCTGCTTGGCACTGACCAGCGCGCCGAGCGTGGTGGACGGGTCGAACGGGTCGCCGAGGACCTGGGCGTCGGCGGCGGCGCTGAGCGCGTCGACCACGTCGCTGTACAGGGACCGCTGAACGAGGACCCGGGTTCCTGCGGCGCAGACCTCACCCTGGTTGAAGAACAGACCCATCGCGGTGCCTTGCACCGCGGCTTCGACGTCGGCGTCGTCGAGGATGATCTGGGGTGACTTGCCGCCCAGCTCGAGGGTGACGCGCTTGAAGGTGTCCGCGGCCTTCTGTTGGATCAACCGGCCCACGAAGGGGCTGCCGGTGAAGCTGATCTTGTCCACGTCCGGGTGCTCGACGAGGGCGTTGCCGGTCACCGGTCCGTTGCCGGGCACGATGTTGACGGTGCCGGGGGGCAGGCCGGCCTCCTCGAGGAGCTTGCCGAGGTGCAGGATCGACAGCGGGGCTTCTTCCGGCGGCTTGACGACCACGGTGTTTCCGCACGCCAACGCGGGGGCAAGCTTCCACGCCGCGATCATCAGTGGGGTGTTCCACGGGATGATCGCGCCGATCACCCCGACCGGTTCACGGACCGTATACGAGTGGGTGGGCTTGCCGAAGTAGCCGGCCGTCGGGATCACACTGCCGGTGACCTTGTCGGCCCAGCCGGCGAAGTGGCGGAAGGTCGCCGCCGCGTTGGGGACGTCGAGCATCTTCGGCTGACCGACCGGCTTTCCGACATCGAGCGCCTCGAGCGTCGCAAGGATCTCGATGTCCCGTTCGATCAGGTCGGCGATCTTGTTGAGAATCTGCCCACGCGCGACGCCGGGCAGGGACCCCCAGTCACCGACCAATTGGGCGCGGGCGGCGCGGACGGCCCCGTCGATGTCTTGCGGTGTTCCGGCGGACACCTCGGTAAGGATCTGTTCAGTGGCAGGGTTGAGGTTGGTGAAGGTGCTGCCGTCGGACGCCGGCTGCCAGCGGCCGTTGACGAACAGTTCGGTCGGTGTGCCGGCCGGCAGCGCGGTGGCCAGACCGGGGAGGGCATCTACTGTGGTCATCGCTAGGTCTTTCTGCATAGGTGGTGAGGCGGTGAAGAGGGAGCCGAGCCGTCGGGCTCGGCCCCGAATGTGGTCTCAGGCATTCGCAGATTCGAGTGCGCGGTCCTCGGCGGTGTTCTGCCGCAGCGCCTTCCAGCCGATGATGGCCAGGGCGCCGAGGGCGAGGACACCGAAGATGTACGCCGGGGCGAGGGCAATGATGCCGAAGATGTTTGTCTCGCCGAGCCGGTTGGAGCCGAAGCTCAGTCCGCGGCTGGGAGCGAAGTTGCCGAAGAAGTAGAAGCAGACGTTCGACCATCCGTCGAGAACGACGATGTAGCCGAGCCGTTTCGCGGTCTTGAGCGGGAAGGCGAGCCTGGGTAGGACCACGGCGACCGCGATGACCATCATGCCGTTGAGGGCCGGCCCCATGTGCGCCTTCGCCCACCCTTCCGGCGAGCCCGGGATATTGAAGTGGATGATGTATCCCGGGACGATCTCGAATCCGCCGACGAGATTCATCCACAGGAACAGGCCGAACACCAGGGTGCTGAAGATCATCAGCACACCGTGACCGTACATCTTCCGTTCGAGGGTTTTCATGATTTCTCCGTGTATCTCGAGGGTGGGATATCGCGTCAGCGATCGCCCAGAACAGGTTGGTGGTAGGTGCTCGCGAAGAACATCAGCGGGGAGCCGTCCTCGGATTCACAGCGCGTGACGCGGGCCAGGAAGAGGGTGTGGTCGTGCACGTCGATCGTGTCGAAGACCTTGCATTCGAACCGCGCCAGGCTTCCGAGCAGCGTGGAAACATAGTCGCCCGCAACAAATTCCGGAATCCAATCCGCATCCCGGCGGCCGCAGAAGTAGCGCGAATGTTGCTGCTGGCTCTCGCTGAGGACGGAGACGCCGTACCAACCGCTCTTGGAGATCAGCTCGTGGGCGTACCCGGGTTTGAGTGAGATCATCACGGTCGGGGGATCGAGACTGATCGAGGTGAAACTGTTGATGGTGGCACCATGGACTCCGCCGGCTCCGTCATCCATCGTCACCACCGCGATCCCGGTGGCGAACAGGGCCACCGACGTGCGGAACTGAATCGAGTCGGCGACCGTGTCGACGGGCGCAGGCGCGGTGGGCGCCGCCTCGGGATGCGCTTGCGCGGTGCGGGTCATGACTGCGCTCCCGCCTCCGCGAAAGGACGCTCGGACTCCTCTGCGGCGCCGGTGCTGTTCTGCTCGACCCAGGCCTTCATGTTCTCCGGGCTCGAGAAGACATCCCACTGGGCCTCGGGGTAGTTGAAGTTGTCGGTGAACTTGTCGGCCAACTTCCGATCCAGGCTGACCGCGCCGAGGAGTTCCACCAGTTCATTGGGAAGAGTCCTCAGGTTGGTCAGCATGTAGTTGGTCCACCTAGTGGCGCCGAGGACACGGTTCGCGCGGCGCGCGTCGACACGCTCACAGAACAGTTCGTCGAACACCTCGTGGCCGGCAATCTCCTCGCCCAGAACATGCGCAGCGTACGAGGCCATGTTGCCGCCCTGGCCCAGCATCGGGTCGACCGTCGCGTGGGCGTCGCCGAGCAGGACGGCGAGTTTGCCGTTGGCGAGCCTGATGTGGCCGTGGCGCACCGTCGGCGTCACCCCGCCCTGGAGGATGTCCAATGGACCGTTGGCCAGATCGAACTCCTCCACGTCGATCCGCTCCACGAGGGTCGGGTAGTGAGTGCGGAGCTTTTCGAGCAGGAGATCGAGGAAGGCGCGCGGGTCATCGTCATAATGGGTCTTGGCGAGGATCTCCAGATCGCCACCGGGGTGATTCTCCATCACCAACGCTGTCGAGTGACCGCAGAAGGTCACCGTGGGGATTTCGATCATCTCTCCGGCACCAGGCGCGATGTAGAAGGTGACGGCGCGGGTTTCCGGCTCGGCGATGCCCTTGAACAGGCCCACACACAGCTGACGCTGCGGCTCGCTGAACGGGGAAGTCTGCTCGTCTCGCGCGAAGAGTTGGCCGAGTCCACCCTTGCCGGTGCCCACGACGACGAGGTCGTATTCGTCCGAGAGGTCGGTGAGGTCCTCGACGCCGACCGGCCGGTACTCGATCTTGCCGCCGCGTTCTTCGAAGTCCTGCATCAACTGCGGCAGGTAGATCCGGTAGTCCACCGCTCGACTGGGCTTGGCGTAATCTCCGTAGAACTCGATCGGCATCGAGGGGACGCCGATGTAGTAGTAGTGACCGAAGTAGCCGTCGTTCGGCCAGTGATTGACGCCGAGGTCATCCTCGTGCGCAACGGTCACCGAGTGATGCGCCACCGTGTTGAGCAGCCGCACATTCGCGTACTCCTCGGGCCTCCGATCCGTGAAAATCGTTGCGTCGATCCCCTTCTCGTTCAGGTACAGACCGAGGTGCAGGCCAGCGGTTCCGGCTCCGACGATGGCGATTCGCTTGCTCATGGATGGTCTCCTCATGCAGTCGCGGAGAACGCGACGGTGGGTATGGACGAGGGGTTCGGTGACCGGCCCGAACGCCTTCGGCGCATCAAGCGGTCTTTCACCCGATGTTCGTGGTCTGTGACCAGCATCACCGAGTATGCGCAGGTCTGATCGGCCATTCATTGACTCGGGCGCACGGATAGTTGGACAAACCCGCACAGCAAACTTGTCTGATTGTGGCGGAGTAACGGGCGCGAGCCGCGGCTACCTCGTCGTTATGGATTTGCAACGTTCTGCCCCTCAAGCTGGGTGCCCACAGGGTCTTTGGCATCGAAGGCGGGATGTGCTGGCGATGCTCGGTGTACTTGCTTTCGCGGGGAGTCACTGCCGAGCTCGTCCTCCGAGTTGATCGAGGAGAGTCGGCATGGTCGGCGCTGTTCTCAGCCCCTGGTTGCGGCGATCGACGCCGCAGGGTGCACGGGTAGCGTGGGGCATGGAGGCGGGAAGATGCACGACCCATCGCGCGCAGCGGGTGACACAACGGGCGTACCCGAGCCTGAATCGAAGCGCCGGGTATCGGCGTTCGACACCTGCCGCCTCGACGAAGCCCAGGCAGCCCTCGGTCAGACGTACTACCCGCACCGACTGGACCAGCTCACCACGGACCCCGACCTCACCATGTCGCTGCGCACGGTCCGGCTCGGTCCACTGACCCTTGGGCGACTGTCGTACGGAGCGGAAGTCAGCCTGGACTTCGGTGAGCTCGAAAACGCCTACCACGTGAGTATTCCGCTGTCGGGCCGCGTCGAGACGCAGACCGGCCGACAGACCAACATCTTCACTCCCGAGCGCGCATGCATCTACCTGCCACACCAGCCGACCCGGATCACGCGGTGGAGCGCGGACGGCGTCCAATACGGCATCAAGTTCGACCGCGACTACCTCGAAGCCGAGCTGCGCGCCCTCCTCGGCCGTCCCGCCCGTACGCCGGTGACGTTCGACCCGGTACTCGACCTGTCCAGCCGAGAGGGTGCCAGCTGGTTGGCGCTGGTCCGGACCCTTACCGCTGACCTGGACGAAGACCACAGCCTGCTCTACAACCCGCTGATGTCCGGCCAGCTGGTAAACGCGTTGACCACCGGTCTGCTGCTGGCGGCGAAGCATGAGCACCGCGACCTGCTGGTCTCGCCGGCACCGGAGGCCCGGCCGCGCACCATCAAGCTGGCCATCGATGCGATGCACGCCCATCCCGAGGAGGCATGGACCGTCCGCGGGCTGGCGGAATTGGTCGGCGTCAGCGTGCGCACCCTGCAGGACGGATTTGCGCGGTACGTCGGTATCTCGCCGGTGACCTATCTCCGGGACCTCCGGCTCGAGCGCGCCCATCAGGACCTGATTCAGGCGGATGCGCGTCACGATGCGGTCGCCGATGTGGCCTACCGCTGGGGTTTTCGGCACCTCGGCCGATTCGCCGCCGACTACCGCAGGCGGTACGGGCAGTCGCCGTCGCAAACCCTGGCCACGACGTAGTTGACGAAAATCCCTACGCCCCGAAAGTTCCTGCGCTATCTGGACAATCCCTGCGCCATATGGACCGTCGCCACCGTGTGATGCATCTATCGTTGCCAGCGGGGGCCAGACCCATTGGGACGCAGCCCCATCCCGAAGGTGCTGCTGTTGAACGGCTGAACCTTGCTGCTTTTGGCACTGTTCCCCCCGCCGGACGATGCGCAGTCGCCTGAGCCTCCTACCTGATGACAATCGACGTCCAGCCGAGCGCGGCGCCCCCACCCGCCGCACGGCTTCCTGTGGAATAAGGACCAGCCTGTGAGTGCCCTCTTTTCGTGCAACGATCTGCCCGCCCACCAACAGTTCGATGCCTGGCGTGAGACGGTCTCCAACGCGTTCGTGCCACTGGACGCGAAGTCCCACACCACCGGCCCGTTCCATGGTGAACTTCTGACCGAGGCGGTCGGTTCGCTGCAGGTTTCCGAGGTCAGCGGAGGGGCTGTGGAGGTGTGCCGGACACCGGATGCGATCCGGCGCTCGGATCCGGGCTACCTGAAGTTGGGGATGCAGATCCGCGGCTACTGCGTCTTGACCCAGGACGATCGGGAGGCCGCCCTGACCCCGGGGGATTTCAGCATCTACGACACCAGACGGCCGTACCAGGTCTGCTTCGAGAGGGACTTCGCGCAGTTGGTGGTGATGTTCCCCCACGAGTTGATCCATCTGCGGCCGGACGCCCTCGACGAGATGACGGCCAGGAGGGTCTCCGGCCGCCGGGGGATCGGCGGCCTGGTCTCGAAGTTCCTCGTCGGGATGGCCGAACAGTTGCGGGGCGTCGAAGAGCTGACGGCAAACCAACACCTGTCCAATGGGGTGCTCAATCTGCTCGCGGCGGCGCTGTCCGAGCAACTCGGCTGCGAATCGAATGTGCCGCCCGAGACACACCGGGCTGCTCTGATTTTGCAGATCAAGGCCTTCGTCGATGCCCGGCTTTACGACCCGGAGCTCAGTTCACACCTCATCGCCCGCGCCCACAACATCTCGCCGCGCTATCTGCAGAAGATGTTCGAGGGTGAAGGGACCACCGTAACGGAGTGGATCCGCAGGCGACGTCTCGAGAACTGTCGCCGCGATCTCGTCGACCCACGGCTCAGTACGACACCGATCGCGACGATCGCCGCGCAGTGGGGACTTCTCGATTCGTCGTACTTTTCGAAGCTATTCAAGACTACGTACGGGATGCCACCGCGGGAGTTCCGATCGCAGGCGGAACGCCCCGTAGTCGATGCCGCTGGTACGTCTACGCAGAACTACTCGCACGCAGACTGACGGTGCGAGCGCATACTGACACGTGTCGACCTCGACGTGGCGCCGAGGCCGTGATTCACAGGCCGGTTCGTCGGCGGGCAATTCTTCGGCGAGACAGACCGCGTACCCGTCACACGCCCGGTGGAGGAGAAATGCAAATACAACAACTGCAACGAACAATGGCCGGCCACGGGGTCCTGATGATCTTCTCGACCCTCATCTCCGGCGTGCTGTTATGGATCAAGCTGCTCGGGGGATGGGAAGTGCGGCCCGGCCGTATCGTCCGATTCGACATTCCCGGGACCGAAGAGGGTTGGGCCCGTGCTCATACCGGCCCGGTTCTCAACGGGGTGATGGTGATTGCGGTCGCCTGGGTCATGCCGTTCACCGGCCTGAAAGAGAAGCTGGCCAATCGGCTGGGATGGATCGTCGTCCTCGATGGCTGGTCTAACGTGCTCTTCTACTTCTTCGGGAACCTCACGAAGAGCCGCGCCCTGAGTTTCGGATCCAATCGCCACGGCAAGACCAACATCTTCGGAGTCCTCGGCCTCGGCCCCGCGTACTTCTTCGGAGTGCTGGCCGCGATCGCGCTGCCGATCATCGGTTGGAACGCGATCAAGAACGCGAATTCGACCACGACCGAGGGGCCGATATCGGATCCACCCGCGACACGGCTGAGCGGGCTACCCTGAAGGCCGAGGAAACCCCGGTGCATTCGCCGGACGCTGATGGTGTGACGTGGACTCTGACCCGTCCGAGTCAGCGCCGGTCGGCGCGCCGGTGGCGATGGCGGTGAGGTCGACGCCGCCTGCCCCCATGACCCGGCTCGACATCGTGGCACTGCTGAAGGACCCGGCCGAGGGCACCCAGACCTACTCGTGCGGCCCTGAGCGTCTGCTTCCGCGCTAGGCGGCCTCCGGTTACTGGCCGGTCGCTTCGCTGCACGTCGAGCATTTCACATCGTCGCGAAGCTCGATCCGGACAACCTCGATGTCGAACTCCGCGACTCCGGTCTCACCATCCATGTCGGGCCGACCCGACGGATGCTCGACGCATTGTGCGGACGCCAGTCGACATCCAGAGCGGCTGTGAGGAGGGCCTGTGCGGGTCCTGCGAGGCTCCAGTCCTCGAACCGCGACATGGTGCTCACCAAACCGAACGGGCCGAGAGCAAGTTGATGATGACCTGCTGCTCCCGTGCATGCGGGACGTCAATCACCCCTCGGACTTTGATCCGATTGCCCAGCATACGATTAGAAGGAGAACACAGGATGAGAAAGATGAAAGCAGTGGAAGTAAGACAGCCTGGAGGGCCTCTGCAACTCGTAGAGCGCGACGTCCCCAAGCCCGGAACGGGACAGGTTCTCATCAAGGTGCAGGCTTGCGGGATCTGCCACAGCGACGTTTTCACCAAGGAGGGATTGTGGCCCGGCCTCCGGTTTCCCCGTGTTCCTGGACATGAAATTGCCGGGATCATCGATGCGGTCGGTTCGGGCGTGGACGACTGGAAACCGGGCCAACGGGTCGGCGTGGGGTGGCACGGAGGACATTGCGGCAGTTGCGAACCATGCCGCCGAGGCGATTTTGTCCTCTGCCAGCGCGCGCTTGTGCCGGGCATTAGCTATGACGGGGGCTATGCCGAGTACATGGTCTCTCCTGTAGAAGCCTTGGCGTGGCTTCCGGACGACCTCTCTGATCTTGAGGCGGCCCCCCTGATGTGCGCCGGCATCACCACCTTCAATGCGCTTCGTAACAGCGGGGCGCGACCCGGCGATGTGGTCGCCATCCTCGGCGTCGGCGGTCTTGGACATTTGGGTGTGCAATTTGCGACCAAGATGGGCTTCGAGACAGTGGCGATCGCCAGGGGGAAAGACAAAGAGGCGTTGGCAAAGAAATTGGGCGCCCGCCACTACATCGACAGCGGCGCACAGAATGTGGCAGAGGCGCTCACCGCCCTCGGCGGGGCGAAGGTCATCCTAGCGACCGTCACAAGCGGCAAGGCAATGAGTGCCACTGCCGGCGGGCTCGGCCTCGACGGGAAACTGATTATGGTCGGCATCTCGGAGGAGCCGGTAGAGGTGCCCATCGCCCAGTTCATTATGGGACGACATTCAGTTCAGGGCTGGCCGTCGGGGACCTCGGCGGACTCGCAGGATACCTTAGCCTTCAGCGCCCTGGCGGGCGTCAGGCCGATGATCGAGGAGTTCCCACTCGAACGCGCGGCTGAAGCCTACGACCACATGATGAGCGGAGGAGCACGGTTCAGGGTGGTGTTAAAGACCGGCTAAACAGCGCGCCTTGATCTTTGCGTGGCAGACGAGTCGGCCTGATCGTGTTCGGATTGGTGTTCTGGGCCTGTGGAGTCGTATTCCGCGTGTGGCGGACTACCCGATGTCATCGGGTGCTGACCCGGTTCCTCGTGCCCGGAGCTGCCAGGTGTTCGAACCGGCGGGTTCGTAACGTCAGCACCGCCCCGCGGTACTCGCCAGGCAGGCCCGCGGCGTCCCAGGCGGCTAAGCGCGCGTCTGAGAACTCCGGGATGGGTCACGCCGTGCGGGCGAGGCGGCGTGACATGGTGGCGATCATGGCGATGTAGACCATCGCTTCGTGGTGGTCGGGCCGGGTTTCGTAGTCGCGGACGCATCGGCGGTGTTTTCAGATCCAGGCGAAGGTTCGCTCGACTACCCAACGCCGGGGAAGAACCTTGAACCCTTTTGACATCGTCGGTACGCTTGACGACCTGAACCGTCAGGGACACCACCCATTTCGACCAGTCGATCAGGCGTCCGGCATAGCCGCCGTCCGCCCACACCAGGCTGATTGTCGAGAATCGGGCACGCAGCGCGGCCAGCAGCCGGATGGCACCGTCGCGGTCCTGAATCCCGGCCATGGTTACCACGACCGCCAGAGCAGCCCGTTGGTGTCGACCGCGATATGACGTTTGCGGCCGTTGATTTTCTTCCCGCGTCGTAGCCTCGGCTCGACCGTGCCACCGTGTCGGCGCCCTGCACCGACCCGATCACGTAACGCATCGTGAATCCGCTGCCATACTCCCGCGCGAAACCAGCGGACGAAGATCGCGTACACCGTGGTCGCGGGAGGGAACTCGGCGGGCAACTGCCGCCAGGCGATCCCACCTCGAACGACATAGAAGATCGCATCAAGTGCCAAGGGAGGTTCCTCGAAAACCACGTCAGCCGCCTCATCGCCCACGCACTGGTGCCGCACGCGCGCGAATGCAGGCGGCGGCGCAGACGGCGGCAGTGCTTTTCGGGACGACCACCACTGCCCGTGGTGTTGCCGGGTGGAGGAAGCAGTGGTTCGAGAATCGCCCCTTGGGCGTCGGTCAACGAGGATGACGAGTACACCGCGCACCGATGCCCGATCCCCTGATCCGGGGTAGGGCATGACGGACACAGTGCGATGGGTGATGATGGCAAGTGGACTCCTGGTCGGGTCGTGGCCTAAGCACCTACTGACCTACCAGGAGTTCACCCATTCCTCACCAGCACACGCCGATCACCCAGAGTCTTCAGACGTTCTCCTTGTTATTTAAGTGCGCCACGAGCGCGGAAGGTGAGGTTTGGTTGTGTAGGTGACCTTGCTGGAAGCGGTGCTGTGCAGGAGATGAGGGTTTTGTGGCCCCTCTTAAGTCGCCTTGTGATGGGAGGCTTCAAACTACCCCGAGCTGCGTTAGCTGAAGATGTTTGACCAAACGGGCTATGGTGCGGGCGCCGGTGATGCTAGCGTCAAAGCGGGAAACACCTACGGCTGCAACATCAATTCGGTTCCGGCTAAGTGATGGCCATGGGTCACCTCATTTGCGAGCGGTGACGGACGGTCACCAGCTGGACGGCGAAACCGAGCCGGTTGTAATTCCGCCGCCGATCGGCGATCAGACGCCGGTCCTCGTCGTCCAGATGGAAGAACCGTTCCAGCCTCCCGCCGCGCCGAACTCGACGCCGCCCGCACCAAGGGGCAAGCGGACGATCGGGCCCGGGCGGAGGCCGACGAACAACGGCGCCGCAACCCAACCACCCCGAGTCCGGCCGCAGCCGTTGCGCGGCGGGGCTAGGTGCAGGGCTACAACTGTCAGGCCTTCACCATCGCCGACGGGATCATCCTGGCCACCGGGGTCGGAGTGAGTTCGGCTGACTACGCGTACTTTCCGAGATGGTCGCCAAGGCCGGGAAGGCGGCGACACTGATCGAGCGCCCGGCGGCGCACCGACTCGCCCGGCACGACACCGACAACACCGCAGGAGAAAACGCCGGAGGAGAAAACGCCGGAGGAGCTGATCGGGATCATGCTCGTCGACGCCGGGTACTGCTCGAACGAGAACCTCACCGAACCGGGCCCGGACCGGTTGATCGCGACCGGCAAATCCCGCGACCTCGAGGCCGCCGCCAGCGAGCAACCCGCCGACGGTCCATCACCGGCCGATGCCGACCCGATCCGCGCGAGGACCCACCGGCTGCGCACCGAAGAAGGAATCACGACATACCGCAAACGCTCCCACATCGCCGAAACCCCGTTCGCCCACGCGAAACACAACCTCGGATTCCGCCGATTCATCGGCCGCGGACTCGACCGGGCGACCAGTGAATGGTCCTTCCACGCCGCCGTGCACAACATCGGCAAGATCCTCACCCGCCTGACCGGCGATCCCCTCCCGGCCACCGGATAGACCCCGGCAAGACCGGTCGACCGGACCCGGCCACCCGATCACCTCGCAAGTCCAGGCGAGCCGGACCCCTCAACGGAACCCGACCCACCACACTCTCACCGGCCATCACACAAAAAGCAACAGCCCCACAAACGCACTTTTTCGCGTACTACCGGCGCAGCCACCCGTCCGAGGTGACGCGTAACCTGGGTCGCGGAGGCTGAAGATGCACGAACCATCGCGCACAGCGTGCGACCCCGAATCGGCGCGCCGGGTGTTGGCGTTCGAAGCCCGTCATCTCGACGAGGCCCGGGCGGCCGTCGGTCAGATGTACTACCCGCACCGTCTGGCCCAGCTCACCACGGACTCCGACCTCGCCATGTCGCTGCGCACGGTCCGGCTCGGTCCGCTGACCCTGGGGCGGCTGTCGTACGGAGCGGAAGTCAGTCTGGACTTCGGTGAGCTCGAAAACGCCTACCACGTGAGTATTCCGTTGTCGGGCCGCGTCGAGACGGAGTCCGGCGGAGAGACAAATGTGTTCACTCCGGAGCGTGCGTGCATCTACCTGCCGCATCGCGCGACCAGGATCACGCGCTGGAGTGCAGACGGCATCCAATACGGCATCAAGTTCGACCGCGACTACCTCGAAGCCGAACTGCGCGCGATCCTGGGACGGCCGCCGCGAACTCCGGTGACGTTCGACCCGGTACTCGATCTGTCCCGTAGGGAGGGGGCAAGCTGGTTGGCTCTGGTCCGGACCCTCACAGCGGACCTGGACGAGGACGCCGGCCTGCTCTACAATCCGCTGATGTCCCGTCCGCTGGTACAGGCGTTGACCACGGGTCTGTTGCTGGCGGCGAATCACGATCACCGCGAACTGCTGGTCGCGCCGACACCGGCCCCCGCCCGCCCGCGCACCATCAAGCTGGCCCTCGATGCGATGCACGCCCACCCCGAGGAGCCGTGGACCGTCAGCGGGCTGGCGGAGCTCGTCGGCGTCAGCGTGCGCACCCTGCAGGACGGATTTGCGCGGTTCGTCGGCGTCTCCCCGGTGACCTATCTTCGGGACCTCCGGCTCGAGCGCTCCCATCAGGACCTGATTCAGGCGGATCCGCGCCACGATGCGGTCGCTGATGTGGCCTACCGCTGGGGTTTTCGGCACGCCGGACGATTCTCTGCCGAGTACCGGAGGCGGTATGGGCAGTCGCCGTCGCAAACCCTGACTACGACGTAGTAAACGAAAACCCCCTGCGTTTCTGAAAGTCTCTGCGCTATGTGGACAATCCCTGCGCCGGGTGGACAGTCACCGACGTGTGATGCATCTAACCTCTTGCCAGCAGGGAGCGAGACCCCCATGGGGCGTGGCTATGAAAGAAGGTCGTGTAAATGCGTCAAGGCGATATTTCGTCAAATCCCGCCACGGTGGGGGCCTCGGTAGTCGACTACAAAATGCCGCGCCTGCACGCCAACGTCCCCTCCGGCCATGGATCGACGGAAACCGCACTGATCGGACGGCGCGGGCCGACTGGTCCGGAACCACGTGCTGTCCGCAACTCGGACGGCACGCGGTCCGGCGGGGTTGTCGTGGCCGGCGACATAGGTGAAGTCGCACTGAGGCAAACCGCCGATTCGCCATCGGTGCCCGGCTCTGACCTCGGTCACCGTAGTGAAAGTGAGTCAGAGTCGATGGAGAGCAGCCTCCGGGAGATGGTTCCCCTCGAGGAATATGCGTTCGTGCTCGTGTACGACGGTGGCAAGCCGGCGATGGAGAGCCCGTCCGCGTGCGCTCAGGTAGACGCGAACCTTGCGGCGATCCACCGAGTCGACCTCGCGATACACGGCTGCGGTGGACACCAGACGGTCGACGATTCGGGTCAGCGTCGCACCGTTCGCAGCGGTCCGGACAATCAGGTCCGCCATCGTCAAACCGCGCTCTCGAGCGAGCGCCTCGAGCACCAACCAGTGATCGAGGGCAAGCCCGTGGGGTTTGAGTGCCGTGTCGATATCGGCAGCCAGGCGTCGAGACGCGCGGGTCAGCGACGCCGCCAGGGACTCCGGCCGATCCTCGTCCGGGATCTGTCTCTCCGCCATCTCGATTCTCCCCTGTTGCCCGAACTGCATTCATGACAAATACTTTCATTTGAGATGATATACGCACCCGAACGTACCCGGTCGTCGGACTGGACGATCGCGATGGTGGTGCCCCTGCAAGGGCCCGCCGGCCTTTTCGGGCCCTCGTGTGAGGCGATGAGCGAGCTGGTCGCCCGTGACCTGAACGACGCGGGCGGCATTCTGGGCCGCGAGGTCCGGATGGAGGTGGTGGACGGCGGTGGTGATCCCGCACGAGTTGCGGCCGAAGTGGGTGCGTTGGTCGATCAGGGACGCATCGATGCCGTCACCGGCTGGCACATTTCCTCCGTACGTCACACCCTCGCGCCCGTGCTCGCGGGCCGAGTTCCCTACGTCTATCCGGCATTGTACGAAGGCGGGGAACACCGACCTGGTGTCTACTGCAGCGGTGAAACGCCGCGACTGCAGATCGAACCCGCGTTGCGCTGGATGCGCGAACACATGGGAATGCGGAGGTGGTATGTCGTCGGCGACGACTACGTCTGGCCGCGCCGCTCCGCAGCGGCCGTGCACGCCTTCGCCGACGAAATCGGACTGGACATCGTCGGTCAGTCGTTCGTCAGTCTCGGTGGCCGAAACATCGGGCGCGTCGTCCGACACATCGCCGAGACCGAGTGCGATGGAGTGTGCATGCTCCTGGTCGGACAAGACGCTGTGGCCTTCAACCGGAGCTTCGCCCGCGCCGGCCTTCAGGACCGGCTGATCAGGTTCACACCCTTGATGGACGAGAACATGATGATCGCGAGCGGGCCCGGCGCGTTGGTGGGAATGTTCGCCGCCGCGTCCTACTTTCGGTCGAAGGTGGATACGAACTCGATGGCCCTGCTGGGCAGGTACGTCGACCTCCACGGACCGGACGGCCCACCGATCACCGCCGTATCGGAGTCGTGTTACGAAGGCGGGCAGACTCTGGCGCAGCTGATCGGTCGCGCCGGCAGCCCCTCGGTCGCCGCCATCGACGCTGCGCTCGACGGGACCGCGTACGAGGGCCCCCGCGGCACCGTCGAATTCAAAGGCCGCAGGGCGCATCAACCGGTACACCTGGCGGTCGCCAACGGGCTCGATTTCGACGCCCTCACGACCTTATAGCCTGCACCGCTAACTGGCTGAATCTCTCGCAGCGAACGTCGCCACCGGCAGGCCGGTGATAGTCGGCGGTCTCGACGACGACTCACCCATCGGCGGGCCCCACGCATATCCGACGACGACGCCGGTCTCTGCCCGACCACATCGGGGCACTGCATCGGCCCGCTCGCATCATCGTCACGATCCCGGCGCGGCGGGCCGCGTACTACGAGACAACCCGAAGGGCGCCTATCCATTGACGGACGTTCACCTACAGTCTATTTTCAAATGAGAATGTTTCGGGCTCCACTCGGACGGACATCCACCTCGCGAATCGTAGCCGGAACATTCCCCACCCTGAGGGACGACGATGTCCGCACTCCCTCGATGACCAATCAGGAGAATCATGCGACACGGCGACATTTCATCCAACGACGACACCGTCGGTGTAGCAGTCATCAACTACAAGATGCCGCGGCTTCACAGCCGGGCCGAGGTGCTGGAGAACGCCTGCAAGATCGGCGAGATGGTCCGGGGCATCAAGTCCGGTTTGCCGGGCCTGGACCTGTTGATCTTTCCGGAATACTCCACGCACGGAATCATGTACGACCAGCAGGAGATGTTTGACACCGCGACAACGGTTCCCGGTCCCGAGACCGCGATCTTCTCCGCCGCGTGCCGCGACGCGGGCACCTGGGGTGTCTTCAGTATCACCGGCGAGCAACACCAGGATCATCCGAACAAACCCCCGTACAACACCCTCGTATTGATCAACGACCGCGGGGAAATCGTGCAGAAGTACCGAAAGATCCTGCCGTGGACTCCCATCGAGGGGTGGTATCCGGGCGGAGAGACGTACGTCGCCGACGGCCCGAAAGGCCTCAAAGTCTCGTTGATCGTGTGCGACGACGGCAACTACCCGGAAATCTGGCGGGACTGCGCCATGAAGGGCGCCGAGCTGATCGTGCGCAGTCAGGGCTACATGTACCCCGCCGCGGAACAGACCGTCCTGATGGCCAAAGCTATGGCTTGGGCCAATAATTCGTACGTCGCCGTCGCAAACGCCGCCGGTTTCGACGGTGTCTACACCTACTTCGGTCATTCCGCGATCATCGGGTTCGATGGCCGCACCTTGGGGGAGACGGGAGCGGAAGAATACGGGATTCAGTATGCGCAGCTGTCGATTCCGGAAATCCGGAACGCGCGCAGGCACGACCAATCCCAGAACCACCTGTTCAAGCTTCTGCACCGTGGGTACACCGGCGTTCACGCTGCCGGCGACGGCGACAAGGGCGTCGCTGATTGCCCGTTCGATTTCTACAAGCTGTGGGTCAACGATGCCCAGAAGGCGCAGGAATCGGTCGAAGCCTTCACCCGGGACACGATCGGCGTCGCCGAATGCCCGGTCGGCGACCTGCCCACCGACAACGTCTCGGAAGCCTGAGCGCGGCCGAGAAGGCCAACCGGAGAAGCCCTTGTCCCGCTAGACGTTTCGGTCGACCTCGACCGGAGCCGGATTGGGTGCCACCGGGTCCTGCCCAGGGCTTCCGAATGAACAGCCGCTGCACCCCGCAACGCATACCGGCCTGACCTGACTTCCGCCGTCACCGCCCGCGCAAGTTCACTTTCACTTTCGAGCAAAGGAAAAGATAGATGCCCGACCACGGACATGACCACGGCCACAACCACGACGCCTGTGACAGCGAATCGCTGGGGCTTACCACCGATCTATCTCGCATCGAGGCGCTGGTGACTCAGGGCGTGCACCGGATTGGGGACCACGAGGGCCCGTTCTCCCTGCACGTGCTCGGTCTGGGGAAGACCGGCGCCAACGTCATCGAGGAGATGATCGGCGCCCACGCAGACGTCGCCGCCGACACCGAGACGCCCTTCCATGCACTTGCCGTCGATATCGGGGACGCGGAACTCGTGGGAGTCAGGCACGCAGCCGAGAACGCCCCGGTCGACCGAGTGCACGTGCAGACCGTCAGCCTTCCGGCACCGGACAACAGCACCCTGTTCGCGGGGCTTCGGCGGTACCGGGAGTTCCTCAAGACGGAATACCCCCGCTACTACTGGAACCCGAACTACGAACCGTGGTTGCCCAACGATCTCGAAGTACCTTCCGCGGGGGCACACTTCCCGCGCGCCCTCGCCAAGGGAATCTATGGCATCGAGTACTACCAGGGCGGCCAGGTGACCTCCGCACTCGATTCCTTCGCCGAGTCGGTCCTGAACAGCACACAGACACCCCTGGTGTGCATCGTCTTCAGTCTCGCTGGCGGAACCGGTAGTGGCATTGTCGTCGAGCTGGCCCGGCATCTGTCGACGATTCGGCTGGGACGGCGGGCGTTGGTCCTGGGCATCGGTGTCCTGCCCTCGGACGGAGATCCGGTGGAGCTGCAGGACGGCCGCATGTTCACCACCATCAACGAGCTGGATTGCATGATCGACTCGGAAAAGAACAAGGGCGTCATGGCCGTGTGGGGCGACCTCTACAAGAACCCCTTCACCGCAGGGTTCTTCGCCGTGCCGCAGAACGCTGTCTACGAGCGCACAGGCGACGTCCAGCAGACTCACACGGAAATCGACTGCGACCTCGCCGATTTCGTCCTACGTGATGGCGGAACTCATCTCTACGAATCCATCAAGGCCCTGAACTGGCTGAACGTTCCTGCCAACGCCTGGCATCCGGCCACGCGCGGAGAACAAAGCGATCGGTGGATCAACCTGCTGAGCGTGGGAGCCGGTCCGGGTCAGGACATTGTCAGCGCCCGCGAACTAGCGGCCAGTGCCGTCCCCGACTTCGCCGAAGTCCGCGTCTTCGGAAAGGAGACGGACGACCAGGACGGCGACACGGCCGCCGGCGCACTCGCCGCGGTGGTCACCACGGCCGTGCGGCCCGGGAGCCTCGTCTTCCCGTCCAATGAAACACCCACCGTCAGCGCCTTCATCCCCCGCCTGAGCAAACTCGACATGGAATTCTTCGTCGCCAGCCGCGAAGTGTACGACTCCCTGGACTGGGAAGAAAAGCTGATGCGCCATGCGTGGCTGCTCGATCTGGGAGTGCTGTTGTGCGAGCCGTCCACCCGCTTCGAAGGCGTCGGCGGGGAATGCATCCTCGGCTGTGCGTGCTGGGTGGTCGTACCGCACGCGGCCATCCGCGGAGAACTGGAACTGACCGAGACCACGCACTGAATCGCAGGGAAGATCACCATGACACTCGATTGGGACAATGTGCTCGAAAAGTACCGGGACGGAGCCGAGATCGACTCCCTCCCCGGCGCTGCCACACTGTCGGTCAGCGGCGCTGACGAGGAGAAAATCTATGTCAAACACCGCCTGTGGAAGGACTCACTGAGCCGCACCAATCTCGAGCGTGCGATCGAGATGGTTTCCGCGGGAACGATGACCCGAATCGCGGCCGACTTCATCGATCAGTACCGGACCATCATCGCCGACGAGCGCCCCACCACCGCGGCCACAGTGCTCAAAGACCTCGGCTACCTGGACTAAAGGACGATAAAATGGCACAACTTTCGATGTACCACAGCGCCACCGGAAAGCAATCCCCGCACTGCATCCACATCGTCGGCCTCGGCAAAGCGGGTGCGCAACTTATCGACTCCTTCCTCCGGACCGGCGAAGTCGAGGACCTCCTGGCCGACCCGCGCGCCCGGTTCACCGCGCTGGCGGTCGACATCGGCGAAGCGGACATGCGGCAGCTGCGGCAGTACGCGGACTCGTTCTACGCGCGACTCGCCGAACGCGGAATCCCCGCCGACCGGGCCCAGATCAAGACGGTCGCCCTCACAGTGCCCACCCCGCAGGAGCTAGCGGACAGCCTGCAGCGTTTCCCCACCTTCCTCGACTCCGAATACCCCCGGTTCGGTGGGACACCCGAACACTTCGCGCCCTGGATCGAGACGGGAACGCCTTTCCCCACCGCCGGGAAGCGCTACGCCGCGCAGCTCGAGCAACCCGCTGAGAACGAGCACTTCCCGCGGGCTCTGGCCAAAGCGATCTACGGTCGCGCCTACTACGACGGGGACCGGGCCCTCTACCGTGAACTCGCGGAGTTCGCCAGGAGCATCGACGACACCAAGCTCCCCTCGATGGTGCTCATGGCCTTCGGCATCGGCGGCGGCACCGGCAGCGGCATGGTGGTCGACCTGGCACGACACCTGACCAACGGCCAGCTCGGCCGCCGGGTCCCGGTGATCGGTGTCGGTGTACTGCCCTGCACCGGCGATCCGGAGTACCAGCGGGGCGCGTCGGTGTACACGACGCTCAACGACATCGACTGCATGCTGGACGAGGCTAAGAACGAGCAGATCGTGTCCATCTGGGGAGACATGTACAAGAACCCCTTCACCGGTGGGTTTCTCGCCCTGCCTCAACAGCAATCGTGGGAACGCCTGCACCGCTACACCACCATCAAGCCAGGGGTGCGTCCCGAGGTTCGCCACCGGCAAGCCGTGCACGTCACCAACAAGTTCGTTGACGACTCGTTCGCCCGCTACGTCGTCCACGACTACGGCCGTGAACTCTTCCGGATCCTGCGGCCCGCCGGATTCACCGGCGCCCCACACGAGCGGATCAGCTACGGCGACCGGAACTGGACGATCTTCGACGTCGCGAAGCTGATGCACCCGGGAGTGCAAGTCCTGCCCGGCGAGCCGATCGGTAAGTGGCGCAACGCTATCAATGACTGGATTGGGTACATCCCGCAATGGTGCGGGTTGCGACCGGGATTCAAGACCGAGTACATCGAAGCCCACACCTTCGCCGCTCGCGCCAAATGGAATGCCACCCTGCAGAAAAAGCTCGAAGACACGCTCTCCGAGTTCCTCCTGCCCGGAGACAGCGGAACGCTCCGAACGACAGAGGGCGAGTTCTTCGACGAACTAACCCTCTACACGAACGTCATCATCACCGGGGCGGCCAAGGCCGATCTCACCGCCTTCACCGAAGCCCGTGACGCCTACGACGCGCTCTCCCCGAGTGAGCGTCTCAAAACCCACGCATGGCTGCTCGAGCTCGGCGTCATGCTATCCGAACCATCAGAACAGTTCGAAGGCCTGTGCGGCAAGCCCCTTGCCGGGGCCACCGGATGGAAACTGGACATTCCCTACGCCGCGCTGCGCGGCGATGTCACAAGGTTCCCCACTGCGGTGCAGCTCACCACCGCAGCCATGGAAGCACCGGTCCAAACGGTAGTCCCCACACCGTAAACAAAGCCTTCCCCCGCGCACCCGCGTGGTCAGCGCACCCGCCCGGCGCAGTGCGCTACGGCCCGCGGCAATGCCCCCGAAGTTCCCGACAAGTCCCGGATCCACATATCTACACGGCTATTGACTAGGAGAAAATGCCATGGCCACACTCTCGGCAGGACAAGCATCGGTCAAACTTGATGCGCTGGCCTCCATCCTGATGATCGTCACCGTGCTCGCGGCGATGCTGACGTTGTACTTGGTCGGGTTTGATCAAGGCGCGGTATCCCGGAGCGGAATGTACCTGCATGAGCTCATGCACGATGGCCGGCACCTGATGGGGGTGCCATGTCACTGACCGCGCAGCCACAGCAGCACATCGGAACGACGCGACTGCAAGGAACGTTCTACCAACTGCTGGCCAGGGGACTGGTCGCGGGGTTGCTCGCCGGGCTCCTGGCCGGGGCTGTCGCATTCCTGGCCGGGGAACAGCACATCGAGGCCGCCATCGCGATAGAACAGGCCGAACAGAGCAGTACTCGACACGACGCAGCCGTCGCCGCCGAAACCGAAGCCGACAATCCTCAGCATGAATCGGCACAACACTCCCATGAGGAGGGCGAGGCGTTGGTCAGCCGCGACGGCCAGCGGATCGGGCTGTTCTTGGCGACGGCTCTCGGCGGAGGCGCGTTGGGGGCGCTCTATGCCGCGTTCATCAGCGTTGCGCGCACCCGCAGCCAGTTATCCGGGGTCACATTGTCCCTGATCACCGCCGGATGCGGGTGGCTCGCGATCGAGGCTGTGCCCTTCCTCAAATATCCCGCGAATCCACCCGCAGTGGGTGATCCGGAAACGATTGATCAACGCACTCTTCTGTGGCTCGCCGCGGTGGTCGTAGGCTTCGCGGCAGTAGCCGCAGCGGCCGTCGCGTACCGGCGGCTTGGTAGCTCCGGCATGGACTCCGTTCGTGCTGCGGGTGCCGCAGCAGTCTTCGCGATCATCGTGGCCGCCGGATACCTGCTACTGCCCGCTGTCAACGAAGTCGGTTCCGACTTCCCCGCGAGCCTGCTGTGGGACTTTCGGATCTCATCCGCGCTGACACAGGCCACGCTCTGGCTGGCACTAGGGGTGATCTTCGCCGGCCTGAGCGAATACGCGACCCGGTCACCGGTGCAACGACTACGCCGAACGTAGGAGGAGCAGCACTCCGCTTTGACCTGGACGCCAACCGATTCCGCTCAGGTGCTGTGCAGAATGGCCCTGGTTCCACCATTGCATTTTCGGCTTGCGTATCAGGGCCCTGATCCCCAAGGATGACTACCGGTGAGGTCTGCGACCCGCGGTGAGATCACTCGCACCCTCCCCGTGTTTCGTTCCACGGTGAGCGGGATCGACCACGCATCCGTGCAGCGTGTGCTCACCCAATTGCGCACACGCTACACGGGCGATCTTGGATTCGCATTCCTCGACGGTGACGAGCCGACCATCCATGTTGAGCTCGACCGAGCATCCGGCGAAGGGATACGGGAAGTACAGCTCATTCCCGTTGCCGTTCCCAGAGACCGGTACTTCGACATCTGGGTCGGCGGAACGGTCGGGAACTGGCGGGAAACACGGTCTCCACAAACCCAGGCGCTGGCGATCACACTGGTGGATTGTCTGGGCCCTCGAAGACGCTGTGGCCCAGATAATCCACCACACGGAAGGACGGAGCCGGGAAAACACCGCCTGCCCAGCCGCATACCGCAGCCCCGCCCGGTCTTCTGACGACGAGTATGAACGACATGTACTGATATGCAAAGGACCTGAATTGCCCCCGGGTCTGTCGGAGGCTCTCGAACCTGTGAAGGATGGAGAGCATGGCCGCACTACGGAAGTACAGCGTTGAGCTGAAGGAACGAGCAACGAGGATGGCGGTCGAGGCCGCCAGGATCCGGCGACGCGGCCGGGAGCGCTCAAGCGGATCGCAGATCAGCTCGAAAGTTGCCGGCCAATCCGTCAACAGTTCCGCGAGGGTGCGGGTCGCGTCGGCGACCAGTTCGGCTGGGCGGATGATGAACGGCAACTGGGCGTCGTAGCGGCCCTCGTCGACGATGCTGTGATTTACGGCGCCACGGTGCTCACCGGCGGACATGCTGAGCGTCCGGACTCCACCCCATCACTGAACAATGCACAAGGCAAGTCGACCGAACGCCCGGCGTGCAGTAATCGAGCTGATTTCGAAGCGTCCACGCCGAGGACGGACCGGACTGGACCTCGCCGACCCGCTCCAGGCCATGCGGCCTGTGGGCGAGATCGCCGCCCGCAACGGGCATGCTCAACGCCCCCCCATTTCAGCCAGATCTTCCGCGCGGAGTACGGGATGACCCCCAGCGAATATCGCCAGCGCGCCCCTTCGCCTCTAGTGCGCCGTGCGGAAATTAACTTGACAGTTACCCCTGAACGGATGTCACTCCGCTTTCACGCCTTGCCGCGGCGAGGACGACCAAATTCCGAAGGCCACCACAGGCCCTGAGTAGATCGTTCAATCCGATGAATTCTCGCGAGTATCGCAGATGGTCCCAACGGCGACGCGCCGCATGGGCCGAGGTCAACCGCACGAGCAAGCATCGCGACACTGAGGCGGAGCGCCTCATCGAGTTCGCCAGTATGTGGGCACCATACGGCGGTCCGGACGAGGAAGAGATCCTCGTTCACTTCGGAATGTCGCGGCTCCGGTTCATCGAACGTTTGTGGCAGGTCATACCTGATTCCAACTGCGCTCAAGGGGAAATACGCAGTTTAGCGGGCACATACCCCGCACCCCCTGCGAACGGACGATCCTCGTCCCGTTCCGTGAGTCGCTCGGCGGGTCACGTGGACGGAACGGGCGGCTGGCGATCCGACAGATCCCCGGCAGTTACGCAAACTTGAGCACGCGCCTCACATAGGAACGAAATGTGGAACAGTCTTTGTGACAACGACATTCTGGACTTTGCGCTTCTTTGGGAGCCGCTTGGTGGGCCTGCTCCGAGGGATATCACCGCCGCATTCGCAATCGACATCACCGAGTACAAACGCCGACTAACAGCAGCTGTCGGGTTCCAAGTGTCCCAACTTCGGAAAGGTGGCACCTCCCGTAAGTTCGTCTACGGGCTGTCTGCGATATCGGCGCCTGATCGAAATCCACTGCGCGTGGGTGACATATGAGCAACAACATCGTCTAATCTTGATTTTTAACCTGGGCAGGCGGCCCCGACGGGTTTTCTAGCTTTGGTTTCGGGGCGTTTGCCCACGTGGTGATGCGGTGCGCGGTGGGTGTTTTTCGATCCGGGTGGGCGTCCAGGTTCCCGCGGCCGTAGACGTGGCAGAACCCGCGCTGCGGACTCGTCGGTGCATCCGGGCGCAACCAGGCACTGACATCGACGGCCAGAACGATCCGGCCGCCACGATCACACGGGATCGTCAGCCCGCCGAGGGCGCAGCGCAGCCGAGTGAAATCTACTCTGCCGCAGTTGATTGCGTCGTACAATGCGCCGTGACCGCGCCGATGCTCGGCGGCCAGTGACAACTCGACCACGGTGCGAACCGCGGTGCCGGAACACAGCAGCGCATCGGTCAACTCGAACAATGCATCACCTCGGGCCGGCAGACACCGGTAGAACTCTTCGCGGAACGACACCAGGTCGACACGCGGATCGGGGACCGATTCTTCCCCGACCGCCCACCGATCGGGCACACTGATACTCACGGCCACCGCCTGTTTTCGTCTCGAAAGTTCTGTGGAAGGAACCTCAAGATGATCAGGCGGTGGTCGCCTCATGCCGCGACGACACGCCGAACAACACCAGCACCAACTGCCCCGGCGATGGCCGAGGTTAAACGACAAGCTAATGGCTCGTATCCGAAGCCAAGTCCGTCAAGTTACTTATCCCACGACGCACAAGCTCCTGCTGCACCAATCGGTAGCTCGATTCCCCACAGATCTCACGCATTCGCACACGACAGGATCCCCGTGCCCACCTTGTTCCTCCATGCCCTCATCGCGATTTTCAGCCTCATCACAGGTCGGTCATGCATGTCGCCACGCGCGCTGATTCGACAGCTCGCGTACGCACGAGCAACCTCGTCGTGGTTGGCCGCGACGGCTTACCGAGACCCCTCACAAGACGAGTGGTCAGCGACAGTAGGATCATCACCGATGTAAGCGATGATCGGCCTGCCGCGTAAACCAGTTAGTGGAGCGCGGACCGCCAGATCGAGTCGGCGGGAGAAGATGGTCCAAGGTCATGCCCCCTCGTTGAGGAAGCGGTCCAGTCGATGACCAACCCGGACGGACCGCCACCTTCTCAGGGTGTGAGCCCACTGATGACCGCACCGCCAACTCCGCGATCCATCGCATCGTGCGCGTGCGGATGTCCGCCGGTGACCCCTTCCCTCGATCGGTGTGGACGCGCACCGACCGGGCGGGCAGACAGCACATAGACCGAACACTGGCCATCCCGATCACCACGGTGGCAACCGCACTCGCGGTTCCCTACCAGCGCATACGACGTCTGGAGGACGGGCAACGCCTCGACCCTGATCTCGCCGCCACCTACTCGCCCGTGGTGTCCTCGCAACGACCGAATACGTGCGCGCGGTGAACATCGTAGGCGGCCAGGTAGGCGACCGCGCCGCGCCGGTAGTAGGTGTGGTTGACCCGCACCGCGCGGGACTTGCCGGGCGGGAGTGTGGGGTGACACCGGCAGCGGGCCTGGATCGAGGTCTTCTCATCGGCGGAGATCACGTAGTCGTTGTTGCCCAAAGGTTTCCCGTCCCAAGTGCGGGCGTACAGGTCGAGCACCCGCGCGGCTTTGGCGGCGAAGCCGGGGTCGGTGATGAAGATCCACGGCCGAAACTGCCAGGGTTTGAGGGCGTCCTCCGACAGCCACCTGCGTATCGTGGCCGGCGAGATCGCCCCACAGATCCCGTCGGTGACGACGTGGCGGGCCAGTTCCGGGCACGACCATCGCGCCAGCGGCAGCCCGCACTCCGCCGGTGGCGTGCAGGCCACCGCCTTGACTCGGGCGACCTGCATCGGGGTGAACCGCGGCGGGCGGCCCGACCGTTTTGCGTCGCCCAGCGACGCCACACCCGGTGCGGCGAGCCAGCGGTGACGCCACTTGCGGACGGTGTCCACACCTATCCCCAGCGCTGCCGCGACCCGCGCGTTCGGCAGTCCCTCGGCAGCTGACAGGACGATCCTGGCCCGCTCGACAAGACGCCGCTCGGTGCGTCCCGCCCGGACCATCCGGACGAGTTCGCGGCGCTGCGAACCGGTCAACGTGATCCGCTCCGCACTGATCGACGACATTCATCCACTCCACACTGATGTTCCCAATAGTCACTTCAGTCTCGAGTGTCACCGGGTCAACACTGGCCAGCGACACACCCATCGGGCAGGATCACACACCATGGCCACACCGCCCACGTCCACGAAGACGTCGTTGCAGCAGCGGTTATCTCAACGTGCCCGCGAACGATGGCCGCAGTTGACTGGTGTCGACGTCCGGTTCCGCGGCCAATTCGCCTATGTCAGCGGAGTTCTCGCCGACGGCGAGCCCCTGTCGTTGATGCGGCTACGTTACGGCGGGTCCGCCGCCCGCTGGGGCTTCGCGATCTACCTGGCAAGCAAGGATGGCTACGAGGACTCGTTCCTGCCGACCGGCGACTCGGCCGGGGCACCCGAAGACGCCCTCGACACCGCCTGCGGCCTCTATCTGGGCGACCCAACAACCTGGACCTGACCCCCGACGAACTTACGAGCGTGACCACTTAGACCGTATGTAGTGACTACTCGCGGAGCGGAGTAGTTGCTGGCAGGGACCTCGCTCACGCAACCTCATGGGTTACCGAGCGATGTTTTCCGTGCTCGGCCTTTCCGACAGGTGTGAGGAGGCCCCGGTGTTTTGTGAACGTACGAGTGTTGGGTTGGATGTGCATGCCCGTTCGGTCGTCGCGGCGGCGATCGACGGACAGACGGGCGAGGTGTTCAGGACGCGGCTGACGCCCTCGCACACCGACGTGCTCGAGTGGGTCGGCAAACTTCCGGGCCCGTGCGCGGTGGTGTACGAGTCCGGACCGACCGGTTTCGGCTTGGCCCGCGCCCTGAGGTCGACGGGGTGGCGCTGCGAGGTGGCGGCGTCGTCGAAGCTGCACCGCCCGGCCGGCGATCGAATCAAGACCGACGCGCGAGATGCTCTGCACCTGGCTCGGTTGCTGCGGTTGGACGAGGTGGTGTCGGTCCGGGTCCCCAGCCAGGCCGAGGAATCCGCCCGCGATCTCGTCCGCGCCCGTGAGGCCGCGCGGCAGGATCTGATGCGGTCACGGCATCGGGTGTCGAAGTTGTTGCTGCGGAACGGGATCGTTTATTCCGGCGGCAAGGCGTGGACCGAGTTGCGCGATCGGTGGCTGCGGCAACAGAGGTTCGACCAGGCGTCGACGCAGGCGGCCTTCGACGACGCCTACGAGACGGTGGTGTTGGCCACCGCCCGCCGCGCCCGGTTGGACGAGAAGATCATCGCGCTGGCCGGGGACAGCGAATTCACCGCCTTGACGCGGCGGCTGGGGTGTCTGCGAGGCATCGCGACGTTGACCGGCTTCGCGCTCGCGGTCGAGATCGGTGACTGGCAGCGGTTCACCGGTGCCGGCATCGGCGCCTACCTCGGGTTGGTACCCAGCGAACACTCCTCCGGGCAGAGCCGCTCGCAAGGCGCGATCACCAAGACCGGCAACACGCACGTGCGGCGGGTGCTGGTCGAGGCGGCCTGGCACCATCGGACCACCTACCACCCGGGTGTGGTGTTGCGGCGCCGCTGGGACCAGGCCCCGGCCGCGGCACGAGCTCGCGGGCACGCCGGAAATCAGCGCCTGCACACCCGCTGGGTCAACCTGAACCTCCGCAGGAAACGGCCGGTGATCGCCAACGTCGCCGTTGCGCGGGAGCTCGCCGGCTGGTGCTGGTCGCTGGCGGTGATGCCCGACTGAACCGGCCACCCCGAACTGACCGTTGGTGGTCACGAGGCGAGGAACCGCAGCGCGAGGAGCAACGCGCCCTCAGGCTATTGAGCAACCGAAGCGCGCGAAGCGATTTCGGCCACGCTCGTCCTTAGATCAGCGCACTGCTCCAGCCGAACACATGGTCCTGCGGTAACCAACCCGCGCATATCAGCTTTGACCACGCGTCGTGCAACGACACGCTGACCTCGGACTCGCCCCACCAACGGTCTCCCCCTTCCCCCGACGCCGCCCCAAGCGTGACGCCGCTCCTCGCCGGGGTCAAGGCCGAGCGCTCCGCGTGGACCTCCGGCCCAGCCATGACCCCGACTGCGGGCGCCATCCCATCGGCAACTACCGGGGGACGGAATTTGCCCGTCCTGATGGATGTTTCAGGACCAGTTCGGCGTGCCCTACTTGACAAATCGCCCAACATATCAGCCTCAATCCGTGTGTGTCACGAACGTTGAAAGGAGCTTGATGTAGGAAGAGCTTCTTGAAGCGGTGCTGCGTAAGAGATGAGGGTGTATGGCCCCTCGAAGCCGTCCTGCGGGGGAGGGCTTCAAGCCGCCCACTGCTGCGTTGGCTGAAGACCGTCGTGGTGAGCGATGTGGGAAAAGGCGCACGTGATGCGTCAGGCAGGGATCGGGAAGACGAGCGTCACAGCCGTTGAAATGTCGTAACAGGTTCGGGTGACATCAAAACCGGGGTATACGGATAGCCCCGGGAGGAGTCTGGCGGGAGTCCCGCTTACTGGCCAGGCGGTGTCCGGCATACAGGCGACGTGAGCCCGATCTGCCGCTCTTACGTGGAACGTGAGAAGGCGCGGTCCGATACTGCCCATCCTGGGTTGATGAGGTGGGTGAGAGGGAGTGTCCCGAGCGGCTGAAACCGTGAGGGATCGAGTACCGATGCGGATTGCCGCGCCGGCGGACTGGCCCGTAGTAGCTGTGAAACTGCTGCTTGACGCGGTGGCGGTGGAGCCAAGGGGCCAGGTCATTCGTGGTTTGTTCACTCGATCAACCGGCATGTTCCGGGAGGAGTCGCATGGGCGAGCTGACATCGTCAGGCAAGTCGTTCGAGATTTCGAAGTGGGAAGTGCGCGAGGCGTGGGAGAAGGTGAGAGCGAACAAGGGGGCGCCGGGAGTGGACGGGTGCTCGATCGAGGAGTTCGAGAAGGACCTGAAGAACAATCTCTATCAGGTCTGGAATCGGATGTCCTCGGGGAGTTACTTTCCGCCTCCGGTGTTGGCGGTGGAGATACCGAAGCCGCACGACGCGGGAATCCGAATTCTAGGGGTGCCCACTGTGGCCGATCGCGTCGCTCAAACGGTGGTGGCCAGGCGGTTGGAGGCGAGGGTCGAACCGATCTTCCATCCCGACTCCTACGGCTACCGCCCGGGCCGGTCGGCGCTCGATGCGGTGGGAGCGTGCCGGAGACGGTGCTGGAAGAGCAACTGGGTCATCGACCTCGATATCGAGAAGTTCTTCGACACCGTGCCTTGGGAGTTCATCGTCAAAGCGGTGGAAGCGAACACCGACCAACCGTGGGTTCTGCTGTATGTGAAGCGGTGGCTCCAAGCGCCGCTGCAGCGGGCCGACGGGGTCTTGCAACAACGAGACCGGGGGACCCCGCAGGGTTCTGCGGTTTCGCCTGTACTGGCTAATCTGTTCCTGCACTATGCGTTCGAGCGTGGATGGCCCGGGAGTTCCCGGGTATCGCGTTCGAACGCTATGTCGACGATGCGGTGGTGCATTGCGCCAGCGAGCATCAAGCGAAGCGGGTGCTGGCCGCGATCGGCGACAGGATGGGACAGGTCGGGTTGCGTCTGCATCCCGACAAAACACGGATCGTCTACTGCCAGGACGGCACGCGGCGCGGCTCGTATGAGCACACGTCGTTCACGTTCCTGGGGTTCACGTTCCGCCAGCGCAGGGCGCGGAACAAGCACGGGCAGCACTTCAGCGCGTTCTTGCCCGCGATCAGCAAGGACGCTGTGAAGAAGATCGGTGCGGCGGTGCGGTCCTGGCGGCTGCACACCCGCACCGGTCACGCCTTCGCCGACCTCGCGCAACGCATCAATCCGATCGTGCGGGGATGGATGCAGTACTACGGGGCGTTTCACCGCTCTGCCCTGTATCAAGTCCTCTCACGCATCAACGCCTACTTGGTGCGGTGGATCCGCAAGAAATATCGTCGGCTGCGGGCTGAGAAGAAAGCCATCGAGTGCTGGCAGGGGATCACCGCACGGTATCCCCGCATGTTCGCGCACTGGAAATGGGTTCCATCCGTCTCGTCTGTCTGGTGACCAGGATGACAAGAGCCCGGTGACGGGAGACTGTCACGCCGGGATCTGTGGGAGCCCGGGGGTGCGATTCCCCCGGGCCACCCGACGGATCGGTGATCTCGGTGATTTTCGGGTCGATTCTGTGGTGATGCCGACGGGCGACGCCGTTGGTGGCGTGGTTGATCTGCTAACCGGTGGTCAGCTCGTCCACGTTGGGTGTTCCTGGGTCAGGGCCGGGGTGGCCGGGTTGCCGGGTTGCCGGGTCAGGCAGCTTGCGGCGGTTCGTAGTCGATGACGTTGTCCCAGAGGGTTGTCCAGTCCGCTTGTCGGGGCCAGTGCGCGGGTAGGTGGAGCACGGGTTTGCGCGCCGGCCGGGCGAATCGGGCAGGGACGTTGACCAAGTGCCGGCGCAGGGTGGCCCCGCGGGCGGCGGCGTGGCGGCCGCCGGCGAGGGTGCCGGCGGCGCGCAGCAGGTTGTAAGCGATCGCCGCGCAGAGCACCCAGGCGCTGTTCGCGCCGAAACGCCCCGACGGGATGTGAGCGAGTGGTCCGTCGATCAGGTCCGCGAACACCGTTTCCACGATCGCGTGTTTGCGGTGCGTGATGTCGGCGTCGACGGTCGGCAGGTCGCAATTGGTGAAGAACGGGTGATAGCGCCATATCGGGAACAACGCATCCGGGTGGTTCGCGTCCTTGACCCGGCGCACGACCAGGCGGGCGGTGACCTTGTGGCGTCCGGAGAACGCGGTGTATGAGGTTTCGGCGACCTCGGCGTCGGAGATCAGCTCCCCGGTGTCGGGGTCGGTGACCGCACCGGGGTAGTGCACCGGCGTCCACTCCTGCTCGTCGATGCTCTCCATGGCCCGGGTGATCCGCGGATTCCGGGTCATCACCACGGAGAACTCGATACCCGCGGCGACCGCGGCCCCGATGACGGCCTTGTTGCCGAACGCCGAATCACCGCGGACCATGATCTTGCCTGTCGCACCGCAGGCGCGGGCGGTGCTGATCGCCGAGCGCAGCTGGGAGGCGGCGCCGCGGCCGGATCCCGTCTTGCCGGCCCGCAGCCGCATCTCCGCGACCAGCGGGGCGCTGTTCGCGGTGGACAGGGTCGTGACCAGCGGCGACAGGCCCTTGCGGAGCAGGGCGCGGCCCGCGATTTTCGCGTGCCCGTAGGACGCTCCCTGTTTCTGGTGCCCGTACACCGGGCGCAGCAACGAGTCGATGTCGAGGAACGCCCGGTCCTCGATGCCGGGCAGCAGCGGGGTGCGGGCGGCGAGGCCGATCAGATGCCGACGCAACACCGCCCCGAGCTGCAGGCTGTGCCCGTAGGTGAACTCGCGCAGGAAGATCCCCAATGTCGATGGGGCATACACCTGGTCGAAGAGAATCGGGGTGCCGCCGGCGCGGATCGTGTCCACATCGTCGATGCTGTCGGCTCCGGTGAGCATCCCGCCGATGATCGAGGTCAGTTTCCCCACCGGGTTCGCCGCACCCGAGGCCACCCGCGTGGAGGCGAGGTCGACATGGGTGTCGATCAGGTCCGACAGGCCGGCCTGTTCGCCCAGTTCGAGGACCGGGACCAGCCCGGCCGCGGACACGAGATTGTATTCGTCGAACACCGCGGACCCAGTCGTGAACGTGTGCGATGATTGCACTGAAAGTGCCTTTCCGTATGTGGACGATCGTGATGTGAGAATCTTGATTGTCCCACTACGGGAGGCGCTTTCGTCATTCACACGCCGTTACGGCTGGCGCAGTCTCCACGGATCCAGGTTAAGCGCGTCGAAGAGCGATTAGTCGACTTTTTCCCCCATGGCAAAGGAGAAAAGGTCGCGACGTACCTGTTCGCGAACACTGTCGCGTGTCCCCGGACAGGTCGGACGGTGCCGTTGATGCCGGACATGTGGATTCGCAAGATTGAAGGAAAAGAAGTCGCAGTGCGGATGCGCACCGAGGCTGACGGTGTGGCTTTGGACGAGCCCCAGTTCGACGTCATATTCGGTCGGGACGTTGACGCTGCTGAAGCTAGCAGAGGTATCGCTGCCGGAGGCAGAGCGATCTCTCCTTATGACGACATGGTCATCGACGGTGACTACATCAAGGCCGAAGCGCAAGCCGGACGCATGTCAGAGATTCTGTATGCCGTTGCAATTCGCACTGCCTCCGGTGAACGCACCTTCCGCGCTCCGACCGAAGATGACCATGCCGCACTCCGATCCGCTGAAGCACGCTTCGCCGACGTCAAGGATGTATGACAGGCGCGCGGCATCCTTCCCTCGGAAGACATTCCCGACGAAGCGAACTACGACCGTGGTCATCGGCTGTACGGCCGGTACACCTGGCTCGACATGTTTACCCCGCGGCAGGCTCTGGTACATGGCACGTTCTCTGACGAGTTTGCGAAGCTCATCGTCGAAGTGGAGGAGGCAATGGGCGATCAAGCAGGAGACGTTCTGTTCGAGCTAGCACTTATGCAGGGAAAGGCCGTGAACTGGAACGCGCGCTCCTCGACTTGGAACATCGGTTCACAAGGTATGCGCAGTGTCTTCGACAAGCACAATTTCTCATTCAAATGGACGTTCGCCGAGTTCGAGGGCGCGAACGCGCTGTATTCGTGGTGCTTCGACCGGCTCAAGGCCAACTACGCGGAGATCGCACGACTGTTGGAAGACACCGGGGCATCCGGAATGGCCGGCGAAGCTCCCCTCGAACGTCGGGTGGCGGTCTCGCAGGGCAGCGCTGCAGATATGCCCTCTATTGAGGACTGCTCAGTGGCCCACATCTGCAGGATCCGCCCTACTACGACAACGTCATGTACGCCGAACTCGCCGGCTTCTTCTACGTGTGGGAGAAGCGAACACTCGGCCGCCTCGTCCCGGAATACTTTGTCGGCGACCAAACGGACAAGGAGAACGAGGCGGTCGCGAACCCCGCACGGTTCGCGGCAATGGGAAGACGTAAGAAGGAACTTGCCGACCTCGACTACGAAGCGAAGATGACGGCCATCTTCGCCGAGGCACGCAGGGTGCTACGGGACGATGACGTCCTCTCGGTAATGTTCACCCACAAACGCGCCGAGGCATGGGACACACTCGGCATGGGGCTCTTGCAGGCAGGATTTACCATTGAGACCTCCTGGCCGGTCAACACTGAGAAAGAACAGTCGCTGCACCAAGCGAACCTGAACTCGGCGGCATCCACAATCATGCTTGTATGCCGCAAGCGCGAGGCTACCAACGGCTCCGGACTTGTGTACCTCGACGACATCGAACAGGAAATCCGCAATGCAGCCCGCGCCGCTGCGCAGCGGTTCCAGCACGACGGCATCGACGGCGTGGACCTGCTCCTGTCCACCTACGGACCAACTCTGTCCGTGATATCGCAGAACTGGCCGGTGTACTCATCTGTCCCGGATCAAGATGGAAAAGACAAGCTCCTGCGCCCGGAGGACGCACTTGACCTTGCGCGAGAGGAGGTTGTGCAGCTGCGACGCTCCAGACTCGTCGGCAAGGCCGCTCACGTCGACGACATGACCGACTTCGTGCTCCTGTCGTGGGACATCTTCGGAGCCCGCGAGTTCCCCTACGACACCGCGCGGCTGCTGGCGCTCGCTGTTGGTGGCCTGGATGTAGACCAGCTCGAACGCGCAAAGATCGTGAAGAAGAAGACCGGTACTGTCTCTCTTCTAAAACCGTCCGAGCGGCTGCGGCGTGACGCGGACAGCGAGCTTCCCGGAGTCCGAACCGAAGCCGAAAAATTTGAGTACACGATCGACGCCGTCGACACAGCTCTCTACATCGCCGAAATAGACGGTATGCCCGCGGCCAAGCGCTTCCTCGACAAGCATGGGTTCACAGCCGAATCGGGCTTCATCTCAACCGTGCAGGGGCTCGTCAACGCGATCCCACGCACGAGGGCGAAGGGGGCGTGGATCATTCCAGAAGCCGGTCTGCTGGACACCCTGTGCACGCTGTACTTCCCGACTGTCACCGTGCCGGAGTCCGAGGACCTGGCCGCGCCGGCAGTGCAGGGATCGCTGTTCGGGGACGACTGACCGATGAAGCCGGATCCGCAAGAGTCACTGTTGATGGGCCTGCCCGTTGCTGGAAAGGCTCACCAGGGGGAGCTGATCGGTCTCCCCGATACCGACGACTCGTTCGTCGGAATCGGGGTGCAGGGCCGCTACAGCCCGAACGACCACCCGCTGAGCACGTTTTACATCCCGATGCTCTCGCGCGCGATCGCCTACGATCGCGCGGTCGGGTACTGGTCAGCGGCTGAGCTCGCCTTCGCGGCACAGGGGACCGCCCAGTTTCTGGCCAACGGTGGCCGAATGCGCCTCATCGTGGGCGCTCAGCTGAACGGAACCGATGTCCAGGCAGTGCTGTCCGGGCAGCCGTTGAGCGAGGTCGTAGCCGCGCGACTATTGGCGGACCCCGCCCTCGAAGGAACGAAAATCGTCGCGAACGAGCACCTGAGCGTACTCGCCTGGATGGTCGCCCACGACCGGCTCGAGATACGGGTCGGGGTTCCGCGCCTCGGTGGGAAGCTACTGTCCTACCAGGAGTCGGGCCGGTATTTCCACACCAAATACGGTGTGTTCACGGACCGATACGGCAATCGGGTCGCCTTCAACGGATCGAACAATGCCTCTGTGCGGGCGTGGGCCGTGAACCACGAAACCTTCGACGTGTACCCCTCGTGGATGCCAGCCGTGTGGGAGTGGAACGGTCAGGAAGCAGTCCGGGATTTCGAGCGACACTGGCATGACCAGCCGGACGAGGGCTGGGCGATCGTGCCGCTGCCCCAGGCGGTGCGCGAGCACCTCATCGAGCATGCACCGGCTGCGCCTCCGCTGCCGAAGGCGACACCGGATTCGGAATCTGAGGAAGATGGCGAACCAGACGGGCAAGATGCACAACCGGTGGATGCGCAGGAGGCATGGACCCAGCTCGTCGACCTCGCCGGCCGACCGAAGGCGTCGCCGTACACAGCGGTCGGCACCGCACAGGTCGAGCCGCTGCCACACCAAGCGCGCCTGATCGACCGGGTCGTAGCCACCTACCCGCGCGGCTACTTGTTCGCCGACGAGGTGGGGCTGGGCAAGACCGTCGAAGCAGGTCTCGTGCTGCGTGAACTGTTCCTGTCCGGCAAGGCGAGCAAAGCACTTTTGCTGGTGCCGGCATCGGTGATGCGACAGTGGCAGGAAGAACTTCACGAGAAGATGAACCTCGACGTGCCACGGCTCGAGAAGGGCGAATTCCTCGACCCGAACGACGAACCGGTCCCTGTACCGGCCGGGACAAACCCCTGGTCGGCATTCCCGATCGTGCTCGCCTCGAGCCACCTTGCACGCCGCAAAGACCGTCGGAAAGACATCCTGGCGGCGGGACCATGGGACGTCGTCCTTGTTGATGAGGCGCACCACTCACGGCGGCGGGGATCGAAACCGAGCGACACGCCGAACTCGCTGCTCGGCTTGCTGCTAGAGATGCGCGACAACGAGATGTGGCAGGCGCTCTACCTTGCGTCGGCTACCCCGATGCAGATGAACCCACATGAAGCGTGGGATCTGATCTCTGCTCGGGTTGAACGGGAGGTGGGCGTTATCCGCATCCAACTTCCTCGAGTATTTCGAGCGGTTCCGTCACGATCCCCGATCCCGCGCGTGGAAGCTCCAGTGCGAGATGCTGGCTGACTACTTCGCAGACCCGAACGCGGAGCGAGACCAGCACCTCGAAGATCAGGTCAATGCGGCACTGGGGCTCGTCAGCGCATGGGCGGTAACCGAGCTGCACGCGAATCCACCGTCCGCCGAAGCGCGTTCGCAGATGCCAAACGAAGCCTCCGAATGGATGGAAAAATGGCTACGCCGCCACAACCCGATGCGGGACCGGGTGTTCAGAAACACCCGAACCACCCTGCGGGAATACCAGGCCGCGGGGATCATAGGCGACGACGTCGTCATCCCGACCCGGCACGTCAACGACGCCTTCATCCAGCTCGCACCAGGTGAGCGAAAGCTATACGACCGAATCGAGGAATACATCCGGCGCCACTACAACTCGTACAAGAAGGACCAGTCCAGTCAGGCGCTCGGATTCATCATGACCATCTACCGTCGTCGCCTCACCTCGTCGTTCGAGGCGATCAAAAAGTCCCTCACACGCCGTCTGGACGTCCTCGAACAAGGCAAAAGTTTGGTCGACCTCCTCTCGGACGACGACAATATCGATGTCGAAGACTCCTCTTCGAACCGGAAACTCTCGAAGGGTCCGCCACCCGCCTCCAGGGCGAGATCCACGAACTGCGGCTGTTCCTCAACGACCTGAACAAGATCACTGGCGAGGACACCAAAGCGACACGCCTGGTCACCGACGTCAACCAAGCACTCCTGACCTACGACAGCCTGGTCGTGTTCACCCAGTACACCGACACGATGGACTACGTCCGCGAACGGCTGATCATGGCCGGGATTACCAAGATCGGCTGCTACTCCGGCCGCGGTGGACAGATCTACAACGACACCAACAAGACCTGGTCCGAAGTCAGCAAGGCCGTGATCAAGGACCAGTTCCGCGGTGGTGAGTTGACCGTGCTTATCGGCACCGACTCCATGAGCGAGGGCCTCAATCTGCAAACCTCCGGCCGGCTCATCAACTACGACATGCCCTGGAACCTCATGCGGGTCGAGCAGCGCATCGGCCGCGTCGACCGTATTGGTGCGTCTTACAAGGACATCACCGTCACGAACTACTTCTACGCCGACACCGTCGAGCAGCGCGTCTACGAGGGAATCGCCGAGGACTACGGGGACTTCACCGACATCGTGGGCGACGCAGCCCCCGTGCTCGCCAACATCGAGAAGGCGATCGAGCAACTCGCACTCGGAGATGCTACCGGGGCTGCGCCCCAGCCCGACAAGGCATGCCGTGGTCGACTCTGGTTTCGGCGCAGGCTTACGCAGGGACTCGCGGTCAGAATGGCCGATCGCCACCACCCGCTACGCCTATGTATGTTGACCATGGCGCGAAATGAGTTTCGGCAGGTCAGGTGCGCTGTCTTTGCGCTGTGGAGCGAGCACGTTCCACGCTACGCGTTCGAAGCCGACCCGAGAACAACGAACTTGACTCAAAATACCGGCTCTGCCGGTCCTAGACATCTAGCGACGAGGCGATCGAGCAGCAGGTCGACGCGCTCAAGGAGGAGGTTGAGAGCCTCAACAACAACATCGTCAAGTCCGCCGACCTCGGCGACTCGCCAGAAATCATCGGGCACATCGAACAGCCGCCCGAGCTGTGCGGCGAGACCGATCTCGACGATTTGGAGAGGGTGCTCACCACCAACCCGCTGACCAGGCCCCACCTGAGTCTTGTCGATGGTACGGATGGGGTGTACCGAGTTACGCCACCGGTGCCGGTGGCGTCGATTTCGTTCGGCACAAGCTCGGGAACGACCGCGGCGGCCGACTACTTACGAGTCAGGCAAGAGAACGCCGAGTTCCTAGTCACTTTCGACCGAGACGTCAGCGAACATAGCAGTGAGGGTGTCACGCTGCTCACCTACGGAACCCCTGAGCTTGAGGCGCTTCTGCCTGCCAGTTGCGGAGTAAGTGAACCAGATGATCGCTCACGATGAAATCCTCTGTCGCGCTAGTGGATGAGGAACTCGCCTTGGCCGCGCCGCGGCCGACACCGACACTGGTTTCCGGGCTCGGCGCGTAGCGACGCCCTCGGTTCCCGGTTCCCGGTCGCCGGCGCCTGAGGGGTGAGAGGGTGCGGGGTATGACATTGCGGTTGCCGACCACCCTCGCGACGGACTCGGACGCTGTGGCGGTCGAGGCGCTGACGAAGTATTACGGCCGCCCGTACTTGGGCGACGACGCCTATGTCGGGGCGTACTTCGACTCCTGGTTCAGCACCAAGGACCGGGCGGGGGAGGCGGACCGGTTCACCGCGGATGACCTGGTTGCGGCGGGCGTTCCTGTCGGTGCAGGTCCCCGCGCCGATGCGCTGAGACCACCGGCGGGGACGGGGAGAGGTTGGCGGATTTCGCTGGGGGTGTGCGCGGGCCTGCTGCTGGGGTTCTTCTGCTATCTGCCGACGGTGATGCTGTGGCAGCACTACGGCAATGTCCTGCAGCCGCGGGTGTATCCGCACGGCTCGTTCAGCTCGTTCGGGCCTGATCCACCGCCGGTCGAGTATTGGGTGAGCTGGGCGGGACCAGCCGTTGTGGTGGTGGCGTGCGGGCTGATGACGGTTCCATGGCGGCCCGCACGCCAGTTCGCTCTACCCTTTGGTGGGCCCGCTCCTGCCGATGGCTGCAATGGTCGCGTGGTTCATGATCGGAATGGAACTGTGTTCTTCACCCCCGACTGAACCGCCGGCGAAGCTCTGAATCTGCTTGGTCTGACGGCGGCCCGCACCCTACTTCCGGGGTGCGGGCCGTGTGCTGCGTGAGGGGTGTAATGGTGTTGTGACCTGGTGTGATGACATGTCCCCGGGTTTGTGATGTCAGGGTACCGGCGACGTGTCGGGGAGTGCCAGCGCCGGTGTGTACCCCGGATGAGTCGCTCTGGTGCAATTGCACCGCAACACTATTCAGTACCGCGTCCACCCGGATTTGGACGGCCACGACTTCGCTCATGACCGCCTATTACCCGTACATCGCGTTGCAGGCGGCCCGCTGGCCGGGCTCGGCGGCATCCTCGACGCCGACGACCTGCAATATCCCTGGCCCCCGCTGTCCTGCGCACCCTGCCTCTGCAGATCGGTTTCGCGACAGCGGTCGACGCAGGGGGCGTCGACAAGATCGCCGAGAACCTCGCGGCGGTGTACGCCCCTCTCCTGACATCTGTTTCGCTAGTCGGTGACGCCTTCTGCGCGGGCAGCGGCGGCGACTGCCTCCGCGACAGCGGGAGCGACGCGAGGATCGAGCGGGCTGGGAACGATCTTGTCCACAGCCAACTCGTCACCGACGACCGAGAGGATTGCCTCGGCGGCGGCAAGCTTCATACCTTCGGTGATCCGGCGGGCACCGGCATCCAGGGCACCACGGAACACCCCGGGGAAGGCAAGCACATTGTTGATCTGGTTCGGGAAATCCGAGCGTCCGGTGGCCACGATCGCCGCATGCTTACGGGCGATGTCCGGGTGGATCTCCGGGTCCGGGTTCGACAACGCGAACACGATCGAATCCTTGGCCATCGTCGCGATCAGCTCCTCCGGCACGGTGCCCGCGGACACCCCGAGGAACACATCCGCCCCGTCGAGGGCTTCGACGATGCCGCCGCGGCGGCCGGCCGGGTTGGTGCGCGCGGCCAGGTCGACCTTGACCGCGTTCAGGTCCTGGCGGTCGGCGGAGACGATGCCCTTGGAGTCGAGGACCGTCACGTCGGCGATCCCCGCGGCGAGCAGGATGTTCGCGCAGGCCACACCGGCGGCGCCGGCACCGGAGATGACCACCCGCAGCTGGTGGAGGTCGCGGTCCTGGACCGTGACCGCACCCTTGAGGGCGGCGAGCACGACGATGGCGGTGCCGTGCTGGTCGTCGTGCATGACCGGGCAGTCCAGGGCCTCGATGACGCGCTGTTCGATCTCGAAGCAGCGCGGTGCGGAGATGTCCTCCAAGTTGACCGCACCGAAGCTCGGGCGCAGCCGGATCAGGGTCTCGACGATCTCGTCGGGGTCCTTCGTGTCGAGGACCAGCGGGATCGAGTTCAGGCCCGCGAAGTTCTTGAACAGGGCGGACTTGCCCTCCATCACGGGCAGGGAGGCCCGCGGGCCGATGTCCCCGAGACCGAGTACCGCGGAGCCGTCGGAGACGACGACCACCAGGCGGCTGGTCCAGGTGTACCGGTCGGCGAGGGTCTCGTCGGCGGCGATGGCGCGGGAGACCTGCGCGACGCCGGGCGTGTAGGCAATGGACAGGGCGCGCTGCGTATCGAGGGCGGTCGTGGTCTCAACCGAGAGCTTCCCCCCGATGTGGCCGGCGAAGATCTCCTCGTCGGTCAGCTCGACCTTCTGCGGTGCGGTCATTTCCGAAACGATAGACATGTCTCTCCTGTGGTATGGGATTCGGCGTGGATCTGGACCGAGCGATGATCGATGCCTGTGGATGAGGTTCTGGGAGCACGCACCGTCCCGGAGGTGATCATTCGGGAATCGATATTGATCAATACCAGCCCGCCAACACACTGGTTGGGAAGGTACACCGGTGCTCACGGTAGTGCACGACCAGTCCAAACGATGAGCTGCTGTGCCCCCGGACGTTGCTCGACAAGATTGTCCCGCGACAGCGCGCGCGGAAGACACTCGATACCGCATGGTGCGCGAAGGTTGCCGTCCATATGTCGACGTCCGTTGAACACGCCGACCCTGAATGTGCGACGTCTGTTGATGTGCAACGCCTTTGGAGTCGACCCGGAACTGCTGACCGCAGTGGGGGCGACAGATGTGAAGGTCTCCGCGTATGAGCGGCAAGCGGATATATGCCGACGCGTAGGCACGGCAATGGTTTCCTCGTTGCCCTGCCTGCTTGGGCGCGCTCCGAACGTGAGAACTACCTCGGGGCGGCCAGTTTGCGTTCCTCATCCCGTCGCCAGTGCTCGTTGTTCGGAAAGGGCAGCCCTGTCGGCTTCCATCGGTGGACTTCTCCCACTTCCGGATCCACCGTGTTCTCGTGGATTACACACGAGATAACGCGACGCAGATAGGTGCGATGGTGATTCTGTGCGGGAATGTGCAATGAGTCAGCAGGATCCTTCTACTCTCGTGACCCTGTTGCCTAATTTTCGTTGACACGCCGACGGTGGTGCCGTGACTGTTGATCTTCCTGTCGGATGATCGTGCAGCGGTCGTCTTTCGCTGGTCCCGACCCGGCCGCAAGATGGGGTGTGTGGTGTCGATGCGGCCGCGGCGGCCCGTGGGTGTGCCGGTGTTGACGGCGAGGATGGCCCGGGCGGCGTTCCCGAGGGGGGCGCTGGCGATCCGAATCCGCGACGAGCTGGGCGAGCTGTTCGCCGACGAGCGGTTCGCGGCGGCGTTCGGGGTGCGCGGCAAGCCTGGCATCTCGCCGGCGCAGCTGGCGATGGTGACGGTGTTGCAGTTCGCCGAGAACCTCACCGACCGGCAGGCCGCCGAGGCGGTGCGCGCCCGCATCGACTGGAAGTACTGTCTCGCGCTGGAGTTGGACGATCCGGGGTTCGACTTCACCGTGCTCTCCCAGTTCCGTACCCGTCTTCTCGACCACGGGCTGGAGGAGTTGGCACTGGACCTGCTGCTGGCGGCGCTGCAGGACAAGGGGCTGGTGGCCGCGGGTGGCAAGCAGCGCACCGACTCCACCCACGTGATCTCCGCGGTGCGGGACCTGAACCGGACCGAGCTGGCCGGGGAGACGGTGCGGGCCGCCCTGGAGGCGCTCGCGGTGGCCGCGCCGGGCTGGCTGGCCACCGCCCCCGACGTCAGCGACTGGAACACCCGCTACGGGCGCCGCGTCGATTCCTGGCGGATGCCGTCCTCCAAGACCAAGCGGGAGGAACTGGCCGGCGCCTATGGTACCGACGGGTACGCGCTGCTGCGCGCGGTCTACGCACCCGACGCACCGGGCTGGCTGGCCGAGCTGCCCGCGGTGGAGGTGTTGCGGGTGGTGTTGCTGCAGAACTACACCCGCACCCTCACCAGCAACGGGCGGGAGGTGATCACGCGGCGGGAGGCGGAGCAGGACGGTCTCCCGCCGGGCAGACTGCGGGTGGCCTCCCCCTATGACCTCGACGCCCGCTGGGCCGCCAAGGGCGAGGACCTGTTCTGGTGTGGCTACAAGGTGCACTACTCCGAGACCTGCGGCACACCGCCCGAGCTTTGCGCACCCGGTGGCGAGGACCCCGGTGGCGAGGACGGCGAGGTGCCCAACATCATCACGAACGTGGCGGTCACCCACGCCGCCGTGCCGGACGTGGCGATGACCGCACCGATCCACCAGGCGCTCGAGGCCCGCGATCTGCTGCCCGGCGAGCACTACGTGGATTCGGGTTACCCGTCGATGCCGCTGGTGGCCGCATCCCGCCGCGACTACGGGGTCACGCTTATCAGCCCGCTGCTGGCCGATGTCTCCGCCCAGGCCCGGGCCGGCACCGGGTTCGACCGGGCCGCCTTCTGCATCGACTTCGACACCCGCACCGCCCGCTGCCCGCAGGGCCACACCAGCTCCTCGTGGAGCCCGTGTCGACAGCGCGGCACCGAGGCGATCGTGATCAAGTTCGACACCACGACCTGCGCGCCCTGCCCGGTGCGCGCCCAGTGCACCACCGCCCGCCGCGGCGCCCACGTTGCAGGGTTCGGCGGCGTCGCTGCATCAAATTTCGGCGGACGCGAACACCACCGTCACCGGCGTGAACAACGAGCTCACCACGGCGATCGATCTGGTGAACGCGCTCAACGCGGAGCTGACGCGGACGACGAACAAACTCGCGCTGATTCCCGAACAGGGAGCTTTCATTCCGGCACCGGGAGGGAACTGATGATCACCAAGAAGGCATGGCTCGGGGTCGTGCTCGGGCTGGGGCTCGCGCCCGCGGTGCTACTCTGCGCCGTCAACGGGTTTCTTCCCGGACTCGACGACGTCGTCGACCCGCTGGGACGACCGTCGCAGCTGAGTCTCGAGGTCATCGATTCCGCCGGCCAGTTCGACACCCTCACCGGGATCCTCGTCCCCAAACACGCCCAGCTCGCCGGAGACATCCAGGCGCTGGACCCGCTGGCCAACGACCTGGAAGGCCTGACCACCAAGGCCGGAGAGTTGACGGGACAAGCCAAGACACTCAATGCCTCCACCGGCGACGTCAGCACGATCGCGGGGCCCCTGCCGGGCCTGGTCGCGAACGTGACCGACCGCGCCAACCAAGCGAGCCCGACGGTGGCGGGACTGTCGACCGCGGTCGGCTCGGTCACCACGCAACTCGAGGCCATCAACCAGGGACTGACCACGATCGAAGGCACCCTGGGAACGCTCGGCCCCAAGGCCACCACCATCGCCACGACCCTGGCAAACATCGAGGAAGAAGCCCGGCACATCCAGGAACTCGGGCCACTGCTCGCGGTGGTCGGTCCCCCGGTCAACTCCCTGAACCTCCCCCCCTCTCGGCGTCGCGACCACCCCCAACCCATAACACTCGGACGGGTCGGGCACTGACCACGGAACGAGTGAAAGGCAGAACACACACCATGTTTCGGCTCTCCTGGGCGATTTCCCTGGCATTCACCATCGCACTCTTATGCGGCATCCTGATCGTCACACGAGACTTGAGCATCACCAACGACATCTTCAAAGACGGTGTCAATCAGGCGAAAACCGTGGACAAGACCACCAACGACGCACTGTCCGGGGCGAAGGAATCGGCCCCCCGCCAACGCCGCAATCAACCAGGGCCTCCCGGAAGTCATCGGAGTGCTCGACTCCCTCACCCGCGCGGACCACACCCTCGGGGATCTCGGCATCCAACTCCAGGCTCTCGGTGACGCCCTGAAGTCCGCGGACGCCCCACTCGGCGGCATCATCGACGCCGGTGCGTCTGCAACCGATCGGGCCAACGCCGCCGCCGTTCCAGCGGAGCAGATCGTGCACACCCTCGCGGACGCGGACGCGAAAGTCCAAGCACTGGCCCCCTTACTGGACCAATCACTCGCCGTCGGACAGACGACCGACCAGAAGCTGCGGATCGCGCTGATCCTGCCGGTCATCGGCAACTGACACGACACCAAGACGAGGTGACCCGCGTCAGAAGGTTCGGCGGCCGGATGGTGCTTCTTGGGAAACGGCGGATGATGCTGTCGTCACCTCCTCAGTCCTCAAGAGGGTTTTGTGGCCACACCACGCGGAACAGGTCGCCGTGGATCGGGGCGCCGGGGGTCATCGCCGCCAAGGAACGCGTCGCCGAACAACACTCCACGCCGGAGTCGTCGACAGCGGAACTCGAAACCGCCTAAAGTACACCATGCCTCGTTGATTATGAACGCGATTGTTCACCGATCCGAAGCCCACCAGTCCACGGCCCGCTATCTGCAACCGGGACGGCGCACTGGAATTCTCGCTGCCAAATCCGATGAAGCATTGCGGTGGCGCGCGTGCGGTGGCGCCTCACGGTAGTAGTCACACAGATGGTCTCAATCAAGACAGAAAGCAGATTTCATGTTCTTCTTGGAGAAGTTCTTCACCGCAATTCTCACTCTGAGCGGCGCCGCTTTCGGTGGGTGGCCTCTGTTCGACGACGACGGTCCACAGGACGGCTCGTCGTACTGGGACCAGGAATGATCGAACTGACTTGGCGGTGCAGTGGCCGCAGAGGTGCGCACAGCGACCGCCGCAGAGCAATCGGCTGTTGATCTGATCCTGCCGCGGTCGGCTGGGGGAGGACTCGCAGGGCGTCGACCGGTTCGGGGACAACTGCTTTCGGCCTCAGTAGGATTTCATACGAAGACCGCCGCACCGGCAGATGACGGAGCGTATACAGCGGCGACAACGCGGGTCGCCCAACGGCAAACGAAGGCCGGGTCTGCCACCACTACTGGACGTTCAGCTCGACCGAATTGCAGGGGACGCTGGTAGCTCGATAGTGCAGCAAGACTGCACCATTTCCACGATGCGGTCGCCGATGTGGCCTATCGCTGGGTTTCGACACCTCGGCCGATTGCCGCCGCCGACTATCGAGGGCGAGACGGGCAACCGCGGTCGCAAACCCCTACTACGAACGTGTAACGCAATCCGCGCGATTCCGAAGTCTCTGCGCAATCTGGACAGTCTCTGCGCCGGGTGGACAGTCACCGACGTGTGATGCATCTAACGTCTTGCCAAACAGGAGCCAGCCCCCATTGAGGCGTAGCCATGAAAGAAGGTCGAGCGTCATGGCGGTATTTCGTCAAGCCCCGACACGGCACAAAACGCCGCGCCGGCGCACCAACGCCCCTTCCGGTCATGGATTGACGGAGAACGCATTTCTTGAACGGCGTGGGCCGCCTGGTCTGGAACCAATGTGCTGTCCGCGGAGGACTTGATCGACGGCGGAGGACCGGTATGCGCGACGAGGGCCATTTTGATTGGACGCCGATCCGCGGCGCGACTGCCGAAGGGAACCAATTACCCTGCATCCCTGTGTAATCGATGTGTTTCATGTGCTTTACCGGCATTCCCGCATGGATCGGACTCGGTAGGACTACCGGCCGTCCGGATAAGGAGGAGAGGATTCATATGGCTGTCACCAGCGTCGAGCCCCCCGGGGCGAGCTTGACACATCTCGCCTCGCCCGTGGCGTTCACGATGCGTGAATTTGGCATCGGGACCACTGAACTCCTTCTGGCGGGTGAGATCGTCGGCGAGGATGGCACCGCAGTGACCGGCGCCGTTGTCGGAGTATGGGGGGTACTCCTCGACGCCGAGCCCGGGGGAGTCTTCGAGATACTGGCGCATGGTTCATGTGCTGCTACCAATGCGATCGAGATACACGTGAACGCGCCCGGATACGACCGGTGCGAGTTCTCTCTGGTCGTGGACGACACCGTCCCGATCGGCAAGGGCGAGGTTGCAATTCGGCCGTCTCGCCTCGGGGACGGCACGCTCGTTGTGCTGCACACCTTCGAATTGCATCGAACGCTCGGATAAGAGGGATCGGATCGGCGGGAGTTGCCGAGTGCGCATTCGGGCACCTCGAGTGATCGAAGTCGCCCGCGGCCCTGCGCTCGATTTTGACAGCGGAGCGTACGAGTACCGGCCTCATAGGCATACGAAACACCTTGTTGCCGGCTTTCGGACGCATTCGGCGAGCGTTTTATTCACCATTGCGAGTCCGGTGCAGGCCACCGGGCCGGGACATGAGACTTCGACAGCGGCCGCGGCTTGCGGCACGGCACGGTCCGCACACCAAGAACAAGGGTAAGGAAGACAACATGCCACAGTTGGCGCGATCCGAATGGTACGACCTGACGCGGGACATGAACTGGACACTCCGATATGTCGAGGAAGATCAGGTGTGGCCGCAGATTCAGTCCAACAGCTACGGAGTACCGGCGGAGAAGTGGTGGATCTGGGACGAACCGTACAAAATCACATACCCGGAGTACGTCCACAATCAGGTCGACAAGGACGTATCTGTATACGCGGTGAATTCCATTCTCGCCCGGTCGGCGATGTACGAAAGCCTCGACCCCGGTTGGAAGTCGGCGATCCTGGCGCATTACGGTGCCATCGCAGTTCCCGAGTATCTCGCCGGTCTCGGTGAAGCCCGCATGGGGCGGTTCGGCCGTTGTGCGGCGTGGCGGAACATGGCCACTTACGGGACGCTCGACGAGACCAGGCACGGCCAGATTCAGACCTTCGTTCCCCACGGACTGCTGGCGAAGGAACCTCGAGCAGATTGGGCGCACAAGGCGTTTCATACCAACGAATGGGGTGCGGTCGCTGCACGCAGCCTCTTCGACGACATGTTCACGGCTAATGACGCTGTATCCACGGCCATCCAGCTGACCTTCACCTTCGAGACCGGATTCACGAACTTGCAGTTCCTTGGAATGGCTGCCGACGCGATGAAGGTCGGCGACGTCGATTTCGCGTCATTGATCTCGTCTATCCAGACGGATGAGGCCCGGCATGCGCAGCAGGGGGAACCGACGATCAAGGTCCTCATCGCCAACGGCCGAGCGGACGTCGCGCAAAAGCTCGTCGATCATATGTTCTGGCGCACCTGGCATATCTTCGCTCTGCTGACCGGTTTGTCGATGGACTACTACACGCCCCTCGAGCACCGCAAGCATTCGTTCAAGGAGTTCATGAGCGAGATGGTGATCAAACAGTTCATGGATCAGTTTCGAGACTTCGGGCTCGAGGTTCCGTGGTATTGGGAAGACCATTTCCTCGAGGAGTTGGACTGGTATCACCACGGCCTTCATCTTGGCGTATGGACGTGGCGACCGACCGTCTGGTGGAACCCTGATGCAGGTGTCTCGCCTGAGGAACGCGTATGGCTCGAGGAGAAGTACCCGGCTGGAACGATACGTTCGGCAAGGTATGGGACGTAATCACTGAGAACGTCCGCGCCGGAAAGACCGAACTCACACTGCCCGAAACGTTTCCGATGGTCTGCAACATGTGCCAGATCCCGCTCGTCAACCCAGCGGCTTCCTGGCCGGCAAGTTGGACACTCCCGAGCCGCTGATAGTGGACACGGCCGATCGCCGCCTCCTTTTCTGTTCAGAACCATGCAAGTGGGTCTATGAGCAGAACCCGGAGCGCTTCGCCGGGCAACTCACGATCATTGATCGCTTCTTGAGCGGGGTCATCCAACCACCGACTATCGACGGCGCCCTGGACTACATGAGTCTGTCGCCGGAGGAACAAGGACAGGACGCAACGAACTACGCATGGGCGTTCGCCGGGCAACCCGGCAGCGACCGGGGCCAGCTGAGAAGGAGGCTCGAGATGGCTTTATTTCCAGTGCAAGGGATATTCGACGATGACTTCGTCGTCATGCTCATACCGATCGACGACGCGGACCCGATGTCGGTCGTCGCGGAGAAGGTGGCACACCACGCCGCCGGCCGACGCGTCGCGCCCCAGCCCGGGCCTCTGCGAGTCCGGTTCCACGGCCAGGTACTCGCGGACACCGCCACCGTGGCCGATGCGGGGGTGGCCCCCGCTCGATGTGCTGCAGGTGGGGTATCGATGAGTCACGTGGAGGACGGATGGGCCGACGCACTCGAACTCGGTGAACTGTGGGAAGGCGACATCATCGACGTGGAGTTGCACGGGGAGCAGATTCTGCTGGTGCACCACGTCGGTGGCGAGATCCTGGCTTTCCAGGGCATGTGTCCGCACCAGGAAGTGTTGCTCGCCGACGGGAACTGGAACGACGAATCGGGTGTCCTCGAATGTCCCGGACATCACTGGCAGTTCGACATGCGAACCGGAAACGGACTCAACCCCACAGGCTGCCGGCTCTACCGGTTCCCCGTCCGCGTCGCCGATGAACAGATCCAAGTTGGCATACCGAGCGACGGCGTACGACATCACAACCGAGCGAATGACAGCTAGAAGGCGGAGATGGCAGACGTGAGACTCAAGATGGTGGGACCGCTCATGCGCGGACTCGACATGGACCTGGCCGATGCCGTTGCGGACGCGATCATCGCTGACAACCCGGACTCGGATGTCCAAGTACACGACGAGGGAGGGTATGTCCGCATTCAGGTGCCCGAGTACTGCCGGCTCACCCAACTCAGCCTGGAGCGGGAACTCGGGCGGGCCTTTCCACTGGTGGAACTCGAGCCGGCACTGAGCGGATTCGCCGGTCGCATGAAGCAGGTCAACGACGAAGAGATTGTTTGGTTTCTGGAAAGGAAAGATTGAGATGGCGTCCAAGACGAGGATCAAGCCCAAACCCAAGACATGGAGCCTCTTGGGGGATGTGCGGCGCAAGCCGACGCCGTACGAGGTCGTCACATCGAAGTTCCACACCCACTTCCGTCGCGATCCGCAACCGTTCGAACATGCAGGAATGCCCCTCAATGGTTGGTATCTGCAGTACCGGGAAGGCTCACCATTCCAGGTAGAGGACTGGGAGCAGTTCCGCGACCCCTACAAGCTCACCTATAGGGACTACGTTGCAGTGCAGGACGAGCGGGAAGTGTTCGTCGACAAACTCATCGACCAACACGAACGCGGGGAGTCTGCCCGGGGCCTGACTCCGGAGTGGGTGGCGACGCTCGAACGGCTACTCGTACCACTACGCTTTCCGCTGCACATCCTGCAGATGACGGGACTGTACGTAGGCCAGATGGCCCCATCATCTTTCATCACCAACTGCGCCAACTTCCAGGCCGCGGATGAGATGCGCCGTATCCAGCGCGTGGCCTACTGGACGAAGGTTCTCGCGAACGCCCATGGGGACCGGCTCGCATCCACGGACGTCGCGCGGACCAGCTGGGAACACGATCCCCTATGGCAGCCGGCGCGCGAGGCATTGGAACGGCTCCTGATCGCGTACGACTGGGGAGAAAGCTTTGCGGCCTTGAACCTCGTGATCAAGCCACTTCTCGACACGGTGTTCAACGTGCAGCTCGCGGCTCTGGCCGGGGAGAACGGGGACGAGTTCCTGCGGATGCTCTTCACAGAGTTCGGCGAAGACAGCACTCGCAGTCAGACCTGGTCAGCCGCCCTCGTTCAGTACTGCATCGAGCGTGACCCGCAGCTGGCGGACGTGCTCGTCGGCTGGATCGGGCAATGGCAACCGCTCATGCTCGAGGCCGTCAGCAGTCTCGGTCAGATGTTCGAGAAGGCGCCACAGCCGATGGCGGCCGTCGACCTGACCGAGGCCGTCGCATCTGCACAGCATCAGCACCTGCAGGCGTGCGGCCTCAGGATGCCGTCCGGGGGCCACGAACGGTGACATCGGCCTATCGAGTACGGGTGACGCCGGGCGGTGGGGAGTTCGAAATCCGCGAGGGGGAACGGATTCTCGCCGCTGCCCGGCGCTCCGGCGTCTGGCTGCCCTTCGAGTGCGGCTGGGGAGCGTGCGGGACTTGTAAGCTCACGCTCATCGAGGGCCAGACGGACACGCTCTTCGACACTGCACCAGCGATTCATCCGCGGGACGCCAGGCGGGGACGAATCTTGGCGTGCCAAAGCGCGGCCGGCTCAGACCTTGTGGTCAAGGCGACCCGGACCGATGAGTCCCCGCGGACTCATCTCGGCACCGGCGACTACACCGCGCACTTGGCGCAGGTGGACGAGCTCGCTCCCGACATCCGCCGGTTCCGTTTCCGGCTCGATCGGCCGGCAGACTACCGAGAAGGCCAATTCGCGGTTCTCGAACTCGGCCCGGATCTGCGGCGATGTTATTCGATGGCGGCCACGTCCGGAGAACGTCACGTCGAGTTCATCGCCAAGCGCTACGCCGGTGGTCGAGGTAGCGAACGTCTCTTCTCCCTGCCACTGGGGTCGGTTGTTCCCATCGAGTTGCCCTACGGCGACATGTGGCTACGCCAGGACGAGCGACCCATCTATCTGATTGCCGGCGGCACAGGAGTGTCGGCGATACTCGCCCTTGCGCACCAACTGGCGGCGACCAACGACCCCCGTCCCGTGCGGGCCTTTTACGGCGCAACCTCCGTCACCGAACTGGTCGGTCGGTCGCAACTGGCCCACCTCCTGGCCGGACTGCCCGACGGCCACCTTCACGCCACCACATCGACTCCGTCCGCGGACGTCTCAACGTCCAGCGGCTACGTCACCGACGCGCTCGCCACACATGCTGACAGCCTCGCCGGTGCGCGGATTTACCTAGCCGGACCGCCGCCCATGGTAGACGCAGTTCTGAAGCTACTGAGTGCGGGCGGCCAATCAATCGACACCATCCACTACGACCGTTTCGGGTAAGCGACTCATTACCCGAGAAACGAGGCAGACATGCGAGCAGCCGTTTACCACGGACCCAAGGACGTCAGGATCGAGGAGGTGGCCGATCCACGCATCGAACAGCCAGGCGACGTCATCATCAAGATGATCACCACATCCATGTGCGGATCCGATCTGTACCTCTACAACGGCGAGGTCGAGGAACTTGTTGCGCCCGGTCACACAACTCTAGGGCACGAGATCTGCGGCGAAGTGGTCGAAGTCGGATCGGCCGTCAACCGCTTCGCCGTCGGGGACCGGGTGACATTTCCCTACTCGGTCAGCTGCGGTCGCTGCCAGTCCTGCAGGGTAGGCCAGACCGCGCATTGCCTGACCTCAGGCAAGGCGATCTACGGCTTCGGCACAGCATTCGGAGACCTGGGGGGAAGCCACGCAGAATATGTACGGTCACCGTTGGCAGACGACCACCTCGAGCACGTTCCCGACTCGCTCCCCGATGACGTCGTTCCGTTCCTCTCATGCAACCTGCCCGCAGCCGCAATCGCGGTACACGCGGCAGAGATCGAACTGACCGATACCGTCGCGGTCGTCGGTTGCGGGGCCACGGGCCTGTTGGCACTCGACCTGATCCGTCGTCACACCAACGCAACGGTGTATGCGTTCGATCCCGTGCCCTTCCGCCGCAAACGGGCCGAAGTACTCGGTGCGGTGCCGATGGATGCCAGCGCGGACGCTGTAGACACGTCAATCCAGGCTGTCCTCGATGCAACACATGGGCTCGGAGTGCACAAAGTAGTTGAATTTGCAGGCCGTGGTGACGCTTTCGATCTCTCAGTGGCTCTCGCGCGGCCCGGCGGAACGATCAGCGGCGGTGGCGTCTACCTCGAGCGCGATCACCCGGTGTCGCTCTTCGACATGCATTTCAAGAACCTAAGGTTGGTGCTCAACGGATTCGCCAATGCCCACACCGCTCAACGGCATGCGATGCAGCTCATCGAAAACAATGTGATCGACCCGACCGCGGTGCTCACGCATCGCGTAAGCCTGTCCGAATTACCCTCTGCAGCTGAACAGTTCACCACGCGTGAAGAAGGATTCCTCAAAGCGTTGATAACGCCGTAACTGCGCCAGACGGTCACGGTGGCGCCGACGCGTACAAAACGCAGGATAGCGGTCCGCGCTTTCTTGACGGCATCAGGCCGCAGGACCGCGGCCAACGAATCCCCTGAAGAACAGGAGGACAGAACTCTCGGCACGTCAGAGCGACCAAACTCGGAGGGTGGCGCAAGACCCGAGCCTGTACTGTGCCGCAGAGTGAGTGGCTAAGCCCTAATACACCGATTACTGCTCTAGTCGCTGCGAGCCTCGGTGCACGGCATGGGACGGCGCGTGGTCGTGGTTGATCATCCGCCCTCTCGTGTCGGGTTGTTTTACTAGGGCATTCGAATCGAGTCCGGGCAGGTGTCGCGGTTTTGGGCGATGGTCGGGTAATTGCGGCCGATAGTTCTGTCGAACAGGTGCCGGGCGGTAGATTGTCGCCAGCCTCGACGTCGAGATCACTTGCCTGCCGCCGGTGATGGACACGATGCGACCGGTCAAGGGGATGTCGATGCCGTATGTACGCACCCGGATGGTCGGACTCGATCGACACGGGCGCTCCGATCGCTCCCGCCCTGTCCGGCCATGCGGCAACGCTGACGTGTTCGCCCTCGGAGTCCTATGACGGCTGTGGCCAATCTCGGTGCCCGTCTCGGGCACCACGGCGCGGAACGGCTGCCTCGACGACCCCGTCAGCGGATGGTTCGCCGCCGCCGCATCGTTCACTCCGCTTCACCTGCAGCTCGTCCAGGCTGCCTCGTTGTCCTGACCGAAGGGAACACCATGACCACCACCGTAGTTGCCCCTGAGATCGCTGTCGACCGTACGAAGGTCAACACCGCCGCAGACTGCGAAGCCAACCGCACCGCCAACTTCGCATCGCTCCCGATGACCGGTGACGAGTACATCGAGCCGATGCGCGACGACCGCGAGATCTGGCCGCACGGAGAACGCGTGAAGGACGTCACCACGCATCCGGCGTTCCGCAACCCTGTCTGGATGACCGCCCACCTTTTCGACGCCATGCACACCGGTGAGCACGTCGACACCCTGACTATGCCCACGGACACCGGCAGCTGTGGCGTGACGATGATGAGCATCGACGATCTTGCCGCGATAGATCTCTCGTATGCCCCACCATTCGCAACGGTGCGGGAGGCGATTCAGCTCGCCGCACGCCGCTTGTCGGATCGGATGTGACCGCGCCGAATCGGCGCCGTTTCGGACGAAAGGCGCAGCCGTGGACAGCGACCCAGACGATGCCAATGGAGGACCTCCTCGTCGAACTGAACTGCTGGGCAGGTGGGGTCGGGGCCCGGGAGGTGCGGCCGGGGCTGACCGTCTGCCGGTTCGATGCGCCGGGACCGTATTCGTGGGGGCCGGCCCACGGCGTCACCTTCGGTCTCGTCGCCCAGGGGCGGCTGTCCGTGGATATCGGTCGCACCGCTCACGGTTGCGGCCCCCTCGAGGGAGTCGTCTTCACGGACCGTCTGTGCCCCACGGTCGACGTAGTCGCGGCCTCCACCGATCATCCCTTCCTCGCGATGTTTCTGCAGATCGACGCGGCGATCATTCGCCGCATATCGACAAATGTCTTGGTTAGCGATGTCGCGGCGGTGCCTGTGGCCCGGCGTGGCCGTACCAGTGGCAATCAGTGCAGCGGCACCTTCAGTGTCGACGCACGACTACTCCACTCTGTTCTGCGGTTCCTTCGAGCTCTCGATGGCGAGTTGGACGAGCGAGTGCTCGCACCGATCTGTTTGCAGGAGATCGTGTATCGCCTTCTGCAGATCGTCTGCTGCCAAGATCCGCTGGAGGTTGCCTCACGCGAGTCCGACGTCGATCCTACGCGGGCGGCGATCGAGTACATCAGGTCTCACCTCGCTGAATCGATGACCGTGAGCGACATCGCGCGGGAGGTCCGGTTGAGTGAGTCGGCGTTTGCGCATACCTTCCGTGCGACGATCGGCGTGAGTCCGTACCAGTTCCTCAAATCCGAGCGGTTGGACGCTGCTCGACGCATGCTCATCACCGGATCCGGCATCAGTGTGAGCGAAGTTGCACACGCCGTGGGCTATTCGAGCGCCTCCCACTTCATTACGGAGTTCAAGCGCCGATACGCGGTCACACCCCGCGAATATTCGAACGGGAAGTACTCTTACGCCGCTCTGGATGTCGTCGACCGTCCAGACGGCGCCCACGCGAGAACCGCAGAAATGGTGCACTTCCCCGCAGGCAACTGATACGCGAACTCAGCGCATGTCATACCGTCGATTAGACGCCGCAATGCATCTCACCCCAGGCGCTCTGTGCGGAGCCCGATCCGGACAATATTTCGAACTAAACGGGTTGCTACGGAGCAGGCCTCAAAGAATGGGAGATCGAACTGCAGGCGAAAGAACTCGCCCTGGGGCTGATAGCCTCACAAGGTTTAGTGCCGTTCCTCTTCCCCTCGACACCCATACTGTAGACCTGAAGGAGTGGAAGAGCTCACGGGCAGCCTGCGGACCAGTTTCGAACCGCCGGCGTAAGCCCAAACGCGCACCGGCATGAATAAGCCTAAATACACCGATGGACTGATGTGTCCGTGCTGAGTTTCGTTGTGCGGCAGCGAGTTGGTTACGGGCGTGGGTGATCGTCCGACCTGCGTGTCGGGTTGTTCCACTGGCTCTTTCGCGTCGAGGGCGGGCAGGTGTCGCGGACGTTAGACGATGATCGGGTGATTGCGGCCGAACGCTCTGTCGAACAGTGTGTTCCATGGTGTTTCCCACGGCCAGTCGGTCGGTAGGTGCAGCGTCAGCCGTCGGGCGGAGGAGGCGATGCGGGCGGGGCCGAGACGAGGGTGCGCCGGATGGTGCCGGTGGTCGCTTTCGTCAGCTTCGGGTCAGCCGTGAGGGTGCCGGCGGCACGGGTCAGGTTGAACGCCATCACCGCGCAGACCAGCCAGGCGGCGTTCGCGGCGAACCGGCCCGAGGGCAGATGCGCGAGGGCGGAGTTCTTCAGGTCCGCGTGCACCTGCTAGTACTACAGGGCTAATGCCTGGATCTTGAGTCGGCGTCTGAAGTGGAGTCTGCGGGCATCGGCTTGGTGCTCGCGTCGGAAGCATGACCAGTGCAGTGCGCGCTCGATCGCGTCTTTGGCCAATTGGCGGACGTTGAATAGCCGTCTGATTTCGGCGACGGTGAGGGGAATCTTGCGTCGGGGCCGGACAGTGGCCTCGGTTGGGTGCCGCCTGCCAGGCTTCGCTATTGTTGATCTTGGGTTTTCAGGTCTTTCAGCAGCGGATCGGGCGACCCCTTTTTGTTCTTGTGTTTGCGGGCGCAGACAGTCAGGAATGCGTGGGCGAGCATCGCCAACGTGACGTGCCGATACCAGGCGTGATAAAGCCGCACCTGGTAATCATCCAGTCCGACACCGCCTTTGGCGGCCTCGAAGCATTCCTCGATCGGCCAGCGGGCTCCGGCGACTCGAACGAGCTCTCCGAAACCTTCGCGGCGCGGATTGAAGCAATGGTAGAAAGCGAGTTCGCCGTCATCGATCGAGCGGCGAATCATGTACTGGTGCTCGGGGTCGTCGGAATTGATCAGCGCCCAGTCGTAGACCCGGAAGCCTTTCGAGCCGATGCCGCGGGCGCGCCGCTGCCAGTCGTTGGCGGCGAGCCGTGCGGCGCGCTGGTTGATGGCGCCCTGCCGGCCGGTGTGGTCGGTGAACGCGGTGTCTTTCGGTACCGCCATCACATAGGCGATCTCGGCTTCCTCGAGGTAGGCGCGCAGCCCCGGGTTTTGCCCGAACTCTTCGTCGGCGGTGAACCACTCGAACAACAACTCGCTCCACCGCGCCCGCTCGATCATGGCCATGACCTGCTTCGGCCTGGTCGCAAACGTCAGGTCGTCCGGGATGCCGGCTTCGGCACACCGAGCCGGGTCACCGAACCAGGAGTCCTCGGGCACATAGAGTTCGCGATCGATCAGGACACGGTCGCGGCCGGTGGTGACATAGGCCAGAAAGGTGCCGATCTGGCAGTTATCGACACGCCCCAGGGTTCCGGAGTATTGCCGTTGCACGCCAGCAGATTTCTTGCCCTTCTTCGCAAACCCCGTCGGATCGGCGACCAGAATTCCGCGCGGGTCATTGAGATGCTCGATCGCATAGTCGCATACCAGGTCGCGCAGCGCGTCAGCATCCCACAAGGCAAGGTTGAGGAACCGCTGCATCGCCTTCGGTTCCTTCTCCCCGACATACTCGGCGATGGTCCAGCCGTTCTTCCGCTCGATCGGCGCCAGCAGCCCCCGAAGATACTGCCCGGCATGACGGAGCGAGTTTTCGTGAACAAACAACGGCTCGATGCGGGTAAGAACCTTGTCGAACTCGGACGCCCATTCCTCCAGATCTACAACAGACACCGCATCAGGATCGAGCACCGGACCATTTTCAGCACGCGCAGCCACCACTGCAAGATCCCCCGCGCTGCCCCAAGATCAAGTCAGACACGCCGACCGATAGCCCTATAGTACTAGTGTCGTACGCCATAAATTCGTGCTTTAACTTGATATCTTGAGGCATGCCTCGAACCGGACGCCCGAAGGCTGAGTTGATGTTGACCGATAACGAACGCGAACAACTCGTTCGATGGTCGCGGCGAGCGAAAACCCCACAGTCGTTGGCACTGAGGTCGCGGATCGTGTTGGCCTGCGCGGAGCCGGGGATGACAAACAAGCAAGTTGCGGCAAACCTAGGGATATCCGCCAACACGGTCAACAAATGGCGCGGGCGCTTCGTCGACCGACGCCTCGACGGCTTGGTCGACGAACCTCGACCGGGTCGTCCGCCCTCGATCTTGCTGGACCGGGTCGAAGGCGTGGTTACCGCGACACTGGAAACCTCCCCGGCCAATGCGACGCACTGGTCGCGTACCTCGATGGCCAAGCGCACCGGCCTGTCACCGTCGACGATCGGCCGGATCTGGCGCAAGTGTGAACTCAAACCGCATCTGACCGACGGTTTCAAGCTGTCCACGGATCCGCAGTTCGTGGACAAGGTCGTCGATGTTGTTGGTCTCTACCATAATCCGCCCGAGCGTGCCGTCGTCCTGTGTGTGGACGAGAAGAGCCAGATGCAGGCCTTGAACCGTTCCCAGCCGGTGCTGCCGATGATGCCCGGCATGCCGGAACGACGCAGTCACGACTACGTCCGCAGCGGCGTCACCAGCCTGGGGGTACCTCCCTGGACGTAGTCCTTGGGGGAGTCGCGGCGTTCAACATCGCCGACGGCACGGTGATCTCCGAGCTTCACCGACGTCACCGGGCCGTGGAGTTCAAGAAGTTCCTCACCGCGATCGACAAGGCCGTCCCCGACGAGTTGGACGTGCATCTCGTCTGCGACAACCTGGCCACCCACAAGACGCCGGCAGTAGGCGACTGGTTGGCCAAGCACCCACGTTTTCACGTCCACTTCACCCCGACCGGGTCCTCGTGGATCAATCAGGTCGAGCGATGGTTCGCATTCCTGACCGACCAGCTGCTCCGCCGTGGTGTACACAAAAGCGTTGCAGCACTGGAGAAAGACGTTCGCAACTGGGTCAAAACCTGGAACGACGACCCGAAGCCGTTCGTCTGGCACAAGACCGCCGAGGAGATCCTCGATTCCCTCGCCAAATATATCTCACGAATTTCTGACGCGGGACACTAGGGCATGTCTCCCAATAGTTTGAGCCATTCGACGATGCCGGCGAGAAGGAATCCAGCCCGGTAAGTCAGCGCAAGCTTGTCATACCGGGTTGCCACCGCTCGCCACTGTTTTGCCTTGTTGAAGGCCCTTTCCACCACGTTGCGGCCCTTGTACGACTCGGCATCGAAGTTCGGTGGCCGACCGCCCGCGCTGCCCTTGTTCTTGCGGTTGGCCACCTGATCGGACTTCTCGGGAATGACCGCCTTGATGCCCTTGCTGCGTAGCAGTTCTCGATTGGCCTTGGATGTGTACGCCTTGTCGGCACGGACCTCGTCCGGGCGCGTGCGGGGTGCGCCGCCACCGATGCGCGGCACGCAGATGCCCTCCAGGAGCGGGCCGAACATCGGGCTGTCGCCTGCCTGGCCAGGACCCACCAGCACCGACAAGGGACGTCCGTCGCCATCGCACGCCAGGTGAACTTTGCAGGTCAGCCCGCCGCGGGACCAGCCGATGCCGTGATCGACCGGTTCGTCAAGCAGATTCGTGTAATTCGGCAGATCCCCCTGTGTCACGCGCGGCGTTGGCGCCGTGCTGGTGCACCCGCACCACGGTGGAATCCACCGACACCGCCCAATCCAGGTCGCCACCGGCATCGGCCATCGCCGCCAGGGCTATGAGTACCCGATCCCACGTTCCATCCCCGGCGTAGCGTCGGTGCCGTTTCCACACCGTCTTCCAGGGGCCGAAATGCGCAGGTAGATCCCGCCACGGGAGCCCGGTACGCAGCCGGTAGAGCATCCCCTCCACCACGAGCCGGCTGTTCTGGAACTTCCGCCCCCGCAGCCCATCCGAACTGGGCAACAGCAGCGCAAGCAACGCCCACTGCTTGTCCGTCAACACCTCAAACCGATTAACAACGTCTGCCACAGCGAAGAGTCTGCAGCACAACACCCCAAATCATTGGGAGACACGCCCTAGGAATCTTGGACCGGCGAAGCTGGTATCTGAAGTCAAGTTCGCTGTTCTCGGGTCGGCTTCGAACGCGTAGCGTGGAACGTGCTCGCTCCACAGCGCAAACACAGCGCACCTGACCTGCCGATACGCACTTCGCGTCATGGTCAACATTCATCGGCGTAGCGAGTGGTGGCGGTCGGCCACTCTGACCGCGAGTCCCTGCGTGAGCCTGCGTCAAAACGAGAGCTGACCACGACATGCCTTGTCGGGCTGGGGCGCAGCCCCGTTAGTACTGCAACGACAGTTTGTGATGTCGATGTTTGTAGTGGCTGGCGCGGGCCCTGGCCTGGCTGGCTCGGCGCCAGTTCGACCAGTGCCAGACGTGGACGAGGGCGTGTCGCACCGGACAGGCGACGCGGTTGAACAATCGCCGGATCTCGTTGATTGTCAGAGGAATTAATTCTCGGGTACCGGTTTCAGATCCCCTTTTTGAGCGCCGCGGCGCAGGATCGTCAGGAAGGCAGCCGCGGCCATCGACAAGGTGATGTGCCGGTACCAGGCCGGGTACCCACGCACCTGGTAGTGATCGAGTCCGGTCTCGTTCTTGGTGGTCTGAAAGCACTCCTCGATCGCCCAGCGACTGCCAGCTACCCGGACCAGCTCGGCGGGTTCGGTGTCGGCGGGGCCATAGCAGATGTAGTAGGCAATCTCGTCGGGGTCGGTGATCGACCGGCGGGCCAGCAGCCAGTGGCCGCAACCCCGTTCGCGCAGTGGCCGAATGTCTACGACCGCCCAGTCGTAGAGCCTGGGTCCGTGGGCGCCGTCGCCGCAGTTTATCCGCTGCCACGCGGTCGCTGGCAGGTCGGCGATCACGGCGTGGGCTCGGCGCTGACGCAACTCCATCGAGATCACCATCTGCGACTTCGGAACGGCGAGAACATGGGCCACACCACGGGATTCGAGCCATAGCCGGAGCTTGCCGACCTGCCCGTAGGCCTCGTCGCCGGTAAACCACCCGAACGGCACCCCGGCATCGAGAGCCCGTTCGATCATCATCTGCGCCAGTTCGGGTTTCGTCGCGAAAGCTACCTCGTCGCCGATCCCGGCAGCCCGGCACCGATCGCGGTCCTCGGTCCAGGCCCTCGGAAGATACAACTCGCGATCGATCAGCGCCCGACCCCGGTCGGAGGCGTAGGCGAGAAACACCCCGATCCCAGTGTCACGATTGATCGTGTCGACCGGTTCGCTCTACCATCCGACCTGCCTTCGTGGCTTCTGCCAGTTCTGCGGCCGGCCGACACACGAAAAGGACCGGCCGACCTGGCTTGAGAGGAGCGTGGCGTCGCCCCGACTGGGATATGCCGATCGACCGGTCCATGCCGTCCCACCCACTAGCAGGGCAGGAGACATACCACCATGATCGTCATCGGGATCGATGCGCACAAGCGCACCCATACGGCCGTTGTCGCCGATCAGAACGGGAGCCAGCTGTCGACGAAAACCACTGGCACCGCCAGCAAGGACCATCTGGCGCTGCTGCGATGGGGCGCAGAACAATGCGACGATCGCATGTGGGCGATCGAGGACTGCCGGCACCTGAGCCGCCGTCTGGAGCGGGACCTGTTGGCCGCCGGTGAACGGGTCGTGCGGGTGCCGCCGAAGCTGATGGCGAACGCGCGTGACGGTGCTCGTACCTATGGAAAGTCCGATCCGATCGACGCGCTCGCGGTGGCTCGGGCCGCCCTGCGGGAACCGAACCTACCGGAAGCCCGGCTCGAGGGTATGGAACGAGAAATTCGACTTCTGGTCGATCACAGGGACGATCTCGTCGCCGAGCGCACCCGCATCATCGGGCGGTTGCGCTGGCATCTGCACGAACTCGATCCTGGCTGGACACCGCCGAAGCGATTGGAACGAGCCAGCGCCTACGACAAGATCGAGGTGTTCTTGTCGGAGTTGTCGGGGCTCGTGTCGGACTTGGCGACGCGCCTCGTCGACCATCTCCGGCGCCTCACCCTCGAGATCGAGGAACTCACCACCGAGATCGAGGAACTCACCACCGAGATCACTGTCCGAACCACGGTGCTGGCACCGTCATTGCTGGCCATCCCCGGATGTGGGCCACTGACGGCGGCGAAGCTGCTCGGTGAGACCGCCGGTGTCGATCGCTTCCGGTCCAAGGATGCCTTCGCCCGCCACAACGGAACCGCACCGCTGCCGGTGTGGTCGTCGAACCATGCCCGACATCGTCTCTCGCGCACCGGGAACCGGCGGATCAACGCAGCGATCCATATCATCGCACTCACCCAGGCTCATTGCCATCCCGACGCCCGAGCCCTCTTGGCCCGGCGCAAAGCGGGCGGTGACGGTGGCATGGAAGCCCTTCGCATCCTCAAGCGCAGACTTTCCGATGTCGTCTATCGCGCCATGCTCGCGGACCGACCACTGATGGGCACCGCGACGGCTGCTTGACAGAGGAGCAAGTGGCAGTTCTCGACCCGGCCCGCGGTCCCCGAGTACTGGCGGGCCACCCCGGCCGAGCGGGTGCCCTTCTTCAAAAATCCTGTCTCGTCGACGATCAACACGCCCTTGTCGGCGTCACCGATCGTCTCGACCAGGACCTCACGCACGTCGTCGCGGAGGCCCTCGCAGTCCCAGGAGTAGAAGTTCAGCAGCCGCTGCATGCCCTCCGGGCCCGCATCACCGGCCGCCTCGGCCAGTGTCCATCCGTTCTTGCGCTCGACCTCACCGAGTAGTCCGCGCACATACGCGGCCATCCGCCGCCGCGACTCCACCCGCGAAAACCGGTGGGCGAACCGCGCACAGAACGCGGTGAACCCCGCTGACCACTCCAGCACCTCTGACTGCACACAAGATCAATTACCACAATAGTCCCGTTAGTCACAAACTGTCGTTGCAGTACTAGGTAGCTAAGAGCGGCGTAGCCGGGTTATGGAGTCAAGTTTTGTGGTGTTCGGGTCATGTTCGACTGCTTGATATTTCAGGCCGCGAGTTGCGCTGTGTCGGTAAGGGTGTCGACGGCGATGCGGTAGGCGGTGGCAGCTGATCGCAGGCGGCCGGGCGTGGTTGTCCGGCGGCGAGTTCGGACAGACCGGTGCGTAGGACCCGATCGTGGACACAGGTGAGGAACTTCGCGGTGTCGAGTCCGTGGTTGGTGACCTGGTAGCGGTGGGTGCCCTCGATCCGGACGATGAGGTTGCGGGTCTTCAGCCGGCGCAGGTCGTAGGTCATCTGCCCGGTGGACACCGTGCCCGGGTCGAGTCCGCGCAGCTCGCCGGTGAGGTTGCGCAAGTCCTTGTTGGTGAAACCGTTCGGGTGCAGCCGGAAGACCAGCAGCGCGGAGAGCAGGGCGTGGCTGCGCTGGTCGGCGAACCGCAAGCCCGGCACTCGGGTGCCGGTGGCGGTGGTGACCGGGCCGGTGATGGCGGCGAGGACGTCGGCGCCGGTGATCGGGTCGTGGCTGAGTCGCCCGGCGCGCAGCAGGCGTCGGTTGGCGTGAAAGCCGATCTCCCGCAGGGCGGGCAGATGTGTCAGTCGTTTCCCGAGGTGGAAATCGCGGGTGTCGTTGATGGTGGTCTCGGTACGCAGGGCGCGTCCCTCCTTGTGGTACTGCTTTATGGTGGTGTGCTTGTAGTCGACGTGCAGGCTGGGGATGACGCCTTCGGTGATCACCCGGGTGCGGAATCGTCCCGGGGTGGCACGCGGCCCCCGGCGCATCAACCGCCGGTCGAACACCAGCTGGACCTGATCGGGGCGACCGAGATCGAGGTTGTCGCGGATGACCTGCTCGAAGAACACCCGCCCCGAGACCGGGGCGTCGAGCATCTGGGTCAGGGAGAACTCCGCCTGGAGGATCGACAGGTCGTAGCGGTAGCCGGCGTCCCGATCGGCGTCGGTGAACGGATCCGGCAGAATCGCCAGCCACTTGCGGAGCAGGGCATCGATCCGGGGACCGGTCAGCCGATCGCAGATCGCCTGCAGCGCGTCGGGGTCGTCGACGGCGGCGAAGGCGTTGTCGAGCGCGGTGAACCCGAGCCCGGCCCTCGCCGCCTGACGTTGGGCCCAATGGTGGCCGTTGATACAGAGTTTGGCGTTGTACGGGAAGTACGAGCAGAATTTGAGGAAGAAAGGTCCGAAGTCCGCGTCGACGCAGTAGAAGTAGTAATGGTTGACCATGCCGGTGGTTTTGACGATCCACGGGTAGCTGTTGCCGTCCGCGTCGCGGCGTTTCTCAGTGCGGAACAACGGGGTCTTCTCCTGCGCCCGTCCGATGAACACCACCCCCTCGGGCGCAGCAAAATGCTCGAGATACTCGTGCATGACATCGTCCTTGCGCTGACCCTTGACGAAGTCGACCCACGGGATGCGGCGGGTGTCGGCGAAACGGTGCACCGCCGCAGCGAAGCGGTCGGTGATCCTGGCCAACGGGGCGGTCGAGGCGATCGGCAACCCGAGCTGTCGGTGCACGTAGGCGACCAGGCCCGGGGCGTACTGCAAACCGGGGACGTAGACGTTGCGAAGCTGACGCACCCGGGAGTGCAAGTCCTGCCCGGCGAGCCGATCGGTAAGTGGCGCAAAGCTATCAATGACTGGATCGGGTACATCCCGCAATGGTGCGGGCTGCGACCGGGATTCAAGACCGAGTACATCGAAGCCCACACCTTCGCCGCTCGCGCCAAATGGAATGCCACCCTGCAGAAAAAGCTCGAAGACACGCTCTCCGAGTTCCTCCTGCCCGGAGACAGCGGAACGCTCCGAACGACAGAGGGCGAGTTCTTCGACGAACTAACCCTCTACACGAACGTCATCATCACCGGGGGCGGCCAAGGCCGATCTCACCGCCTTCACCGAAGCCCGTGACGCCTACGACGCGCTCTCCCCGAGTGAGCGTCTCAAAACCCACGCATGGCTGCTCGAGCTCGGCGTCATGCTATCCGAACCATCAGAACAGTTCGAAGGCCTGTGCGGCAAGCCCCTTGCCGGGGCCACCGGATGGAAACTGGACATTCCCTACGCCGCGCTGCGCGGCGATGTCACAAGGTTCCCCACCGCGGTGCAGCTCACCACCGCAGCCATGGAAGCACCGGTCCAAACGGTAGTCCCCACACCGTAAACAAAGCCTTCCCCCGCGCACCCGCGTGGTCAGCGCACCCGCCCGGCGCAGTGCGCTACGGCCCGCGGCAATGCCCCCGAAGTTCCCGACAAGTCCCGGATCCACACACCTACACGGCTATTGACTAGGAGAAAATGCCATGGCCACACTCTCGGCAGGACAAGCATCGGCTTCGACGCCACCGCCGCCGCCACGATTCGTGAACACCGACTCGAGGCCTGCCGCCAGGCGATGGTGGCCCCACGTAACACCCCCCCGATCCCTAACCGACATCGCAACCCAGTTCGGGTTCGTCGATCTGTCGGTCTTCAGCGGGGCATTCACAGCGACCCACGGCATCAGTCCGAGCCGGTACCGCGAACAACACCGATGATCGAGGCGTGAAAGTCGATCCGCCGAGCGCCGGCACGTCAGTAGTTACATCGGCGCTCCTGATGGGCGCTGCACATTCACGCCATCCGTTCAAGCATCGCGGACCACGACTCGTGGTACCGGATCGGCGGCCGGACAGGTCGCTGATCGCCCGCGAAGCGGACGATGGCGCTGAAAGTAAAAGTGACTGTCACTGAGGGTCAAGTGCTATGTATCGGCGGCTCCTATCCTTCGAAGACGCCCGAAGATCGAAATGGTTCAGCGTCTGCCTGAATCACCAGCGGACTGCACAGTAGTCCGTAGTGCCACAACATATCCGATCCGACGGAGCGTTTGAGGCTGAGCGGCACCCCGGACCAGACGCCGACAGCCGTATCCACCCTCGCGGCCAGCGAACTATCGCTGTAGACACAAAGGACAACCATGGCGTCCGTAGCCCACTCGTTCACCACCCGATGGACCAGCGCCGAGCGATCGCGCCTCGCCGCGATCGTTGCGGCCATCGCCGTCCTGCACGTCCTCGGGTGGAGTTTCTACCTATGGCAGAGTGAAAACCTCGCGGCCGCCAGTGGCTTCGCGGGAGCAGGGACCCTCGCCTACATCCTCGGCATGCGTCACGCCTTCGACGCCGATCACATCGCCGCTATCGACGACACCACACGGCTGATGCTCGTGCGCGGACGACGGCCCGTCGGTGTCGGATTCTTCTTCGCGATGGGCCACAGCGCCGTCGTGCTGGTCCTCGCCGTTCTCGTCGCCTTCGCAGGCGACAACCTCAGCGACACCAGCCTGGACGGGATACGCGGCGTCGGCGGCACAATATCGATCCTGGTCGCGATCGGCTTCATCGCCCTCGTTGCCGCGCTCAACGCCGTCGTGTTGACGGGGCTGACCCGCCTGTGGCGCCAATATCGCGTCGGCATTCTTCGCGCCGAACAGATCGACCTGCAACTGTTGAACCGAGGTCTGGTCAACCGCGTTCTCGGCTCCCGCGCCCGCAACCTGATCAGGTCTTCCTGGCACATGGCGCCACTTGGGTTCCTCTTCGGGCTCGGTCTCGAGACCGCCAGCGAAGTCACCCTGCTGGCGCTGTCGGCGACGACCGCGGTCAACGGCGGTATGTCGTTCGCTGCTGTCCTGACCCTGCCGCTGCTGTTCGCGGCCGGCATGTCGATGATGGACACAGCCGACAGTCTGCTCATGACCCGGGCGTATTCGTGGGCCTACCGCAGCCCTGGCCGTCGCCTGTACTACAACCTGGCCACCACCGCGATGACCGTCGTCATCGGACTGTTCGTGGCCTCGGTCTACCTCGCCGGAGCCCTCACCGACCACTTCGGGGTGACCACCGGCTGGATCGGCTGGTACGGCGCCCTCGCCGATCACTTCGAACTGTTCGGATACGTCATCGTCGGTCTCTTTGTTGCATCCTGGCTGGGCGCGGTGCTGCTCTGGAAACTGCACTACCACAAAGCCGAAGCCGAGCGCGCTCCCGATCCAACCATGTCAGCCTTCTGACCAGGAGAGCACCGGACCACCACCGAGGGTGCCGCTGACCGCACGATGACCACCCATCGGACCAACCAATCGCGCGGAGAGAGATTCGACCGCAACGCAACATGTCGAGGACAACGAGATCCCCGGCCTCGCGATCGTGTGCTCCCCGTTCGGAAGAACCGCCCGCGCCGAGACATTTTGCCGCACAGTCGGGGTGAGCCTCGTCGAGTATCGTGACCTGCTTCGGAATGCGATCGTCCATCAACTGCAGACGCGGTTCGCAAGAATCCCCCATCTCACCGGCGGAGCTGTTCTCCCTCGGTACTGACCGCTCTCACATGGCTGTTCTCGCGGGATCGAGAGTTCCTGTACACGCATCCGGACATCCTGGGCCCAGGTCATCGGGGTGCCGGGGGCGCGCGACGTACCCTCGCGTCGTCGCCGCCCGATCCCTCGCCCACGGCGCCCAACCCGATTCCCGGGGTCCGGCGCCGGATGTTCCGAGATGGCCTGGCGGAGGGCACAGGATCGCTGATCGGCGTGATGTGTCCGGCACCGTCCGGTGCTGCCATCGCCATAGCGGTGACGGACCGCTGTCGGGAGGCCAGGAATCGAGACCCGTCGGCGTCATGTGCGCCCGGCTCTCACCCGGGAAGCTCGGGGGAGTGAGCAGGATCACTCTTCGAGGCGCATTCGGGCGCGACTCGACGGGCGACCTCACGGAGCCGACGAGCGGCGGCCCGGCCGCGACGAACGGTCGAGGACGGCGGGCAGTGGCGAACACCGAATGTGATCCGGTGAACATCACGACCTTTCGGGGTGTTCACGTCACGTGGCCCACTCCTACACTGGCCGCCGTGAGCCTCCAGATCAGTGATCCCGCGTCCCCGGTGCAGTCGAGCCGGATTCGACACTCGGCCCTCCAGCAGAAGGTGACGTCGGCGGAGGAAGCGGTGAAGGCCATCGGTCCGGGGGACACCGTCGCTGTCAGCGGTTTCGCCAGTGCCGGGACACCCAAGGCGGTCATCCCGGCCTTGGCTGACCGGATTCACGCCGCCCGCGCGGCCGGCGCGAATTTCACCATCGACCTGCTGACCGGGGCGTCCGTGTCGACGGAGACCGAGAGGATGCTCACCGAGATCGACGGAATCGCCCTGCGGATGCCCTACCAGGCGGAATCCACGGCACGGCAGAAGATCAACCAGGGGCGCATGGATTACGTCGACATCCACCTCTCGCACGTGGCCCAGCAGGTGTGGGAGGGCTACTACGGCGCGGTGAACGTCGCGGTCGTCGAGGTCTCCGGCATCACCGAGACCGGTGAGCTGATCCCCTCCGCGTCGGTCGGAAACAACAAGACCTGGCTCGACGTCGCGGAGAAAGTCATTCTCGAGGTCAACTCGTGGGTCCCGGACGCCATGGATGGTATCCACGACATCTACTACGGCACAGCCCTGCCCCCGCACCGCCGGCCGATCGAACTCACCGATGTCGAGGACCGCATCGGGCAACCGCACTACCGGGTGGACCCGGCCAAGGTTGTTGCGGTGGTGGAGACGAACGCCCCCGACAGTGCGAGCGCGCTGACCGCTCCGGATGCGGTCAGTGAGGCGATCGCGGCCCACGTGCTGGACTTCTTCGACCACGAGGTGAAGTGTGGCCGACTCCCGGAGAACACCCTGCTGCCACTGCAGGCGGGCATCGGAAACGTGGCCAATGCCGTACTCGGGGGACTCGAGCGCGGCCCGTATCGGGGTTTGACCTGCTATTCCGAGGTCATCCAGGACGGGATGCTGCACTTGATCAAGCACGGCACCGTCCGGTTTGCGTCGGCGACCGCGCTGGCACTCTCGGAGGCCGGGATCGAGGAGTTGACCTCCAACATCGACTTCTACCGGCAGCACATCCGGCTTCGTCCGCAGGAAATCAGCAACCACCCCGAGGTGGTCCGCCGATTGGGAATCATCGCGATGAACGGGATGCTGGAGGCCGACATCTACGGGAACGTCAATTCGACCCACGTGATGGGCACCAAAATCATGAACGGCATCGGCGGATCCGGGGACTTCGCGCGCAACGGGTACCTGTCGATGTTCCTCAGCCCGTCCACGGCGAAGAACGGAGCGATCTCGTCGATCGTCCCGATGACCCCGCACGTCGACCACACCGAGCACGACACCCAAGTGCTGGTGACCGAGCAGGGCCTCGCCGACCTGCGGGGGTTGTCGCCGCGTCGACGGGCACGGGTGATCATCGAGCGCTGCGCGCATCCGGAATTCCGGCCGCTGCTCACCGACTACATCGAGCGGGCGACGGCCACTGCGGGAGCCGGCCAGACGCCGCACCTGCTTGGGGAGGCGTTCTCGTTCCACCAGCGGTACCTGGAGTCCGGCTCGATGCGAGTCTAGGACGGTCACCTTCCCGCTCTCCCGTCGGGCGGTGGACCTTCCGGGGACTCGTCCGGGAGGGTCGGCGACGCGATCTGGGACCTGGTGGGCCCGATGGTCGAGGAGATTCGGATAGCGTACTGACGCAGGGTATGTGGACGCCCTGGGTTGTCGATCGGCCCGTCCACCTAGCGACATTCGGTGGCCCGCAAGAAGTCGGACAAAATCGACGCGCTGACGCTGGCTAACATACTGCGGACCGACGCACATGCTCATCGGCGGCTACCGGGCGATAGCGACCTCGCGCGGGCGATCGCGGTGCTCGCCCGCGCTGCTCAGGATGCAATCTGGCGGCGCACCAGGGCCACTCAAGAACTACGAGCCTTATTGCGTGAGTACTACCCGGGCTTGCTCGACGCCTTCGGGGACGGTGTGCACACCAACCTCGCCACCGTGGAAGCTAGAGCGATTCTGTCGGTGGCGCCGACGCCCGAGCAGGGCGCGAGGTTGACCAAGAGCCGTATCCTTGCGGTGTTGCGTCGGGCGGGGCGGCAGCGGCGCCTCGATGACGCCGCGGCTCGAATCCAGGACGCGCTGCGCCGCCGGCAACTGCGCCAGCCACCCTTGGTGGAGCAGGCGATGGGGCGCCAGGCTCGCGCCCTCGTCGCGACGCTGGACGCCGAGTGCAAGAACGCGCAGGAACTCAATGAGGCTGCGTCCGAATCATTTCGGCAGCCCCCTGGCCATGCGGTCATCACAAGCTTTCCGGGACTTGCCGACGTCACCGGTGCCCGGGTGCTGGCCGAGATCGGCGACGACCGCGACCGCTTTGCCGACGCACGTGGGCTGAAGGCATTTGCTGGGTCGGCACCGGTCACGCGCGCATCGGGGCGCAGTATCGCAGTCACTCACCGCCACGTGAAATACAACCGGCTCGCCGCGGTCGGGGTTGTCTGGGCATTCGTCGCCGCCGGCCGAGGAAGGTGCAGCCCGCGCGTACTACCTTGCCCGGCGCGAACATGGTGATCGCCACGCGGCTGCACTCCGGCATCTGTTCAACCGTACGCTCGGTCAGCTCGATCAGTGCCTGCAAACCGATCAGAAGTACGACGCGATCAAAGCATTTCCCTGTCACGGAACAACGCCAGAGCCTGCCGCCGCTTGACCCGATAACAAGATCGGAGGTCTATCAGCGGTCCGTCGACGCCACCACACCCGGCGACACCACCCCCCCCGGATCATGCGTGAGACAGGGGCAAGGAGTCATACCGGGTCTGGCGACCGTAGCCCTTCTGTGAAGGACCGTAAATAAGGTAACGGGCTTGTCGAGCACGAGGTAGCCGGAGCCGCCGGCGCCGAGTTCGTTGGCGTCGTCGTCGACGATCTTCGCGGAGATGCCGGGCAGGGGTGCCATCGCCGATCCGGGCTTGGTGGCGGTGATCCCGGGAAGCGGGGAGATCATGATCGCGCCGGTCTCGGTCTGCCACCAGGTGTCGACGATCGGGCCCGTGTTCCCGCCGATCACTGTCAGACCGAGTAGCGGCAGAGGGTTTCGCCGCCGTCGATCTTGATCAGGTCACCGTGGATGTAGCTGGACTCGTCCGAGGCGAGGAAGACGGCCAGGTTGGCGACGTCTTCGATCTCTCCCCACCGCTTCAGCGGGATGGAATCGGTGAAGGAGGTGTCGAAGTCCGTGTCGTCGAACAACTCCCGGGTCAGTGCCGTCTTGGCGTAGGTCGGGCAGATGCCGTTGACACGGATCTGGTCCTTTCCGTACTCGATGGCCAGGCACCGGGTCAGGTTCGCCTGGGCGCCCTTGGAGATGTTGTACACCGACTGATTCGGGTGGCCCTGCAGCCCGGCGGTGGAGACGATGTTGACGATGTTGCCGCCGTCGCCCTGGGTCAGGAACTGCTTGATTGCTTCCTGGGCGCCGAAGAACGTGCCCTTGGCGTTGACGTCGAAGCACACGTCGAGGTCAGCCTCGCTGAACTCGTGCAGCCGCTTGCCGGCGCGGAAGATCCCGGCGTTGTTGATGAAGACGTCGAGGCGGCCGAACTCGGCAACGGTCTGCTTGACGAGTGCAGCCACTTCAGTGGACTTGGTGACGTCGGCCTGGACGAAGATCGCTTCGCCGCCGGACTTTTGGATCGACTCCGCGGTGGTCGGTGCCGCGTCGTCCTCGAAGCCTCCGGTGGTCGGCTGCTCGTGGATGTCGCTGATGACCAGCTTGGCGCCTTCGGTGGCGCAGGCCTTGGCGATGCCGCGGCCGAGACCGGAACTCGATCCGGTGACAACGATGACCTTGTTCTGTAGGCGGTTCATGGTTCTCCAATCAGGGGGCGGTGTAGCCTCCGTCGATGGTCAGCAGGGATCCGGTGGCCCAGCGGGCGTCACCGGAGGCGAGGAACACGGTGGCCTGCGCGACATCCTCGGCGGTGCCGAGTTCGGGCCACGGCGACTTCGCGTGCAGCGCCTTGTTCAGTTCCGGGTCGTCGAGGAACGGGCGCACCATGGCGGTGGCCAGAAAGCCGGGGCACACGGCGTTGACGTTGATCCGCTCGGCGGCGAAATCGACGGCCAGCTGGCGGGTCAGATTGACCACCGCACCCTTGGCGGCGCAGTAGCCGGATTCGGCGGCCAGGCCGACCAGACCACCGATCGAGGCGATGTTGACCACCCATCCGCGGGAGCCGTCCACCGGATCCTGGGTGAGCATCTGAGCGATGGCGAACTTGCTGCCGAGCCAGACGCTCTTGGAGTTGATCCGCATGGTGCGGTCGTAGTCTTCTTCGGTCTCGTCGACGATGGTGTGCAGCCCGGTGAAGATGCCGGCGTTGTTGACCATCACATCGAGACGGCCGAAGCTGTTGACCGCGGTCGTGACCAGGTTGTCCATCGACGCATAATTCCCGGCGTCGGCGTCGATATACTGCGATTTGCCCTGGGCGACGATCAGTTCGTCGGTGGGGACGTTGGCGTTCTCCTCGTAGCCGCCCTCGCGGGCCTCACGGCGGACGTCCGAACACACCACGGTCGCGCCCTCGGCGGCCAGCGCCAAAGCGATCGCGCGGCCGTTGCCGGAGCTGGATCCGGTGACGACGGCGATCTTGTTCTGCAGACGGTTTCCCATCACTGCACTCCTCGAATGTTGTGGGTCAGAGCCGGATCAGTGGGCCAGGTGCTGGACGAACCAGTCCCGGGCCAGGGAGCTCGACTGCTCGAATCCTTTGGTGTAGATGTCGAAGTGCCCGCCGGGCAGGATCTCGATCCGCTAGGGCTCGCGGGCCTTCTCGAAGGCGGCGATCGCCAGATCGGTCGGGGTGAGCACGTCGTTGACAGCCGGCAACAGCAGCAGCGGGGTCGGGCTGATGTAGGCGATGTAGTCGGCGGGCACGTATTCGCCGAGCATCTCGACGCTGCGCAGGGTCACCTCGTTGCGCCAGGACGGCGCAATCGTCTCGTGGCCCTCGGTGAACCACTGGTAGGAGTCCGGAGTCGGCAGCGCGGAGGGAGCGTGCGGGTCCGCGTCGACCACCGGCACCATCGCCGGCGCCTCACCGTTGAATCGGGCCAGGCGGTCGGCGTCGAACTGCTCACGGAAACCCTCGATGAAGTCCGGGCGCACCAAACGACGCAGGTTCTGGTAGCCGTCGACCAGGGCCCCCTGGCTCACCACGGCCTTGACGCGGCGGTCGAGCGCGGACACGACGAGCATGTGGCCGCCGGAATAGCTGCTGCCCCACAACCGATGTTGTTGGAGTCGACCTCGGCCAAGGTGGTGGCGAAGGTGATGGCGTGCCGGTAGTCGCGAATCTGCTGCACGGATCGATCTCCTGGCGGGGATCGATCCGTGGCTCGCACCGAAGTTGCGGTTGTCGAAGACGAGCGCGTTGAGTCCCGCCGCGGCGAACACCTCGGCGTACCGGTCCAGGTACATCTCCTTGACCGCGGAATATCCGTGTGCCATCACGATCGTCGGGCGTGCACCGACGGAATCGTCTGCGGTGTAGAACCATCCGCGGAGCGTGGTGCCTTCTGCGCTGAACTCGATATCACGGCGCGTCATCGTTGATCTCCTTCAGTGGGTGGAATCCCAGCCCAGAAGCAGTACTGCAGCTCACCGTTGGGCTGGTGGGACTCCAGTCTCAATCAGTCCGTCAGTGAGACCGTGAACACGCGGGACATCTTGTTGCATCGTTGCGCCACCTTTGGCGAGGTACGCCTCCCGGAACTCCTTTGGGGTGGTGCCGTAGGTCGACTTGAAGGTGCGGGTGAAGTGGGGGCCGTCCGAGAAACCCCATTTGGTGGCGATGGCACCGATCGGCTTGCCCGGTCCATGAGCTCGCCGCGAGCGCGTGCGAGGCGGCGGATGCGGATGGTGCCGCTGACGGTCTGGCCGGTGGCGGTTGACGGTGCGCACGGACACTCCGTGAGCGGCGGCGATCGCACCGGGATTCAGGTGCTCGTCGAGCAGATTCTGTTCGATGAACCGGTCGATGGCGTCGCGCAGAGCCGGGCCGCTGCCCGGGGAGAGGTGTCGACGGTGTCTGGACGGACGGCGCCGATCAGCAGTTCGAGAGTGGCGTTGCGGGCCGCGGCGACGGCGGACTGGCTCAACCGGGGCAGGCTGCTGGCGAGGGTGTCGAGGTAGCTGGTGAGCAGCTGGCTTGCCGGCGAGTCTCCGCGCAGCGTGAATCGTCCCGAGTTTGATGCACACCTTCTTTCTTGGGAAGGTGATCCTTATGCCGAATGTCTATCCAGCCGAGGTGCGGGAGAAGGCCGTGCGCCTGGTCCTCGAACACCGTGACGAGTACGCCTCGGAGTACGAGGCGATCCGTACGATCGCCGAGCGGATGTCCCTGAAGACGGAGACGGTGCGGGTGTGGGTCCGCAAGGCCGAGGCGGCGGGTGGCGGCACCCCGGCTGCGTCGGCATCGGAGGCTGAGGCCGAACTGCGGGCTTTGCGGCGGAAGAACGCCGAGCTCGAGAAGACCATCGAAATATTGAAGGCTGCAACGTCTTTCTTCGCGCGGGAGTGCGACCCGCCACGCAAGTGATCTGCCGGTTCATCGCCGAACACCGCGATCAGTTCGGGGTCGTACCGATCTGCCGGGTGCTCACCGAGCACGGGTGCACGATCGCCCCGAGAACCTTCTACGCCTGGCGCAGCCGGCCGTTGTCGAAACGGGCATTGTGGGACGCCACCATCACCGCGGTGCTGGCCTCCTACTACGTCGAGCGGGACGAGCACGGTCGACGCAGGCCGGAGTCGCTGTACGGCTCGTTGAAGATGTGGGCCCACCTGCGCCGTCAGGGCATCGAGGTGGCCCGCTGCACCGTCGAACGGCTCATGCGCGTCAACGGGTGGCGCGGTGCCAGCAGGGCGAAGAGGGTCCGCACCACCGTGCCGGAGCCGTCGGCGCCGCGGCCGCCGGATCTGGTCGACCGGAACTTCCGGGTCGATCGGCCCGACGCGCTCTATGTCGCGGACTTCACGTACGTCCGGATGGTGTCCGGCTTCGCGTACACGGCGTTCGTCATCGATGCGTTCGCCGGCACGATCGTCGGTTGGGAGGTGTCGACGTCGAAGGAGACCGCGTTCGTGCAGCGGGCGGTGAACCAGGCCTGCACCTTGCGGACGATGCAAGGTAACCCATTGCGCGGAAACACTATTCACCACAGCGACGCGGGGTCGCAATATACGGCTCTGCGCTTCGGGGAGACCTTGTTCCTGCAGGGACTGCTGCCGTCGATCGGGTCGGTGGCCGACGCCTTCGACAACGCCCTCGCCGAGACGACGGTCGGGCTCTACAAGGCCGAGTGCATCGCCGACGACTCCCCGTTCCGCATCGGGCCGCTACGCACCGTCAGCGACGTCGAGGAGGCCACCTCGGCGTGGGTGCACTGGTACAACACCGACCGGCTGATGCACCGCCTTGGGCGGATCCCACCCACCGAGTACGAGGCCAGGTACTACGCTGCAGAACGTGCCGATCAACCGGTCGCACACAAATAACAGTGTGTGCATCGGACCCGGGATGGTTCAGCGTGAGCTCGGGATGCGCCCACGCCTTGCCGCCTACCTCATCGAGCGCGGCCCGGGGAATGATCAAACTCCGGTTGGACAATTTTTCCCACACGAATCGGGCGGCCTTGGTGCTGTCCCAGGCCACGGCATCGCCTGGTCCGACATTGACGGTGATGTCATCCTGGGTGACGGTTTCCCGGCCGGCCCGGTTGATCAGAACGACGAAGAACTCCCCGTCGGTGTCTGCCACCTGACGGCGCTGCCGAGTGCCCGAGCAGGGATCGCATTCACAATCGACGAGCGCCAGATCATCGATTCACCAGCGCCGAACGTAGGCGTCGAACGGCCGCGAGGTGTCGTCAGGAACGGTCACCGACCACGGCAGGTGGGTCGTGGACAGCATCTGCTCCCACCGCTGCACCCTCTCGCCTGCGGCTTCGTCGTCCGCCAGTTCGGGAGCCGGTATTCGTCGTCTCGTGCTGTCATCGTCTTCTCCATTCCGCGGGGCGCATTGCCCACCCGGGATCAGGTGATCCACGGTACTGCCCTGCCGTCGCGGTCTGCGATCTGCTGAGCGCTGCTGTCACACTCTCTGCCCGGCGGTGCGGCGAAACTAGAACCAGCGGGACAGGTTTATGAAGATTCACGACACCCTCGGTCGTGATCGTCGACTTCCGGCGTCGAGACACCGGATGTCTGGACCGATGAGCCTGCGCCGAGGAGGTCACAGGTGAATGCCGAAGGTGTCGATCTTTCGATAGAGCGACGACCGGGCGATCCCCAGTGATTTCGCGGCTGCCACGCGGTTGCCGCCGCATTCGCGGAGCGCCACCACGATGGCATCGCGTTCGGCGCTCTCCATCGCCGTCATCGTTCTCCGAGGCGCCGAACTGAGTGCGGGTGGCAGGTCGACTGCGGTGATCACCCCCGCCGGCTTGGCGCGCAGAGCGTGCTTGAGCGTGTCCACGAGTTCGGTGATGTTGCCCGGCCAGTGGTATTTCTTCAGCACCCGTAACACGTCGTCGGGGATGTCGGCGTCGCGGTGAGGTGCGAGCTGCCCCAAGCACATTCGAATGATTGCCGGTACGTCGCCGGGATGGTGTCGCAACGCGGGGACATCGATTGTCGTGGTGAAGTTGCGAGCAAGGGCGGAGTGCAGGAGCCGATCTCCGTCGGTGGACGAGGTGGCAACGATCCACCGTGCCGGATAGCTGCGCTGATCGGCGGACACCACATCGGAGACGGCCTGGTCCAGGCGTGCGTCGAGCAGGTCGATATCGCGGAGAACGACGGTGGTGGCGGCGGAATCCAGCGCGCTTCTCAGGCGTTCCTCGACGGATTCCGTGGGGTTACAGTCCACGACGGCAATCGGTGCTTGGGGGTTCTTGTACAGATGTGCCCCGCGCGCAAGGGTGAGCCTGCCGCTTCCACCTTCTCCCCGCAGGATCGTGTTGGCATCGGTGGATGCCAGGGAGATCAGCTCCCTGCTGCACCGGGTCCATTGCGGTGAGGATCCGGTCGATCCGGGCAGCGCAGGAAGGCTGCGGTGGTGCGTGGTCGAGGACCTGGGGTGCGGAGGCCGTTCGACTTCGAGGATCACTCCCGCGACCTCGGCACCGTCCTCGATGATGTTGCGCTTGACCGTGATGGTGCCGCCCGAGGGGAGGTGAAGGGCGAGCTGGGTGATCCGCGAGGGGCCGAGCAGCGAATGTGCTTCCTCGCGGAGGAACGCCTCGTCGATCGGATCGAGCAGGCGAGAACCGATGGTGTTCGACATGAAGACGCCGCAGCTCAGTGAGTACACCGCGACCTGTCGACGTCGACAGGCTGCGAGGAACTCTCCCAGCACGAGCTGTTGTTTCGCCGATCCTGTCGAACGCAGTGCCGACTCGACGTCCCGTGCAGCCCCGAGCGCGAGTTGACGCATCAGCGGGTTCGCCTCTCGGGCGAGACCGCTGATATCGATCAATCCTTCGACACGTCCGAGGATCGGGTTGTGGATGGGCGCGCCGGCGCAGGTGAAATCGTGGATTGCCTCGTGAAAGTGCTCGCGGCCGTCGACGTAGACGGCCATGCCGGTCTCGAGGGCGGTGCCGACGCCATTGGTGCCGATGAGTTCCTCGGAGTAGTTGAACCCTGGCGCGAAATAGACGCTGTCGAGCTTGGCGGCAAGGACAGGATCATTGTCGCGCCGCAGCATGACTTGGGCATGCTCGTCGGTCAGCGCGACGCTGAGTGACATTCCGGACAGGTCGTCGTGCAGGCGATCGAGGATCGGTGAGGCGCATTGCACCAGCCGGCGACGCAGGTCGAGGTCTTCGACGAACTGGAGACGAGGAGGGCTCGAACCGTCCGGCACCACGCCCGCCTGACGAGATCGCTGCCACGACTGGGCGATGAAGCTGGAGACCTCGTCCGTTGCGGACAGGGATGAAGCGGGGCGACGATCGGTAGTCACTCGCCGCCGCCTAGGGTCGCTGTCCATCAAATCTCCGTCCTGGTGTCTCCGACGCACCCCACTACTGTGTCGCAGGTCACTTTCCCTGAGTGTCCCAGAATAGGACATCGGAAACCTGCGTCGACCCGCGACCGACCGTCCGGGCGGATGCCGGCACTGCGGATTCGCAGCGCCGAGCTATTCGCCGCGGAGCGCCGGTCTCAGCGCGTCGAGCACCGCAGGGTCCTCGATGGTGGAGGGGACCGGCTCGTCGCGGCCGTCGGCGATGGCCCGCATCGACTTGCGGAGGATCTTGCCCGACCGCGTTTTCGGCAGTGCCTCCACGATGGTCACCTGCCGGAAGGCTGCCGCGGCGCCGATGTCTCGACGCATCGCGGCGATCAACTCGCCCTGCAGCGTGTCGTGATCGATGTCGATTCCATCTTTGAGCACCACGAACCCGCGCGGCAGTTGACCCTTCAACCGGTCGGCCACGCCGATCACCGCGCACTCGGCCACCGCCGGGTGCGCCGCCAGCACCGCCTCCATCAACCCAGGGGAGAGCCGGTGCCCGGCGACGTTGATCACGTCGTCGGTACGTCCCATCACGAACAGGTAGCCGTCCTCATCGAGGTATCCGCCGTCACCGGTGAGGTAGTAGCCAGGGAACCGCGTCAGGTAGGACGCGACATACCGTTCGTCGGCGCCCCACAGGGTGGGCAAGGTGCCCGGCGGCATCGGCAGCTTCAGGCAGACCGCGCCTTCCTGACCGGGCCCCATCTCGCTGCCGTCCTCGTCCAGAATCCGCACGTCGTACCCGGGCACCGGCACCGACGGCGAACCGGCCTTGATCGGCATCGGTTCCAACCCGCGCAGGTTCGCCGCGATCGGCCATCCGGTCTCGGTCTGCCACCAGTGGTCGACCACCGGTACACCCAACTTGGCCTGCGCCCACCGGTAGGTCTCCGGGTCCAGCCGCTCACCGGCCAGGAACAACGACCGGAACTTCGACAGATCGTAGTGCGCCACCTCGGCCGCCTCGGGATCCACCTTTCTGACCGCGCGCAGCGCGGTAGGGGCGGTGAACAGGGCTTTCGCTCCGTATTCGGAAATGACCCGCCAGAGAGCGGACATTGCGTGTGACGGGTGGTTGGCGGAGCCACCGAACGGCGCATCCCGGACCGCGGGGCGTTCACGGTCCGGGATGTGCGCGGCCTCAGGTCAGGCGGAGGGGATGAAGTCGTCGGTGACGAACAGGGTGGCTCCGCCGGTGGCGAAGTTTCCGATGTCGGCGGCGGCGGCCTGCCCTTCGGGTGAGGCGAGTCCGTCGTCGAGTGCCTGCCGGGAGTCGAAGCTCAAGACGGCAACGAGGTGGTAGGGCGCCTGCGACTGGTCGAGGGCGCTGACCTTGCCGGCGTGCCAGGTGCGAACACCGGGGATCTTGTCGGCCAGTGGGCGATGGGTGGTGCTGTAGTACTGGTCGAAGGACGCGGGTTCGTCCGGGTGGCCGTAACAGACGATCAGATGATGCATCGATTTTCTCCGAAAGGGTTGTCAGACAGCAGGATTATTGGACCCGGGCGACCGGGTGGTTCGCGGCGGATGAGCTGGCTGTGTCGATCAAGCTCGACGCCGCGCCCGGCCCGGCTTCAGACCTCGATGTCGAGGAGGTCCCCGAGGTGCCGGTCGATCTGGGGCATGTAGGTCGGTGAAACACCGAACAGACCCAAGTGACCAAGGGTGTCCTCGACGACCCGCAGTTCGCTGTTCTTGATCAATTCCTGCTCCGGGACACAGTCCCGGACCGGGAACAGTTGATCCTCGTCGATGGGCATGACGAAGGTCTTGGCGGTGATGCGGCCGAGTGCTGCCGCCAGGTCACCGCCGGTATGGCGGGCGACGTCACCGCGCTGCCACGCCCACGACTGCGTGAGGAGCGCGTTGGGGTCCATCGCAGTGAAGTAGGGCTCGAGGAATCCGCTCAGGAACGCCTCCTTGGAGTCGAACTCCATCGCCCGCCACACCTCATGCTTCCAGAACTCGGTGGAGAATCCGACGATGGCCCAGATGTGGGCCTGCCGGATGAGCCCGTCGACGACCTGTTCGTTGGAGGTGTATTCCCCGCCGTTCCAGCCCGGACTCGACTGGATCGCTTCGCGCATCGCCTCGGCGATGAGGAAGTCGCCCGGCGTGTTCTGTGCTGTGCCCGCAATCGGCGCGGCGCGCAGCACCTTGTCGGGGAAGCGCACCGCCCACTCGTAGGTCTGCTGGGCGCCCATCGACCCGCCGGTCACCAGGGCGAGGCGTTCGATGCCGAAGTGCTCACGCAGCAGTCGCTCCTGCGCGACCACGTTGTCGCCGATGCGGACGTGCGGGAACTTCGACATCGCAATACCGGCGTTGGCGCCGGCGGCATTATGTGGGGAGACCGACAGCCCGCTGCCGATCTGGTCGATGCAGACGATGAAGTATTTCTCCGGGTTGAGCGCGTGGTCGGGGCCGATGTAGACATCCCGCCAGATCTGGTGTGTACCCGAATACCACGTCGGGATGAGGATCGCGTTGTCCTTGGCCTCGTTCAATACGCCGAAGGTTGCCACCGCCAGCTGGCAGTCGGGGATGGAACCGCCTTCCTCCAAGTCGAGCTGTCCGATGCCGATCAGTTCGTAATCGCCATGAAATTCGTCTGTGTAGTACGGGTTCTCGATCATTGTCGTCCTCCTTTGGGCCGATGAAATGGATGTCGGATCAGCTCAGTTGAAAACCCTTGTACCCGGCGGCCGCTGCGGCGAGGGTCTTCTCCCGATAGGTGCCGACTCCGCCGATGTAGGACAACACTCGCCGAGGCTTGCCCGGGACGTTGGCGCCGTTGTACCAAGAGTCCGTCTTCGAGACCAGCGTGGCGTTCGCGGTCTCGTCGTGATGGGCGACCCACTCGTCTTCACCGGCCAGCGTCGGCTCGATGACGGTGTGGTCGTGCGCCCGCATGTACCGGATGCATTCGGCGATCCACTCGGTCTGTTGCTGCAGGCAGGTGGTCATATTGCACAGTGCCGCGGAAGGCGCCAGAGGGGCACCGGTCGTGAGCATGTTGGGGTAGCCGTGCACCATCAAGCCCATGGTCGTGCGGATGTCGCGATTCCAGTCGTCCTTCAGTGCCCGGCCGCCGCGCCCACGGATGTCGATCCGCGTCAAAGATCCGGTGCCGGCGTCGAAGCCCGTGGCCATCACGATGACATCGACCTCGTGCAGCGTTCCGTCGGCCAGGACCAAGCCCTGGGGCACGATCCGGGTGATCGGGTTGTCGCGGACTCCGATGGCCTCGACGTTCGGGCGGTGATAGGTCTCGAGGTAGTTCGTTTCCAACGGCACACGATGTGTTCCGAAGCCGTAGTCGGTGGGGATGAGCAGGTCGCACAGGTGGGGATCCTGGAGCCGTGCGCGCATCTTGCGCCGAACGAACTCCGAGATCTCTTCGCTGATCTCCTCGTCGTAGAACATCTCACCGAACGAGGCGAGCCACAGCTTCAACGAGCCGTTCTCGTAGATCTCCTCGAGTACATCGTTGCGCTGCTCCGGTGTCAGATCCGCCCACACGTGCTCGAAGTCGTACTCGAAGCCGCTGAACGTATTCGGCAATGTTTCTTTCAGCTCGGCGAACCGGCTCTTGTACGCCGCCACGTCCGACTCGTCGAAGGTGGGGTTCTTCATCGGGAGGGCGTACTGAGGTGTGCGGATGAAGACCTTCAGATGTTCGACCTTGTCGGCCACGGTCTGGATCACCTGGATGCCGGTGGCACCGACGCCGATGACGGCGACACGTTTGCCGTCGAGATCGGCGCCCTCTTTCGGCCAGCGGGAGGTGTGGAAGATCGGCCCGCTGAATTCTTCCTGGCCCTCGAACACGTACGACATCGGAGCCGAGAGCATTCCGCTGCAGGTGACCAGGAACCGGGTGGTGATCGTCTCGCCGCGATCGGTCCGCACGATCCACTTGTCGGCCCGCTCGTCGTAGTGCGCACTGGTGATCATGGTGGACAGTTGGATGTCGCGGCGAAGGTCGAGGGTGTCTGCGACGTAATGCATCCAGCGCTCGATCTCCGGTTGGCCGGGGAAACGCTGGCTCCAACTCCAGTTCTTGTACAGCTCTTCCGAGAACAGGTACTGGTAGATGTACGCCTCGGAATCGAAGCGCGCACCGGGATAGCGGTTCCAGTACCACGTGCCGCCGACGTCGCCGGCGGTGTCGTAGGCCCGCACTCGCAGACCCTGTTCGCGGAGCTGGTGCAGCTGGTACAGACCGGCAACCCCCGCGCCGATGATCAGCGCATCCAGTTCGAGCGATTCCGTTGCCGAAGTTTCCGTGGGCGCAGAAGCCGTAGTCGACATCTCATACCTTTCTGTGGTTCAGGTCACTGAGAAGTCATTTTTGTGACAACCGCCACCGCCAACTGTCCCAGCTTCGGACAGTTCGGTAGGCCCGTGTTCGGAAGCTACTGCCTATGCCGGTGAACGCCCCTTTCCGGGACGGTGCCCCGGTAGGCGTTCCTTGGGTTCGTGCGGTGATCGCAACACCACTGATCAAAGGGTGTTGCACATGGCGAAATATTCTCATCGGATGGTTCCGGAGATCTTTAAGACGTTCTGGTCGGGAATGGCCGCGGGTGAGTTCATCACGGACGCGGCCGAGGCGGCCGGCTCATATCGCAAACAGGGTGCTCGGTGGCTTGCGGCATGCGGTGGGGTGCGTCCCCGGCGTGGCCGCAACCTCAAGGGCCGGTGTTTGACGTTCGCCGAACGTGAAGAGATCGCCATCGGCATCGCCGCAGGTCACACGCTGCGTGACATCGCGAAAGCCCTGAACCGGAGTCCGTCGACGATCTCACGCGAGATCGCCCGCAATCGTGAGCCGTCCGGGCGGTACCGAGCCAGATCGGCTCACGCAGCCGCCTACCATCGGGCCTCGCGGCCCAAGCCGTCCAAGCTCGCCACCAATCCGCCGCTGCGCGAGACGGTCGAGAAATCCCTGACCGAGCGCCATTCACCCGAGCAGATCGCGGGCCGCCTCCGACTCGATTTCCCCGACGATCCACAGATGCGGGTGAGCACCGAGACCATCTACCAATCGCTCTACCAACCCTCCCGCGGCGGACTCGAACACACCCTCACCCGATCGCTGCGGACCGGACGTGGGCTGCGCCGGCCCAGTCGGAAGGCCGGCCAGCGCAAGAATCGGATCCCCGACATGGCCAACATCGCGGATCGCCCCAAAGACGTGAAAGACCGTGCAGTACCGGGACATTGGGAGGGTGACCTCATTGTCGGCAAACGGAATCTGAGCGCGATCGGCACACTCGTCGAACGTTCGACCGGCACCGTCATGCTCGTTCATCTGCCCGACGGATACAAGCCCGAGCAGACCGCGCCCGCGTTGACCGAACAGCTCGAGACGCTGCCCACGAGCCTGCGCCGGACCTTGACGTGGGACCAGGGATCGGAGATGCGGGACTGGAAGAGCGTCAGCGCGGCCACCGGGATCGACATCTACTTCTGTGATCCACACGCACCCTGGCAGCGCGGGACCAACCAGAATACGAACGGCATTCTCCGTCAGTACTTCCCCAAAGGTTCGGACCTGAGTGTGCACTCGAAAGCGGACCTGGAGTGGGTCTCACGGCAACTCAATGAGCGTCCCCGGAAACGGTTAGAATTTCGCACACCCATCGAAGAGATGGAACAACTGCTGTTGTGATGACCGCCAGAATCCGCCGTTCCGCTACCGGGAACCGATCGCCCCAACGTTCGGTCGGTGCTACGCGGCTCGGTGGAGGAGGGAAACCGGCTGGCTATACCGTTTCGTCGGTGTAAGAGTGCATCTGAAAACTCTGGCTCGGGTCACGCTGTGCGGGCGAGTCGGCGTGACATGGTCGCGATCATGGCGATGTAGACGATGGCTTCGTGGTGGTCGGGTCGAGTCTCGTAGTCGCGGACGCATCGGCGGTGTTTGCAGATCCAGGCGAAGGTCCGCTCGACCACCCACCGACGGGGAAGAACCCTGAACCCTTTGACATCGTCGGTGCGCTTGACGACCTGAACCGTCAGTGACACAACTCGTTTCGACCAGTCGATCAGCCGTCCGGCATAGCCACCGTCCGCCCAGACCAGGCTGATTGTCGAGAACTGGGCGCGCAACGCAGCCAGCAGCCGGAACGCGCCGTCACGGTCCTGAATCCCGGCCATCGTCACCACGACCGCCAGCAGCAGCCCGTTCGAGTCCACAGCGATGTGCCGTTTACGGCCGTTCGTCTTCTTTCCCTCATCGTATCCACGACTCGACCGGGGCACGGTGTCGGCGCCCTGCACCGATTGGGCGTCGACGATCGCCGCGGACGGCAACGGGTGGCGGCTGCCCTGGACCCGCACTCGATCGCGCAGCGCGTCGTGGATCCGCTGCCATACTCCCGCGCGGACCCAGCGGACGAAGATCGCGTACACCGTGGTCGCGGGAGGAAACTCCGCCGGCAACTGCCGCCAGGCGATCCCACCTCGAACGACATAGAAGATCGCATCGAGTACCAGACGGCGGCAGTGCTTTTCGGGACGACCACCGCTGCCGGTGGTGTTGCCGGGTGGAGGAAGCAGTGGTTCGAGAATCGCCCATTGAGCGTCGGTCACCGAGGATGACGAGTAGACCGCGCACCGATGCCCGATCCCCGGATCCGGGGTAGGGCATGACGGACACAGTGCGATGAGCGATGATGGCAAGTGAACTCCTGGTCGGGTCGTGGCGTAAGCACCTACTGACCTACCAGGAGTTCACCCATTCCTCACCAGTCACACGCCGATCACCCCGAGTTTTCAGATGCGCTCTAAAACACGTCAGTCAGGTCCGCGTGGGTCAAAGTTGCCTTGAGCAGGTCCGCGCCGGACAGGTCTGCAGATGGTAGGTCTGCAGATGACAAGTCGAATCGGCAACCCGCCCAGCGATTTTGGTCTCCCCGAGGGCGCTTCCGGATCGCACTCAATATTGCAATGCGCGCTTTTTGCTCTTGTGGATCTGGCTTCGGTGGTTGCGCGGGTGTCAACCAGAGCCGGGGCAGTCCCATTGGCAGTTCAGAAGGCGATGCTCGATGACACCTACGGATGGTCCAATGCTCGTGGCAACGAGGTGGTCCCATCACCCTGGCAAGCGACATACGAGGGGGAGGCGAATGTACCGGTGGTTCCCGGACGCGTCGCTGACGGTAGTGCAGGCGCTGCTCAAGACCCGCTCGGGCAAGATCCTGCGCAAGACGATGCGGCAGATCGCCGACCACGAGGAATACCGTGCCCTCCACCATCGAGGACGTCGCCGTCCTCGACGCGCTGAAGCGACCGTCACGTGTGCGCCGGCGACGGGATCGGGCGGCGCTGACGTCCCACCACCTTGCCCGCCGCCTTGGCCACATCGATCGCAGCAACCCGATCGATCACCAACTCGTGATCATCGTCGGGAATCTCTTCCGGTTCCGGCTTCACTTTGTTTGTCCTCCAGTCGCGTCGGCACTCTCCACGGGCGGGCCGCCTGGGGCCTCGGTCGAGGGAATCCGAAATTCTGACCGGCGTGCTCGAAGCAACAGTGCGTGACCCTTCCAAGGTCGGGCCCCGGCGCCAGGCTTATTTACGGGCTTACACTCCCAAGAAAACGTCGGCGTCGGCGGGCGACCCGACCCCATTTTCAGGCCTGCGAGGCGTCCCGGGAACGGAACTGGGTGCTCATTTGACTTGACGAATTGCGGGTTCCATGGAGTTCGTCCGCCGACTCCACTTTTTCAAAAGGTTGACGTCTTGTACTTTTGCGATGACCCACCAGAACTCGGGCCGTCGAGGGCCTGGAACAGCGCCGGGTGCCGTCCAGGCCGGGCGGCCGAACAGTTTGCAGATCTTCGCCCTTGGGGTGTGGCGGTGAACGCGAAATCCGAGGTTCGACGCCGAGGCCGGGTCTTTGGGTTTCGGCCCAGAATGTCCTCGGTATCCACGGTACCGCCGTCCCACGGTTCGGCGAGCTCGGTCTCGGACTGGACGGCCGCGAGATCACGAAGGGGGTGACATCGCCCAGGCGGGGTGGCAGTGCGTTGCCTGTGCACCGCGGTCGTGGTAGCCGACCCGGCTGGAGATCGCAGGCCTTGAGATCACCCGGCCGGTGTTGCCGATCCACACTACTTGCGGGCGAGCGAATGACTTTCTGCCGACTTGCGATCGGGGTGATTGTCGCTTCGGACCCAGCGGCCGAGGAGGAAGACCGCAGCTCCGGCGACGAGCATGGGGACTGACATTGCGTAGAAGACTGCACTGGCGGACCAGCCCATGCCGAGTGCCGCTCCGACCGCGATCGGCCCGACGATGCCGCCGAGGCGGCCAACACCCAACGCCCATCCAACCCCGGTGGACCGCATCGGTGTCGGATAGAACACCGCGGACAGCGCGATGAGGCTCTTCTGTCCACCGCTGATGCAGACCCCCGCAAAGAAATTGGCCGTCAATAGGACCCACAACGGCGCCGTAAAGGCGACACCGGTCAGCGCAACGAATGCGAATCCGACGACATAAACGGTTCCGAGGGTGACGTACGCGCCGAGTCGGTCCATACAGGGCCCGGTGACAAATGCAGCGGCGATGCCGCCGACCGTGGTGAGGGTGGTGGCGGTGACCACCGTACCCATGTTGTAGTCCAGGCTCGTCATGATCGACGGTAGCCAGCTCTGCAGCGCGTAGAACTCGCCGAGGTTGATGACGAAGACCAGCCACAGCAGCAGGGTTCCCAAGAGTCGGTCACGGGTGAACAGGCTCCTCAGTGCAGTGCGTTGTCCGTCGGTACGCTTCTCGGCCTCGTAGGTGATGTCGGGGCCGACGGCGAGGGCGGGATCCATTTTGCGGAAGATCGCCTGGATTCTGTTGGGCTCCGCGCCTCGGTTGATCATTGAGGTGAGTGAGTCCGGCAGGTAGCGCAGCAACGCCGGGAGCAGGAGCAGCGGTGCTACTGCGCCGACGACGAGTACCGACCGCCAGCCGAGGATCGGGATCAGCCAACCGGAGACCAGCCCTGCCGCGACGAATCCGAGGGAGAAGCCGCAATAGATCACCAGGACGAAGGTTGCTCGAAGACGCTTGGGGCTGAATTCGCCCGTCAGTGCGATGGCACTCGGCGCGGCGGCACCGAGCCCCATTCCGGTGATGAAGCGCAACGCCATCAGTTCGGTGACGTTCTGTGACCAGGCCGCCGCCAACGTGCCGAGCGCGAAGATGACCGTGCTCGTGAGGATCATCCGGCGGTGGCCGTAGCGCTCGGACAGCGGCGAGAGCGCCAGATAGCCGACCATGAGACCGGCGAGAGCGGCGGAGAAGATGGGCCCGAGCACCTGTTTCGACAGGCCCCACTCCTCGGCGATGTGGGGCGCCATGTAGCTGATGCTCTGGGTGTCGAAGCCGTCGATGAACATGACCACCCCACACAGGGCGATCACGATGTACTGGTATCGACTCACTGGCCGCGAATCGATGAAATCCGGCAGTGTCACGCGCGATGGTGCTAAGGACATGATTGCCTCACAATATCTGATGCCCGGTTGCCCGGATGATGTGGTCGTGGTAGCGGATCACGCGGTGACAACGGGCTCGCCCGACGGTACGAAGGCGTCGCAATAGAAATTGTCTGGCGCCAAACCGGCCTCGTGGACAAAATCCTCGCGTGCCGCCGAGGTCATTGCGGGGCTTCCGCATGCATAGACCTCGTGGTCGCTGAGGTTTGCGTAGTCCTCGAGCACCGCTCGATGAACGAGCCCGGTGCGTCCGGTCCAGTCCTCCGCGGGATGTGACAGGACGGGAGTGAAGGAGACACGACCCGGATCCGAGGCCCACTTCGCGGGCAACTCGGGTAGGTAGATGTCGCCCTGTTCTCGTGCGCCCCAGTAGAGGTGCACGGACCGTTCTCCACCACGTTTGAGGTGGTCCTCGATGATCGATTTGACCGGGGCGAAGCCGGTGCCGCTGGCGACGAAGATGACCGGCCTGTCCGAGTCGGGGTTCAGTGAGAACTCGCCGTAGGGCAGCTCGATCCTCAGTCTGGTTCCCCTTTCGAGCCCGCCGAGCATCTCATCGGAGAAGCGTCCACCCTGCACCCGACGAATGTGCAGCTGCACTCCGTCGTTCTCGTGCGGCGGATTCGCCATCGAATAGCTCCGGCTGTCACCGTCGTCGAGAAAGACTTTCAGGTACTGCCCGGCAGCGAACTTCGCACGCACCCCGGTGGGGAGACGCAGCTGCACCACCGTGACATCGGGCGCCGGACGGGTGATCCGATGGACCTTTGCGGTCAGGGTCTTGCGTATCACCGTGTCCTGCTTGGTGATCCGCTTGGGCGTGATCGAGGTGTCGGTGCTCGGCCGGGCCTGGCAGAACAGCACTCCACTCTGAGGGCCTTGCGACATCCCCCAGCCGCGCACATCGAGGCGGCCGGCATCGAGTGCGCCTTCGCAACTCGAGCACACGCCTTTGCGGCACGAGTACGGGATCGCGTATCCGGAACGTTCCGCCGCGTCGAGCACGCTCTCATCGGGCTCGCACGGAAAGCTGATGTCTGTTCCGGTGACAGTTACTGTGTAGGTCATGAGGTAGCTCCAAAGGTGCCGGGTGCCGACATGTGGGTTTCGGCGGCGCCGACGAGTCGCAGCGCCCCGACTACCGCATCCGGGTCGGCTACTCCCTTGCCGGCAATGTCGAACCCCGCGCCGTGGCCGACACTGGAGAACCGCACTCCGGCGCCGATCGTCATCGCGGCTGCGCTGCGCCCGGCGAGGAGTTTGACGGGAATATGGCCCTGATCGTGGTACATGGCGACGAACGCGTCGAAGCCGGGGTCTGCCAGCATGAGGTCGGCCCCGACCGGTCCCGAGGCGTCGATCCCTGCGGCGCGCAGCCGCTCCACCGCTGGCGCTGTCACCCGCAGGTCCTCGTCGCCGAACAAACCGCCCTCGCCGGCGTGTGGATTGATGCCGAAGACGCCGATGCGCGGCGACGGGATGCCCTGCGCCTGTAGCGTCTCCACCGCGGCATGTGCCGCCCCGTGCACCAGCTCGGGCGTGAGGCGCCGAAGCGCATCCCGCAGCGATTCGTGCAACGTTGCGTGCACGATGCGCAAACCGGCACCGATCAACATCAAGAACACCTGATCGGGCCGCGCGCCGACGAGTTCGGCCAGCAAGCTCGGATATCCGTCGAAGGAGATGCCGGCGGCGTTGACCGCGGTTTCCGAGTGTGGGCATGCGACGATGCCGCAGGCTCCGCCGCCCTGCAGGCAGCGCACGGCCCGTTCCAGGTACGCCACCGTCGCCTTCCCAGCCTCTGCTGTCACCCGGCCCGGTGCGAAGGCCCCGGCGGGCAGCGAGTGTACCGGAAGCAGGTCGACGACATCGGCCATGGGCGTGGCCAAGCCGTCGGCTGTCTCGCGGACCGTCATGCCTGCCCGGCGGGCGAGTGGCTCGACGACGAATCGATCGCCCACCAGGACCGGATTGAATGCGGGATGCTCCTGCGCTGCCATGACGGCCTTCACCGCGAGCTCGGGGCCGATTCCATTCGGATCGCCGATCGTGAGCAGGACCCGTGGGGGGGACCCACTCATAGTGGGAGCGCCAACAGGGTGTCGATGTTGGTGCTGTCGCACACCACGACTCGTTCGGCAATCTTCAACTGATCGTCCACGTCGACATAGCGGTCGACATACCGCCCGCTGGCGAAGATGTCGGATTGGCCGTCGCGCATCACCCGCACCACCAGGAAGCTGGTCTCGGCATGGATACCGTCACCGTTCTCTTCCAGGACCGAGGGCTGGCCCAGGATGTGACGGTAGGTGTGTTGCTCGTAGATGTTGGCTTCACGCAGCGCCGATACGCGGTCGACCAGCATCCGGCGAGTGTTGGCCCACACCAGTCCGGCGGGCAGGCCTTCGCTGTAGTTCTGTGCGGTGGTGATCCGGTACATGCAGTTTTCGACGAAGAAGTCCGGCCACTGCTCGAGCGGCCCCTCGTCGATGCAGCGGGAGTAGTCGGCCTGCACGCGGCCGATTCGGTGGAAGTCGTTCACGCTCATGCCTCTTCCTGTCGGTTCATGGCGGCCCGGTAGGCCTTCCAGAAGCCGCGGACCGATGCTTCGGTGACACGGCTTTCGCTGGATTCGGCTAGACTGCCTCCCATTTCGAGCACGGCGGACTGGCTTGCCGCACCTGCGATTCCGCGTTGCACGAAGCCTCCGACACAGCCGTCCTCCATCGAGATGTAGCCTGCGGGGCCCACGAGGTTGGCCTGCTTGAGTCGTACTTCCCGCTGCTCGGGCGTGTCTTCTTCGAAGCCGAGGTACGTCCAGTTCAGCCGTGTTCGTTCGACCCCGGTCGGCAGGATCTGGCGCACAGCCACGGAGTTCTGGATCTGCTGCAGCACGAAGCCCGGGAAGACGGAGAGGATCTGCAGCGTCGTATCGTCACCGACCTCGCTGAACCCCTCGAGCAACGTTGGATCGGCCAGTTTGTAGGCGCTTTCGGACCGGATGTTCTGATCCGAGTACGCGACGTCCTTCTCGGCGTCTCGGTCGATCGCTGAGTAACTGACGTGGTGGCCGCCGCTCTCGTCGACGATGATCCCACCGCGTTGCGACAGTCGGTTGAGCTCGAAGGTCGTGAAGAACAGGTGCAGGATGCTGGCGTGGTAGGAGTCCTTGACGTTCTCTACGTACAGCTTCCAGTTGTTGGGAAGGATCTGTGTGAAGCGTCCGATGATCTCGGGGGTGCGTCCCGCGAGGACACGGGCGATCCGACTCGTGATCTCTTCGCCGAGATAGTCCTCGATGTCGGGCACGTCATCGGAGAAACTCCCGAAAACCAGGCCGTGAAGTACGGCGATGCGCATCTTGCGCGGTCCGTGGTCCTCCATGCAGAACGAATCAGGCATTCCGCCTTTGCCTTTGACTCCGTCCTGGAATGCTACTCCGGTCAGATCGCCCTGCAGGTTGTAGCTCCACGCGTGGTAGACGCACGTAAAGTCCTTCGTGTTTCCGCGGTCGTCCAGGGCGAGTAGGGCGCCGCGATGGGCGCACCGGTTCTCGAAGCCGTAGAGCTCACCGTCTCGGTCGCGCGCCACGATCACCGGTGTCTCACCGACGAAGGTGGAGCAGTAGTCTCCCGGGCCGGCTACCTCGGCTTCCAGGCACAGGTAGCTCCAATACGGGCCGTGGAACAACTTGGTCTGCTCGGCCGCGTAGACGTCCTCGCCCTGGAACACCCGATACGGCACCCGGGTGAGGTCGTCGGTCCAATCCACCGGGGTCTCGCGGACCGTGTCGACAACGCTGCTTTCCATAATTTCTCCTCAGTCTGGACAACCAGTCGGGACATCAGAGAACTCGCTCGCCGGGACTTGACAAGCCCCATGGCTGTTCGTATAACGAACAGATGAGCAATTCTCGAACAATTAAGCCGGACGATAAGGGCAGTGTCAAGGGTGCTGCCCGCGCTCCCGAGGGAATGGCCGGACTGGCGAAGGGCCTGGCGGTCATCGAGGCCTTCGGCATCCGCCACCCGCAACTGACCGTCACCGACGCCGCTCAGCGGACGAACACCTCCCGCGCCGCGGCGCGCCGCTGCCTGCTCACTCTCGTCGAGCTCGGTTACCTGACCCACGACAACGGAAACTTCCGACCGACACCCAGGATGCTTCGGCTGGGCGGGGCCTATCTGGACACCGCGCCATTGCCGCAACTTGCCCAGCCGCAGTTGGCCGACGCCCGCGATGCGCTGGGCGAGTCGGTGTCGCTCGCGGTTCTCGAAGATGGGTGGTCCCTGTTCGTCGCCCGCGCCGAGGCCGCACGGATCGTCGCGACCGGAGTCCGGGTCGGCGCCAAACTGCCCGCCCACAGCTCCGCGACCGGTCGAGTACTGCTGGCCGGACTTCCCGATACGCAACTCGACGACTACCTCCGAGAATGCCACCCGCAGCCGCGCACACCCAAGACACTGACCGATGTCGATGCCATCAGCGAGCGAATCCTGACGGCGAGGGAGAGCGGCGTGGCCTGCACTGACGAAGAAATCGAACTCGGCATGCTGTCGATAGCCGTACCGGTGCGGACTGCCCGGGGCGAAACCGTGGCGGCAATGAGTGTCAGTGCGTCCACAGCCAGAACTACCCTGCACGACATCCGTGAGGCAGCCGTGCCCGTACTGAACAAGTACGCAGCAAGACTCGGCCGGCTTCTGTGAGATCCCACCCAGACGGCAACTCGCACCCACGCGGTACGGAGAGGGATGCGACGCTCCCAGCGTGTCTGTGTCGACGCATGCGGGGCTCCCCTGCGGGAGGTGACTTCGGTTGTGCTGGAGTCATTGTCTGTCGTGGCCGATGACGTCATGAGGGCGGCGAAACCGACGCGGGCAACAGCGAGGCGGCCATGAGCGCGCACAGGAGGGCCGAGCCTTTCAGGACCTATGCGGGTACGGAGGCGACACGACGGAGCCGAGCGCGATGATCGACGGCGATCGGAACCGGGAGACCGAGCAGCGCCAGGACCCCACGTGCTTCGGAGGTTCGCGGGACTTGCCGATCGGGTACATCGAGTCGGCCGACGCCGTCAGGAACACCACGGTCAGCCTTTCCGCCACCAGACCTCGGGGATGGAGCCGTGACCCGTTGGGTCTGGCTGGGAACGGGGCTGTGTCGCAGGGGCGGACTTCCGCTCAATCATCGTGAAAGCGCGAGGTTCTGCGCACCCACGGTGCAGTGTGGCATTTGGGGACACCCGCAACACTGTCTCTCTGCAGACCAGAGTTAGCTTCTGTACAACAGTCGCGTGATGTGCTTCACTTTCGGGGCCAGGTGTGACGGGACTACAGAAGGAATCGGGTCGATATGGGCAGTAGTTCGCTGAGTCGGCGGGATTTCATGAGAGTGACGGCGGCTCTGGGGGGTCTCCTCGCTGTGGGAGCCGGCGCAGGGTGTGCTACCCAGTCGCGAGGTAGGGACGGCGTCTATCGAGGTGACGTCGCCATCACCGGGTTGGCGAGCCTGATCCATTCGGCCCCGTTTCTGATCGCAGCGTCCGAGGGCTACTACGAAGAAGAGATGCTGGCGCTGGAGAACGTTCAGTTCCCGGGTGGGCTGGACACCGTGCGTGGAATCGGCTCCGGGATCGGATTCGGCACTTCGGCGACGATTCCGGTGTTCATCGCCGTGGAGCGCGGACTCGATGTCAAGGCGTTCGGGAACGTCTACACCGCGGCATCTGTGGACTTCATCGCCCCCGCTGACTCCCCGATCAACACGATCGAAGATGTTCGGGGCCGCACCATCGGTGTGAGCAGCCCGGGATCGAACTCGACCGACTTCGCCGAGAAGACGCTTCGATTGGCGGGTTTGACACCCGGCGTCGACGTCGAGCTGCTCAGCGTCGGATCCGCGAGCGATTCGTGGACCGTCGCTTCCCAGGGCGTTGTCGATGTCGCGTGGACTGCGTCCCCGCTGTCCGAGCGCATCATCGCCGAAACCGGCGCGAAGGTGATTTGGCGATCCCGGGACTACGTCCAGGACTGGTCGGACACCTGCCTGTGTGCCACCACCCCGTTCATCGAAAAGAATCGGGACGTCTTGGCGGGGTGGATGCGTGCTGTGGGTCGCGGTATCGAGATGATCGATACGGATCTCGAGCGAGCGGCCGAAATATATGGCCGCACAATCAAGTACAAGCCCGAGATCGCTCTGGCGGCGTTGGAGAATTCGCGAGGCTTCTTCAGTCTCGACTTCGCGCGCCCGCAACTCGAAGCGGTCGTGGCCTCGGGCGTCGAGGCCGGACGACTCGGCGGCAAGGTCGATATTGACTCAGTTGTAGTCGAACTATAAGGCGGGAAGAGAACATGACCACTACACAAGTCGAATCGAAGAACGTCTCTTTCGACGGTATCGGTATGACTTTCGATTCCGACACCGGGCGGACCGAGGCCGTGCGTAACGTCACGGCATCGATCGCGGAGGGCCAGTTCGTATCGGTGATCGGTCCGAGTGGATGCGGAAAGAGCACCTTGCTGGACATGGCCTGTGGCTTACTTGTTCCCTCACGTGGACGGGTGACCATCGATGGGGAGATTGTCACAGGGCCCCGTAAGGACACCGCCATGGTGTTTCAGGAAGATTCGACGCTGCACTGGCGGAGTGTTCTCGACAATGTGGCTTTCGGGTTGGAGATCAAGCACGTCGACAAGGACGAGCGCCTGGAAAAAGCGCGTGCGATGATCCAACTGGTCGGGTTGAAGGGTTTCGAGAAGCACCGGCCCGGGCAGCTTTCCGGAGGTATGCGTCAACGCGTGGCGATCGCCCGTGCACTCGCCACGGATCCTCGAATTCTGTTGATGGACGAACCGTTCGGCGCTCTGGATCAGCAGACGCGACAGTTCATCGGGCGCGAGCTCTTGAAGATCTGGGAGCAGACCCACAATCGGGTGCTCTTCGTTACTCACGACATCCAAGAGGCGATCTATCTGTCGGATCAGATCTGGGTGATGTCGGCACGTCCATCGGTGGTCCGAGAGGTGATCGACGTCGGGCTCCCTCGTCCACGCCCGAGCGGCACACACGCCATGGCCAGATTCAAGGAACTCGAGGATCACCTGTGGTCGATAATCAAGGAAGAGGCCGCTAAGACACTGGGGCACGGGACGGATGCCGCATGACTGTGACCTCGCCGCAGGCGGCCCTCCACGAAACGCCAAGGTCGGGATTCCGACGAGCGAAACATCGGGCACGCGTCGTACGTTGGACGATGCTGGTTGCTCTGGTGTTGTTGCTCGAGGCGGCAACGCGAACCGGCTGGATCGACCGCAATCAGATGGTCGCGCCGTCCGAGATACTCGCCCACGTCGCGGCAATCATCCCGAGCACCCACTTCGTCACCGATCTGACGCGGACGAGCGTGACCATACTGGCGGCGTTCGCACTGGGCGTGCTCGGCGGGGTGCCCCTGGGGGTATTGCTCTGGAGGGTCCGGGTCGTCGGCCGAGTCCTCGAGCCATTCATCGTCACCGGGTACGCGATGCCGACATTGCTGTTCTACCCTATTCTGGTCGCGGTGCTCGGACTCAACGCGGGACCAATCATCGTCATCGCGAGCACGATGGCCCTCATTCCAATAGCGCTGACCACGATGGTGGCGCTCGGAGACGTCAAACCGGTGCTGCACAAGCTGGCGCGATCGGTCGGTGCCTCGCGCCGGCAGCAATATTTCAAGGTGCTGTTCCCGGCCGCCACGCCGCTCATCTTTCCCGGGATCAAGCTCGGATTCATCTATGCAGTCATCGGCACCATCGCGATGGAGTTCATTCTGGCCTCGAAAGGCCTGGGGTTTCGTGCGGGCTTTATGTACCGCGAACTCTACGTCGCGGACATGTGGGCCTACATTGCCATTGTCGTGGTCTTCAGCATCGCAGTGAACAGTGCACTCGGCCTGGCTGAACGAGCCATTCGAAGGGACATGTTGTGAACGCCACCACGCTCAGCGCCGGAACCGAAGGTGAAGCAGGCAAACAGAATACGGAACAGCGGTTCCGCCTGTCACAGCGGTGGGCCGACAACGTCCTGCGAATACTCATCGTCATCGGGTTGATCGGTGTCTGGGCGCTTATTGCAGCGACCAGCGAACTTGTGCCGTCCCCGGGCGCGTCGATGTCGGCGGTATGGGGACTGTTCGCAGACGGTTCCATCTACAGGAATCTCAATGCCACGATGAGTGCTGTCGGACTCGGATTCGTCATCGCAACAGCGGTGGGTTTCCCGACTGGATACATCATCGGGCGAAGCAAGTTTCTCGGTGATGTGTTCGATCCGATCATCGCGGGTGCCTTCGCCATACCACGGGTAATCTTCTTTCCGATCCTGCTGCAGATCTTCGGCCTGGGACTCGGAGCACAGTCGGCAATGGCCGCATTGGCCGCGGTGTTCCCCATCATCGTCTCGACGGCGGCGGGAGTACGCGCCATCAACCCCATCCTGCTGAAACTCGGCCGGGCCACCGGTGCAAGTCCGCTTCAGGCAATGAGCAAAATCGTGGTGCCCGCGATGGCGCCCTCTCTCATGGTCGGTATCCGAATCGGCTTCAGCATTGCCTTCATCAATGTACTGATCGCCGAGTTCTTCGCGACCAGAGCAGGATTGGGGCAGATGGCGATGCTTGCGTACGGCAAGTTGGATCTGCCGACGATGTACGGAGTGATCATGCTGCTGGTCTCGATGGCGCTGGTGGGCAACATCGCCCTGTGGGCCATCGAACGGAAGATCACCGACGCGGTCAACTGATCGCCGCACGCAACTATTCGAATCGGCAGTGGGCCTTTCCGGCCCATGCCCACACCCATTTTCCGGAGGACACTGATGAGCGCCCTGACTGCCGCAGCAGAGGAATACCAGCGGTTGCGCACCGAATTCCGGGAGAAAGGTCTGGGCGGCCGCATCGGCTTCGGCGTGCGGCCGGCAGTGGTGGTGGTCGACTTGATCACGGGCTTCACCGATCGCCGTTCGCCGCTCGCAGGTGACCTCGATACCCAAATCGACGCAACGACGATTCTCCTCGCGCTCGCGCGAAAGGCCCAGGTGCCGATCATCTTCTCCACAGTGGCCTACGACGCGGAACTCCAAGAGGCCGGCGCCTGGATCGGCAAGATCCCCTCGAACAAGTATCTGGTCGAGGGCAGTCAATGGGTCGAGATCGACGAGCGGCTCGAACAACAGCCAGGTGAGACGACATTGGTGAAGAAGTACGCATCGTGCTTCTTCGGCACCGACCTGGCCGCTCGGTTGATCAGCCGCCGGATCGACACCGTGATCATCGTGGGCTGCACCACGAGCGGATGTGTTCGTGCCACCGCGGTAGACGCCTGCTCGTACGGGTTCCACACCATAGTGGTCGAGGACGCAGTGGGGGACCGGGCGGCACTACCGCACACTGCCAGCCTCTTCGATATCGACGCCAAATACGGGGACGTCGTCGGACTCGACGAGGCCAGCGCCTACCTCGAGAGCGTTCGGTCGTCGAGTTGACGGTCACAGTGCCCGCGAGAACGTACCTCGCTGGGTGGACCGGACACTCACCCGAGCGCTGCCGCTAGCTGATCAGCCGCGTCCGTCAGGGCGCGGCCGATGCTGCGTACCTGTGCCGGGCGCAGGCGGTGCTTGGGCGCTGAAACATTCATTGCCAGGCGCATGCCGGGGGCGTTCGTCGGGACCGAGACGGCCACGGAGGCAACGCCTTCCTCGGATTCCTCCCGGTTGACCGCGTACCCGTTCCTTCTGACCTCTTCCAGTTGGGCTTCGAGCTCGGTCCGCGTGCTGATGGACTGGGGAGTCACCTGTTCCAGTTCCTCGGTCGGGTACAGCTGATGCAGTTCGTCGAGGGAAAGTTCCGCCAGCATGGCCTTCCCGGTGGACGTGCAGTGCGCTGGCATGACCTTGCCCAACCGGGACGCAACCCGGACTGCCGATGGGCTCTCCAGGGCGGCGATGAAGCGCACGGTTCGACCGTCGAGTGCCCCGATATGGACAGTTTCACGCAGTTCCTCGCTGAGGGTGCGCAGGATCGGTGCCGCCGTCTGAGGAATGTCGAGCCTGGCAAAAATCGCAAACGCGACCCCCGTCAGCGCTGGGCCCGGACGATAGGCCTTGCTGGCCGGATCCTGCCGAATGAAGCCCCGGTACTGGAGCATCGCCAGAAGTCGGTGAGCCGTCGACGACGCAACTCCGAGGTACTGGCTCGCCTCGGTCAGCCGAATTTCGGTCTGTTCACCGAGCAGCAACAGCAGACGAAGTGCGTTGTCGACGGATTCGATCGGGTACTGCGGTGGTGTCGCCTCCGGCGCCTGTTGCCGTGGACCGTGGTTCTGCATAGCAGAGAGCATACGTGTCAGGTCGGGTGTGCGGTCGACCTGCCAGCGGGTGGAATCCGCGTACGCGCAGGGGGTTGACTCGTCGGGCTGAAGAGAGCAACATCTAGCTAACAGAAGGCGCTTCTGCATAGCAGAGAGACTGCCATCGTCGATCGAAGAGGAATGAACCTTGGAACCCCGGACGACCCACCACACACAAGCGATGGAAGACATTCGCCGCGGCATGATCCCGGCGCACATCTACAACGACAAAGAGATTTTCGAGCGTGAGAAGGCGACCGTCTTCAGTCGATCGTGGTTGTTCGTCGCGCACGAATCCGAGGTACCGCAGGCGGGGGACTACGTTGTCCGCCGGGTGCTCGAGGATTCGTTCATCATCTCCCGCGACTCCAAAGGGGGGATTCGGGCGATGTTCAACATGTGTCTGCACCGCGGGATGCAGGTGTGTCGCGCGGAAATGGGAAACGCGTCGAACTTTCGCTGCCCCTATCACGGTTGGTCGTACCGAAACGACGGCCGCATCATCGGACTGCCGTTCCACGAGGAGGCGTACGGGGGCGAGGAGGGCTTCAAGAAGAAGGGCCAGACACTCCTCCCTGCACCCAATCTCGACAGCTACAACGGAATGATCTTCATCAATATGGATCCGAACGCGGAATCGCTGTCGGACTATCTGGGTGACTTCAAGTTCTACCTCGACTACTACACCAAGCAGAGCGAGTCGGGGCTCGAGGTACGGGGCCCGCAGCGTTGGAGGGTCAAAGCGAACTGGAAGATCGGAGCCGAGAATTTCGCGGGCGACATGTACCACACGCCGCAGACACACACCTCGGTCGTCGAGATCGGCCTGTTCCGCGAACCGAAAGCGGAGAAGCGCAAGGACGGAGCAACCTACTGGGCAGGACCAGGTGGGGGAACGACGTACAAGTTGCCAGACGGCACCTTCGACGAGCGCATGCAGTACGTGGGATACACCGCGGAGATGACCGACCGGGCCAAGGAGGTGTGGTCGGACGAGCAGCAGCGAGTAATCGGCGCAGACGGCTTCATGATCTCGGCAGCATCGGTGTTTCCGAACCTGAGCTTCGTGCACAACTGGCCGAAGGTCGAGGACGGCGACGACGTTCTGCCGTTCATCTCCATTCGACTCTGGCAACCGATCAGTGAGAACGAGACCGAGGTGTTGTCCTTCTTCGCGGTCGACCGGAGCGCGCCGGAAGAATTCAAGAAGAAGTCGTACAAGGCATACCTGATGTGCTTCGGATCCACCGGCATGTTCGAACAGGACGATGTCGAGAACTGGGTGTCGCTGACGAACACCTCCGCAGGATCGATGGCGCGGCGCCTGTTACTCAACAGTCGCATGGGTCTGCTCGAGGACGGGACACGCGTCTCCGATGAGCTCACCGCCGACGAGTTCCACGGCCCCGGGACGGCGCAGGTCGGATACAACGAGGCCAACCAGCGCAAACTTCTCGAAATGTGGGCGGACTACCTCGAAAAGCCGGCACTGGAGGTGGGGCCGACATCGGTGGGAACCGACAATCCAGACGGAATCAGGCCGCTGACTCCGACGAACGGCAGCTGCGACCACAGCAAGGACGCGACTGTCAACGGGGCGGTGCTGGCATGACCACCTCTGTGCGAGCTACCAATACCGGTTACAGCCGCGTAGGTGAAGGCTCGACCTATTCGGAACAAGCCGTGCTGGGCGACCATGCATCGCGCGTCACGCGCACCGGAACTCCGCTGCGATTCGACGATCGACGGCACCTGGACGCGCACCAATTCTTGATCGACGAGGCATATCTGCTCGACGCACAGGAATACCAAACCTGGCTCGACAACATCACCGACGATATCCACTACCTCATGCCGGTTCGGGTAACCACGGCGCTCAACTCGGGATTCGACACCTCACCAGGAATGGCACATTTCGATGAGAACAAGTATTCGCTGAGCCGGCGGGTCGCGCGGTTCGTCACCGAGCACGCGTGGACCGAGGATCCCCCGTCACGACTGCGCCACTACATCACCAACATCCGGACCTTCCTCACCGACGCCGAGGACCACCTCGTCGTCGAAAGCGCCGAATTGCTGTTCCGCAGCAGAGGCGATGTCAATGAGTCGGCACTCGTCTCGTGTGGACGCGAGGATCTGCTCAGGCGCGTCGGTGACGAATGGAAGCTCGCACGACGCACCATCTTTGTCGACGAGTCCGTGATGCGGATGCAGAATCTCGCGGTGTTCCTATGAGCTTGCAGTGGGACGGCGAGGAGCAGGACGCACGCGCCGCGCGCCGTGCCACAGACGAGTTCGCGCAGCTCTTGGCTGGTGCCGTCGGAGATCCGCTGACCATCGCCAACGAATTCGCCGAGGTCAACGTGCACAAGGTGGCGACCCGCAACGGCGTACGGCTGCTGGTGCACGCCCCGAAGTCCGGACAGTGGGTCTGTGTGGACCCGCTGGAACTCGAGGCGCTGACCTGGCAGAACCCGGCCACCTTCGCCGCGATGGTGGGAAACATGTTTGCTCCGTTGATCGCAGAGGGAGACAACGAATGACTGGCTGGCTCGACGGCAAGCGGGCACTTGTCGTTGGCGGGGGCTCGGGGATCGGGCGAGCAGTCGTCGATGCGTTCCTCGCCGAAGGCGCGTGCGTCGCGGTACTCGAGCGTGACCCGAACAAGTGTCGAGTGCTGCGCGAACACCTACCCCAGGTACCGGTCATCGAAGGTGACGCCACACGCGCGGCGGACAACGACGCTGCCGTCGCGGCTGCGGTCGCCGCGTTCGGAGGGCTCGACACACTGGTCAACTGTGTCGGGATCTTCGACTTCTACCAGGGCATAGAGGACATCCCCGCGGACACACTCGACGTGGCGTTCGACGAGATGTTCCGAACCAACGTGCTCAGCCACATGCACTCGGTCAAGGCCGCCGTACCGGAGCTGCGCAAGCACCGCGGATCGTCGATCGTGCTGGCGGAGTCTGCCTCGTCGTTCTATCCCGGACGAGGCGGAGTGCTCTACGTGTCTTCCAAATTTGCCGTACGCGGGCTGGTCACCACCCTGGCCTACGAGCTCGCCCCAGATATTCGCGTCAACGGAGTCGCCCCGGGGGGCACGTTGAACACCGACCTGCGCGGGTTGGCGAGCCTGGGACGCGACGCCGATCGACTCGACGACAATCCGAATCGTGCACGCGAGTTGGCGGCGCGGACACCGCTCAACGTGGCCCTCTCAGGTGAGGACCATGCGTGGAGCTTCGTGTTCTTCGCTTCCGACAGATCCCGAGGAATCACCGCAGGCGCGACGCATCCCGACGGCGGCTTCGGAATCGGAGCCCCCAAACCTTCGACCCGCTGATACGAGTTCGACCAGTTCGGAAAGAGAGGAAACCGCGATGGCTGTCGTCAAAGCGAATCTTGGTGCATGTCAGGGATATGCCAATTGCGTCGTCGCTGCCGACGACTACTTCGACATCGACGACGACGGTGTCGTCGAACTGTTGAGTGTGGAGGTCCCCGAATCGGAACGGGGACGCGTCGACAGTGCTGCCCGGTCCTGCCCGGTCTCCGCGCTCTGGATCGAAGACTGATGCCGGAATCGACCACGGTCATCGTCGGTGCATCGATCGGTGGTGTCCGAACTGCGCAGGCACTGCGGTCGGAAGGGTATCCGGGCGCCATCGTTCTCATCGGTGCCGAAGGCGAACTGCCCTATGACAAGCCGCCATTGTCGAAGTCGATCCTGGCAGGTGACTCTACGATGGCCGAGATTACGTTGTTGACCACCGAACAGGCTCGGGAACTCGATCTCGAGCTTCGGTTGGGCCAACCAGCCATACGGCTGAGCACGGCAAACCGGGATGTCGAACTCGCAGACGGTACGAGGGTCGCATTCGACAACCTGGTGCTCGCCACCGGCGCTCGCGCCCGGCCGTCACCATGGGGAACGCCGAACGGCCTACACGTGATACGAACAGCCGCGGACGCCCGCGCACTACGCCGCCATCTCGGCACCACCGACCACCTCGTCATTATCGGCGGCGGCTTCATCGGCGCGGAGACCGCGGCAACCGCGGTCGAACTCGGGATGCGCGTGACGCTGGTGGATCCAGAACCCGTGCCCATGGCACGCGTGATGGGTGCGGAGATCGGCGAGCTGTTCATCGACCTCCATCGGCGTCGCGGCGTCGACACCAGATTCGGGGTCGGTGTCGAGTCCGTGCACGGTGAGCACGGGTCCTTCGCGATCGGCTTGTCCGACGGGTCGACGCTCGCCGCCGACACGGTGGTCGTCGGAATCGGGGCGATACCGAACGACGACTGGCTCGAGTCCTCCGGTCTGGAGGTGAGCAATGGTGTGGTGTGTGACGTGTACTGCCGTGCAATCGGTCACGACAACATCTACGCAGTCGGCGACGTGTGCCGGTTCGACAACACCCGACGCGGCGGCTCGACCCGGCTCGAGCACTGGACGAACGCGGTGGAGCAAGCCGTCGTGGTCGCCCGGAACATCGCTCGCCCGGACAAGAAGATGCGCCACGAACCGGTCGAATACGTCTGGAGCGATCAGTACGACTGGAAGATACAGACGGTCGGACTGGCGGGCTCGTCGACGCACACTGTCATCGGCGAGGTGACGAACAAGGCTCGGTTCGCGGTCTGCTACCCCGACGAGAACGGCAGACTGGCCGGGGTCGTCGTCGTCAATTGGCCGAAAGCGCTTGTCACCGCCCGCAAAGCGATCGCACTCGGGGTCGAATATGCCGAGTTTGCGGCACGTCTCGAGGCAATGACGGTGTCAGCCCGCACCACGGTCAAGGAAACCACGTGAACGAGACGGACATCGAGGGTGCACGGGTCGTCGTAGCCGAGGCGTGCAGGGTTGCCGCTGCCCGGGGTTTGATGGAGGGCATCCTGGGCCACATCAGCTTCAGAGTCTCCCCTGACCTTCTGCTCATCAGGTGTCGCAGTGCAGACGACACCGGCGTGGCCTATACACGCCCGTCCGACATTCGACTCGTACGGTTCGACGGAACAGCCGGCGCTCCAGGTGAACTCGACAACGGCTATCAGGTACCCAAGGAGTTGCCCGTTCACGTCGAGTCGATGCGGGCCTCGCCCGACATCCGAGCTGTAGCGCACCTGCACCCCCCGTCGATTGTTGCAGCCGACCTAGCGGGTATCTCGCTGCGGCCCATCTACGGGGCCTACGACATCCCCGGTGCAGTTCTCGCGCGGGGTGGGGTGCCGGTGTACCGCCGCGCAGTGTTGATTCATCGCACCCAACTCGGCAAGGAAATGGTGACGGCGATGGGCGATCGACCCGTCGTCATCTGCCGCGGACATGGCATCACCTCCGTCGCGTCGTCGGTGCAACAGTCGGTTCTGCAGGCCGCCAGCCTGGAAGAGCTGGCGCGCATGTCCTTGGCTGTCGTGAGCGCGGGTGGCACGCTCGTCGACATCGACGACGCCGATTGGGAGGATCTTCCCGACCTCGGCGCCAACTTCAACACCGGCGCAGTCTGGCGACACGAGGTCGCACGCGCAGCGACGGTATAGGCCAATCGTGGGTACCGACGGTAATTGTCAACCTACTTGAGACACGTGCGTGTTGATTCCCTACGAGTGCGGCGTCTAAACACGGGGCGCACGGTCTGACTCGGGTGGCGATCATGGAAAACGCCGCGCTTGTCATCCGGGTCAATATCCTCGCGCGGGGCTGGACCCGAGACCCCGCTGGATACGGCCCGTGGCTACTCAGAATCGGCGCCAATAGTATCTGGTTCGTCACTCGACGAATTGATTCGTCTGGACTGATCGCCACGCGTGCGTGCTTTGCGTGACGACCATGCAGAGCATGGGACTCCTCCGTCAGACCCGGATGACGCGACGATCCGCCGATGAACGCCGAATTGAGCCGTCTCGGTGCCCGAGATGCGGCGTCCGGTCAGTCCGCGGTGTTTATGTCTGGTCGTGGACGGGGTGATTGCCCAATGGTTTTCAAATTGGCGCGGTGACCAGCGCGCCGTGCTGACCGGCCAGCTGTGCTGCCCGCCGTACTGCCTGGCCCGCCGGGTCGGACAGGTCGGTCGCCACCAACACCTGCCGCGGCGGACCGTGAACATCGGCAACGCACTCCTTCCGGTGGCTTCATACTGGCAGCATTCGGCCCAACGGTCCTGCGGATCGGGCGCGAGGCTTCCGAACGGCCTTGGTAGTAAGCAGAAACTGATGTGTCACTATAGGTCTTGCGCCGCAAAGCGGGTCTCTTCAGCGCTGGCCAGGCCGAACGAGACGAGCGGGCGGGGGGCGACCATCTCGAGGAGGTACGCCGCCGCGACGGCGAACCGGTTCGCGGTCCGCGGCAGCGCATACAGATGATAGAGGCGGGTCACTATCTTCGCGGGTAGGCCGGACAGGTTGATGCCCAGCGGATTCGCGACCGCGAAACGAGGGCCGAGGTCGACGACCAGCCCCATATTGCGGTGCCTGTACGGTGCCGGCCGACCCATTCCAAGGCTGCTCGCTACGTTTCGGGCCAGCAGGTGGCCTTGTCGAACGGCGTGCTGTGCGGTCGGCGGCGTGATGTGCCCGGGATTTTTCAGGTCGGGTACCGCTGCGGCGTCCCCGGCCGCGAACACGTCGGGAGCCCCCGGCACACTGAGATCGGGTTGGACGATGAGCCTGCCCTCGGTGAGAGGGAGATCGAGTGTGGAGATCAGCGGGCTGGCCGTGACACCGGTGACCCATACGACGGTGCGGGTGGGAATCGTCGTGCCGTCACTGAGCACCACGTGTTCGCCGGTGAGGGCATCGAGAGTCGTGCCGAGGCGCACCTCGATGCCGCGCTGGCGAAGCACCTCCAGTACCTGTCTGCCCAACTTCTCGCCGAGCTCGGGCATCACCCGGTCGGCTCTGTCGAGCAGCAGGAACCGGACCTGCGTGGGATCGAACCGGCGTTGACGCGCCACCTCGTCGGCGAGCGCACGTAGCTGGGCGACCAGTTCGGTGCCGGCATACGAAGCTCCGACCACGACCACCGTCCGCTGCGCTTCCCTCTGCACGGGATCGTTTCGTGGGTGGAGAGTTCGAGCTGTGTCAGCAGCTGGTCCCGTAGGTACAGTGCCTCGCCTACCGTCTTCAGGCCACAGGCGTTCTCCTTCAGGCCCGGAATGTCGACCGTCCGTGTCACCGAGCCGGGGGTGAGTACCAGTCGATCCCAGTGCAACTGGGCCACATCCGCGTCACAGTCCATCAGCGTGATGGTGCGTGAATCGAAGTTCACCGACGTCACCCGTCCGGTGATCAACTCGACGCCGGGGAGCGAGCCGGCCAGCGGCACCGAGACGTACCGCGGGTCGAGGATGCCGCCGGCCACGTCCGGCAACAACGGGGTGTAGAGCATGTAGTCGTGTGTCGAGACTAATATCACCTCGGTCTGGTTCCGTGGGTCCTTCGCGAGGAGATGCGGGAGTCTGCGGGCACACTCGAAGCCGGCGAAGCCTGCGCCGACGATGAGTACACGTTCTCGGGTCGAGGAATTCTCGGTCGTCACGGCCAGGGCACCTCTCGGTCGTCCTACTTGTGTTTGCCATCTCGAGTCCCGCAGCAGGTCACAGAGCGAACGGGTAGGTCTCCGGCATTTCGCCTTCCACCCACAGGCTGGTGCGTTCGAGCGGTTCGAGGGCGTGCGTGGTGTCGATGTGGATCACCGCGTCGAACTGATCGGACAGCCGCGTGTAAAAGTAGTGGCTCTGCCGTTCCGTCTCCGGGCGGTAGATCACGCCGATCGCCCGCTCCAGGCGCGCGACCCGAAGGGTGTCCGCGGTCCTCCGGTCGTGGTCGGTGCGGACGAGGAACGCGTCCTTTCCCACCTCGTGGAAGAGTTCTTCGACACTGCTGGGCAACGCGGCGCGGACCACCTTCCGTTCCGCCGGTCCACCCCACTCGCTGGCCGCGGTGACCGTTCCCGCGTAGGTGCTGAATCCGATCAGGCGGCAGTCGTCGCGGTACCGTTCGCGCACCAGTTGGCCCACCGTCAGTTCGCCCTGGGTTCCGACCTCGGTGGCACGCGCGTCGCCCACGTGGGAGTTGTGAGCCCAGACGACCACGCGGGCGGTACTCCCGAGCCGGCGGTCGAGATGAGCGATCAGTGCGTCGAGCGTGTCGGCCATGTGACGGTCGCGTAGGTTCCACGACGACACCCGGCCACCGAACATGGTGCGGTAGTACTCCTCGGCGTCGCGCACACTCCACGCGTTCCGTTCCGCGTAGAACTGGTCGTCGTCGGCGAGGATACCGCCGCGGCGGGCGTACTCGAGGGCGTGGTGTTGCAGGTCCACGAGCTGGTCGACGACCTGCTGCTCGCAGGATTCCCCCGCACCGAACGCTGCGGCGTAGCCGTACGCCTGACCGTCTTCCCCGGATACGTGCTCGAAGCACGAATAGCGGGCGCGTGCCCGCTGGGCCGCCGCCGGGTCGACCCGGTCCAGGTAGTCGATCACCTCCCGCATGGAGCGGTGCAGGCTGTAGAGATCGAGTCCGTAAAAGCCTGTCTGGTCTCGGCCGTCCGTCGCGCACCGGTCGTTGTGCTCCCTCAACCACGCGACGAAGTCGCGGACCACCGTGTTACGCCACATCCAGGCCGGGAAGCGCTCGAATCCGCGCAGCGCCTCCTCCGCCGACGTGTCGCTGCCGTGTCCGCGCACGTAGCGGTTGACCCGATAGGCGTCGGGCCAGTCGGCCTCCGCCGCAACAGCGGTGAAACCCTTCTCCTCGATCAATCTCCTGGTGATCTCCGCGCGTGCGGCATAGAACTCGTGTGTTCCGTGCGAGCTCTCGCCGATCAGCACGATCCGCGCGTCACCGACGAGGTCGAGCAGGTCCTGCGGTGCCGGCACACCGTCGGGCGCCTCACGAGATGCCAAGCGAACGATTCCCGCGGCCGAGTTGAATTCGAGTATCCGGGCGTTCGGGGTCCCCGGGCCGACGGTGGGTGTGCGCAGCAACGTCCGCACCTCCTCGTCCGTCACCTGGGCGAAGTTCCAAAACGAGTCCCCCACGGCGCGGAAGGGAAACGGCATCGTCGCACACACGACGTCGTCGACCACCGCTCGGAGATCGCGGCACGTCGATTCCGGCGCGGCCGGTACCGCGACGACGATCTGTTCGGGCTCTTGCTCACGCAGCGCGTCGACCGCCGCATGCATGCTGGCTCCTGTCACGAGACCGTCGTCGACGAGGATCGCAATCTTTCCCGCGACGTCGGTCGGGGGCCGGTTTCCCCGGTATGCCGCTTCACGGCGGACCAATTCGCGTCCCTCCCGGTCCACGACCCGACGCAGTTGTTCCGGGGTGATCGCGAGATCTCTCACCAGGTCGTCGTTCAGGACCACCACGCCGCCACTCGCCAGTGCCCCCATCGCGAACTCCTCGCGGCCGGGAACCCCGAGCTTGCGTACGACGAAGGCATCGAGGGGTGCACCCAGGGCAGCCGCCACCTCCCACGCGACAGGTACACCTCCGCGCGCGAGGCCGAGGACGACGACGCGTGGGTCTCCCCGGTACGCCTCGAGCAACTCGCCCAGAACGCGTCCAGCTTCTCGCCGGTCTCGAAAGATGCGTTCCGGTCTGTCCGTCGATGTTTGTCCGGAATCCTTCATCGGGCCCTCCTCCCGAGCTGACCGCCCGGCGTCGCACCGCGCGGTGTCGTTGTCGTTGTCGATCGTGTCGTCCTCGGCCCGTGGGTGACAGGGTCGAAGGCCACTTTCGGGGCCAGCACGAGCGCAAGCGGCCGGCTCATGGTTCTCATCTCCTCTTGTGGGTGCGCACCAGGCCCGCTTCCCCTCGGCGAGGTCGGCGCGTGACCGGACTGGCCCCGTCCATCGGGAACGGAGCATGGGGGTTGAGCCGAAAGCCCTTCTCGCCGCGGGTATGACGACCTCGACCCCGGCCGTCGGTGGAGGCCCGAAGAGCGGATCGGGGGAAACACCGTCTGTCGCGACTAGCCGGCATGCGGCAGATCATGACCAGGGCCGAGGGCATGGTGCAGGAGGTTCTGGCTCGTCGATCCCTGAAGGGATCCGGCGAGCCACGACACAGCCTGCAGCGATGACGGTGATCCGTCGGTTCCGACGACGATCGGACGGTCGGCAGTCATTGTGTTCCTACCTTTCTCGACGAGTGATGGAACGCGGAAGTGCCTGTCGGTGATCTCGATGGTCGCCGCCAGCAGATCGTCGCCGTAGGGCAGAAGGTCACCGCCTTCGGGTCGGAGGTCCACCCGCGGCCTGACGACAAATTCACGGCGGCACAGTGACAACGCTCGCGCGCATTTCGCCACGCGCGTGCGCTACCGGTTCATCGTGGTGCGGCAACTCATTTGGTGTGTGCGGACGAAGCCCAGTCCGATAGTCATCGAAAGCAGGGAGAGGGCGGCGTGAATGTCGCGCGGTGCGATTCGCCCGGCACGGCAACAAGCCATGCCGTACCCCTGTTCATCGTCCGCGAAAGGGTCGGGTGGGGGCCGGAGGCCCTCCGACGGACAACAGGTGTCATTGACCTTGTGCCCTACACCGGTCGCGGGCAAGGCGGAAGACTCGAACCGTAGCGATCGGAGGAGTTCTCTCCGAACCGGCGCCGCTGCTGTGGACTCGAGTGCGGGGGTGGCCCTGACCGGATAGATCGGGGTCGCGCTCTTGACTTGCCGGAGCATGTCATCTCCGTTGTCTGGTTGCAAGGATTTGGGGGACCGGGAGATGTGAACGGCGAGTGCAACTCGGGCGGCGGCGGAACCGCTCCGAGCAGGTGACCGCTGCTCCCGTGTCAATCCAGGTTCCCTTCAGAAGGAGGAAAGATCATGGCTCTCATGCGTTTCGATCCGTTCCGCGAGTCGACTGGGTGCGGCCGCTGCTCGCGAGTATCACGCTCGCCTGCTACGGGCTGATTGTCGGTGCCCTCGTCGGTGCCCTGTTCGGGCTGGTCATGTACGCGCTGCAGCGGGGCGGCGTGATTTCGCGTCCGTCAGCTCACTGCGACCTCGCTATTACGAGGTCCTCGCCGACATCGGGGTTGCGGACGAAGCCATCCGGCTGCTCGCCGGAAGTACCGATCAGAAGGAATAAGAGCGTGGATGGAGAAATGATGTCGATCAAGCTCAACAACACCGCGTACGAACACGCAAAACGCCTCATCAAGTCCGGTCACCGCGTTCTCGACGACCGCGATGCCTGGAGCGAGCATCGGCCGTCGACGCAGCAGGAGAACGAGTACATCGCCGAACACGGGCACACCGAGTATGCCCACTGGTATCTCGGCATCGACGACGAGCACGACCCGGACACTAAGGGCAGGTACAAATTCCCCTACGGCGACTTCGAGAACGTGCACAGGTGCGGGGTGCTGTCCGCAGAGTCGCGGGTGGCGCAGTACAAGCACGACGACATCGAGGCGGCGGCCGCCCATCTGCACGGCATGCTGGACGCCTCCGACCGCGGTCGCGGTCATTCTTCCCCTGTTCGTCGAAGCACGCAGGACAGTGCGCAGTGGGATGAAAACCATCTCCACGACGGCGTCGACGCCGGCACCGAACCCGTCCGGCCGGCGGAGCCGACCTGGAGAAACCGCGCGGATCTCGGTGTCGGACCTGGGCGGGCGGGAGGATCGGAGGAGGGTTCGGTGATGACCCGCGACGTGGAGAAACGGTGATCCGACCGGTCGGTGTTGCGCACCGCCGGATGGTATTCGGCCGACGTGGTCGGTACGGTCCTGGTCGTGATGGGGCGCCGCGGTGGGCTGGGCGGCGGCGAGCCGGGACCAGTGCGCCGACCCGACCTCGCTGGTGTGTACCGACCCGGCCCGCTACCTGCTGGTGTTCGCGCCGACCCTGATCCTGCTGCTCGGGTGTGGGGGCATTCGTGCGCGCCTACGCGGCGTGGCGGGCGTCGGCAGACCTGGCCGATCTGGCACGGCGCCGGATGGCCTGCCCTTCTCCGTAGATGACGAAGCCCGGCTGACGGCGGAGGCTGCGGAGCGGGCGGTCCTGACGGAAATTCTGGCCGGGTTGCGTGACCGTTTCCCTACGTCTCGGTGCGGCAGACCTCGTCCGGGACCGGCCGGTGCGTCACCTCCTCGAACTGGCCGACGAGGCCCAGCTGATTGTCGTCGGAAACGGGGGCGCGGCGGCTTCGCCGGGATGACGCTCGACTCGACCAGCACGGCCCTGCTGCACACCACTACGTGCGCCTCCTCATCGTTAGACAGTGCACCGACGGCTAGTACGCCGCCGCGATCCAGTCTTTCATCAGGCGAGGAGGGGACCGAAGTCCTCGAAGAGCTGACCAGGTCAATGACCTTGGGCCCTACATCTGCATCTTGGCCTAGAAGAAATCAGCTGGGACGAGTGGTTCGAGAAGTTCGACGAGGCCGGTCTGGCGTTCCTCTACCAGGAGCAAAAGTCTAGCGGCGACGACAGTACTTTCTTCAAGCTGGCCGACCGGGAGTGAGGTTGCCTCCGGCGCCGACGGGTTTCGTTGTATTCCGGTTGGGAGCAGTCTCCGCGCGACGCGTCCGTCGGCACGCGCACCGAACTGAGAGCGGTTCGACGGTGAACCCGACGAGGTCGTGGAGGCTACCCACTGGCGAGGCCCTTGCCGTGCTTGAGGATTCGCCGGTCCTGACCGCACCCGTCGGTCCGGTCAGGACCAGGATCAACGACCTTCTCGGCCGGCCGCCAGTCAATTCCCCTCCTGGTCCGACAACGTCTTACCCTCGAGAGCCTTGACCCGTCGGTGCTCGAGAAGGACCAGGACGATGCCGGAGAGGAAGCAAAGGACACAGACCGAACCGGCGACCACGGCCCAACCCTCCATGCCATAGCCGGCGGCCACCAGAGCCATTGCGAGTAACGCGATCCCTATCCCGAGGAGTAGGAATCCCGGCCAGTTACGGCGATCGATGATGGCCTCTCCGGCATGCTCACGCATGGTTCGCCCCTCATCGTGTGGGTGATCTTCGGTGCCTGCCATATTCACTCCTCGTTGTCGGGCGGTCCTCGGGGACCGCGACGAAAAAACATCTACCTCTGCACTTCGCGCTGCGCCGGTGTCTGGAGCCGATTTCCCTCGACCGGCATTCGGGTAGCGATCTCGATCTTGGCGTTATCTCGGGTAGCGAGAGCATCGCGTACGACGGTGCGCACCACCGGTTCGCATGGGGTGCGGTAGTCGGGCTGTGGACCGGCGTAGATCAGGCCGACGACTGGGACGGGTGCCGTACGGCTGCGGAAGCTGAGGTCCAGGCGACCGGGTTCGCCCGGGCGGTCTCGGGCTATCACGGTATCGAAGTGGCCCTCAGCATCGGGGGGAGTGGTGGATACACCCCACGCGATTCGGGGTTTGCCGGCGAAGACCGCGAGCAGCGGCGTCTCCGCGTCGACAGATAGTGGACCACGCATCCATACCAAGATGTCGGCATCGGCGGGGTGGACAGTGTCTGCCCGCACCATCGGATAACTGATCAGGTCGGCGTAGCGGGCGATCTCGCTGACGGCAACGCTGAAGCTCACGCGTCGTTCTCGGAGCCAATCCGCCACTGTATCGAGCGCGAGTAGATCCCCGCCGGTGTTGCCGTCGCTGTGCACGGAGAACCAGCCGCCGAGCCGTCGAGCGCTCACCGTACTGGACCGCGCCATGCCAGAGGCGGCTACCGGACGATGAGAAGTGGGCAGTTGACCGAGTGCATCAACGCCCTGCTGGTCGACCCCAACAGCAAGCTGGTGAACCCGCCCCGACCGCGGCTACCCACGACGAGCAGCTGCGCATTCTCGGCTTCCTCACGCAGGCCGTGTGCGGGTTGGTCCATGACGACGACTGTGCGGACCTTCACGTCCGGGTATTTCTCGGCGTGACCGGCGAGTCTTTCCGACAACCGGGCTGTTTCGTTCTTCACGACCTCCTGCATCCACGTGGGGTCGGCGCCGCCCTCGAATGCGAGGTGAAGATCGACGTCGGACCAGGCGTGGACGGCCACGAGTTCGGTGTGCCGCAGTGCGGCTTCCTCGAATGCCATGGAGACGGCCGGTTCGGTGTGCGCGGATCCGTCGACGCCGACGACGACGGGTCCTGCGAGGGCGTTGATGTCGGTGTCGGGCAGGCCGTGGATGACGGCGACGGGGCAGTGTGCGTGGGTGGCAACGGCCGAGCTGACCGAGCCCAGGAGCACTCGCTCGATGATTCCTTGCCGGTTCGCACCGACGACCACCATGCGCGCAGCTTTCGACCGCTCGACGAGTTCACCGGCGGGTGTCTCGGTGCCGAGGACGGTGTGGATCTCGAGCGAATGACCGGGCACTGCGTCGGCTGCGGCCTCGGCGGCCCTGGCCAACCTCTTCTTGGCTTCGAGTTCCTCTTCTTCGAAGAAGCTGGGGGGCAGGCCGACGGGAAACCCGTACGCGCCCGGAACGAACGTGGTGGTGATCACCGTCAGGGGAGCGTTCCGCAGTGCCGCTTCCTTCGCGGCCCACGACACTGCCTGCAGCGCCGACGGTGATCCGTCTGTTCCGACGACGATCGGACGGTCGGCGGCCATGTTGTCCCTACCTTCTTGGCGGGTGGTGGCACGGTGGGGGGCTTGTCCTGAGATCCATGGTCGTCGCCTTCGGGGCGGAGGTCCACCGCGGCCTTGCCAGTCCCGACACTTCCGACGATGTCAACGGTGACCGGTGTGCACATTCACCGTCGTGCCGGTCGCCTTTGATGGAGCTGGTCGTGGACCCGCGGGGCCGGCGTTCGTGTGGTTCTCGCGTGCCTTCGTTCGGGGCTGAGGCCGAGGTAATCCAGGTCCCGTGGCGGGGACGTTGCGCTGCTTGCCGCCCTACGGGTCGTACGGCGGCGCGGGGAGCGGGTATGTTCCTGCTCCCCGGTGTCGCCGGGTGGCCAGGCCTGGCTCGGGGGAGGGGAGGATCATCGGAGGGCGGTTCCGCGCCCGGAATATGGCCAATGATCGTCTGCCCTTTTGATTCTCGTGTGTGTGCCGCCGGGTCGTGGAGTCCGCTGGTGGTGCAGCCAAGGATATAGATAGCCTGCCAACCCGGCAGGGATGCCGGAGGAATGCCTCTCGAGATATCGAGCATGGTCTGTCCGTCGACGTCGACCCAGCGCGGCGGGACCTGAATTCGAGGCCCGTCCAGCCCGAGATCTGCGCGACGTTCTGTTTGTCGCATGCGGTGGGCTCCGCGGGGCGGAAACAAGGCCAGGGTCTGAGCCCGCAGATGTATGGCTGAAGAAATAGCTGACAGATGAAGTGGCGGGTTCCGGGCTCGGTTGGTGGACATTCGCTGCCCGATGTTTTTCCAATGACACAGCCTGCTTATTTACGCCCTACCTGGTCAGCCGTGTCTGGATATAAGGGAAAACGAAATCCGTGAATATGCTCCCAATCGTACATCCACTTTCGCTGCGCTTCCGTGAATAAAAACTCATCCGCAGTAATCCCTGCGGTGACCTCTTCTCCGCCTTCGCTCTCAAGCAAAGCTGGCACCAACACCTGCTTTGCGATCAGCGCTCTGCTAAGAGCATCGTGCCCTCGCAGCGCAAATACTTCCGGCGAGCTGTATCCGACAACAGGTTGCTCCCACCCCGGTGCGGCACCTGACTCAATCGCAGCCAATTCCCGGACTGGTTCGATTGTTGGGATAACACGACGTGGGCTCGCCCGCAGCTGGAGGCCATCCGTCGGCGGGCCGTTCACTACCTGAAGAACTTCGGATACGACCATGTCCAACGGTGCGTCAGAAGTGTCAATCACCAGGTCGTAGTTCCGCAGCCTGAAGATATCGACGCCGTACTTATCCCTAAAACGCGAACGTTCACTCGAACTTCTAGTACGCGCATCCTGCGCGGCATGTTCCACGGACGTGTAACTTTCGACATTTGATTCGCGAGTCCGGTGCAATCTCTCAGCGGCTACAGTCGGGTCTATGATGAGATGTAGTTTGAATGCATTTGGAACAAAATGCCAAGCCAGTCGAGAATCGAATATCAATGCAGTAGTCTGCGCGCCCTTCCTCTGCAGAATGCTATCTATACGCGAATCAATCGACTGATCAAGTTCAGCTCTCTTGTTGACATCCACAATTGATACGCCCAGCGAACTGCCAATTCTCGCTGTAGTGCACCAGTGCTGACAATATCCATGCCGTATATCCGCGCAAGCTCTCGCCCGACGGAACTCTTCCCGCTTCCCGGTTCACCACTGATCGTGATGTGCCGGAAGTGCATAATAGTCCGATCGGGCGACACGGATCAACAACAAGGCTGACAATTTTACGGTCTGGGCAGCGGTTCGTGGCCAGTGTCGGCCAAAATGCTTACAGATCATGCGGCGAGCCCGGCCAGTCACCTTCAGGCAGGGGGGTCCGAGCAACGATCGTTGCGTCTCGAGCGGACTCGCCCGTTCGGGATCAGGTGGATCTCGATTCGCTGGATTGGCTGGACTTCCTCGTCGGGCTGCATTCGACCTTCGGGATCGACATGCCGGAGGCCGACTACGGAAGGCTCGTCACCCTCACCGACGTGACAGACTACGTCGCTGCCCGGGTGACGCCGTGAGTCGCCGGGGACCAGGCGCGAGGGGGAGCCGGGGACGTTCGATGTCGGATCCGCAGTGCGCTGCGGGTGATCGCCTCGTACTCGGAGGCCGATTCGAACAACTGGTGTGACAGGTCGGCCAGTGCGCGGGCGACGGCCAACTGCTTGCCGATCGTCACCACGTCGAAATGGGTCGAATGGAGGCGCGCAGATCCCGTGCCCTCGAGTGCGGCGTCGTCCGGTCTCGGTAGGCGGGCCCGCGCCGACACCGACATGTCCGCGTCGTCCGGTTTGTGCCCGTCGATGACGATGCTCACCGACCACTGTTCCCCGTTCACATCCACTCCCGTCGTCGCCGGATGCTGCGATCTCTTCTTCACGTGCGTCTCGGACGTCTCCATCGAACCTCGACCAGGAGTGCCGGAAAAGGGCCGCAAGTCCTCGGCCGCAGTGACATCCGACGCTCACCGTGGGGGCCGCGGACCTCGGGCCCCCGCTGCGGGTTGTCCCCCGCCATCGCCGGCGCTGTCACGGATGTACTGCGCGAACTCGCGCACTGCCGCAACAACCGGGTGCGGCGCCGAGCGTATTAGCGGACGATGAGCAGCGGGCAAGAGCAAGGAGTGTCCGTTGCTGGTCGGCGAGCCCCGCGAAAGGGTCGTCCTCCGCGTCTGCGCCCGAGCGGAGCTTCGCCATCCACGGGGCGGCGGCACGACTGTCGAGCAGCGACTTGCCCGCACCCACCTCGTGGACTACCCCGGTCAGTTCCATCCCGCGGATGTTCTTGACGACACATCCCGGCGAGGATGGCGTCGAGCATCGCCTGGTCGTCGGTGTAGGACTTCAGCATCAGGCAACGCAAGCCGGGCATGCGGGAGAGCAGCTCACGACACAACTCGATGCCGCTACCGCCGGGCAGCCGGACATCGAGCGCGGCAACGTCGGGTATCAGTGCCAGGGTTCGAGCCAGCGCGCCCGCGAATACGTCGCCGGTTCCCCGATCATGGTCAGTTCGGGGTCCACGGTGAGAAGATCCGCTATCCCACGGAGGACCACCTCAGGATAATCGACCAGAAAAACGTTGAGCGCAGCCAACTGTCGGGAATGGCAGTGGAGGGCTACGCCGCCCCGCGGGGAGGGTTAGAGCGTGCCGGCCGCGGCGATCGGTTCGAGGAACTCGATGGCAGGCGGGGCCTGGACCCCTGCGCGCTCGGTGACCTCGGCGATCTTCGTATTGCCTTCGAAGAATTTCCTGGAAGGACTCGATGCTGTCCCACTCGTCGGTGACGACGAGCTCACCAATGACCTCGGCGAACTCGATGATGTTGTATACCAGCCTGTTTCGTACCGTCGGTGATCTCGTCGAGTAACGCAGCGTCCATCTCTGATGGACTGCTTGACCGCTTCCAGATCTGAAACGGTGAACCGGCCAACTACGATGACACTCATCGTCGGCCGCCTTCGAGTCGAAAGTGATTGCACCGTCTGCGAGTCTATCGCGATGATCCCCTTGATCGAGGATCGCAGGCGTCTACCGATCGCCACCGCCATTGTGACTGCGGCCAGCACAGCAATGGGCCCCCGGTGGCCAGAGCCTGGCAGGCGATGTGACTGAGTGTCGCCGGGAGACCAGGCGTGGTCGACAGTTGTTCCCGGGCGGGAATCTCGAGACCGACAAGATCGACGCCACGTACGACGCCGGGTACTGCGGTTGACCCATCCCGTCGCGGAGAAGGCCACACCGTACACGAAATCAGCAGCAGCAGAGGGAGGAAGGCGATCCATGCCTGACCTCGACCCACGCGGGGACGGGAGTGGGTGGGACAGCACGATGGCCCTTGGTGAACATCAGCCCCCGGGTTTCGGGGCCGACGAGTTGCGAGGTGCGGCGGTCGCAGGAGTAAGAGTATGACCTGCTCGCACGATTCGGACGGCACGGTCGCGACCGGCGACGAAACGACGGAGGGGACGAATGGATCGGACTTCGTTCTACCGGTCGTAGCGATGGGCGGGATCAGGCTCCCTCGTCCGCGGCCAGGTGGTCGATGTCGGAGAATTTCGTGTCGAGCCCGCTGCGCTTGTTGATCACGAAGATGATCGCCCACAGCACGATGCCGACGACCAGCATCACTCCGGCGATCCGGTATTGGATCATCTGCTCCTCGGTACGTGCCCACGGTCCGGCGAGGAAAAGACACAGCACCGCCGCGATAACCGGCACCCAGACGGGAGCGCGGAAGAACGTTTTGTCCGCCCGCCGTTTGAGCACGAGGCACGCTATGTTCACGACCGCGAATACGAACAATAACAACAGCCCGGTCGTCCCTGACAGGGCGCCGACCACCGAATTCCCGGACATCTGGTTGACCACGACGATGAGCACAAGAGTCATGCTTGTCGTGAACACGATGGCCGCCCAGGGCGAGCGGCGCGCCGGCAGGACGAACCCGAGTACACCCGGGAGCACCTGCTGCTTCGCCAGCCCGTAGATCAGTCGACTCGCCATCAGCATGTTGATGAGTGCGGTGTTCGCGACCGCGAACACCGTCAGATAGGGAAAGATCTCATCGATCGGCAGCCCGGGTGCCCCGAGCCGGACCACGTGCAACGGGATCCCCTCACTTCCGGAGTCGTAGTCCAGCGGGAGCACGGCGATGACCGCGACAACGACCAGGATGTAGATCAAACAGGTGACTCCGAGACCGGTGAGCATCATCTTGGGAAAGATGCGTTCGGGGTTCTTTGTCTCCTCGACCATGTTCACCGAGTCCTCGAATCCGACCATGGCGAAGAAGGCGATGGCGGTCGCAACCGTGACCGCGAGGAACCATCCCTTCTCGTTCGGGTCCTCGAATACCACCAGATTCCCGATGTCGCCTTCGGCGCTGCCGCTGCCGGCCGCGACGAGGCCGATGACGATGACGACTGCGAGCGCGGTCATCTCGATGAGGGTCAATACCACGTTCAACTTCACGGATTCGCCGACGCCACGGAGGTTGATCACAGCGAGCAGGCTCATGAAGAGCAGCGCGACGACGAGTTGTGCGGTATCCCCGGTCGGAATGTCGAACCAGCCCACTCCCTCTGCATCACTGAATGTTTCGTGCGGCCCGGCTAGTAGGTTACCTGCGACGACGTTCGATGACGTCGACGCACTCGTAATGCCCGAGCAGATGACGGCGAACGCAACAATGAACGTGACGATATGGATGCCGAAAGCCTTGTGCGCGTACAGGGCGGCGCCGGCGGCCTGGGGGTATTTCGTGACGAGTTCGAGGTAGGAGAAGGCAGTCAGCGTTGCAATGATGAACGCGAGAATAAACGGAAGCCAGGCCATTCCGCCAACGTTCTCGATCATGCTTCCGGTGACCGCGTAGACCCCCGCACCGAGAATGTCGCCGACAATGAAGAAGAGTAGCAACCCGGGCCCCAGAACCCGTTTGAGTTCACCGCGCTTACCGGCGGCGCCCGGGTCGCCAGTCGCATGTGCCATGCAAGAAATCCTAAACCCGCAGGTGATCACGCAGGTAGTGCTCGGCAGCACCTACCCGCGCGCGGGATCTCCACCCTGACCGCGTTCTGGCTGGCCGTGGAGATCGGGGATTGGCAGCGGCTGACCGGGTGCGCCATCGGTACTTTACTCGGATTGCCCAACACTCTTTCGGCACAGTGCGTGTCCCGGAGTCGATCACCAAGTCCGTTAACACCCGGCTGCTGATCGAGGCTGCATGGCGTCACCGCCCGTCCTACCACCGAAGTGCGGAGCTGCGCAGACGGTGGGCAAGGCCACTCCGCCGCCGGCGGTCAGCAGGACAACCGGCGACTGCACTTTCCTTGGCTTCGCTTTGAGCGCGCACGGAACGTCCCTACCTCGCGAACACCGCGGTAGCCCGTGAAACGTGCCCGGCTGGTGCTGGTCATTGGCAGTCCTGGACGAGTAGCCGCGAGACACAAGTGTCCGGACGTGGCCCACGGTGGTGGCGGTGGCACCTGGAGTGACTCGCGACCGATCTCTGAGCACGCATCAATCTCGCGTTGAAAAACGTTCGTGGTCATCAGCTTGGATGCAGTGCCCCGGTAGCGGGCTCACGACCGGCTCCCGGGGAGCGTCCCCTCGCGGCGCTGTTCGACCGCACCCGAGATCGGGCCGCCGGCGATCCGCGCGTCGAGGACATGCTTGCCGCGTATACGCGCGGCACAGGGATCGGTTTGCCGGCGTCATGGTCATGTTCGAGGCCGCCCCCGCGGTGACCGCGTGGTGGTGGATGTCAGCGACCGTGAAGACGAGGCGCTGTCCTGAATGCCCCGCGTTCGGGCAAACCGGTGTCGAAGGCGGTGATCGCCTGGGCGGCCGAGGTGAGCTGAGTGGGACTGTGTGCCGGACAACTCCACCAGTTCGCGCGCTGTGCGCGTGCCTGGCTTCCGCGACGCGCAGGGAGAGGTGCTCGATATTCCGCGGTTAGCGCGTCCGGGACGACAATGGGAGCCGGACCTGCAGACGAGGAGCACACCGTGGCCACTGAGTCCGGAGGTAGTCCGCCGGTTCGTGCGGTGGACGGTCGGGAAACGTTTCGGGCCGCCGTGGTGGTTGGGGCTCTCGGTGTCGTGTTCGGTGACATCGGGACCAGCCCGATCTACACCATCCAGACGGTGTTCAACCCGAAGGACCCGCACCCGGTGCCGATCAGCACGAACAACGTCTACGGCGTCGTGTCGCTGATCTTCTGGTCGGTGATGATCATCGTCACCGTGACCTACGTTCTGTTGGTGATGCGCGTCGACAACGACGGCGAGGGCGGGATCATGGCCCTGATCACGCTGCTGCGGCGCCGCGGTGGCGCGGGAGGCCGTCGCGTGACCGCGGTGTTGGCCGGTCTCGGTGTCTTCGGCGCCGCGCTGTTCTTCGGCGACAGCGTGATCACACCCGCGATTTCCGTGCTGTCCGCGGTGGAAGGCCTGAAGGTCGTCCAACCGGGACTGGAGGAGCTGATCGTGCCGATCACGGCGGTGATCATCGTGGGATTGTTCTCCGTGCAGCGGCGCGGCACGGCGGCGGTCGGTCGGTTGTTCGGGCCGGTGATGTTCGTCTGGTTCGTGTCGATCGGTGCGTGCGGTGTGACCGGCATTGCCCGACATCCGGAAATCCTTCGGGCGCTCTCGCCGACGTATGCGCTGAACTTCATGTTCGGGCACTTCGGCATCGCGTTCTTCGCGTTAACCGCGGTCGTTCTCGCGGTCACCGGTGCGAGGCGCTGTATGCCGATATGGGCCATTTCGGACGGCCGGCGATCACCCAGGGCTGGCTGCTGCTGGTTTTGCCGGCGTGCGTACTGAGCTACCTCGGCCAGGGTGCGCTGCTTCTCGGTGACCAGGGCGCGGTGGGAAGCCCGTTCTTCCGGCTCGCCCCGGGCTGGGCGCGGTTGCCGATGGTGCTACTGGCCACCGCTGCGACGGTGATCGCCTCCCAGGCGGTGATCACCGGCGCCTACTCGGTGGCGTCGCAGGCGGCGAGGCTCGGTTACCTGCCGAGGTTGCGGGTGGTGCACACCTCGGAGTCGAGGATCGGTCAGATCTACGTTCCGTGGATCAACTGGGTGCTGATGGTGTCGGTGCTCACGCTGGTGTTCGCCTTCCGCAGTTCGGCGGCATTGGCGTACGCGTTCGGCATGGCGGTGACCGCGACGATCACGATCACGACGCTGCTGTTCTTCTACGTCGCCCGCACCAAGTGGGGCACGCCGTTGTGGCTGGTCGTGATCGGCGCCGGCTGTCTGCTGGTGGTCGATCTGCTGTTTCTGGCGGCGAACTTGACCAAACTGGTGCACGGGGCGTGGCTGCCGTTGCTGATCGGGCTCACGGCGTTCACGGTGATGACCACCTGGCAGCGCGGCCGGGACATCCTCACACGCGCGCGGGGACAGGCGGAAGGACCACTGCGCGCGTTCGTCGACCAGCTGCACGATTGTCGGCCGCCGCTGCTGCGGCCCCCGGCACTGCGGTGTTCCTCAACCGCGGGAAGCAGACCGCGCCGTTGGCGATGCGGGCCAATGTCGAACACAACCGCGTGCTGCACGAACACGTGGTGATCCTGTCGATCGACACGCTGCCGGTGCCGCGCGTACCGGACACGGAACGGACGGAGGTCGACGCTCTCGGCTATGCCGAAGACGGGATCGTCCTCGTGACAGCGTATTTCGGGTACATGGAAACGCCGAACATTCCGGACGCGCTGCGCCTGCTCGACCCCGCCGACACCGAGGGGCCGATCGCGATCGAGGATGCGTCCTATTTCCTGTCGAAGATCGAGCTGGCGATGGGGACGGCACCGACGATGGCAACATGGCGCAAGCACTTGTTCATCGCCGCCTCCTACATCACGGGCGACGCTGCCGAGTACTTCCGCCTGCCAGGGGAGCGGACGGTGATCATGGGTTCCCGAATCGACGTGTAGGGAAGTGGATCCGGCCAATCCGGTTCGTCCGACGCCGCGACAACCGACCGGCTCTGGCCGCACGTACATCGCGAACATGGCTGGTGCTGAGCATGGTTCGGTCTGCGACGTGTTTCTGCGTCGGCGACCGAGGCTGAATCGACCGGCGGACACAACACCTTCGCAGGGAGCGGGGTGGTACTCATCAAACGAAATACCCCCGCAGTCTGGTGGTGCCCTTAATTCCGCCAGGTCGGCGACGGCCTGCGCCCAGAGGAAGGACTTTGTTGTTGCCCAAATCCGCCACCGTCTTGATGTTGAAGGCGGCCTCGAGGTGTTCGGCGTCGGATTCGCTCACACCCTGAAGCGCGGCGATCGGGGCCTGCGCGAGCTCGTCGACCGAAAGGGTCTCGTAGGCCTTGTCGAAGTTCGACGCGATACCTGCCATGTGCTCGTCCTCCAGTCCGCGTCGGATCGATACATGGCCCGGTCTAATCGAGCGGACTGGGATCAATTAATGCTTCGGAAATATGGCCCCGTTCTTCTTCACCGGGAGCGTCAAGGTCACGTAGCCCATGCCTCCTGCCGAATCCGCATTTCATGTACGCGCAAACAGGCTTGCATGGCGCCCAAGACGTTCGAGTCGCCCGCCGTGTCGGACACGCCGCGCAACAAATGAGCCCGGACGCCGCGAGCGCGCGTACGGTGACCTTTCGACCCGACTGCACTCGGTCAGGACCGGATCCCATCAGCCCAACACGGCCGTCGGGGGTAGTGGGATCCCACCTTTTCTGTGCGTTCGTCCGGCTCGTGCACAACGCGGCGGGCAAAACGGCCATCAGCCTTCGTAGCGATCCAAGGCAAGGGCACGGTCGTGCGAGATGGAGACTCACATGCCGGCCAAGGATGTGGTTGCGAAGACGAGCGGACCGTGACCGGTTCGCCCCGCATCGGCGCCCGAGAATCGTGAATCCCCACGGACCTGACAGGTGCCGCTGCCTCGACCAGGTCCTTCATTCCTCACGTACCGGCAGGTGCTCGGTGATGGAACCATAAGTTCCTGGTGCAGAAGCGAACCAGCGGCGAAATTCATTTTCCGACTGTCGGTTTATCCATCCATTGGATCCATCCAGACCGGATTCCGCTGGACGGCGCCCGAATCGGTCGCGTCCAAGGTTAGTGGGTTTGAAACTACCAGTAGCGCCATATGATACGGAGCGGCTTGGCTCGCAGTAGTGGAGACATGTGCACTGCGGTCGTCGATGTCGATTGGCGATGGGTATTCGTCGCGGGTCGGGAGTCGCCGACCATGGGCGGCGCCAGGGTATGTTGATCTGGTGGGCCCGCTGGCGGCAGGTACTTGTATGAGACCGATTCCTCACGGAGGCGGTCGCTGATGCAGGTGCCGTCGACCGTACGCTCCTCGATCTGGGCGCCGCTGGTCGCGATCGTGGTCCTCCTCGCGGGATGCGGCGGCTCGGCTCCCACCACCTCGACCCCCGCCGCCGCGCCCGCCGTGGACCTGCCGGCACTGGTCCGGCAGGTGGAGGCCTCGGTCGTCACCGTGCTCACCGGGTCCGGTGTGGGCAGCGGCATCGTCTACAAAGCCGACGGCACCATCCTCACCAATGCCCACGTGGTCGAGGGTGCCCGGCAGGTGAGCGTGGCCTTCGCGGACGGGCAACAGGTGTCTGCGAACGTGCGGGCCGTCGATCGGGTGGCCGATGTCGCGGTCCTTCACGCGGACCGCACGGGTCTGACTGCGGCGACGTTCGAGACAGCGCTGCCGGAGGTCGGCGCGCTCGCGGTGGTCATGGGCAGCCCGCTGGGATTCGAGGACACGGTCACCTCGGGCATCATCTCCGGACTGCACCGCCAGATCCCCGGGTCGGCCTCCACCGGGGCGCCGCTGGTCGACCTGATCCAGACCGACGCTGCGATCTCGCCGGGTAACTCCGGGGGTGCGCTGATCGACGGACAAGGGCGGGTCGTGGGGATGAGCCAGGCCTACATTCCCCCGTCGGCGGGTGCGGTGGCTCTGGGTTTCGCCATCCCCGCGGCGGATGTCGTCGATGTCGCGGATCAGCTGCTGGCCTCCGGAACCGCCCAGCATGCGTACGTCGGCATTCAGCCAGGCACGCTGACCCCGCAGATCGCCGAACAATTGGCGGTCGACCGCACCAGCGGTGTCGTCGTCCTCGAGGTTGTCCCGCTCGGTCCGGCTGCGACGGCGGGTATCCGGCCCGGCGATGTCATCACCGCGGTCAACGGTCACGACACCGAGTCGGCGGAGGACTTCATCGCGGCGCTCCGTGCCGTTGATCCGGGCGATCGAGTCGACCTGACCGTGCTCCGCGGCGGCGAGACCCAGCAGATTTCGGTCACCGTGACAGACCGACCCGCCAGCTGAACGACGATTCGAAGAGCGGACACCGCCCGAAGCGGGCGTCGACGGGAGCCAGTACCGGGTGACCGCCCCGAAGGTCACTGAACCGTGCCGGATTTCTTGTCGCTCCTATTGCTGGTGACGGCTCCGGTTGGAGAGTCGACTGTTGAGCGTAGTAAGCCGCCTCGTATTCGCCGTGTGACGTAGTCGAGTCGACGGTGGAGTCGGCCGCCGTTGAACCAGTCGACCCACTCCATCGTCGCGTATTCGACGTCCTCGATGCACTTGTAAGGCCCCACATGGAACGGGTTGTTCTTGGCCATCACCTCGGTCTTGAACAATCCGATTGTCGTCTCCGCCAACGCGTTGTCGCAGTCCCCGATGCTTCCGATTGACGCTGCAAACCCCCACACCGACATGCATCTCGCACCGGAAACGATCTACCAGCCGTCCCGTGGCGGTTTGTCTCGCGGGAAGAAACCATTGTTGCGGACGGGTCGCATCCTGCGACGGCCGCGCCGCCAAACCCAGACCCGGAACCCCGGTTCACGGCGCCGATGGTGATGGTCGACCAGCGTCCGGACGAGGTCGCCGACCGGATCGTGCCCGGCCCACTGGGAGACCTACCTCACGGACGGACCCCGGACATCGTCCGCGACGTCCTCATCGCCACCATGCAAGCCTTCCCGACGCAGCTTGCCCGCTCGGTGACATGGGATCATGGCACCGAACTGGCGCGCCACCACGAATTCACCACCGCGACTGGCCTACCCGTGTACTTCTGCGAGCCACACTCACCTTGGCAACGACGAACCAACGAGAACACCAATGGGCTTCTGCGACAGTATTTTCTCAAGGGCACGGACTTGTCCCGGCACACCCGTGCCCGCCTCGACGAAGTGGCCGCCGAACTCAACGATCGACCCCGGAAGATCCTCGGGTGGGACACCCCCGCGGAACGACTGGCCACGCTGATCGGTCCTGGCTGGGCGCATCACCCGACCACCGCCGGTCAGACTTCGACCGAGAATTCGGCATGTGGGTAGCAACGAGAACACCGCTGTTGGGCGAGCCCGATCATGCCTTCGAGTAGCCAATCACGGCGCCGGCGTCGACGGCCAGCGGAAGCGAGCGGCTCACCGACCGTGTGGTGCCAATCGAGTCCTGAGCGGGCGACGTCATCTGTGTCCGCCTGTCCCGCGGCTGCGTTTCATCCGCTCAATCTACTTCTGCCAGATGAGGCTGGCGCGGGTCGATGATCAGTCGAACAGACCAAACGACTGTCCAACCGCCCCTTTCCGCCGGTGGTCCGCAACGCGGCCCGTTGCAGATCGCGAACCTGTGGTTCCCTGAACCGATCGGCGGATGGCTGGCCCGGGCTGGCGGGGGCCAGCAGGGTGTATGACGATGATGCACATGCGGACGAAGTTTCACGAGCGCCTCGACGAGCTGACCGACCGGTTGGCGATGATGTGTCACCTGGCGGGGGAGGCCATCGCGGTGGCCACCGATGCCCTGGTACACGCGGACCTTCCGCTGGCCGAGCGGGTATTCGATCTCAACGACCAGATCGAGCAGTTGCGGGTGCCGTCCGAGGAGCAGGCGCTGGCGCTGCTGGCGTTGCAGGCACCGGTCGCGCGGGATGAACCATCCCGGGTCCGATGCACACACTGTTATTTGTGTGCGACCGGTTGATCGGCACGTTCTGCAGCGTAGTACCTGGCCTCGTACTCGGTGGGTGGGATCCGCCCAAGGCGGTGCATCAGCCGGTCGGTGTTGTACCAGTGCACCCACGCCGAGGTGGCCTCCTCGACGTCGCTGACGGTGCGTAGCGGCCCGATGCGGAACGGGGAGTCGTCGGCGATGCACTCGGCCTTGTAGAGCCCGACCGTCGTCTCGGCGAGGGCGTTGTCGAAGGCGTCGGCCACCGACCCGATCGACGGCAGCAGTCCCTGCAGGAACAAGGTCTCCCCGAAGCGCAGAGCCGTATATTGCGACCCCGCGTCGCTGTGGTGAATAGTGTTTCCGCGCAATGGGTTACCTTGCATCGTCCGCAAGGTGCAGGCCTGGTTCACCGCCCGCTGCACGAACGCGGTCTCCTTCGACGTCGACACCTCCCAACCGACGATCGTGCCGGCGAACGCATCGATGACGAACGCCGTGTACGCGAAGCCGGACACCATCCGGACGTACGTGAAGTCCGCGACATAGAGCGCGTCGGGCCGATCGACCCGGAAGTTCCGGTCGACCAGATCCGGCGGCCGCGGCGCCGACGGCTCCGGCACGGTGGTGCGGACCCTCTTCGCCCTGCTGGCACCGCGCCACCCGTTGACGCGCATGAGCCGTTCGACGGTGCAGCGGGCCACCTCGATGCCCTGACGGCGCAGGTGGGCCACATCTTCAACGAGCCGTACAGCGACTCCGGCCTGCGTCGACCGTGCTCGTCCCGCTCGACGTAGTAGGAGGCCAGCACCGCGGTGATGGTGGCGTCCCACAATGCCCGTTTCGACAACGGCCGGCTGCGCCAGGCGTAGAAGGTTCTCGGGGCGATCGTGCACCCGTGCTCGGTGAGCACCCGGCAGATCGGTACGACCCCGAACTGATCGCGGTGTTCGGCGATGAACCGGCAGATCACTTGCGTGGCGGGTCGCACTCCCGCGCGAAGAAAGACGTTGCAGCCTTCAATATTTCGATGGTCTTCTCGAGCTCGGCGTTCTTCCGCCGCAAAGCCCGCAGTTCGGCCTCAGCCTCCGATGCCGACGCAGCCGGGGTGCCGCCACCCGCCGCCTCGGCCTTGCGGACCCACACCCGCACCGTCTCCGTCTTCAGGGACATCCGCTCGGCGATCGTACGGATCGCCTCGTACTCCGAGGCGTACTCGTCACGGTGTTCGAGGACCAGGCGCACGGCCTTCTCCCGCACCTCGGCTGGATAGACATTCGGCATAAGGATCACCTTCCCAAGAAAGAAGGTGTGCATCAAACTCGGGACGATTCAGGACCTACGCCAGGTCATCACGGGTGTATATCTGGTAGCGGATCTGAGCCGGATGGGTGGGTTGGCCCAACATGTGGCCGAAAGCGTGCGCCGCCGCCACCCCGAGCACGTCGCCTCCGGGGAAGCCGAACAACTCCTCGCCCAGATGGGGCGCGTCGCGGCCGAGTCTGCCGGGGCTGCCGAACGGGTACTTCGCACCCGAGATCCCGAGCAGGCCGCCGAACTCGACAAACGAGACTACTGGCCAGCGCGAGCACGACTGGACAAGGATCCTCGAATCAGCCGCACCATCGTGTCGGGATTGCCTGGAACGACAGAGCAAGTCCAGCAATACGAGGCACTCACCACTTATGCCCGCGCAACGTACGATGATGACAGGCCGCTCGCGCTGGCAATCGAGACATTTCGCTTCGCCGCGACCGTCTACGGCATGGACTATCGCGATCTCTGCGATGCCGCACGAAGCGATTTCTTCCAGAGCAGCTAGCTACTTCGACCTGAAAAAGTCGGGGTGTGGCGGTACGTGATCAGCCAGTCCTGAACCGGAACAATGGCCTCAACCCGTTGGGCTAGAAGGGATCGAGGCCATCGTGTTCCGTACCGTAGGCGATCAACCGTCGTTGTTCGAGTCGGTGCTGCCGCAGGAGTTGCTGCGGCTTCCCGCGGAGCTCGAGCGAGTGGATGCGCTGTTGGATGATCCGGCGTTCTTCGCACCGTTCGTTCCGTACTTCGACCCGCGGATCGGTCGTCCGTCGACGCCGATGGAGACCTACCTGCGGCTGATGTTCCTCAAGTTCCGCTACCGGCTCGGCTACGAGAGCCTGTGCCGCGAGGTGAGCGACTCGTTCACCTGGCGCCGGTTCTGCCGGATCCCCTTGGACGGGTCGGTGCCGCACCCGACGACGTTGATGAAGCTGACCACCCGCTGTGGCCCGGCGGCGGTGGTCGGGCTGAACGAGGCGCTGCTGGCCAAGGCCACCGAGGCCAAGGTGCTGCGCACCACCACGTTGCGGGCCGACACCACCGTGGTGCCCAGCAACGTGTCCTACCCCACCGACTCCGGTTTGCTGTCCAAGGCAATCCGACGGATCGCGGCCACCGGCAAGCGGATCCAGGCCGCCGGTGGAGCGACACGCACCACGGTCCGGGACCGATCCCGTGCAGCGGGCAAGCGGGCGCACTCGATCGGTTTCAAGCTGCGGTCGCGCAGCGCCGCCGGACGCGACGAGGCCCTGGCGGCGGTCCGGCGCACCACCGGGGAGCTGGCCGACCTGGCCGAGACCGCCGCCACCGATGCCGAACGGCTGCTGACCAACGCGAAACAAGCGCTGCGCCGGGCACGCACCAAGGCCACAGCCCGGAAGGCCCAGGGCGAGCACGACGGGGCCGCGGGCCGCCGGCGCGGACGCCTGGCCCGCGCCATCGACGACCTCGAGGACCTGGTCACCGCCACCCGGCAGATCACCGCGCAGACCCGACAGCGGCTGGCCGGGCAGACACCGGACGGAGCCACCCGGCGAGTCAGCCTGCACGACCCCGACGCCCGGCCCATCGCCAAGGGACGGCTCGGCAAACCGGTCGAGTTCGGCCACAAGACCCAGCTCGTCGAAGGCGACGACGGCGTGATCGTGGACCACAACGTCGAACGCGGCAACCCGGCCGACGCACCCCAGCTGGCCCCAGCCGTGGATCGGGTCCGCACACGCGCCGGCCGGCCACCCCGCACGGTCACCGCCGACCGCGGCTACGGCGAGAAAGCCGTCGAGGACGACCTCCGTGACCTCGGCGTGCGCCACGTCGTCATCCCCCGCAAGGGCAAACCCTCAGCTGACCGGCGAGCCGAGGAACACCGCCCGGCGTTCCGACGAACAATCAAGTGGCGCACCGGAGTCGAAGGCAGAATCAGCGCCCTCAAACGTGGATATGGCTGGGACCGCACCCGCATCGACAGCACCGAAGGCGCCAAGATCTGGGTCGGCCACGGGGTCCTGGCGCACAACCTGGTCAAGATCAGCACCCTGGCAGCGTGAAAGGCGCCGATCGGGGGGAATTGCGGCCAACCCAATCCCGACCGGCCGAGAACGGCCGAATCATGCTCACCGGGGCGCCTCGTTTTTCAGGTCGAAGTAGCTAGGCGTACACCGCCCGGGGCAACCGGCGTCGGTCGTTCTGGCCTCCAGCAATGTGCGTATGGTGAACGCGCCCTTCGCCAGACGATTGCGATTGCAACATTGCAAAACACATGCAGCCACACAACCAGCAGTGACGAGTCCTCGTCCGGTCAGCGATCGAGGTCTGGCACGTTCTCGACGCTTCCGTGGTGTCGCAGGTGACACCACGAAACGCCAGAACGGTCACACTGGTCGAATGAGCATCACACGGTGTGTCGATCTGTCGGCCGCGCGCTGGCTCGAACAACGAGACGAGAACTGGTCGCGGCTGGCGGCCCGCGACCCGGTCGCCTTCGACAAGTACGCACGCTTACGGTTCATCCCAGACCCGGCCTATCCGGCACAAACGGAAGGTGATGCCCAACGCGACCCGGAGGGGCTGTCGGACAACGAACAACTTGGGGTCGTCCTGGCTGAGCTTGCCCACTACACCGGCACGCCTGATGACTGCTACTTCTGCATCTGGGATGGGTGGCCGAGCTTCACCGCAGACGATCCGACACCGAAGATCTCGATCCCGGGCCGCGACTACTTCCTGTTCCACGGAACCCTTGAGGACGTCGCCGACTGGGACGCCCAGATCAAGACACTGCTGGATGACATTGAAGCACCTACCCCCGCGTTCGTGTGGCCAGCCGATCGCACGTGGTGCGTGACCTGCGACATCGATCCTCACTTCGCGTCGATCGGCGCAAGCCCGGCCGCGATCGATCGGCTTAAGGTCCGGTTTACCGGTGATCGGGTGTCGTTCGACGGAGCGGAGTTCGCCGTCGAACAGGCGTTGTTTAATCGGGCGGAATTCGTCGGCAATGGGGTGTCGTTCAGCAAGGTCCGGTTTACCGGCAATCAGATGTCGTTCGATCGGACGGAGTTCAAAAGTAAGCAGGTGTCGTTTAACGGGGCGGACTTCACTGGCGATCAGGTGTCGTTTGGTGGAGCGGAGTTCGCCGGCGGGCATGCGTCCTTCGACGAGGCACAGTTCACCAGTACGCGAACGAACTTCACCCCCATCCTGTCTGACGGCGTAATCTGGTCGTTCGTTGGCGCGAACCTTACGAGCATGGCCGAACTACCCGACGGGCTGTGCGCGAGGTACAGCCAGAGCACCATCTGGCCGCAACACCTCGGTGACATACCAGAGAACTGGGTCATTGTGCAACGTCAACGGCGTTTCACAGATATCGACCGGGAAGATCTTGCCTGACGTTAGGACAGTGATGACGCTCGGCGAAAGTGCTCCGTCTTGCTCGGTGAAAGTGCCCATCTGTGAGCGGTGATTACTGTAGCGCTTGACAGGTAGTCCGAGGTCACCGACTCACGGTACGACTGTCACCTCGGAATTCCGCGACCACCTCGTCACCACTGGTGACGGTGACGTCGTAGATGCCGTTGCGCCCGAAGCGGGCACGCTCGACTGCGTCGGCGACAAGAACGTCGCCGGCCTTGGTCGGGCGTAGGTACCGGATGTCGCAACGTGCCGCGACAGCCGGATCGTCGTAACTGTTGCAGGCCATCGCGAAGGTCGTATCGGCGAGGATGAACACGTAGCCGCCGTGGGTGATGGCGTGACCGTTGACCATGTCCTCGGTGACCGTCATCGACATCCTCGCGTGCCCGTCATCAAGTTCGATCAACTCGATGCCGAGCTTCTGCGACGCTGCATCGACGGCGAACATTTCCCGTGCGATCTGGTGCTTCACGCCGGACGCACTTCTTCCTGGGTGAACATCGTGACACCGCCGGTTGCGAAGTTCCGGACGTCCTTGCCCGCTGTCCTCATCTCCGGTGATGCCAGACCGGCTTGCAGCGATGCCTTGTCGGCGAAGTACAGGTTGGCGACCGCGTAGTACGGCGGCTCCGAGCCATCCATCGAGCGGACCTTGCCCCACGTGAAATCCGTCAGACCGGGTACGGCCTTCGCCAGCGGAACGTGCGTGGACGTGTAGTACTCGTCGAACACGGTGGGGTCTTCGGGCTTGCCGTAGCAGACGGCGACGCGGAAGCTCATGCCTTCTTCTCCGGCTTCGCGACGAGCGTGAGGACGTCGTAGGTGGCGACAGGATCGCCTTGCTGGTTGAGGACCACCGCATCCCAACGGACCTCGCCGTAATCTGCACTCTGACGAGGGGTGATCAGCTTGGCCGTCAAGGTCACCGTCAGCGAATCCTCGGCCTTGACCGGTGTCAGGAAACGCAGGTTGTCGACGCCGAAGTTCGCGAGCACGGGGCCCGGCGCCGGGTCGACGAACAGGCCCGCCGCGAGCGAGACGACGAGGTAGCCGTGAGCGACGATGCCGCCGAAGAGCGGATTGGCTGCTGCTGCCTCGGGATCGGTGTGTGCGTAGAACGTATCGCCGGTGAACTCGGCGAAGTGGTCGATGTCGGCGCGGGTCACCTGACGGGGTCCACTGACGATCGTGTCGCCGAGCTTCAACTCGCCGAGGTTCTTCCGGAAGGGGTGTACGTCGCCGGTCGTCTGGACAGAACCCGTCACCCACTTGTTTCCGACAGCCGTGAGGACGTCGGGGGTTCCCTGAATCGCTGTGCGCTGCATGTGGTGCAGCACGCCGCGCATACCGCCGAGCTCTTCACCGCCACCGGCGCGACCGGGGCCGCCGTGCACCAGGACGGGAAGCGGCGAGCCGTGTCCGGTCGATTCCTTCGCGTCCTCATTGTTGAGCACGAGGATTCGGCCGTGGTACGGCGCAGAGCCCAGAACGATCTCACGCGCGATCGCGGAGTCCTTGGTGACGAGCGACGCGACCAATGAGCCCTTGCCGCGTGCGACCAGGTCCAGCAGATCGGCGGTGTCGTCGTATCCGATGACTGTGGAGACGGGCCCGAAAGCTTCGATCTCATGGGGTTCGGGGGCTGCCTTGTCCCCGGCCTTCAGTAGAACCGGTGCCATGAAAGCACCTGGGCGGGAGTCGACGTTCTCGGGATCGCCGTACACTACGGTTGCTGACTTTGTGAGTGCACGAATGGATTTGAGAACCTCATCGCGCTGATCGATGCTGGCGAGTGCGCCCATCGTGACGCCCTCGGTGCGGGGATCGCCGACGACGACCTTGGCGAGCCGCGTCTTCAAGGCCTCGATGACGGGCTCGACCATCGCCTGAGGTACCAGAACACGACGGATGGCCGTGCACTTTTGGCCGGCCTTCACCGTCATCTCGGCGAAAACCCCCTTGACGAACAGATCGAACTCGGGATCGTCCTGTGCGACATCGGAAGCGAGGATCGACGCGTTCAGCGAGTCGGCCTCGGCGGTGAATTGCACGCCGTCGCCGACGACGTTCGCGTGTGCACGCAGCGACGCCGCGGTGTCGGCCGAACCGGTGAATGCCACCGAGTCCTGACCACCGAGGTGGTCGATGATGCCGCGTGCACTTCCGCACAGAAGCTGCACGGAGCCCTCCGGGAGGACGCCGCTTTCGATGATGCGGCGGAACACGAGCTCGGTGAGGTAGGCGGTCTGACTTGCGGGCTTGACGATCGTCGGAACACCGGCGATGAAAGCGGGAGCCAGCTTCTCCAGGAAGCCCCACACCGGGAAATTGAACGCGTTGATCTGCACGGCAACGCCGCGACGCGAGGTGTAGATGTGCTGGCCGAGAAAGGTGCCCCTCTTGCCGAGCTGCTCGACCGCGCCGTCGAGGTACACAGTGTCGTTGGGGAGTTCCCGTCGAGCCTTGCTGGCATAGCTCAGGATGGTGCCGAATCCGCCATCGATGTCGATGCCGGAGTCGCGCTGGTTTGCGCCGGTGTGCACCCCGAGCTCATAGAACTCTTCCTTGCCGGCCATGAGCGTGAGGCCGAGCTGCTTGAGAAGGGCGGCGCGCTCGTGGAACGTCAGCGCGGCCAGCGCTGGGCCACCGACGGTGCGGGCGTAATCGATCATTCCGGTGACGTCGAGACCCGTCGACGAGATTCGAGCGACCTCGCTGCCGTCGATTGCGCTGAGCAACGGGGTGCCCTCGTCGCTTGCAGCGAACCATCGTCCTTGTGCGTAGCTCTCCAGCAGTCTGCTCACAACATCTCCATCTCACCGTACGTTCGGTCGGTAATTACGATGGCGTGAGTGAAGGCCTCTTGTCAAGAGGGACTACTTCGGCTGCCGCTTGAGCCCGTCGAACGTCAGCGCCACCACAGCGTCGGCCAAGGCCTGGGCAGAGCCACCGGTTCGGGGCTTGTACCACTCGATCAGCGAGTTGACGGTGCCGAACAGCAAACGTGAGACGAGCGCGGGATCGATGTCGGCGCGCAGGTCGCCCTCTTCCGCAGCAGCGACGACCAGCGCCGAGACGAAGGCGTCGAATTCGCGCCTGCGAGCGAGCGCCCGCCGCTCGACGTCGGTGTTGCCACGGACGCGCAGCAGCAAGGTGACGTAGGGCAGTTCGGCGACGAGGATTTCCACGCTTCGCCGGACCAGGTATTCGAGCCGGTCTATGTAACGGCCCGCGGTTGCCTGCTCCTCGGTGGTGACGGCGAACAGTGCGTTCAACGCGCGCGAGAGCGCCAGTTCGAGCAGTTCGGACTTACCGGACACGTGGTGATAGATCGCCGACTTCGTAATGCCGAGCCGCTTCGCGAGAACCTCCATCGACGTACCGTCGTACCCCTTGTCGTTGAAGACCTTGACCGCGACGGCCAACAGCGAGTCGAGGTCGTATCCGGGGCGTCCTGGAAGCCCTGTTCTGCGCGGAGCACGTGCGGTTGTCATGGCGACATCTTCCCAGGTGTTCTCCGATCACACAGCACCGCGCCGCCCAGCTCTTGCAAAATGACCGAATGTTCGGTTATTAATGTACCTACTGAACCGCGGTAGAGGAGCAAAGAGTGGGCGAAGTTTTCTTGGTGGCGGGCGCACGAACACCGCAGGGGAGATACGGTGGCGCGCTGTCGAGCGTTCGGCCGGACGACCTCGCCGGCATCGTCGTCGCAGAGGCGGTGAGGCGCGCCGGCGTCCCGGCCGAGACGATCGACGAAGTAATTCTCGGCACCGCCAACCAGGCCGGTGAGGACAATCGGGACGTAGCCCGCATGGCAGTACTCCTCGCAGGCCTGCCCGACTCCGTCCCCGGATACACCGTCAATCGACTGTGCGCGAGCGGTCTCACCGCCGTTGCCAACGCTGCGTCGACCATTCGCAGCGGCGAAGCCGACATCATCGTCGCAGGCGGCGTCGAGTCGATGACGCGGGCGCCGTGGGTCCTGGCCAAGCCCGGCACCGCATGGGCCAAGCCCGGTGAAATCTTCGACACCTCGCTCGGCTGGCGATTCACCAACCCGACGTTCGCTGCTCACGACGCCGCGATTCCGGCCGGCTCCGGACCGGGCGTCCGTAAGATCACGCTGTCGATGGGTGAGACAGCTGAAGAGGTCGCACTGAGCGAGGGCATCACCCGCGAGGAGAGTGACGCGTTCGCGCTGCGCAGCCAGGAGCGTGCCATCGCCGCCGTCGACGCGGGCCGGTTCGCCGACGAAATCGTGTCGGTGCCGACCACGAGCGGCGACGTCATCGAGGACGAAACCCCGCGCCGGGGAACCACACTCGTGAAGTTAGGCAAGCTGAAGGCCGTCTTCAGGCAAGGCGGTGTCGTCACCGCGGGTTCGGCTTCGCCGTTCACCGACGGCGCTGCAGCGCTCGTCGTCGCCAGCGAGGAGGCCGTCGAGAAGTATGAACTCGAGGTTCGCGGGCGCATCGTCACCAGCGCGAGCGCCGGCATTGCACCCAACGTCATGGGGCTCGGACCCGTTCCGTCGACACGCAAGGCTCTTGCCCGTGCAGGGTGGAGCATCGACGACGTCGGTGCCGTCGAGCTCAACGAAGCGTTCGCCGCGCAGTCGCTCGGCGTCATCCGTCAACTGAAGCTCGATGATTCCATCGTCAACGCCGACGGCGGCGCCATCGCCCTCGGACACCCTCTCGGCGCGTCGGGCGCACGCATTCTGCTCACGCTTCTCGGCCGCATGGAACGCGAGAAGGCTTCGCGCGGTCTCGCGACCCTGTGTGTCGGAGTCGGGCAGGGCGTGTCGATGCTGATCGAGGCGCCGTGAACACGCTCGTCGTAGAGGAACTCGCGGACCGCGTCGTCGTGACGCTCGTTCGCGAGAAGCAGCGCAATGCTATCGATGCGGAGATGATCTCCGAGCTGCACGAGGTCTGCGCCCGCGTCGAACACGATCCCAAAATGCTCCTTCTCACCGGCCAGGGCGATCACTTCGCCGGCGGCGCGGACATCAGCCAGCTCCGCGCGCGAACACGTGACGACGCGCTGCGCGGAATCAACCGCAACCTGTTCGACCGCATCGCCGCGCTCCCCCTTCCGACCGTCGCAGCGATTCGCGGCTATGCACTCGGCGGCGGCGCAGAACTGTCGTACGCCTGCGACATTCGAATCGCTTCGTCCACCGCGGTGTTCGGTAACCCCGAACCGGGTCTCGGGATCATGGCCGCGGCCGGAGCGAGCTATCGGCTGCCTACCCTCGTCGGTGTCTCCGTCGCCAAGCAGGTCCTGCTCGGTGGCCGCACACTCGACGCGGAAGCCGCGCTGTGTTCCGGCTTGGTGATGGACGTCGTCGAAAATCCGCTGGCCGCTGCGCATGCACTGCTCGATCGTGTCGCAAAGCAGGCTCCGCTGGCGCTGAAGCTGACCAAGAAGATCGTCGATGCACCGGGATCGCACCCGTGGGCTGACGATATCGCCCAAGCCGTCCTGTTCGAGACCGAAGACAAACAACGCCGCATGACGGCATTCCTGGAGAAGAAATGACAGTTCCCGAGCATGTAGGTGTCGTCGGCGGCGGGCGGATGGGCGCGGGCATCGCGCAGGTTTTTGCGGCGCTGGGTTCGACCGTCGTCGTCGCCGAGGCCGCCGATCAGAAGGCAGCGTTGGGGCGCGTCGAAACGGGTCTTGCTCGTGCCCACGAACGCGGCAAACTGGCAAATTCCAGCCCCGAGGAGGTTCTGGCTCGCGTCACCACCGTCGCCGGGCCTACCGACCTTCCGTCCGAGCTGGACCTGGTCGTCGAGGCTGTTCCGGAGATTCCGTCGCTCAAGGTCGAGGTGCTCTCGCTCATCGACAAGACGGTTCTTGCCAAGACGGTCATCGCGTCCAATACCAGTTCCCTCTCCATCGCCGAACTCGGTGCCGCTGTGAACGACCCCGCCCGTTTCATCGGAATGCATTTCTTCAACCCGGTTCCGGCGTCGAGGCTGGTGGAAATCGTGCGGGCGCCTGCGACGTCGCCTGACGTGGTCGAGCGCGTGCGCGCATGGGTGTCACTGCTCGGCAAGACCGAAGTACTCGTCAACGATTCCCCCGGTTTCGCCACCAGCCGCCTCGGCGTCTGCCTCGGGCTCGAGGCCATCCGCATGCTCGAGGAGGGTGTCGCTGACGCCGAATCGATCGATCGAGCGATGGAACTCGGTTACAAGCATCCGATGGGTCCGTTGCGAAGTACGGATCTCGTAGGACTCGACGTCAGGCTGGCCATCGCCGAGCACCTGGCATCGACGATCGGTGAACGTTTCACCCCACCGCAGCTGCTTCGCGACAAGGTTGCGCGCGGCGAGCTAGGGCGCAAATCAGGCAAGGGGTTTCACGAATGGGAGAGCAAATGACCGTACGACTGGATGTATCCGACGGGCTCGCCACCATCACGCTCGCTCGACCCGACGCGCACAACGCTCTCGATGCCGCAACGAAGGTCGCCTTCCAGGGGGCGGTCGACACCGCGGCCGGGAATTCGACCGTGCGGGCAGTGCTCGTCACGGCCGAGGGTAAGAACTTCTGCGTCGGCCAGGACCTCGGCGAGCACGTGACCGCGCTCGAGGCCGACCCATCGACGGCGATGGACACCGTCGGTGTGCACTACAACCCGCTCATCAGTGCGCTGAAGAATATCGCCGTGCCGGTCGTCGTCGCGATTCCCGGCGCCTGCGTGGGTGCCGGACTCGGGATCGCTCTGGTCGGGGACATTCGCGTCGCCGGGACCAAGTCGTCTTTCGCGACCGCGTTCACCGGCATTGGGTTGGCCAGTGACTCCGGCCTGAGCCACTCGCTGGTGGAGTCTCTGGGCGCCAGCCGTGCCTCCGCACTGATCCTGCTGGGCGACAAGATCTCGGCCGAACAGGCGTTGCACTGGGGTCTGGTACACCGGGTCGTCCCAGACGATGAGGTTCTCGCGACCGCCGAAGCGTTGGCTGTGAAGCTCGCAGCAGGACCCACCGAGGCTTACCGGCAGGTGAAGTCGCTGGTCCGGGCGTCGGCATCCGGATTGTCGGACGCTCTGGATCGTGAACTCGCTGCGCAGAAGCACCTCGGGCAGACGACGGACCACAAAGCCGCGGTCGACGCATTCCTATCGAAGCAGAAGCCGGTCTTCACGGGACGCTGACGAGAATTTCCTTGCGCCCCGCGTCGCTCTCGCGCATACTAATTACTAACCGATCATTCGGTAATAGAGGTAGGACTGATGACCACGTCACATACCCTGGAAGCACTGCAGGAAACCTTCGACGAAACCATTGCCCACGAGCAGCGCGTCGAACCTCGCGACTGGATGCCCGACGGCTACCGCAAGTCGCTCATCCGCCAGATCGCGCAGCACGCACACTCCGAGATCATCGGAATGCAGCCGGAGGGCAACTGGCTCACCCGCGCGCCGTCGCTGCGCCGCAAAGCCATCCTCATGGCGAAGGTTCAGGACGAGGCCGGACACGGACTGTACCTGTACTCCGCCGCCGAGACACTCGGAGCCGACCGCGCCGACCTGACGGCAAAGCTTATCGAGGGCAAGCAGAAGTACTCCTCGATCTTCAACTACCCGACCCTGACGTACGCCGACGTCGGTACCATCGGCTGGCTCGTCGACGGCGCCGCGATCTGCAACCAGGTTCCGCTGTGCCGCAGCTCCTTCGGTCCCTACGCCCGCGCAATGATTCGCGTGTGCAAGGAGGAGTCGTTCCACCAGCGCCAGGGGTACGAACTACTCGCGACGATGATGCGCGGCACCGACGAACAACGCCGGATGGTCCAGGAATCGGTGAACCGCTGGTGGTGGCCGGCACTGATGATGTTCGGCCCGCCCGACGACGAGTCCCCCAACACCGAGCAGTCCATGAAGTGGGGCATCAAGCGTCACACCAACGACGAACTGCGTCAGCGCTTCGTCGACATGTCCATCCCGCAGGCGGAGGCGCTCGGCGTCACGTTCCCGGACCCCGACCTGAAGTGGAACGAAGAGCGCAAGTCGCACGACTTCGGTGAGCCGGACTGGTCCGAGTTCATTCAGGTCATCAAGGGCAACGGCGCATCCAACGTCGAGCGCATCGCCAACCGCCGCGCAGCGCACGAGAACGGCGCCTGGGTGCGCGAGGCAGCAACCGCATTCGCGGAGAGGACCGTAGCATCATGAGTGAATTCACGGCCGAGGGCGGCCACGACGCAATTCCCACAGAGGGCGTACCGACCGAGCCGAAAAGGGAGTCCGTCAAAGCGGATTGGCCTCTGTACGAGGTGTTCCTGCGCGGCAAGCGTGGGCTGAACCACGTTCATGTCGGATCGTTGCACGCCGCCGACGACTACATGGCACTGCGCCACGCTCGTGACGTCTACACCCGCCGCAACGAAGGCGTCAGCATCTGGGTGGTGCCGTCCAATGCGATCGTCGCGTCGTCGCCGTCGGAGAAGGATCCGTTCTTCGCGCCCAGCGGTGACAAGGTGTACCGCCACCCGACGTTCTACGAGATCCCCGACAACGTCCCCCACATGTGAGGCTTGAAAATCGATGACTGATCACGACAACGCCTACGAAGGCCTCGTCGACGAGGATTCGCACGGCCAGTGGGCGTTCGGTACCAGCTTCGACGATCCACTCGCCGGTGTCGACACCACCGTCCCGGACGACGTCGACCTGAAGGCTCTTGCTGCGTACTGCCTCATGCTCGGCGACGACGCGCTGATCAGCTCGCAGCGACTCGCTGAATGGAGCACACGGGCACCAGAGCTCGAAGAAGAGGTGGCTCTGGCCAACGTCGGACTCGACCTTCTCGGACAGGCACGTCTGTTGCTCGCCCGCGCCGCCGCAGCGGATAGCGCCGTGGTGCCGTATATCTCGGATACGACTCCTGTTCCATCGGAGGATGCACTGGCGTTCTTCCGCACCGACTCCGAGTTCAGGAACGTCCGACTGACCGAACTCGACAACGGCGACTTCGCCATGTCACAGGTACGCCTGCTGGTGTTCGCGACGTGGCGTCTGGCAATCTTCGACCGCCTGCGGACCTCACGGGACCCGGTTCTGGCCGCGGTCGCGAACAAGGGCGTCAAAGAGCTGACCTACCATCGCGACTACGCTGCCCGCTGGGTCGTCACGCTCGGGTGCGGCACCCACGAGTCGAAGCGTCGCGTTCGCGACGGCCTCGACCACATCTGGCCCTACGTCTCCGAACTGTTCGTCCCCACCGACGAGGAAATAGCGCTCGCGAAGGTCCGCGTCGGCGTGGACCCCAGGAAAGTGCGCGACGAATTCGACTCCGTCATCGCACAGGTTCTGCACGCCGCCGAACTCGAAGCCCCGACCGGCAAGAGCGTCGGCACCATCGGCGGACGCGGCGGGCGGCGCGGCATCCACACCGAAGCCCTGGGCCCGCTCATCGCAGAGATGCAGGTCGTGGCGCGCGCCCACCCGGAGGGAGTCTGGTGACGACCATCGAGCGCACGGCCCGGGAGATCGCGGCATCCGTCATGGACCCCGAGATGCCGCTACTCACTCTCGACGACCTCGGTGTCCTGCGCGACGTCGAGGTGCGCGGCGACGGCAGCGTGCTCGTCACCATCACCCCGACCTACTCGGGATGCCCGGCCATGGCGACAATCCGCGACGACATCGAACACAAGCTCCGCGACAACGGCTACACGTCGATCGAGATCGCCACAAGCTTGACGCCGGCGTGGAGCACCGACTGGATCTCCGACGAGGGTCGTTGCAAACTCCGCGACACGGGGTACTCGGTGCCCGGTCCCGCGCCGGCCCGCACGCCAGGTCCGGTTCCGTTGACGCTGACCGTAAAGCCCCGTGAGCTCGAATGCCCGCAGTGCGGATCGTCGCACACCCGGCTCACCTCCGAGTTCGGCGCAACCTTATGCAAGGCGCAGTACCGCTGCGACGACTGCCTCGAACCCTTCGACCATGTGAAGGAAATCTGATGACCGTTACAGATGAGCCCGTCGTCACCCCGAGTCGCAAGAAGGCGTTTCACACGCTGACCGTCGCGGATGTCGAGTCGTTGTGTGACGATGCCGTCGCCGTCACCTTCGACGTGCCCGACGACCTTCGCGACGAATTCAGCTTTCGCCCTGGGCAATCGTTGATGCTCAGCCGCACGGTGGACGGTGTCGAGCATCGGCGCTCGTACTCCATCTGCGCCCCCGCCGGTGCGCGCCCTCGCGTCGGCGTCCGTGAGGTCACCGACGGCCTGTTCTCGTCATGGCTCGTGCAAGAAGTCAAGGCGGGTGATCGCATCGACGTCCAGGGACCGTCCGGAACGTTTCACGCCGACCCCTCCGCGGGTGGCAGGCACGTACTCATCGCCGCCGGCTCCGGCATCACGCCGATGCTGTCGATCGCCGGCTCCGTCCTCGCAAATCCGGAGTCGGAAGTCGTTCTGTTGTACGGTAACCGGCGCACCCGGTCGGTGATGTTCGCCGAGGAGATTGCGGACCTCAAGGATCAGTACGGCCCCCGTTTCGATGTCATCCACGTGCTCTCCCGTGAACCGCGTGAAGTCGAGCTTTTCAGCGGCCGGCTCGACGCCGAGCGCCTCCGCAACATCCTCGACGCCGTGGTCCCGACCCCGGACATCGACCACTTCTGGTTGTGCGGCCCCTTCGGTATGGTGACCGACGCGCAGACCGTGCTCGCCGAATTCGGTGTGCCGAAAAGCAATATCCACCACGAGCTGTTCTACGTCGACGACGTCCCGCCGCAACAAGAAAAGCATCGCGAGCCGGGAGTAACCGGACCCAGCAGCGAGGTGACCATCATCCTCGACGGGCGGAACGTGACCGGCGCCCTTCCACAGGACGAGTCGATTCTCGACGCCGGCGAGCAACTGCGCGCCGATCTCCCGTTCGCCTGCAAGGGCGGAGTGTGCGGCACCTGCCGCGCCAAGGTGACCGGCGGTCAGGTGGACATGCGCCGCAACTACGCACTCGAGGACAACGAGGTCGCCGCCGGCTTCGTCCTCACCTGCCAGACATTCCCCGTCAGCGACAGCGTGACCGTCGACTTCGACGCCTGACCCCGGACATCGTGAAACATCGGAGACACTCATGACCAGCGTGCTGCCCACCCCGACCGACACACCCGACATCGAGAACGCGAGCCGTGACCGCATCTCCACACTCCAGCTCGAGCGGTTGCAGTGGTCGCTTCAGCACGCCTACGACAACGTCCCGCACTACAAGAAGGCCTTCGACGACGCCGGCGTGCACCCCAGCGACCTGAAGGACTTGTCCGACCTCGCGAAATTCCCGTTCACCGCGAAAAAGGATCTGCGCGAGAACTACCCCTTCGGAATGTTCGCGGTGCCGCAGAACAAGGTGTCCCGGATCCACGCCTCGTCGGGTACCACCGGCCGCCCCACGGTGGTCGGCTACACCGCGAATGACATCAGCAACTGGGCCGACCTCATCGCCCGCAGCCTCCGCGCCGCCGGCGTCACGCCGTCGGACAAGGTGCACGTCGCCTACGGGTACGGATTGTTCACCGGTGGACTCGGCGCGCACTACGGCGCGGAACGCCTCGGCTGCACCGTGATACCGATGTCCGGCGGAATGACCGATCGCCAGATCCAACTGATCGAGGACTTCCAGCCTGACGCGATCATGGTGACGCCGTCGTACATGCTCACCATCGTCGACGCGATGATCAAGAAGGGCATCGACCCGTCCAAGACGTCCCTGCGTACCGGAATCTTCGGCGCCGAGCCGTGGACCGAGGAGATGCGTCGCGAGATCGAGAAGACACTCGACATGGACGCCGTCGACATCTACGGGCTCTCCGAGGTCATGGGTCCCGGCGTCGCGATGGAATGCGTCGAGACCAAGGACGGGCTGCACATCTGGGAAGATCATTTCTACCCGGAGGTCATCGACCCCGTGACTGGCGAGGTCCTCCCCGACGGCGAGGAAGGCGAATTGGTCTTCACCTCGCTGTCCAAAGAAGCCATGCCGATCATCCGCTACCGAACCCGCGACCTGACCCGCCTGCTGCCCGGCACCGCCCGATCGATGCGCCGCATGCAGAAGGTCACCGGCCGCACCGACGACATGATCATCCTCCGCGGCGTCAACCTCTTCCCGACGCAGATCGAGGAACTGATCCTGACCGTCCCCACGCTGGCACCACAGTTCCAGTGCGTCCTCGAACGCGCAGGACGGATGGATTCGCTGACAGTGCTGGTCGAAGCCCGTCCGGACGCCGGCCCCGAGGCCCACCCCATTGCCACAGCGACATTGAAGAAACTGGTCAAGGATCGCATCGGGGTCAGCGTCAACGTCACCGTTCTCCCGCCCGCAGCACTGGAGCGCTCAATCGGCAAAGCCCGCCGTCTCGTGGACAACCGACCGCATGCATGAGGTGACCTGATTGACCGAAGACTTCAAGCACTGGCGCAACAAACCTCGTCGAAGACGTTAATGAGAGTCGACGAACACCCGTTGATAACCGACGGTCCGCTGACCGCCAGGTTCTCGGCGCGGTGCACCCACTCCAACGTGCTCAGGGCGTGCTGGGTAGGAGCCGGGATCGATGAATCCTCTTCCCGCCATGACGAAAACGTCTTCCCAGCCGGAAGCCCCGCGGTTTTGCGGCGCATCGCCTTCGTCGCCTCGTCCCGGCCGCGGACCTCTTCGTCGAGAAGGACCTTGAGCACCTCGGTGGGATCCCACCGCTGCGCTTTCGCAGTGGCCAACACCTCCGGTGCGGCAGCCCGCAGGTAGGGCAGGCGCATCCGTTTGAGGACGGCGAGGAGGTCGTCGGGTAGTGGTGGCGCGGTGGGGTTCACGAGCTTGCCTCCGCACTCGTGCTGCCGAATCCGGCCCAGGCGGCAGTACCGGGTTGGGCCGAATGACTTTCGTCGGCGACGACGAGCCCGGTCTCGGCTGCGGTGGCGGTGTGGTGCGCGACGATCGCCGGCAGATCCCCCTCGGCGAACCGACCGGATTCGGCCGCTCTCGACAAAGCCGAGTCGACGGTGGCGGCGCCGACGAATGCGGCCAACTCGACCGCGGCGGTCATCTTCGCCCGGATCCGGACCGTGCCGGCCGCCGACGCGGCGACCAACCAGGTGTGCGCGCCGGGCCCGAGGTCGAGGAAGCGGGCCTCGGCCGCGGAGCGGGCCTTCGGGACCGGCGGCTTCGGTGCCCCACCCGGTTCCTGCGGATGACCGGGGTAATGCGCCAGGTCGATCCGCGGGTGGCGCTTTCGCGGTGCCGACGCGCGTTGACCGTGGCACAGAACCGCTCACAGGCGGTCTCGAGGTCGCCGAACGAGGCATACGCCGGCAGCAGGTTCGCGTCGGTGGGTACCAGATCAGCTTTGGCGATCTTCACCGTCGCCTCGCTGCCACCCTTCGATTCGGGGTCGAACAGCCGCGCTGGTGTGCACGGCCATGCCGTAGTGGCGGGCGGCTTCGACGATTTGCGGATGGCGTACCGGTATCCCGGCGATGTGGTCGATGCTCACGGTGCGGGGATTGTCGGTCAGCGCGTAGGTTGGCACTCCACCGAAGCGACGCACCGTGGCATCGAGGCACGCAATCAACGTCGGCAACGTTTGATCCCACACCGGGATCACCACACGGAAGCGTGACCACGCCAGCCAGGCGCAGAACAACAGGGTCGAGCGCACGATCCCGCCCGGTCCGGGCACTTTCGGGCCGTTGCCCCAGTCGAATTGCATCCACAATCCGGGTTCGGTGATCTTCTCTGAACTAGCGGCCAGGTGCCGTTCCTGCTGTTGGTGGCGACTATTGGTCATGTTCCCGGCTGATGGGAGTGGTCGGGTGGTGTGGGATTGTCGCGGTGCGGCCGGCGAGTTCGCGGAAGCCGGGGATACCGAGTGCGACTGTGGCATTGCCTCTGGCGATGGCGGTGCCGATCTCGGCGAGTTTTTCCCTAGTCGCGGCGAGGCTGACCCGGAGTCCTTCGGCTTCCCCGACCCAGCCTTTGTGCTCGGCTTCCGCGATGCGGGTGATGAGGTTGTCGCGGATGTCGACCAGGCGGTGTCGTTGGGCTGGATCGACCCTCAGCAGCGGACAGCGAACGCAACTGTGCTCGTGAATGCAGCCGGTGCCATATGCGCGGCCGCAGTCACCCAGCGCCAGTCGTCGCCGCTCGAAGTGGCCAAGGAACTCCTCCCATTCGGCGTCGGTGGGTCTGCGGTATTCCTCGCTGGGCCGCAGGGCTCGGCGACGGGCGATGAAGGCGCGGTGTCCATCGATAGCTTCCTCGGGATAGACGGCCTTGTAGCCCATGGTGGTGTTGATGTCGCGGTGGCCGAGTATCAGCTGTGCAATGTGGGGCGGCATCCCGTTCATCACTGCGTCGGTGGTGAACAGGCGGCGGAAGTCGTGGGGCGCGAAGTCCAACGGTCGGCCCGCCGTGTCGGTGAGACCGGAGCGGGCCAGGGCGCCGCTGATCAGGTCGCGGACACCGCCGATGGGGATCGGCCGGGTCTCGAGGCCGATGGCGCGTTGGAACAGCAGCGGCATCGGTGGGTTCCAAACCTTCTCGTGGTGGTCGTAGGCGACCACCAGAGGGACACTGCCGTCGCTGCCGCGGACGCGACAGACGACCGCCGACAGCACATCGGCCAGTTCCGGTGAGATCACCAGCAGGCGTTCCTGATCGGTCTTCGACGGCGGAATCTGTAGTAGCGGAATGAGTTCCCCGGTGTGAGGTGTGCGGTATTGGACCAGGCTGGGGTGGGTCAGCTCGGTGAGCTCCTCGACCCGGATGCCGGTCATCCGCAGGACTTCGATGGCGGCCCACGCCCAGAAGGCGTTGTCCTCTTCACGGTTCAGGTCACGTCGTCGACCGGTGTCGGGTTCTTCGGCCCAGATGCGGGGCGAGTGCCGTTTCAGGCGTGCGCGCCGCAGTGTGAGGCCCTCCACGGTGAATTGCTCGCCAGGTCCGACCGTCCGGGCTGCCGCGAGGCGGGCCGCGGCTGCCTTTCGTTCTCGTTCGACGACAGTGGCCAGCGCGGGCAGTGCGGGCAGGCGTTCCCTGGTGCGCTGGTCCATGCGAGACTTGCGGCGGGAAGTCATCTTCCGGTGCTGCACGTCGGCGGCCCGGATCGGGCACGGCACCGCCCACGGTCCCCAGCGGGCCGGGTCGTCGACGGCCCATTGCGCCAGGTCGAGGTAGAAGCAGCGCACGGTGATCAGGATGTCGGCCGCGGAGTCGCGTTCGACCGTCGTCTCGACGACGTCGCCGTGTTCGTTTCTCGACCGCACCGTGCGGGTGCGGATTCGTTGTTTCCACCCGGCGGCGACCTCGGGGGTCAGCTGCAGCGAGTCGATTCCCGGATGGTGTCGTTCCAGGTCCTTCCAGAACCACAGGGTCAGCGTGGTGGCCAGGTTGGTCAACGTGCTGTAGTCGACGGCGGGTTGCCGTTCGCGCAAGTAGTCCACCAACAGCTCACGCACCGGGCGACAGGCCAGGTCGTAGCGGTCGACGAGCTGCTCGACCGACAGCCTGCCGGCGAAAAGGCTGCTGAACATGCGCACCGTTGGCGGCGCATCCGCGGGGAAGGCCCCGATCGAATGCAGCAGCTGGTAGAAGAGCGGGCTGTGCCGACCGGAGCGGTTGGGTCCGGGGAACACCTCTCGGCTGGTCTGCATCAATTCGATGCAGTCGCCGGGGGTGACGTCGGCGACCGTGCCGCCCTTGGCGGCCATCATCAGCGCCACCCGCTCGATGGCCGGGACCATCGTCGCATCGCCCACCGTGCTCGACGTGCGGACCGCCCGCAGCTGCGCCAGGCCATGACGATCGCGGACTTTGGCCATCTCGTTGGCGATGCGCAGCGGCGAGGACGTGGCCATCAGCCAGCCCAGCGACGGGCGCACGTAGTCGCCACCGATGAGCTGGATCAGCCCCATACCCAACAGCCTGTGGACCGAGCCGGGCTGCTCGCCGAGCAGCCCTGCCTCGTCCAGGTCGGCAAGCAGCTTGACGCGCCAGTCCCGGTGACCGTCGATCCCGGCGCCGGTGGCGTTCCACCGCTGCTGCCACGACGAGCCCGGATACAGCTCAAGCCAGTCCAGCACCGTCTGCAGCGACTTCTTGCGGTGATAGCGGGCGTTCGAGTCCTCGGCCCGAAATGGTTCGCCCGCCAGTCGGGCTTCGACGGTGCCGCGGCTCTGCCGGGTTGCCGGCCACGAGGTCGGCGCCGGCCGGGGCGGAAATTTCTCACGCAGCACCTCCGCTTCCCGGCTGAGCTGCCATGTTCTCGTGTTCCCGGCGCTGGAAACGGTTGCCGTCGTCATGACGTCCCCCGGCCGAACAGCACGTCCAGGCTGTCCTGCCGATATCTCAGCGGCGGTTGCTCGGGTTCGGGCAGCGGCTCGGTTCGTCGTCGGTGGTGGGCCAGCACCGCCTCGACGACGTCTTCGGGAGTCGGATTGACGTAGATCTGAGTTGTGGTCAGCGACGAGTGGCCAAGCACCCATTGCACGTCGGTGATCGGCATCTGCGGGTCGCGGGCCAGCCGATAGGCCGCGGTGTGACGCAGGTCGTGGAGCGACCAATTCGACCCCAGCAGCGCGTTCGCACGGCCGAACATCGCCCGGGCGGCGTGGTAGTTCAACGCACGATACGGCCGTCTCAGCGTCCACCACACCGGGTCATCCGGCCCGGCGGGCACCACGCCGTGTGTCTGCTGCTGGTAGAGCCGCAACCACACGAACGCGTCCGGCGACGCGGGGACCTGTTGCATCGCCCGTGACCCCTTGCGCACCACTGTGATCAACTGCCCGCCAGGATCGACGCCGCCTTGCAGCACTCCCAGCAGTTCCGACGCTCGAACTCCGGTGGACACCCAAAACGCGACCAACGCCCGGTCCCGATCACACGACAAGCGAGCGAACAACTCATTGAACAGCGCGTCAGGAATCTGCCGAGGGATCCGCTTGACCTGCCGGGGCCGATACAGACCGGCGCGCTGCCGCTGAAACGGGTCCATCTGGTTGTGATGCGCATTCGGGCGACCGGACCGGGCCAGCGGAAACGGATTCGCCAACGGCCCGGTACCGGCCTCCACGTGGAACGCGTAGAAGCCGCGCAGCACCGTTTCGGAGTGCGCCACGGTCGCCACGGCGTAGGTGCGACCCGGCGAGCTCTTGCCGGTCACCGGGTTAAGCGTCGGTATCGTCGCCGCTGCAGGCTTGTCGGAGGAACGCCAATGCGGCCGAACGGGTTTGGTGCCCATCTGAATCCATCGGGAGAAGTCTCGCGCCTCGGCCCTCGTCGCCTCCTGCCACGCGACCTCCACTGCCGACAGGAAACGGAACCACCGAAGCAGGTCCATCCCGTAGGAACGCTGCGTTGCCGTCGACCGGCCCGCCGCCTGCAGTTCGGCCAGATACGCCGTCACCGCGCCCACCGGCTCACCACAAGCATCGACCAACCGAAACGGCTCCCACGGATCGCCGGTGGACACCAACGACCCGACCAACTCGACCCTCAACGACTCCAGATTCCGATTTCCATCTCGTGATTCAGACATGGTCAGGCAACATAGCCGGGCCTCACAGCGACCAGCTCGAAGAACACGAACCCACACTCCGGTAGTTCAGTCAACACACCCAAGGCCGGTAGGTGCGGCGGTGCCCGGCCTGCCATGCGGCTTTCGCATCCGCCACCGCGCGTCGGGTGGTGCGTTCGGTCCCCTCGAACCCGAGCTCGAGGAGTCGTTCGTGGACGATGTCGGCGCGGACCTTGCCTTTGCTGCGCTCGACCCACTCCTCGATCTTGGGCAGATGGTCGTCGATGATGCGCGGTCGCCGCGAGGGGCCGGTCACCGACATACCGGCGTCACGGGCGGTGACGTAGCGGCGGACGGTTTTCGGATCTACCCCGGCCAGCTGCGCCGCGGAGTGCGCGCTGCCGGTGGCGTCGTATGCCTCGAGAATTTCCATGATGTCCCTGTCAGACTTCTTCATGCGTCCCTCCGGTGGGAGTCGCTCAAGGTGGTCGAAGACCTCGAGCAAAACCCCGGAGGGGCGCCTGTTTCAGGACCGACACACCGCCGGTCCCGTATTCATCGACAGGGAGATCAGCTGTCCGTCAGCAGGGACGAACGTGTCCGCCTACAGGGAGGTTGGCATGTCCGCTAGCAGCGGATTAACTGGCCTACGGGCCGGCGCAACAACACACGGGTGCGGCGGCTCGACCATGGAACCAAAACGAGTAGTGGAGGTCAGCACATGGCAGGTATCGTGTCGAAGTTCGACAAGGCCTACGAAACCCGTCCGATCGAGGAACTCGCGCAGGCCCCGGTCGCCGCGCTCGAGGGGGTGAGCGAGTCCGACGCCGAACACCTCAAGGCGGCGTTCAACATCAAGACCGTTGCGGACCTGGGTACCAACAAGTTCTTCCTCTGGGCGCAGGCAGTCGCGAAACTCGCCGAATAGACCCCCCGCGCCCGGGTCGGCCCGGCAACGGCTCGACCCTGGTTGCAGAGGAATACCCCCGCAAACCTTTCGAGGCTGCGGGGGGTATTCCCGTGAACCGGGGCCCCGGTCCGCCACGCCTGCTGACGGGCGGCACCCGGGGCGACCGGGGTTAGGTGATTCCGGCTACTTCCTTGGCGATCGCGGCCAGCCGGGTCTGCGCGGCCGAGACGACCCCGTGCCGGTTCTTGTTCGCTTCCTCGTAGGCAACGATCGCCCGCACATCGGAAGGATCGGTGAGTTCCTTCACCGCCGCCACAGCTTGGGAGACGTTGAGCTCGTCGAAGTCCTCGATCGGCAACTCGTCCGATTCCGGGACACCGGTGGCGGTGCCGGTGCGGACCGAACGCAAGGCGTCGGCGACACCTTCCGCACCTTGAACCATCCCGGGTCCGATGCACACACTGTTATTTGTGTGCGACCGGTTGATCGGCACGTTCTGCAGCGTAGTACCTGGCCTCGTACTCGGTGGGTGGGATCCGCCCAAGGCGGTGCATCAGCCGGTCGGTGTTGTACCAGTGCACCCACGCCGAGGTGGCCTCCTCGACGTCGCTGACGGTGCGTAGCGGCCCGATGCGGAACGGGGAGTCGTCGGCGATGCACTCGGCCTTGTAGAGCCCGACCGTCGTCTCGGCGAGGGCGTTGTCGAAGGCGTCGGCCACCGACCCGATCGACGGCAGCAGTCCCTGCAGGAACAAGGTCTCCCCGAAGCGCAGAGCCGTATATTGCGACCCCGCGTCGCTGTGGTGAATAGTGTTTCCGCGCAATGGGTTACCTTGCATCGTCCGCAAGGTGCAGGCCTGGTTCACCGCCCGCTGCACGAACGCGGTCTCCTTCGACGTCGACACCTCCCAACCGACGATCGTGCCGGCGAACGCATCGATGACGAACGCCGTGTACGCGAAGCCGGACACCATCCGGACGTACGTGAAGTCCGCGACATAGAGCGCGTCGGGCCGATCGACCCGGAAGTTCCGGTCGACCAGATCCGGCGGCCGCGGCGCCGACGGCTCCGGCACGGTGGTGCGGACCCTCTTCGCCCTGCTGGCACCGCGCCACCCGTTGACGCGCATGAGCCGTTCGACGGTGCAGCGGGCCACCTCGATGCCCTGACGGCGCAGGTGGGCCCACATCTTCAACGAGCCGTACAGCGACTCCGGCCTGCGTCGACCGTGCTCGTCCCGCTCGACGTAGTAGGAGGCCAGCACCGCGGTGATGGTGGCGTCCCACAATGCCCGTTTCGACAACGGCCGGCTGCGCCAGGCGTAGAAGGTTCTCGGGGCGATCGTGCACCCGTGCTCGGTGAGCACCCGGCAGATCGGTACGACCCCGAACTGATCGCGGTGTTCGGCGATGAACCGGCAGATCACTTGCGTGGCGGGTCGCACTCCCGCGCGAAGAAAGACGTTGCAGCCTTCAATATTTCGATGGTCTTCTCGAGCTCGGCGTTCTTCCGCCGCAAAGCCCGCAGTTCGGCCTCAGCCTCCGATGCCGACGCAGCCGGGGTGCCGCCACCCGCCGCCTCGGCCTTGCGGACCCACACCCGCACCGTCTCCGTCTTCAGGGACATCCGCTCGGCGATCGTACGGATCGCCTCGTACTCCGAGGCGTACTCGTCACGGTGTTCGAGGACCAGGCGCACGGCCTTCTCCCGCACCTCGGCTGGATAGACATTCGGCATAAGGATCACCTTCCCAAGAAAGAAGGTGTGCATCAAACTCGGGACGATTCACCTTGCTGGCGGGTGACCCTTTCGGCGGTCTCGAGGGCCGCGTCGCGGCTCGCGGTCAGGGTTTTGACCGCGACATCCCCGGCGTGCGCGCCCCGACTCAACAGCTCCTCCAACGAGGGTGGGGTGACGCGGACGGTGTCCAGGGCCCGGTCCAGGCCGCGGGCGGACCAGGACACCGGCACGTTGATCAACCGCACCGCGGTCCCGGTGGCCGCCTGCAACGGGGTGCGGCGCAACGCGGCCGGCCCACCGAGCGCGTCCTCGGCCAACACGGTGGTCAGCCAGTCCACCGTGGCCTGGTGGGCGGTGATCAGCCGGAACGCGAGATTCTCGATGTCTTTGCGGCCCGCGGCGGTGGCGAGGGCTTTGATGTAGCGGGCGCGGTCGAGGAGCTGGTGTTCGAGGGCCAAGTCACCGAGTAGGGCTTCGTCGAACGGTTGGGCCTGCTCGACCACCGTTTTCACCGCGGCGGCGGCACGTCCCAGGAACGGTCCGATCAGCTCGGGGATTCCGCCAAGGTCGCGGATCGCGGCGTCGATGGCCTCGGCCCGGGCTCGGGCGTTCTCGGCGTTCTCGAGAAGTTCCCGCCGGACTGCTTCGGTTCTGGCTTGGGCGACTCGGGTCTCGGCGACCTGGATCTCAGTGTTGGTCAGATCCAGGATGGTGCGCAGCTGCGTCAGCAGTGTGGCGGTATCGGATGTGCTCATACGTGTTTACCCCTTCGACATGGACGGCTTCGGTTCGGCGCAGGGTGCACCGCCCCGTGACTACCCCGACCTACCCTCCGGTAACCGTCACGCGTCTGGGGATCGTTCGGCGCTCATGCGGGTTCCTGCCTATGCTCCGGGGGGTCCGCCGAGCGAAAGGGTGCGAGCATGCCCAAAAACATGAGTGCGAAGAAACCGGCGCCTGCGGCGGTAGCGGTGGGCGTGCGGGTGCTGGTCCGCCGAGCATCCGAGGAGGCGCAGACCGGTGAAGTCGTCGAGGACTACGCCGCCCTGACCGACTCCCGGCGTGGGCACGAGTGGGCGCCCGTGCATCGGTGGGCCATCGCTCTCGACGACGGGCGCCTGGCCTTCGCCGACACCGAGGACCTCACCCTCAACCCCCGGCGCACATTAACCCGGGCGCGGCGCCGTGCCGTTGACCAGCTGACCAGCTGACCAGCTGACCGAAGTTATCCCGGTCCGTTTGGTCCAAGGCCAAAACGGACCCTCGAACCGCAGGGAGGCGCTCAGTCCCCTTTCGCCTCCCCGCCCAGCTCGGTAACAGCTGACGACAAGGTCCCAAAGGTCACACGCCCCAAATTCCGAGCCAGGACTGATCAGAATGGTTTGTGCCCGAGTGTGTCCACCCGCCTGCGCTCACACTGCTGTTGTCACAGCGGCCTTATGTCGCGAAGGGCGGCGACTCCGCCGACCGCGGAGAGTGTCCCACGAAAGAGTGTCTGCTGCTCAATGAGCCAGGTGATCATCTCAGGCCAACGTTCAGTGGCGGAGATGTCATTGAAGGTAGAATTCAGCACAATACGTGCGCCCTTCCGGCCCGACATCTCGTCCCAGGAAAGTGTCTGGCCGAGTGCCGTCTCGAACGCGCTGCGGTGCTCGCGAAGCCAGTCGAATCGTGCCCTGTTGAGATCAGCGTCGCGCGAGTCGAAGTAAATCTGGGTGACCAGCGAACCGTTCACCCAAGCCATCGAGAGCACAACGCCGCTGAGCCCCAGTGGAGTGTTGCACCACGGCGCTCCACTGGTTTGAGCCCGCGTCCATTCGGGATGATTGGCCCTGATCTGCTCTAGGACCGCCTCCCAGAAATCTCGGTACTGGCGGACCATCGCCGACGCTTCACCGTGGGCCGATGAGGTGGCTTTCTTGACTTGCTTTTCCCAGTCATTTGGCTGCGCTACCAATTCAAAGTTTGGTGCTGCTTGCGAGTTTCCGATCTTGACCACGCGGATGACGATTCCGAAGACACGAGTGTTGTCGTCCGTGCGCTGGTTTAACCAGTCGATGGCAGCGCGATGCTCCGGCCGAAAGCCCGTGGTTACCCACACGATCGTGGTCGGATCGGTTCCCGCGGCATAGGTGATGATCTGGCCGAGGTGGGTGTGATTTGACGGCTCCAACTGGTTCTCGACGATCACGACCTCACCTGTCGTTTCGTCGTAGCCCTTCAAGTCCAGGCTGAAGCTACCCACTGGGTGTTCTGCGACGTCAAGAACGAGGTCCATGCCTAGGAGGTCGCTCAGGACGTCCACGTTCTGTAGGAGCCAAGGCGTGAAGTCGCGAGCTTCGTTTGGCCATATCATTCGTGGGGCAACGATCTCGAGGCGGCCGAGCCCAGAGGCGGTCACAGCACACAGGTTCGCATTCAGAGCCGACACTTGCACGCCTTTCCGGATTCGCTTCCGTTTTGGTCATGGCCAAAACGGACCCCGGTAGCGCCTGAATGGCGCTCAGGCTGTTTCGTCACCTCGGCCGGTCTGGTCGGCCAGGTAGAACGTTTCCAGGTGACAAGGTTCCGACTTATGTTCGTGAGAGCGGCACGTGGTCGGGTTAGCTGCCCGTAATGTGCCGTAGCAGACCGGAAGGGTTGACTCCTGAGGTTCCTGTCACCCCCCATCCAGCGGGGTTGACTTTGCGGGGGTTTGTCGCCCCTTCCGGTCTGCGTTCGCGGAGTGACTGGAGAGAGGCGTGACCCCAAGCTGCTGTGAGAGGTACTTGAAGTCGGATTGTCCTCCGCGGATCCCCATCCCAGCAGAGAAGGGAACCGTCCTCCATGATCGTCATCGGCATCGATCCCCACAAGTCCACCCACACCGCCACCGCGGTCGACCCCGTCACCAACACCGATCTCGGCTCGATCCGCATCGACGCCACCCTCGCCGACTACAAGACGCTGATCGCCTGGGCCAAGGCCTGGCCACAGCGCCAGTGGGCAGTCGAGAATGCCGAGGGGGCTCGGACATCACCTGGCGCAATGGCTAGTCGTCCTCGGGGAGATGGTCCTCGACGTTCCGGCCACCGCCACCGCCCGGGTCCGGCAACTCTCCCGCGGCGGCCGGCGCAAGAACGACCGCATCGACGCCGCCGCGGCCGCGTGTGTGGCCGCCCTGCAGGGCGACGCCCGACCGGTCGTCCCCGAAGGCCCGACCGACGTCCTGGCCTTGCTCGACGAACGTCGAACAAACTTGTGCAACAATCGCACTCGCATCGCCAATCAGCTGCACGCGTTGTTACGACAGTTGCTGGCCGGCGGGGCGCCAACCTCCTTGACTGCCGCCTCGGCCACGGCACTGCTGCGGGCTTCCGTGCCCGCAGCGAGGTGGACCGAACCCGCGTCGGGCTGTGTCGCGACCTGATCGCCGACCTCCGGCGCCTCGACGACCGGCTCGCGGTGAACGAGAAACAGATGACCCAGGCTCTCGACGAGCACGGCACCCGTCTGCGGGAGGTCGACGGGATCGGTCCGGTGACCGCCGCCCGCTTGATCGGCCGAACCGGGCGCGTCAGCCGGTTCCCGACCGCCGCGGCCTTCGCAAACTACAACGGCTCGGCACCGGTGCAGATCGCCAGCGCCGACACTGATCGCCACCGCCTGTCCCGGTACGGAGACCGGCAACTCAACAGTGCGCTCTACACGATCGCGATGGTCCAGATCCGGATGCCTGCCAGCACCGGCCGCGGCTACTACGACAAGAAGATCGCAGAGGGCAAGAGTGGCCGCGCAGCGAACCGCAGCCTCAAGCGGCACCTGTCCGATCACGTCTGGCGCATCATGCTCGCCGACGAAAAACGCAGCCACCGACAACGCGAGGAAGAATCCGAAAGGGCTGCTTGACAAATAGAGAGGCACCCCCGCGCCGGTCCGACTAACTGCCTTGGCCTGCATCCAGAATGGGTGACATGTGGAGCAACATAGTCACGGCCGGTCCGCTTCTCGCCGGCATATCGGCGGTCGGCGCACTTGCCTTTACGTTCAGCAAGAGTGCCATCTTGCGGCGGCGGGAGCAGACCCTACGAGAGATCAAATCCTCGTTTGGCCAGGGGACACCCCAGTACACAGCGATCTCTAAACTGCATCGTGCCACCGTGGCAACTCTCGTCGCCCGCCAGGAGCATGGTGTATGGAAGTTCATCTGGCCCTGGATGGCATGGTTGATCACTGCCGCTATCACAGCGCAAGCGGGCTTCAATCTGGGTCGATACGTCGAGGAGGGGAACCCGTTCGATCTGGACACCTTCGCCTATGAAGTGCTCGGTTCCGATACCCCGACGCTTTTCTTTACGCTGGCGTACGTTCCGGTCCTGGGGATGATTTTTCGCACCTACGAACATTATCTGCTCGAAAGGGCTCGCACGGCCAGTGCTTTTTACAACACCGGCAAGGTCAAAAATACAAAACCGATCTCGATGCTTGCTGCCTACATGCGTGAACCCCGACATGGCCGCCGCTATGGGCTTGGGTTCTTAAGGGATATTCTGCCCGGTATCTCCGTCATGGCGGTCGGAGTGGTTGCGGGAATTATGATCTACATTCGTTCTGCGTCCGACTTAGAGCGTGTCTCATGTGGATGAAGTGGCGTGTGGGGCATAATGTGACGCGTGTTAGATGGGTTGTCACTGCGGTTGGTGCCGGATGCGTTGTGGGAGATCGTCGAACCGTTGATTCCGCGATTCGCCGCACGGCCGCAGGGAGGTGGCAGTGCGCCGGTGGATGATCGGGCGGTGTTCACCGCGATCGTGTACGTGCTGACCAGTGGATGTGCGTGGCGGCATCTGCCGCCCTCGTTCGGGGTCACAGTTCCTACCGCGCACCGAAGATTTACCGTCTGGGCGGCGGCAGGGGTGTTCGAGAGACTGCACCGTGAGGTGCTCGACCGGCTCGGTAGCGCCGGTGAACTCGACTGGACGGCAGCGATCCTGGACGCCGCGAGCGTGCGGGCGAAAAAAGGGGATCGCTGACCGGGCCGAGTCCGGTCGATCGCGGCAAGAAGGGGTCGAAGATCCACGTCCTGTCCGAGTCGAATGGAATCCCGCTGGTCGTCGATGTGTCCGCGGCGAACACCCACGACAGCACCTTGCTGCAACCGATGGTCAGCGCGATCCCGGCGGTGAAGTCCCGACGTGGGCCGCGCCGTCGCAAACCCGGAAAGCTTCGCGCCGATAAGGGCTACGACTACGACAAGCACCGCCGGTGGCTGCGCGAAGAGGGCATTGTCCCGCGCATCGCTCGTCGCGGAATCGAGAGGAACGACCGGCTGGGCCGGTACCGGTGGAAGATCGAACGCACCATCGCCTGGCTCACCGGCTACCGACGCCTGACCATCCGCTATGAACGCCGCGCCGAGCACTTTGCCGGATTCCTCCATCTCGCGGCCGCGCTCACTTGCTTCAAGAAACTCCCCACATGAGACAACCTCTTAGGTACAGACTCCACGTCACTGGCGAACTTGTCGCTCGGGGCGGCCTTTGCGGTGCCATTTCTCGTTATACCAACGTTCTTTGTCATCGCTAGTGTGCGTGATCATAGAAAGGACATCGAACAGTTCGAGGATTGACAGTTGATCAATAAAATACTGATGCTTCAGACGTCCAGTATGTAATGCTCGCATGCGAGTCGCTTATGCCTTCGTCCTCCAACCACGGCATCCAACTAGTAAATTCGCCACTTGCCCAGCAGTCGCCTTGCATGACTAATTCACCGTCATAGTCACTTTACCGATGGAGCGCGCCTCCCATACGATCCTCGCGTGTCATCGCGGATGTACTTGAGTGAAATCAACGGCATGCATCCGCTACCGGCAACCAGGGACAGGGTTCATTATGTGCGGTCGCTACGCATCGACGACGAGTAGGACGACGCTGCTCGAGACTTTCGAGATCGAACCCGAACTGGCCGACCCCGAGATGGAGCCTGACTTACAACCTCGCGCCCACGAAGACCTCACCGGTCGTGATTGCACGCGTGCCGAAGGCGGGCGACGAGCAGTCCCAGCGGCAGTTTACGCAACCTCAAATGGGGTTTGACGCCATTCTGGGCAAAGGATCCGAAGATCGGCTCACGCATGATCAATGCTCGCGCCGAGACCGTGCACGAAAAGCCTGCATACAGGCAGTGTTTTAGATCGCGGCGCGGGATTGTGCCGGTTTCGGGGTTCTACGAGTGGTTCCCGACCGACGAGGTCGGCAAGTCCGGGAAACCGCTCAAGCAGCCGTACTACATCCATCCGGCCGACGGTGGCATTCTGCCATTGGCCGGCATCTTCGACTTCTGGCGCAACCCCGACGCCCCCGACGACGACCCGGACGCGTGGGTGGTCACGTTCGCAGTCATCACCACCGATGCCACCGACGACGTGGGACATATTCACGATCGGATGCCGATGAGTGTGGCCCAAGAGAACTGGGCGGACTGGCTCGACCCGACGAACACGGACGTCGACTACGCCCGATCCTTGATGGCGCCACCGCAACCGGGCAGCGTGGACACCTATCCGGTGTCCAAGGCCGTCAACAACGTCAGGAACAACGGCGAGGATTTGCTGAAGCCGAGCGCACCAGAAGGCCTCTCCTGACCACGGCTCCGACCGGCTGTCGCCCGACTCCCGTCTCGCGCCGAGCGATCATGCGCGCAGATTTTCAGAGCCTGCCTGCACACCCTCGATCGCCCGCGCCAGCGGTGTGGCTGAGGTATCGGTCGGGCTGAGACAATGGATGTCGTGAATCCCTATGAGGCGGTGCGTTTAGTCGAACTTGATCTGCGCCAACTGGTTCGCGTCGTGCTGGGGTCGTCCTGGCTGGAGGCGGCGCGCGAGGGTGGGGTTGTAGACGAGGCGAAGCTCGCTGCAAAGATGGCTGATGAGCGCGGCCGGCGCCCTGCAACGGTGGTGAGCACCGACTTGATCGATTACACCGATTTCACCCAGCTCCAAGTCCTGATCTTGGAGAAGCGATGGGGTGCGTTCGCTCCAGCGTTGGGCACGAAGAAGCACATCGAGACGTATCTGTCGAAGATCGCCGGGTTCCGCAACCCCACGATGCACGCCCGTGTCCTGCATCCTTTCGAGGAGCACCTAGTTCTCGGAATTTCTGGCGAACTCCGGAACCGCATCGCGATCTACCGCAACACCAAGGAGCAGTCGAGTATGTACTATCCCGTCGTCGACTCGATCACCGACAACTTCGGCAACATCCATGACGGCGTCACGAACGCGATTACCCAAACCGGGGTGCGGATGGAGATCGGCGAGACGGTCACGTTCACCTGCCGCGCCACTGACCCCGAGGACCGAGAGCTGCACTGGCAGCTCAGCAACAACGCTGCCGGTCAGGACAGTCAGACCGACGAGGCCACAGGAAACGAAGTCGTCCTGTCCTACACATTTGCCCGCGCCGACGTCAGTGAGCGGGTGCCTCTGCTCATCACCCTGCGCAGCAGTGGGGAATTTCATCGCCTACCCGGCCCCTCAGCGTGGGATGCAACCGCGATGTTTCACTACGCCGTCAACCCACCCTCCGACCACCGTTGAGACATTACTGCGACCGACAGCGCACAGGTGGTTGCCGCCGACCGGGAAGACGAAGAGCGCAAAGTTGCTGAAATACTGGGACTGTCAGGCGACGAAGCCGAAATCCTGCGTAGCTGGGGAAAGGCCGACAGCCTGAACAAGGCAACGACAACGCACGAGGGGGAGTTTTGACTGACTTTTGCACCGAGACCGAACTCGAACAGCTCGGTTACGTTCGGCACCGACTGACCGAGCTGTTCGGAGAGCCCGACACCGCTGGCAACGAGGAACGGTGGCCTTATGAGACCGTGCACGCCGTTGAATGCGATGTTCTCGCACCGGCGGCGAGGGTGGTCTTCACTGCGTTCGAGCCGGACCTGGATACCCGCGCGGGGATGACACCTGCCGATCTCCGGTTCGGGTGGCCGCAGATGGAGCAGATGCTCGCCCGCGCGACCTTACGGGAAGACCAGGCAAGGAGTGGGCGGACTGTGTCCAGCGTGGCCGGTGATGAGGAAACGGCCGCTCCGTGATCAGCGAGTTCCGCGGTGTCGTCGTCGATGCGCTGCTGTCCGCGGCGTCCCTGGCCCACCGGTGGCGCGAGGCTCGATCACAGCGTGCGCGGATGGCCGAGATCGCCGCCAATCTAGATCGCTTCCAGTGGTTGGTCCTCGAGGACCTGGCCGAGGCGCGCCGAGCGTTCCAGCACCGAGACCGCCAGCACGGGAACGCAGAGATCACGGCGTTCCTTGCGGCCCACGAGCGCGCCAGGATGGTCGGTATCCCCGACGAGCGGGCGGTGCGCCGCTTGGCTGATCGGATGGCCCGGGCGCGTGACAGAAAGCCTGATCCGGGGGTGTGGGGCGCTAGGAATCGGCTGGGACGAGATATTTCACCTGGACGCTGAACGGGTAGGTGCCTGGGCTTTGCACCACGGCCTCGATCAGTGCTCGGCCGTCCTCGATATCGAGGATCTTGAACCTCGAAACCCCCTGAGGGTGCAGCCGTACCGTGTCGCCGATCGTCACAGCAGCGGGGGTTGCCGGATTCTCAGTCATACGCCATGCCTAACTCTCTCCCCGACTTCCACGTGATCCTCTAGCTCGGAGAGCTTCATTCTCCCAGACCCACCAGCGGCGGTTTCTGCAGCGGATGGCGTTCCCGTCAGCGCTGCTCGGGCAGGGTGGCGTCCTCGGGCGGGATATCCGATCGCTGCCCTTTGAACGACGAGTGTCTCAGGCCGCCACTCTCGCTGAACTCGCGGAACTCGACGTCAACGACAACCCGAGGCTCGACCCAAGACACACCACGAGGCGCGTCACCATGTGTTGACGAGGCTGGAAGGGGGCTGGTCGGGCGCTCAAGTTTCCCCAGTTGGTCGCGCAGTTGCCGGCGCATCGAGGCAGTAAAACCGGTCCCTACATGACCGATGTGCCTCAAGACTCCCTCGGTGTCATAGGCGCCAAGGATGAGCGATCCGACCACGTTCCGCTGCGCCCCACCGCCCGCGACCCAGCCAATCACGATGGCCGACATTCTCTGTCTCACAAGAGTTTTCACCCACGAACGAGTTCTCCTGCCCGGCAGGTAGATCGAGGACACCTTCTTGAAAACCACACCTTCCATCCCGGTTTCACGGGCCACACCGAGCATGGTGTCCGCGCTCAGTCCGAGCCAATGCGGAGGTGCCTGTACCGGCAGACCCGCACCGTGTGAGGGGACAAGCTCGGCGAGTGCCGACCGGCGATCGAGATACGGCACCGACATCACATCCTTGCCGTTCAGAACAAGCAGGTCGAACGCGAAAAAGTTGACCGTGACCTGGCGGCGCAGCACCGTCGACGGGCGCGCCACATGCATGCGTCGTTGCAAACGGCCGAACGAAGGCCGCCCATCGGCTCCCAACGCAACGACCTCCCCGTCGAGCACCACCCGGCGGCCGCCGCCAAAAGCGTCGGCCAAGGCCTCGACCAGTTCCGGATACGACGACGTCACCACGTTCAGATTCCGCGACCACAGAACCGGATCGCTTCGGCCACCGGCAGAGGCCAGCAGTCGGCAGCCGTCGTACTTGATTTCCGCTGCCCAGGATCCACTGGATTCACCCGCAGGCAAAGTGCCCAGGGTCGCCAACATCGGGGCAATCAGCCCACGTTGAGCATGGCCCACCCGCCGATTGTCCGCCCTGACGAGCCGGGCCGTGGTGGTTCACTTCCTGCGGGGATTGAAGCCGGTGGCTTTCCCTCGCCTGGGCGGCTCCGTGCTGAACCGGCGCGGCCTGAACACGCCCGATACTCCGGACTACCGGGCACGCCTGATTCACGCAATACCCTAGTCGGTCCCGCTCGACGCGTCGTGTCGACGTGAGGGTTCGGGCAGTGTCAATCGGCGGAGCTGACGCAGGGCGGCAAGCCGGTCTCGACCTGTCCCTTCGAGGGCCTTTTCCGTGGGAAGCCGCCGGCAGCTGGTGGTGTCAGCGGCTTCGTATCCTGCCCGGGGCACGCTACGCACTGTAGGTCTGACCCGGTCAGGGTGACGGTGCCCGCCAGTGCGCCTCTCGGCAAGTGGTCGCTCGAAGCGACGATTCTGATGTGGTACCCGGGGCACTGGGTCGAACACCGTCGCGTCTTTCAACGGCCTCGCGGCCGCTGATATTCCGGTCTTTGCCGGGTCAGGCGGTGATGTCGAGGAGTGCCTGACGCTGGTTCGTGCCCAGGCCACCGATTCGGCGGGTGTCAGCGATCGACAGCTCCTCGAGGATTTGCGTTGCCCGTACCTTCCCGACGCCAGGCAGGGCCTTGACCAGGGCCGATACCTTGGTCTTCTTGACGATGTCGTCCGTCTCCGCCTTCGCGAGGACTCCTGCGACCGTGAGGTCACCGGCCTTCACCGCGGACAGCAGTTCGGTCCGTGCTTTCCGTGCTACCGCGGCTTTCTCCAGTGCTTCGGCACGCTGCTCGGGGGTCATGAGGGGCAATGCCATATGCGGGTCTCCTCGGTGTCTCTCATCGCCCACGATGGGGCGGGTTTCGGGTTTATCGTGCCAGGTAGAGCGCCGACTCGGCGTGGAAACGAAGGGCGACGCCAGCGGCCCGCGCTTCCCTCGCCGACCGCTGGCGGCGACCATCACGATAACAGTTAAGATCGAAAGTGTGTTCGAACAATGGGAGCCGGTCTACGACCCGAAGCCGTGGCGGGTCGTCGACCCACCTCAGCGGGTCATGGTCGACGTCTCGGCCGCCATCGCTCATGACGGCGGACGATCCGCGAATGACCTGCCCCTTCGAGTGCGAGCCGAAGGGCTCGACCTGGATGTTCGAGTCCGCGGACTGCTCCGGGCTTGGGGGCGTACCTCCCGGGGCGAATGGCTGGCGGCATGTACGTTCGCAATTCCCACCGGTAACAAGCGGGGGAGTCTCGAAATCACCCAGTGGTGTCCTGCATCGGCGATCACCGCCGAGTGCGAGTGATGGAACGGCCGGCCGATGCCGGGGCACACTGATGCGCACCGGCGGACGAGAAGGACGGGAAGATCGAGGGATGACGGAGTCGAGGCCAGGGCGGATCCCGGTGGGTGATCCCATCGCGCTGCGCTTCGACCCGGAGACCAAAAACCGACTCGACGAGATGGCCGAGGGCATCGGACCGCGCCGGTTCGGGGCGCTGATCCGCGTAGCCTGCCGACGACTGGTCACCCAGCCCAAAGCGGTCGGCAATCGTCTCGAGGAGGCGCGGCGACTCTCGGCAGTTCGGCGGGCGATCCCGCTGGTCATGCTCACGCTCAAACTGGAACCGGACACAGTACAGAAGTTCACGGCGCTGGCCGCCCGGTACGACACCACGGTCAGCGCACTCATGCGGATTGCCCTGCACCGATTCCTGGAAACCCCCGGCCGCTACAAACATCCGATGCTCCGCGAGACCGGGCGGACCGGACTGTCCGAGAAGGTCGAGGTCATGGTCAACCCGTCCAGCAGGCAACAGATCTGGGGCCTCGCCGGCCGACACGGGGACAAGCTCAGCACCGCGCTTCTTCGGGTTGCCCTGCGGCGCCTCCTCGATGAGCCCGGTGATCTCACCGCGGACCTGGAGGCCATCGCACCGTTGCGCGATCTTCGGCCCGAAATCTTTTCCGCCAGGGTGAATGTGCACTTCGATGCCCCGCTGCGGGACAGGCTCGACACTTTGGCCGCACAGGTGGGGTCCGATCGTGCCGAGTTGATGCGTCTGGCCGCGCAGCGTGTGCTCGAGGCCCCGGGAATGATCGAGCAGGCGGTTAATCGCGAGATCTTCCGCGGCGAGAAGAACCGGGCGTATCTCATGGCCCGCCACGTCCGCCGTCAGGCGCGACGCCGGACGCAGCCGGACTGATCAACCGGACGACCTCTTCACCCACACGAACTGATCGACCGCGGCTGCTGGTCAGTGGGTCGCGGGCGGGGGCGTTGCGATGTATTCGCCTCCGCGGTTACCAGGCCCCTTGCGGTGTCCCGTGGCACTCGACCGGTGAGGCCCTCCTCGTCGTCTCCCATTCGACCGTTGATGAGACCTCGATCAGTGACACACGACGTCGGCGGCGGGTGTCCTCCCCGTAAAAGCCATGCGCAAGGATGGGGCGGTGACAGATCCTGCGTTGATGTTGCCCGACGACTACCCCCGGTTCCTCGAGCAGCTCAAGGCGCAGGTGAGCCGGTCCCGGACCCGGGCGTCACGGGTCGTCAACACCGAGCTCCTGCTGCTGTACTGGGACCTCGGCCGGGCCATCTTGGAGCGGCAACAGGCACAGGGGTGGGGCACCAAGGTCATCGACCAGCTCGCGAAGGACCTGCGCTCCGCCTTCCCGGACATGCGCGGACTGTCCCGGCGCAACCTGTTCTATATGCGCTCGTTCGCTGCGGCCTGGCCCGATGAAATCGTGCAACGCCCCGTTGCACGATTGCCGTGGGGGCACGTCACTGTCCTGCTCGACAAGCTCGACACTCAGCCGCACCGTGAGTGGTACGCCGCCCAAGCGGCCGAACACGGCTGGTCCCGCGACGTCCTGGCCCACCAGATCGCCGGGCGTCTGCACGAGCGGATCGCGGCCGCGCCGTCGAACTTTTCCGACCACCTGCCCGCGAGGACTCGGATCTGGCCCAACAACTGGTCCGCGACCCATACGTTTTCGACTTCCTAGGCCTGACCACCAAGGTCGCCGAACGCGAACTCGAGACCGCGCTGATGACCCGGCTCGAACGCTTCCTGCTCGAACTCGGCCACGGCTTCGCCTTCGTCGGTCGGCAGTACCACTTCACCGTCGACGACGACGATTTCTACATCGACCTGCTGTTCTTCAACTGGACTCAGTCCCGGTTCGTGGTCGTCGAGCTCAAGGTCGGACGGTTCCAACCCGAATACGCCGGCAAGCTTGGCTTCTACGTCGCCTGGATCGACGAGAACCTGCGGATCCACGGCCAGCACGCCCCCACCATCGGGATCCTGCTGTGCGCCGGCCGCAACGACAACACCGTCCGATACTCCCTCGCCGGGGCACCCGCACCGCTGGCGGTGGCGAACTACACCTACGACACCCTGCCCGACCAGCTTCGCGAGGTCGTACCCACGGACAACGAACTGGCCTCCGCACTCGATGCCACCCTCACCGAATTGCAAGCTCAACACCCCACCGACGACAAGGATCACCGACCGTAAGACATGACCCGGGGCGAGAATTGTGAGGTTTCCTAAAAGTCGGACCACGACCACAACGATCCGGCCCGGCGGTCGCGCCTCCCCAGCCGTTCGAAGAGTTGCTGCGCCCGGATGGGCCGACGCCGGGACTGGTGTCCGTGCTGGATGTCCACGCAGGAGTTCGACCGCCGGTACGGGCTGGGGGCGGCACCACGTAGGCGACGATCGGTGACCCGGACAGCTCGGAGGGTGCGCGGGGAAGCGTGCGTCCGATCGCGATGACGCCATGGCTCAGGTCCTCGCCGCTGGGCGCGAGCTGGCGCGCCGTTACGACGGTTCGGTGGTCGACAAGACCCCCGATCCGCACTGTAACCGCGCTGGTGGTGGTGACCGGGTTCGACGATCCACACCTGGACGACGAAACCTGCGGTGTCGTATCGAGTCCGCCGTCGCCGCAAATAAACACCAACAGCCCGCACGATGCAGCGACGTTTATCCGTCGAGCTTTCGTCGCGATCTCCTCGGAGGTCCCTGGTGAAGCCGCCACTCACCGCAGACCTACATTCCGCCACACGATCCCGAAGTGGGCGGTGATGACGTTAAGTTGCTGAGCGGTTGGTGATTGGATGTCGTGCCGTCTTTGCGGCGGGGGAGAGCCAATTTTCATCACCGTGACGTAAGTGCCCGAGCGGCCCGGTTGTCTTCTTCTCCGACGAAATAGAATGGCCTGCCGCAGAAGTGGCATCTCCGTCAAGGAGCGTCCAGACGCTCTGCGGCCGAGACTACAAGGCGAGGATAGCTAACCACGCTACGCTAGCTAGCAACGCAAGTCGGGGGCGACATATTGTGCAAGTCGCGGCGCGCGTCTGGTGGCTCATGGGTATCAACCCACCCAGGCAGTGACTTCTCGTGGGGAGTGGGTAGTGGTGGAATCGGTTCGGTGGCATCGACAGAGACTGTGTTCGCCGTTGAGGGTGAAAGCGGCAGTTACACACCAGGCATTGTCGAGTATGGGATCTCGTGGGAGAGAGCGCCGACGAGTTCGGTGCAGACCTCGAAGCATTTCGAGGAGAATGGGCGGTTGGTGTTGGTGCGCGGCTCATTTCGTGTCCGTGTCCGCTCAGAGGTCCCATAGTGCGAGCAGCGCCGTGCGGAGGTGGGGGGAGCGGACGTAGTGATCGGTCCGCAGCCGTGACCCGGGGTGCCCGAGGTCGGTGAGCGCCTTCTCGGCGTCGGTGAGAGGCACGGGTGGCAGGTCGGTGCGGGTGCGCAGGAAAAACAACACCGCTCCGCCCGACCGCGGGATCGGCATCGGATCGGAGATCACCACGGCCGGCGGGTAGATCCACTCGTCGCCGGTGTCGACGAAGACAATCACGTCACCGCGCCGAATGGTGCCGCGTGTGTCGAGGCGGAGCGACTCGAGCTGGTACTTCACCACCGGCCCGCCCGCCGTCGAATGCCGGCCCCGCTGGTTGTCGAGGACCTGTTGTTCGGTGTCGGTGGGTTGATACTCGACGGCGTGTTTGATAAACATCCGGCGCACCGGCGCGGGCAGGAAATCTATTTCGGTGCGAACGCGGCCGGTGACCCCGGGCAGTGGGACGGCGCGGCCGATCTCCCACTCGAGGATCGCGTCGTCGAGGAACACCTGATCGACCTCGGTGATCTCGTCGAGGCTGTTAATGAACGTGCGGACACCGGCGACGATGTCGGGGTCGTCGGTGATGACCACGGCGTCGTCGGCGAGGGTGGAGTTTTCGGACGCGTTCGCCGACCCGATCACCGCCCGGGTGCTGGTAGCGATCACTTTCGCGTGCAGGGTCGGTGACGACAGCACCCGCACCCCCTTGTTCAGATAGTAGGAGAGGGCGGCGGGGGAGGTGGCGTGCGCCCGGATGGCGGCCTTGGAGGCGTTGACGACCAACAGGTCCCCGGCGCGCAGCGGAAGCAACTCGGGTGCGTCCTGCCCGAGATAGCCGATCGCGGCGTACCGGGCACCCCGGGTGCGGATGGCGCGGGTGATGTGCGGCCACGGGCTCGGCCCGTGGAAGGTGGTCCCCATACCGACAGACGGTAACCGGCCACCGACCCGCGGCGGGCAAAAGCCGTCAATGCCGCCGTCGCAAGTGTTCCGCACCAACTCTGCACAAATATGCACGCAAGTGTGCGCGCGTAGATGCGCGCAAGTAGGCGTGTAGTGGGTAGGATGAGTCAACCGAAGTAACACGGGCGGAGACGAGTGGGTGGGTATGGCGAAGACGGGAACTGCCGGGGGCGGCGCCCGCCGCCCGACCGGGGGCGGGCGCGGCGGTGCCGCCCGGTCGGGGAAGGAAGGTTCCGGTGCGGAAGGTGTCTCCGGGTCGGGAATGCCGAGTCCGGAGTTGACGGCGAAGCTGGAGCCGAGGAAGGGGCCGACGAAAGTTCCGCTCAACACCCGGGTACTGGCCTCGACGGAGGCCCGGTTGAACTGGCTGGTGAACCACCGCCAATCCACGGTGACCAACGTCGTGGACGTCGCCCTGCAAGAATTCTTCGACCGCTACCGCGTCCCACCGGCCGATCTCGACGGCCGGATCGCCGAGCAGGAGTCATGAGCTCCCCGTGGGAGCAAATCCCCCTCTTCACACTGCCCGACACCACCCCGACGACGCCCCCCGAATCCTGCGAAAAAGACGGTTCCCCCAACTCAACCGATCAGGCGGATGCAACCGACGAGTCGGGCCCGGAACCCACCGTCGCCACACACCCTGAATCACACGAGCCGGGGAACGCCGACTCACACGAGCAGGGGGACGCTGAGTCGGACGCGCAAGTTGACGTCGCCGAAACTCCCACGATCGCCGAAATTCCCACGGGCCCGAAGTCTCCCGACGTGGACACCGCCGACGTAAACACCACCGAGGCCGGGAGCGTCGCGGTCGATCCGCCGGTGTGGGAGGCGCTGCCGGCGGGGGAGGCCGCGGATGGTCATGCGGTGATCGTGACCGCGGCCGGGACGTACACCCCGTCCGGGCGGGAGCTGACCGGTCCGGTCGATTCACTCGAAAAGCTGGACAAGCTGATTCGCTGGGCCTCACTGACCCCGTTGGGGGCACCCGCGCAGATCTGGGTCGTCGGATTGGCCGCGTGCGAGCTACTCGGGTGGGTCATCGATCCGGGCAGTGAGGACGACGTCGACGACATGGAAGCGTTGCGGACCCGCGCCGCCACCGAGTTGACCGCGACCCTGCATGCCACCCTGCCCCCGTTGCTCGGTGCGGGGTGGGAGCTGCGCGGGGAACCCGGGCATGTGGTGCATTTGTCCCGCACGATCGGGAACTTCACCTCGATGGTCGATGTGGTGATCGAACCGTATGTGTGGACCTATTGGAACAAGGACTTCGGCTGGCACAACCGGGTCGGCGATATGGGTGTCCTCGGCTCACCGGCCGCGGGCACCTATCTCCCGGACGACGACCTCCTCGCCGCCCGGGAGTTGGGCCGCCGGCTGGCGTGGTGCGCGCAGCATCTCGGGGTGCTTCCCGGGCCGACCCCGGCCCGCACCGGCGCGGCGATCATCGACAAGATCAAACGAGAACGCAGCCGCAGCGGTAAGGGCATCGTCGTCACCACCCCGGGACCGGTGCCGCCGCTCGATGGGGCGCCGCGTGGGGACCTCGAGCCCGCGGTCGGCTGGACCCGGGTACCGGAGGCAAGTGACCTCGATAATGTGTGCCGGTTGGTGTCGATCGACCAACGCGCCGCCTATTTGGCCTCGGCGGGGATGCTCGAACTCGGTTACGGGCAACCGAAGCATCTGACCGGTGGGGCGGCGGCCGCCGCAGCATCAGGGGAGAAGGGCGCCCCGTTCGGGTTGTGGCGGATCACCCTGCCCGCGGGGCAGACCTTGTCACTGCCGGAGAAACTGCCGTTGCCGCATCCGCACATGCTCGCCGATCAGCCGGTGCAGACCTGGGTCACGTCGGTCAGTATCGACGGGTTGTGTGCACCGGTGGCCGACGGGGGTATCGGCGCCGATCTCGACGACCTCGACATCACCGAGGCGTGGGTGTACCCACGGCAGGGGCGGGTGCTGGACAAGTGGGCGAAGATCCTGCGCGAGGCCCGCAAAACCGCGGTGGACACCCGGGATGCGGCGATGAAGGGATTCGTCGGGTCCTGCTACAAGGGGTACATCGGGCGGATGGTGAACCCGGACATGTGGACCGCGACCCGGATGCAACATCATCATCAACCGTTGTGGCGGGCGTCGATCATCGCGCATTGCCGGTGGCGGGGCCGCCGTGTCGCGATGCGGATCGCCCGCGAACACCAGCGTTGGCCGGTCCGCACCGTCACCGACTCCTGGGTGTACCTCCTCCCAGGTGGTGAGGACATTGCCGACGAAAGTGAGGCGCTGGGGAAGATGACGGTGGAAAAGGATGTGGTCCTCACCGACACCCTCCTGGACGCGGTGGCGTCGGCTGCGGATGTGCACGAGGTGAATCTGGCGATCAAGGCCGCCTTCGCCGACGACGAGGACGCCGCCGACGTCGACGGGGAGGGGGTGCTCTGATGGCTTTGCATCTTCCCAAACCCCGCACCAGGAAGCCGGCCCAACAGGCGGTCGGTCTCGACGGCCTCAAGGTCTCGGTGGCGAACGCCGCGACCAGCGGGGTGGAGAAGTCGAAGCAGGTCAAAACCGGGGGACTGGCCGGGCTGACCAGCAAGGTGACGGTCACACAACTGCGCACCGAACTCGGTAACGAGGGTTTACGTCAGGCGGCGGTCGATGCCGGCCGCACCCCGCCGTCGGACCGCACGCTGCGCCGGTGGGCCCAGCAAGGGCGTATCCCGCATGCGGATGTGCTCGAGCGGGCCCAGCGGCGGGCGGCGATCGAGCGATTGGGTGGTATCGATGCGGTGGCGGCGAAGATCGGCCGGTCCCGTTCCGCGGTGTCCCGGTACCGGTCGGGGGAGACGAACGAGTTACGGGCCGATGCGAGCAAGAAACTCAAAAACGTGCGGGCAGAGGACATCATGAAACGTGCCGGGGTGTTACGCCCGGATGGAACACCGAAGACCGCGGTCATCCGGGTCAAGGGTGGGGTGATGGTCCGCAACGGCGCCGACGAGGGCTACGACTACCGGGTCCGCACCCTGGACTTCGCGAACTCCGACACCCCGTTCAGCCCTGACGAGTCCCGCGAACTCGCCGCCGCACTGGCCGACGACGATCACGCCCGGGTCGTGGCGTTGCTCGAGCGGCACGCCACCCTCGACTACCCGGAGAACAAGGGCTTCGACAGATACAGCGACCAATTCGGATTCCACTTCGACCACATCGACTCCGTCCACATCGACTGGATCTGATCTAAAAGGGGACGTGCCGATTCCACAGTTCATAGCGCGGGGAAGACACGGGAGTACCCGGAGGGTCGGGCGGCAGGCGACGTGCGACCCAGGGCTAATCCGCATACCCCGCACGCGGCCGCATCCCCGCCGGATCCAGGAAGCGTTCGACGCTGAGCACTGACCCGGCTCCGGCAATGGAGAGTGCTGCGCCGGCTCACTGCTGAACCGGCGCAGCCTGAACACGACCGGCACTCCGGACTACCGGACACGCCCGATCCGCGCAGTACCCCAGCCGGTCGCGCTCGACCCGTGATGTCCGTGAGGGGTCGGTCCAGTGACGGATCGACGGAGCGAACGATCTCATTATTTGGAGACCTCGAGCAGCGGTCGAGTGGAGAATGCGTACGGATCTATCGAGATAGTCGGCGCAACCAATTCCGGGGCCCGTTGAATGGGGCGACCGCGGCCTTCCAATCCCGCGCCCACTGTGGGCAGCGGCTTTTCGGGTTTGATGACGCGTACGGACCACGACCAGACCCTCACCGCCAGGAGACGTAAGGCCACTAGCATCAGCCCGGTTCGATGATGCTCTCGCACCGGACCTCACCCCCGGCCACCGAATGCTTCGCCGCTATACGGACGCCTGAAGCAAGAACAGTAGGTGCCCGTTTCTTTTACTTGGTGTTTACCTGACGGGGGGTGGGGTAGCCACCTGACATGGACCGGATGCATCCTCGACCCCGGGCACCCCACCGCGTCCGCGGCCGGTGGTTGCGCCTGCTCGCGATCGTGGCCGCTCTCGCCGCGGCCGGCTGTGGTGCCGGCAAGATCACCCAAACCTCCGAGCAGGTGTCCGCGGTGAACGGCAGCAGCCTCGAGATCGGGCACATTCAGGTGCACAACATCTACCTCGACCACGATCCGGGCGATCCCGCCGAGCGGGCCCGGTTGGCGTTCACCGTCGTCAACACCAGCGGCAGCGTGACCGACCGGCTGGTGTCCATCGAATCCCCGGCCGCCGCCGTGAACATCCTCGCGCCGCCCGGCGCGCTCACGCTGGCGCCGGGAACGGTGTTGGCTGCCGGGCAACCGATCGAGCAGTTGATCGAACCGGCCGCCCCGTATGAGCCGATCACCGTGGCGCTCAGCGTTTCCGGTGGCCTGCGCCCGGGGTTGACGACACCGTTCACCTTCGTCTTCGAGGTCGCCGGCACGGGCACCGTGGCGGTGCCCGTCGACGTGTGGGCGCCGGGCGAGGACGTCCCACCCACCCGCGAGGACTTCACCGCCGCTTGACCCTCGCGGTGCGGACACACCCCGTGTGCGGGATCGCCGAGGTGGGAGGGGTGGGAAGATATGCGGGTGCGACACCGCGGCCAGCAAGGCGGTCGCCGCACGCACTTCTGCAGCTCGTGCGGGCAGACAGTGCAGACTCAGCCTTAATCCGATGCAACTACAGGCGGACCGAGGGTTCACTCTTCCCAAGTCCATTGGATGCGTACAGCCCCGGGACGACCTGCCGGACCGGTATCCGTGCTCGAAGGGTAACGGCTGGCCGTTCATCGCCACCGCGAGGATCGCGTCGCGCCCGTCCCGTGGCACCTCGAGTGGGGTTCCGGCGGTGTATCCGTCCGAGCTGCGGGAGAGCAGCATGTCGGCGTCGGCGGCCACGCCGACCTCGTCGAGTATCTCGGCGATCGGGTATCCGATCCAGGTGGCGTTTCCGGCGAGGTTGCCGCCGACCTCGTTGGACACACACGTCAGGGTGATCACCCGTTCGATGGGTTGCCGAGCGATGAGATCGTCCCAGTCCAGGGCGATTTCACGGTCCACCATGCCGTGGATGCGCAGCTGCCATTGCTCGGTGGTCAGTACCTGCAGTGCGGTGTCGATGCGGTAAAAGTCCTCGTTCGAGGTGACGAACGGGGTGGCGCCGCGAATACCGATATCAGTGCCGGCGGGGATCATCGGTGCCAGCTGGGCGGCCGGCACCGCCGGAACCGTGAAGTTGCGGCGGTCCGCGGCCGCCCCGACGATCCGCTGACCCAGATAGCGTCCGGCGGAGGCGGCCGCCGCTATGCCACCAAGGCTTCCTCCCGTGACCACCGGTGTGCGGCGTCATCTCGATCGAACCGGCTGAGCGGGAGAATGCTCATATTCACAGCCGACCATCCGAAGGTTCTAAAGTCAAAGCTTATGAGTAGTAGAGATCGGATCGCCGACTACGGCCTCCTGGGAGACACCCGTACCGCCGCGCTCGTCGACGAATGCGGCTCCATCGACTGGCTGTGCCTGCCCCACTTCGATGGTGACCCCGTCTTCGCTCGTCTGGTAGCCGGTATTGACGGCGGCCACTTCGCCGTCGGGCCAGCCGGACCCGCCGAGGTCATCAGTCGGCGCTATCAGCCCGGAACCGCAGTCCTGGAAACCGAGTGGCAGGCCGGTGCCGGCCGGCTGCTGTTGACCGACGGGATGGTCAGCGAACTTCCTTCCACGGTCTTCCCGACCCTGTGTTTGGTTCGCCGGCTCGAGAGCCGCGGCGCCCCAGTGCGGGTCACTGTGTCTTTCGACCCGCGAGCTGGCGCCGCCCGTCGGCCCATGCGGAGCCGAGCCGGGCCGTTGGGGGTGATCTGCAGCAGTCGAGCAACCGCCGTCGCGTTGTCAACGGATCCATTGATCCACATCACGCCTGGCTCGGCCATCGATGTCGACGTCCGTCCCGGACATCCGCTCACCCTGATCCTGAGCGCCGCGCACCATGGTCCCCTTACGCTGATCCAGCCCGAGCACGCCTGGGCGACCCTGGCCCAGGACGCGGCTGGTTGGCGAAACTGGTCCGGCGCCATCGACTACGAGGGCCCGGGCAAGGAGACGGTCATCCGCAGCCTCATCACGCTGCGGCTCCTGACCTACTCGCCCTCGGGGGCTCCAGTCGCCGCCCCTACTACGTCATTGCCGGAAAGTCTTGGCGGCAGCCGAAACTGGGACTACCGCTATGCCTGGCCGCGCGACGCCAGCATCGGGGTCGGGACGTTCCTGGGCGTCGGTCTCGTCGACGAGGCACGTGCGTTCCTCTACTGGCTCTTGCACGCCAGCCGCCTCGATCGTCCCCGGCTGCCGGTCCTGCTCACCATCCACGGCCAACCCGCACCCCGCGAGCGCGAGCTGGACTGGCCCGGCTTCGCCGATAGCCGACCTGTCCGGGTCGGCAATGGTGCCCGCGACCAGCACCAGCTCGACAACTACGGGTGGGTTCTCGATGCCATGTGGCTCCTCGAACGCGCCGGCCACCGCCTCTACGGTGAGACCTGGAGGGCTGGTGCGGCGTTCGCCGACGAGGTCGTGCGACGCTGGCGCGAACCCGACGCCGGGATTTGGGAGGTTCGGGGGGAACCCGCCCACTACGTGCACTCCAAACTCATGGCGTGGCTCACTCTGGACCGGGCGCTGCGCATCGCTGATCACCACCGAACCTCCGTCCGCAGGCGGCGCCGTTGGGAGAGCGAGCGCGACGCCATCGCAGTCCACGTAATGGGCCACGGCTTCGACATCAGCCGGGGTAGCTACATGCGCACCTACCAGCGCTCCGATGTCGACGCCGCCCTCCTGTTGTTGCCCGTCATCGGGATCGAGCCCGCGGGTTCACCTCGGCTGCGCGGCACCATCGACACCGTCCGTCGGGAACTGTCCGCCGGTGGTCCGCTCCTTTACCGGTATCGGGGCGGTGACGACGGGCTCGTCGGTGACGAAGGTGCGTTCTTGCCCTGCTCGTTCTGGCTCGTCCAAGCCCTCGCCGCCACTGGTGCGGTCGAGGACGCGACCGCCATGTTCACCGAGCTCATCGAAATGGGCAAGCCGTTGGGCCTATTCGGCGAGGAAGTCGATCCCGCGAGCGGCCACCTATTGGGCAACTATCCTCAAGCCCTCACCCATGCAACGCTCGTCCAGGCTGCCCTGGCGATTCGAGGCGCTCAGGAAGGATCCAGCAGCATTCCCAAGGCGACCCCGTAGGCGACATGCGCAGCAAGGGTGATCACTGGAGTCTGCCGCCCGTAGTTCAGACCCAACACTCCCGGCGGCTCCAGCACTGGCCCAGCCCGCAGCCCCGCGCGCTCGGACGCCATACGGGGGTGGATCCCCGGCAGCAAGGGCACGATGACCAACAACGCCACTGCCCCGTGCAGCGCTCCCAACAACCCACCGCTCCACCACGTTGCGCGACCAGAGGTGGCGAACGCGGCAGCGTAACCCACCGCGAAAATTTGTCCGTTGACCAGGTGGATGAAGAAGCCCGCCACACGGGCTCGATCGGGATCGGGAACCACGATCGTCCCGAGCATCAGCGGCAGATCCAAACGGGTCAGACCGGCAAGTTGAGCGCCGATCATCACGGCGGTCAACACTGCGGTCGCGATCAGTCCGAAGATCGCCCAGCCGGCCCAGTCCATCATTTTGTCCTTAGCGGATTCGTCGGACCGTCGAGAGTATGCAAGGACAATATCCCCGCTCCGTACCGTCTGGAGTCGGCCCACAATGTTCGTCAGGGTAGTTGGGCATCCTGTGACTCATTTGCCCGGTGCGCTTCTATGTGGTCGGCTCGGGACGATATCGGGCGACTGTCATGTCGACGCGTCGTCCATGCATGTGGGTCCTCTCGGCATGGAGCAATCGTGGTGCGGCACCTCCGTGGCAGGAGGGCGGGGTACCGTCGGCGTGGACAACGCGCCACCAAGGGACGCTGCTGTCGAGCAGAGCATCATTCGACCTACTTGCCGTGCGCCGACCCCGATGCTCACGCCAATGTCGCCGTAGGTGGCTACGCGTCCAACAGGGATGGACGCAACAGCGTTGTGCATGTTCTCGGCCAGATTCAATGGCTTTGCTCCCAGGATGATGAGTGGTACGCCAGGCTCATGCTCGCGGCGGCCCGGCGTGTCGTGGACGTGGTGTGACGTTGTGCGCGCTTAGACCGTATGTAGTGACTACTCGCGGAGCGGAGTAGTTGCTGGCAGGGACCTCGCTCACGCAACCTCATGGGTTACCGAGCGATGTTTTCCGTGCTCGGCCTTTCCGACAGGTGTGAGGAGGCCCCGGTGTTTTGTGAACGTACGAGTGTTGGGTTGGATGTGCATGCCCGTTCGGTCGTCGCGGCGGCGATCGACGGACAGACGGGCGAGGTGTTCAGGACGCGGTTGACGCCCTCGCACACCGACGTGCTCGAGTGGGTCGGCAAACTTCCGGGCCCGTGCGCGGTGGTGTACGAGTCCGGACCGACCGGTTTCGGCTTGGCCCGCGCCCTGAGGTCGACGGGGTGGCGCTGCGAGGTGGCGGCGTCGTCGAAGCTGCACCGCCCGGCCGGCGATCGAATCAAGACCGACGCGCGAGATGCTCTGCACCTGGCTCGGTTGCTGCGGTTGGACGAGGTGGTGCCGGTCCGGGTCCCGACCCAGGCCGAGGAATCCGCCCGCGATCTCGTCCGCGCCCGTGAGGCCGCGCGGCAGGATCTGATGCGGTCACGGCATCGGGTGTCGAAGTTGTTGCTGCGGAACGGGATCGTTTATTCCGGCGGCAAGGCGTGGACCGAGTTGCGCGATCGGTGGCTGCGGCAACAGAGGTTCGACCAGGCGCCGACGCAGGCGGCCTTCGACGACGCCTACGAGACGGTGGTGTTGGCCACCGCCCGCCGCGCCCGGTTGGACGAGAAGATCATCGCGCTGGCCGGGGACAGCGAATTCACCGCCTTGACGCGGCGGCTGGGGTGTCTGCGAGGCATCGCGACGTTGACCGGCTTCGCGCTCGCGGTCGAGATCGGTGACTGGCAGCGGTTCACCGGTGCCGGCATCGGCGCCTACCTCGGGTTGGTACCCAGCGAACACTCCTCCGGGCAGAGCCGCTCGCAAGGCGCGATCACCAAGACCGGCAACACGCACGTGCGGCGGGTGCTGGTCGAGGCGGCCTGGCACCATCGGACCACCTACCACCGGGTGTGGTGTTGCGGCGCCGCTGGGACCAGGCCCGGCCGCGGCACGAGCTCGCGGGCACGCCGGAAATCAGCGCCTGCACACCCGCTGGGTCAACCTGAACCTCCGCAGGAAACGGCCGGTGATCGCCAACGTCGCCGTTGCGCGGGAGCTCGCCGGCTGGTGCTGGTCGCTGGCGGTGATGCCCGACTGAACCGGCCACCCCGAACTGACCGTTGGTGGTCACGAGGCGAGGAACCGCAGCGCGAGGAGCAACGCGCCCTCAGGCTATTGAGCAACCGAAGCGCGCGAAGCGATTTCGGCCACGCTCGTCCTTAGATCAGCGCACTGCTCCAGCCGAACACATGGTCCTGCGGTAACCAACCCGCGCATATCAGCTTTGACCACGCGTCGTGCAACGACACGCTGACCTCGGACTCGCCCCACCAACGGTCTCCCCCTTCCCCCGACGCCGCCCCAAGCGTGACGCCGCTCCTCGCCGGGGTCAAGGCCGAGCGCTCCGCGTGGACCTCCGGCCCAGCCATGACCCCGACTGCGGGCGCCATCCCATCGGCAACTACCGGGGGACGGAATTTGCCCGTCCTGATGGATGTTTCAGGACCAGTTCGGCGTGCCCTACTTGACAAATCGCCCAACATATCAGCCTCAATCCGTGGAGACTTCGTCGGCCGTAACGGCGTGTAAATGACGAAACCGCCTCCCGTAGTGAGGCAATCAAGATTCTCACGTCACGACTGTCCACATACGGAAGGGCACTTTCAGTGCAATCATCGCACACGTTCACGGCTGGGTCCGCGGTGTTCGACGAATACGATCTCGTGTCCGCGGCCGGGCTGGTTCCGGTCCTCGAACTGGGCGAGCAGGCCGGACTGTCGGAGCTGATCGACGGCCATGTCGACCTCGCCTCCACGCGGGTGGCCTCGGGTGCGGCGAACCCGGTGGGGAAACTGACCTCGATCATCGGCGGGATGCTCACCGGAGCGGACAGCATCGACGATGTGGACACGATCCGCGCCGGCGGTACCCCGATTCTCTTCGACCAGGTGTATGCGCCGTCGACGTTGGGGATCTTCCTGCGCGAGTTCACCTTCGGGCACAGCCTGCAACTTCCTTTGCCCTCGGTCCGCTTATGGAGGTTTGTCGTAGCGCAGACCGTCAGGAGTGACCCGAGCGCCGGGAGCGGGAACATGCGGGGTCAGACTGCCGTCGTGACCGAGATGTACCACCGGGAGCTGATGCACCAAGACCAGCACGTCGGAGATCAGTCGGCGATGGCAGCGCCACCACAAGGTTTCGCTGCACATCATGGCCACCAGATGAGGCTGCCCGATGACTGCGTCTCGGAGTCGAGTCAGGGCAACTCGGAATTCATCGATGCGGGTGTGCGCGGCATAACCGCGGAAGGCCTCCACCTTCCACCACGGGTCGAAGTCTGGGTGAGTTTTCGGTACTTTTCGACGGCCGCCCAGCCGTGGTTCCCACCGGTACCCGATGCCATGGTCGGGCAGCCATTGCGCCAGTTCGTCCCTGGCTACGTGTGGGTGGCGGCGGCTCCCCGGGATCGCCGCACGTCGACGACGAGACGTACCCTCGCCGAGTCGAGCAACCCTGTGAGCTCTCGTTGGCTGGCGGTGCCGTGTCCGAAGGTCACCAGTATCGAGGATGGATCGGCCGCAGTTGCGAGATCGCATTCTCCAGGGCAGGGCTGTCCTCCGGCGACCCTGCCGTTCCCGAAGGTCTCCGCCATGGGCGCGAAGGTGTACGCGGAGGCGACGATCCCAACTGGGTCGTCGACGTGACTGAGAAATGGCCGGTCGTTTGCCTCGGTTGAGCTATGGCTCCCGACCTCTGCCATGCCCACGCTACTTCGCTCCTCTCTGGCGGCGCGGAAGTGAGGTCCCTCAAGTACGGATGGGCCACGCCCAGGTCCAATCGTTCCGGGATATCTCCCGCACGCGGGGTGAGCGCAGCCGGTGACGTTCGAAGACTGTGGCCGTGACGAAGCGGGGAATCGGCTTGGGCACCCTCAACACCCCCCTGTGCCGATCCGGGGCAAGTACGTGCAGGCGGGGCGGCCGGAATCGGACAAGGCCCCACTGCGGGTGGGAGCATTACCGGACCAGATCTTCCCCTGGCCCGAACTCGACGAAGTGTGTGAACCCGGATGGGTCGTCACCCGAGAGCGGGTGGACTCTTCGCTGCCCGCGCCGGTGACGACGCGGGGGAAGCACCGGTGGATCCATTCCGGGCCGACGGCCCCGGTGCCGCAGCGGTGGTGGCCAACGGCCCCCGGCGTCCATCCGGTCACGGCATGCTCCTCGGGGACGGGTCTCCGGAACCGTGGTGAAGCGGGGCCTCGGCCGCACCGCGGAAGCGGTGCAGTCCCGCGGTGATGGCGCCCTCACGCGGGCGGGTCCTCGCCGGCGTGAGGGCGGGACCTCCCGGTCCGGCCAGGGATGCGGGCGCTAGCAGGTGAACTCGCGGTAGGCGAAACCGTCGGGTGCGTGCAGCACCACCCTCGCCGGGTGGTGTGTTTGCGCCTGTTCGCGGGCGGCGGCGATCGCTTCCCGCTGGGTACCGAAGTAGGTGTGCTGGCGGGTACCGTGCTGGTGCATCTCCCAGCGCTGCGCGGGATCGCCCTCGTGCGGCAGCACGTCGTAGATCCTCAATCTTGTCGATGGTGTTGCCCGCTTCATGACGGCCTCCTGAGCGTGTGCTGATCACCCTGTGGCGTCTCGACACCGGTGCCGAACCGGGGGCACGGGGAATCTGGGCTTCACTCCAGTGAACGCCCCGCCGGTACCGGACCGCAACCACCGGTCAGGGCCGGCAGCCGCAGTGGTGGTGGATGTCGCCGGCTGCACAGCCGCCGTAAGTGAGTTCGGAACCGTCGCGGTGGCACGGATCAGGGCCGAACGGTGGCAGGGCAGTCGCGCCGACCACCCTCTGCGGGGACTCGAGTTACCGCGGCCGATGCCTCGGTTAGTGCACCCAGGCCGACCTCGACGTGGCACGCTCAGCCCGATCGACCTCGAAGTCTCGGGCCGACGAACGAACCACCGACTCTCCCGCCGACCACCGGCCGGAGCGCAATGTCATCGTCTCGTGCTCGCATGAGGGGTATGGATTCTCGAGTGGGTGCCGACGTATCGAAAATGTGGCATGAGGATCATGGACGTGGCCGGTGACCAGGCGCACTGCCGGACGGATTTGAGGCGCCACCACCACATGCGCGTCGGCCCAGCCTGAGTTGTGAGCCCCGGTTCCCCGTCGCTCGATCCGGGAGGGCGCATGGCCCACCTCAGCCCACCGGCACTTCCATTTTTGGCTACAAGATGGCGACCCTTGCCAGGGCACCGCAATTCACCGGTTGGTCGTGAACGGGGTGCACCCCAGGATATGGGCTGCAGCCGTGGTTTTGCCGGATCAGGGGGCCGACCGGTAACGGGATTCGTAGGAGGCCTGCTGTTGGTCGAGTCGGCGTTGTTGGTGAACGTTGAGGAGGCGGGGGTCGAGGCCGTGGCTGACCAGCCGGTGGCGGAGGTAGATGTTCTTCAGGGCGAGAAGGAAGTACACGAACGGCAGGAACAGCAGCAGCACCATCCCCGTGCGGATGATCCAGGGTCCGGGGATCAGCAGGAGTCCGGCGAGGATGGGAATCAGCGGGATGAGGCAACGGGTGGCGTAGCGGCGGGTGGCGCCGGGGCCGGTGGTGTCGCCCACGACCCATGGGTGCAACTCGGTGGGCAGTGTTCTGCCCAGGACGTAGCCGAGGCGTTGCCGCGCAGTGGGTTCGGGTGTGGCGGTGGGGGTCGTGTTGTCTGCGGTGTTCTCGGTCATGATCGGTCCTCGTTCGTGGTGGAGGTGTGGTGGGATTCGGGTAGGACGAGCATGCGGGCGTAGGCGATGGCGCGCGGGGTGGTGTCGAAGAGGCGGTGGTCTTCGCTGTCTGTGGTGGTGAAACACCCGGAGAGCTCCAGGGGGCGTAGGTGTTCGGGTTTGGCTCCGGAGGTCAGGACGGTGATGCGCCGGTGCTCGAGTGTGGTGATGACGTCCTCGAGGACGATGACGCCGGTGGCGTCCATTGCGATGATCCACATGCGCAGGATCGCCACCGTCACCTCGGCGGGTCGGCGAGTTCGAGGAGCTACCGGTGCGCGGCAGCGTGACGAGCGCCCCGATTGCGCGGTCGTTGTCAGAAGCGGGGCTGCGCCCACCGGGATTCTCCGTCCCCGGGTGCGGGGTCGCGTGGGGGATCGGTGGGGGCAGCGTAATCGGACGCGGCGGCGAGGCGTTGGCGGAGGGCGGCGAGTTCCTCGCGCAGGACGTCGGGCAGCCTGTTTCCGCCGATGGTGGCGAACAACTCGTCGATCAGCCGAAGTTCGGTGACCCATTCCGTGGGGTCCACCCGCAGCGCGGCGCCGATCGTGGTGGGGTCGACTTTCAGGCCGGTCAGGTCGAGGGCGCCCGGGGTGGGCACGTGGCCGAGCGGGGTCGCCGCGGCCTCGGCGGTGCCCTCGATCCGCCGCAACGCCCACTCGAGGATCCGGGAGTTTTCCCCGAAACCCGGCCAGAGGAATTCGTCGTCATCGCCGCGGCGGAACCAGTTGACGTAGAAGATCTTCGGCAGCAGCTCCGGGCTGGTTTTCTCGCCGATGTCGAGCCAGTGCTGGAAGTAGTCCCCGACGTGGTAGCCGAGGAACGGCAGCATCGCCATCGGGTCGCGGCGCACCACACCGACCTTTCCGGTGGCGGCGGCGGTGGTTTCCGAGGACAGGGTGGCGGCCAGGAACACCCCGTGCCGCCAACTCAATGATTCGGTGACCAGCGGGATGGTGGTGGCGCGGCGGCCGCCGAAGAAGATCGCCGAGAGCGGCACCCCCGCGGGATCATCCCATTCGGGGGCGACGGTCGGGCACTGGGCGATCGGGGTGCAGTACCGCGAATTCGGGTGCGCCGCCGGCTCCCCGGAGGTCGGAGTCCAATCCCGTCGCTTCCAGTCCGTCAGATGCGCCGGCGGCGTGCCGGTCAACCCTTCCCACCAGATGTCGCCGTCGTCGGTGAGGGCGACGTTGGTGAAGATCGAGTTTCCCCGCTCGATGGTGTCCATGGCGTGCGGGTTGGTGAGGAGGCCGGTGCCGGGGGCGACGCCGAAGAACCCCGCCTCGGGGTTGACCGCATGAAGCCGCCCGTCCTCACCGAACCGCAGCCAGGCGATGTCGTCGCCGATGGTTTCGGCGGTCCATCCGTCGAGGGTGGGGTCGAGCATCGCGAGGTTGGTCTTGCCGCAGGACGAGGGGAACGCCGCCGCGATGTAGTGCACCTTCTGCTCGGGTGAGGTGAGTTTGAGGATGAGCATGTGCTCGGCGAGCCAGCCCTCGTCCTTGGCCATCTTCGACGCGATCCGCAGCGCGTAGCACTTCTTGCCGAGCAGGGCGTTGCCGCCGTAGCCGGAGCCGTAGCTCCAAATGGTGCGCTCTTCGGGGAAGTGGGAGATGTATTTGGTGTGATCGCACGGCCACGGTGTGTCGGTCCGCCCCTCGTGGAGCGGGGCGCCGACCGAGTGCAGGCATTTGACGAATGCGGTGCCCGTGGTGAGCCTGTCCCACACCGCGGTGCCGGAGCGGGTCATGATCTGCATCGAGACCGCCACATACTCGGAGTCGGTGATCTGGACCCCGAACTTCGGCTCGGCCGCATCGAGGGGGCCCATACAGAACGCGATGACGTACATCGTGCGGCCGGCCATCGCCCCGCGGTAGTGCTCGGTCATCATCGTCTTCATGTCGACCGGGTCCATCCAGTTGTTCGTCGGACCGGCATCGGCCCGGAACTGGGAGCAGATGAACGTGCGATCCTCGACTCGGGCGACGTCCTCGGGATCGGAGGCGCACCAGAAGGAGTTCGGTTTGCGCTCCAGTCGCACGAAGGTGCCCTTCTCCACCAATTGTGTAGTCAGCCGGTCCCATTCGTCGGCGCTGCCGTCGCACCACACCACACTGTCGGGGGCGGTGAGGTCGGCGATCTCATCGACCCAGGACACGACGGCGGGATGTGCGGTGGGGGCGGTGGCGGTGGGGGTGTTCACGGGTGTTCTCCTCAGAATGTGCTGCTTGCGGCGCGGTGCGTAGGATCACCGTTGATCGCGATAGGGGACGGGATGGCCGAGGGCCCGGCTCACGTGGCGGGCGATGGCGGACACCAACCGCCGGTCACCGGCGGACGGCAGCATCTGGTCGGCGGGGGTGATCAGCGCCAGCGCCCGCACACAGGCGGCCACCGCCTCGACGGTCAAGGTCCGCACCTCGTGTCCACACAGGGCGGCGAGCAGTCCGGGCAGCACCAGCGCGCCGTACGGGAAGGTGTCGGTGGGAACCGTCACCGTGCGGCCGACTGCCGCACCCTCGGGGGCGCAGCCGGCGAGATCGATCAGGACGTCGTTGTGGTCCATCAACCGGCGCAGCGGGAATGCCTCGGCATCACGCTCGTGCCAGCTGCTCAGGTCCCCGACCCCGGAGGCGATCAATACCGGTGCCAGCAAAGGTGCCCACGAGGCGCCGGTGATGACGACCCGGCCCGCGCGTGGTGGGACGCTGCGTCGGCGCAGGGTGGTGATCGTCGCGGCCGCCACCGCCGCCGTCAGCACGTCCAGTTCGGTGAGGACCACGGGCCCGCCGCGCTCGGTCACCTCACGCGCCACCGCCGCGGACTCTCGGTGCCTCAACCCGATCACGAACACCGCGGACACCCCCGTCGGGAGACCCAGGATGCGCTCGGTCAGCACGTGCGGGTCGTCCGTGGTCACCGGAACGCTGAGCGCGCGCATCGGAGTCCGGTCCCGGATGAGGGCCGCGTAATCCTCCATCGCGGCCCACGGGGTCCGCGTCCGCGCCGACCCGGTCGTGCTGGGCGAGCGGGTGGCGGAAACGGCGAGTACCGCGACAGCGATTCCCGTCAACGCCATCGCGGGCCTGTCGGGCGGCCCGCTGGCGTGACCGTCGTGATTGGTCGTCACCGTCCACTTCTCTTTCCGGATCCGAGAGACGAATTTCCGCCGCTCATGATTCCAATGTATGTACTTTAGAAAATTCGCAACTAATACTTGTGCTGTCGGGTTCTGGCTGGGTGGGCCCGTCAGCCCCCGGTCTCGCCCACTAAGGCAGGGGGTTCGGGCAGGTCCTCGAGCATCTCGGCCTGCCCGGCGACCACCCCCGTCAAAATCCCGCGTGCGACGCGTAGCAGCTCGGCGATGCGGGGGGAGGTCAGCGCGTAGGACACCGACAGGCCCTCGCGGCGGGCGGTGACCAGGCCTGCGCGTCGGAGGATCGACAGCTGCTGGGACAGGTTCGCCGGCTCTATGCCCACCTCGGGCAACATCTCGGAGACGGCGTGTTCGCGTTCGCTGAGAAGCTCGAGGACCCGGATGCGTGCCGGGTGCCCCAACGTTTTGAAGAAGTCCGCCTTCATTTGATACAGCGGTTGACGCGAGTTCGCGGCCATGGCCTCTCCTGTCGTCCGGGCCGATCCGGTGCCGGCGAGATGTGTTGGGCCTCTCGATGCGGCGCCGGGCCTGCTGCCTCGCCTGCAACCCACAGCTCCCGCAGGGTGTGTTACTTGCGAATCTTAGCAAGTTGCTTGGATTCGTGTTGTAGGGCCCGTTCCGGCCACGCATCCCGAAGCTGGCTCCCGCGAACCGCGCGTCGCGGCAGGTGCCTCGCCACCGAGGGGAACCGGGCCGACCGCGCTGGTCAACGATCCCCTACGCTGTCCGATGTCGGCGACCGGTCGGTGGTGACTACTGGTGCACGGGAAGGATTCCGTCACTCGTCGGATTCGCAGCACTGATGACTGGGCAGGAACCGTGATCGCATGGTCAGGAGAACGCCTATCGTCAACACGAAGACGGAGGCGACGATCTTCCACCATAGCGGTTAATCGGGCACGACGGCCCCGACAGTCCAGCAGAGGACGCCGGCCAGGGCCAGGCCCATCGAGATCTTGTGTGCGCCATGGTGAGCGGACGGTCTCAATCCCCGGATCAAGCCGTCGCCCAGTCCTCCGATACCGATGAGGCTGAGTCCGGCGAAGTACAGCGCGGTGCTCACTGGGGATCCTCCGATCGGTGCGACGCTGCCCCCTTCTCGGGCATCGACGGGTCAGGCTGCGCCGCCCTGCCGCGCCGGTGCCCCGCCCGCACTATCCGCCGGTGGTAGGTGATGTGGTCTCGGAAGTCGTGGTGCTCTGGGGAGTCGGTCGCCGGGCTCGCCGATGTCTCCCACCGTCCCCTGAAGGTGTATTCGGCCGTCGGACAGCTTGTAGGTGACGCCCGCGATGGCGCAGGTACCGGCCTCGATGCGTCCGGCGATGATGCGTGAGCGCTGCGCAAGAAGTGCGCCGGTCTCCACGACGTGATGGGCTTCGAGTTCGTCTGCGGTGTAGAGCCCCTCGCGGCGTCCCGTCATGACCGACGGTGCCACGCGTTCGACGACGGTGCGAATGAATCCGTCCGGCACCGCGCCGTTGTCGAGCGCGTCGAGCGTCGCCTTCACGGCACCACAGCCGTCGTGGCCGAGCACGACGATGAGCGGAACGTTCACGATTTCGACGGCGTACTCGATCGAGCCGAGAACGGCGTCGTCGAGGACGTGGCCTGCGGTGCGCACGACGAACACGTCACCGAGACCCTGATCGAAGATGATCTCGGCGGCGACTCGCGAGTCTCCGCATCCGAACAACACGGCGGTGGGGTGCTGCCGGTTGACGAGCGTCGCGCGGTCCGCGATCCCCTGGTTGGGATGCAGTGGGGTTCCGTTGACGAATCGCTCGTTTCCCTGCCGCAAAATCTTCCATGCGGACGCGGGGTTCATAGGGTGCGGAGAATCTCTGTGCATGAGGCCTCATTTCCTCTCGAGCGGGCTGGGTACTCGTGTCGCTACGCCGGGCCCGGATCGGGGCGAAGCTCGAACACTACTGACGAGGTCACGGCTCAGCGCGGCGCGGCGGTCCAGTACCCACCAAACTACCCAAGTTCTTGCATCATGCAAGACTTAGCTTCTGCAATACTTGAGCTATGCACAAACACGGCGGTGACGACGAGTCGGCGACCACGACTTCCGAGGATCTGCGAGCATTCGAAGTCGCCACCCGAGATCTCGTGGGTGTGGCGCTGCGCAGCATCGAGGGCGACGACGTCGACGTCACGTTGCCGCAGCTGAGGCTGCTGATGGTGCTCAGCGAGGAGGGCACAGTGAGTTCGGGTCAGGCGGCGCGAGCACTGGGTGTTGCCGCCTCGACCATCACCCGCCTCGCGGATCGTCTACTCGCCTCCGGACACCTCAGCCGAGGCGCGGATCGATCGAATCGCAGCGTCGTCACCCTGGAACCGACGGCGCGGGGGCGCGCCGTCGTCGAGCAGGTGAATGCTCGACGGCAGGACGAGCTGCGTCGCGTCCTCGACCAACTCGACCCCACCGAGCGGTCCGATTGTGCGGCCACCCTCCGTCGCATACACGAGTGCCTCGACGGAACGTCGACACCCCCCGCGCTCAGTTCGCTGTTGCGGTGAACTGCCCGCTCCCGTGGTGACCGGCTGGTGCGCTACGCCACGACGTCCGATCCGATGGCGCATCGAGCACGACTGCCGGAAACGTCGAAAACCGGGCCCGGACTGGCCATTTGCGACCATTATGTCGAGCCCTCCTGGCTCGGCGGGCACCGCGACGCCGCCATGTCACCGTCGCCCACCTCTTCCTCGCCACCCTGCGATTGGCTCACCCACATGCGGCTGGGCAGGACTGGCCCGCTACGCCACCGCCCGCGAACGTCCACGCGCACTAATTCGTTGGATCGGTACCTGCCGACCGTGCCACCGCACCACCTGGCGCAGTCCTACCAGGGGCGGGCGTGGGGTACGGGTCCGATCTCGATGGTCGACGACATCGCCGCCAGACCGATCCGGGCCCATTCCACGGTCACCGTGAGCGACGCCGGCGCGGGGATGCCGTCTATCCAATACCGCGGCGTGGTGCGGAAGTCGATTGACCGCGTCGTTCCGGTCGACAGGATCGGGGCCTGGTACGGGTCGGCCTCGCCTGTGAGATCCCTGGCGCGCACGTGCGTTCGGAGGAACGACCACCGCGGCGACGGGTCCCCGGGGTCGGTCAGCGGTCGTGTTTCATAGCGTGCCTGCTGGGCCGCGTGCCCGTAGGCGGTGAGGGCAAGACGCAGTTCCACCCCGGCCGGGTAGCGAAGAAGGCCGACGAGTTCGACGGTGATCCCGAGGTCGGCAGCGAGAATAGGACGCCCGTGAACAATGCCCACCCCGCGCCACGCGGGTGGGGGTGCGGCCGGCCAGCGCCTTCGCATACGCATCATACTTCCACTGAGGCAGAACCTCGACGTGAGAATCCCATCGGAGGAGCACTTTTCGCGTCCCACGGCACGCAAACGACATTGGTCCCGTGGATCAAGTCCCGTGCCGTGGTGTGCACGACGATTGTATCAAGCAACACCTGTACCGGCGGACTCCCCTGTGCGCGCGGTAGTGTGAGTGGGCCGGAACGACAGTGCCTCTCGGCTATGCGACTGGTGGTGGCAGGAGGAGCGACACTGAAAAGGGCAAGCACGAGCACCAGACGGTGGGCCATCCTGGGGAAGTCGAACTTGGGGGTCCTCCCTCCTCGGTGAGGCCGTCGGTCATGCGCCGAGCTACCCGCCGACATGGAAAGTCATTGACCCCATTGTCTTGCGTTCCTGCAAGCACGTGACGAATACACTCAGCGGTTGTGGACGCTTCAGTGCCGTGGGGTCGCTCATCAACAGGCGAATGGTGGAACACGATGACCACGCCGCCACTCGCACGACTTGGGGTATGCGGAACCTCGCGTCCGGCGGACAACGTTTCGCGCGTGGCTCGACGGGCTGCTCTCGCGCGGGTTGTCCAACAGTCACTCGGTGCTGGCGCCCTGACCGACGTTAGTGAAAATCGCTGTGGCGGAGGCAGAGTGGCCGGAAGGAACGTGTCTCCTCCTGGATGTCACTCAGCGTCGCACCCCGTCGCGGTCGCCGGTGCGGCGGGGCGGCGCAGGCGGGTCTCCACGGTGGCGTAGTGCTCCGCCTTCGGACTCCCAGCGGTGCTGGGCGAGCAGTGCCAGCCGGCGATCCGCGGCCTCGCGCGCACCGATCGCGAGCAGTTCGTCGGCGGTGGAGACGTCGCGCGGACTCGCCGCCGTCATCATGGTCGCATAGGCGAGGATCGGATCGGTGTAGGGAGGAACCACCAGCAGGACCAGCCGCCCGAACTTCTCGCCGGTGATCGCCAGTGTGTTGCTCGACTGGTCGCTGGAGTGTCGCAGAGCCACCGTGCTGCCTGCGTGGTCGATAGACGATGGTGCTGGCGCCCAGCCGTTCTCGTCGTAGACGATCCGGTCGATGGGGCCCAGCCGTCGGGAGAGGGCCGTGAGTAGGGCCGGAAGCTCATCGGTGAGGTGAGTCGATCGTGGCCACCAGGCGCCCTGTACGAATCCGCGGGACTGGGCGGGCTTGAGCCGCAAGCGCAGTCCTCGACCGGGTGAGGGTGTCGCCTTCGAGGCATCCACATGCAAGGTTGGTGTGGACATGAGTGGCCTCCTGTCTGTTGATGATTGGTAAAACTGGTGCCGTGGGATTTACGGATTGGGGTTTCGTCGGCATGGCGTGGGTGCATGCTGGGTCATTCTCGGGTGTTGCCCAGCAGCACTGGGTCAGTGAGATGTGTGGTGTTTCGGCAGACATCCACACCATCCGCCGGCGGGTATCGCACGAGCGGCCCGGCGGTCGAGTTATGGGGTTTCCCGCAACGGTTCTGTGAGCGATCGCCATGCTCGTGGTCGATGGCCCCCAGGCGCAGTGGACCGTCGTCGGAGTCCACCGGCGACTTCAGACCGGCAACTTCGTTGTGCAGCCGCTCCATCTTCCTGTCGAGTCGGTGTGCGACGTCGGCGGCCTCGGTCAGCTCCTGCAACAATCGGCGGAGCACGGAACGCTGGTACTTGTAGTAGATCTTGTGCTCGAGGCTGGCCCAGAAGTCCATGGCGATGGTCCGGATTTGCAGCTCGACGGGTACCTGGACAACTCGGTCGCTCAAGAATACCGGGATCTCGACGGCCACATGCAAACTCTTGTAGCCATTGGATTTCGGCTTCGAAATGTAGTCTTCGACCTCGAACACGGTGACATCGGGCTGACCGCCGATCAGGTCCGCAACGCGGTAGGTGTCCGAGATGAGACCGCAGGTGATGCGGACTCCGGCGATATCGCGGATGTTCTGGCGAATGTCGGCGGCCGTGAGCGGGCAGCGCAGGCGCTGCGCTTTGGCCATGACGCTGTCGGGGGATTTCACCCGTGCCGAAACATGCTCGATCGGGCAGTGGCGATCCAGGTGCGTGAAACCCTGTCGCAGGATGTGCACTTTGGTGGTCAACGTCGCGATTGCGCATTGGTAGGGCAACACGAACTCGGCGAATCCGGGACCGAAGAGCTCGAACTGCGTCGTCATCGGTAAGTCGGGACCGCACATGCTGTCGACCGTCATGCCCTACCTCTGCTGTTCTGAAGCGGCTAATATTTAACGGAAGTATATCCGTTAAATTGGTCGAATGTAAGGTGACGAGGTGAACGAGGACAGCGATACCCGGGGGCCACGCCGAAATGTCCTGCCGCGCAACCGGCAACGGGAACGTGTTCTTCGGATGGTGCGTGAGCACGAGGGTGCGGTGGACGCCGTCGAGCTGGCATCACAGCTCGGTGTGCACGTGACGACGGTGCGGTTCCATCTGGACGCGCTGTGTGACGACGGTGCGATCACGCGCACCCGGATGAATCGGCCGGGCGCCGGCCGGCCCCGTACCGGCTATCTGGCGATCGAGGAACGCGTGGACTACCGGACTCTCGCCGACGTCCTCGCGAGGGAGCTGGGCCAGACGGTGCAAACGCGGGCTCGCCGCGCGCAGCACGCCGGGCACGAATGGGCGACGCGGATGGCGGCGTCCCGCAGCGCAGGCACCGGTGACGGCGGGCACACCCCGGAGCCGGATGCCGATGATGCGCTCAATCACGCGGCGGCGCGCACCACCGATGCTTTCGCGCGGATGGGGTTCGGCCCCGAGCTGGTCTCGGCGCCGGGACCGTCGACACCGCCGGCGGCGGACAGCGGCGGCCCCGCGGGCGAACATGAACGGATCATTCGCCTGCACGCCTGCCCGGTACGGGATCTGGCCCGGGCGCATCCAGAGGTGGTGTGCGGAGTGCATCGGGGGTTGCTGCAGGGTCTGCTGGACACGTCAGGGGCCGAGGGAAACCGAAAGCCGCAGCGACCGGCCCTGTCTGCTCACCTCGAGCCGTTCGTCGAACCCGAACTGTGTGTGGCCAGGCTGGTGGCGGGGTGAGTCGGGTTGCCCGAAACGCGGCGCCGCTGGTGCCGGGGTATGGGCCGGGGTGATGGTGGCGATGTCGGGGTGATGGTGGCGATCGTTCTCCGAAACGCTCTGTGACACGTTGTTTCCGAGAGTGACGCTGTGGATGATGTTCGACAGGCATCGAATCTGCATTCTCCGGATTTCTTTCGACCGCATCTGGTGATGTGAGGCACTCGTGCACGCCCGAGCCGCACTGTGCACCCACCTCTACCGGCGCGACCGCGCGTGAATCTGCACAGTTGTCCTCCACTTCGGCCGCCGTGTGGAGACAGCGGCGATCTGGGTTTGCGCGCGGGGGATTGCTACGACGCCGCCTCGCCGACGCTGTACCCGGAAAGGTCGGGGACGGCCCAATTCTCACCGTGTTTCTCGAGCGGGATGGTCGCCACAACGATGTCCGGATCCAGCGGCACCGCTCCCATGATCCGCGGAACCCACCGACCGTGAGTACCCGACGGTCCCGCCATCTCGTCCCAGCGAACGTCGACGCCGGCATCGCGGAGTGCCTCCTGGTCGATCACAATCACCGCCAGGGGAAGAGTGACGTCACCGTATACGGTGGCGAGGACGTGCTCGAGTTGCTCCGCGGTCGCGGCGTGGATGAATCCCACCTGATCGAGCGTGTGGGCGCGGGTGGACGCTTCGTATTCTCCGAACCGTGCGGCGCCTTCCCAGTCGTCGGCGAGGGCTATGTGAAAGATGTGTTCGCTCATCATGATGTCCTTGTGGAGGAGTGTCCGTGGAAATGCAGGTGTCGGGCGCCGGCCCGCGCCATCGGGTCGACGGGGGATTTCGTGCGCGGGCCGGTTCAGGCCGAGAAACGTCGAAGGCCGAAGTCGGCGGCGCGGGCGGAGGTGAGCGCGCTGCGCGTGACCGCTTCCCGCTGCGCGGCCGCTTCGTACAGTTGATGCGACAGGTCTGCCAGGGCGCGGGCAGCGGCCATGTCATCGCTGACCTCCGGGACGTCGGTATGGTGCGGATTGCGCCGTGCGAGTCCCGTTCCCACGAAGGCGGCCCGGCCGCTGGTACGCAGACGGGCCCTCGCTCGTGTCTGGGCGCCGGTCTCCGCCGATTTGTAGTCGTCGATGACGATGGTCACCGACCATGTCTTCTCGTTCACGGTTTGATGCACTTCCTTTCGGATTCTGCCGTCGCGGACGAATCCGACCTCGACGCTGGCACCCCGGTGGGCCTGTCTGCGGCCACTGTCTGCCCTTTCGGCGCGGATTGTGTTGATTTCCGGTGAGATTCGTGGCCTCACGCGCCCGGCGATGGGACGCCGTTCCGTTGTCGAGGTCGCCGCCGGGGGAGCGATCAGATGGGTATATCCTCGCGGACCCGATGGTGAAGTCGCCGAGGTGAGGGCATCGAGTTCGGGCGGAGTCGGTGCCGGCCAGGTTGCGGTGCATCGCCCGGGCGATCCTGGCGGCGTGGGCTGTGGCGTGTGCCGCGATCGGACCATGAAACAGCTGCCCGACCGTGGTGGACCAGAGGGTGAGCCAGCGTAGGAGGTGCCGTGCCTCCGAATCAATACTCGTGCTCACGTCAGCTCCACTCGCAGTCCCGCGCTGGGGCGAGCTCGATCTGCGCGCCCGCGTCGCGCAGTGCCTGCTGTGACGCCCCGACGACCCGCGCCGCGAGGTGGACCGCCCGGGGCACCCGCAGGGCGCTGCCCTGGTAGACGTGGGCCCCGAACCGGACGGTCTCCCAGAAGTCGCCCATGATCGGCAGGTGTGATTCGAGCCCGGCTCTCGCGGATCTCGGCGAACGGGCCGGCGAGGAGGTCGTCGACGAGCACGCGCCCGTAGAGGCGGCGGAGCAGGTCCTCGATGTCGGCGCGAGTGGCCAGATCCGTGCGCGTAGGTTCGTCTGGTGTCAGTGAAGGCATGAGGCCACCGCCCGGAACAGTTCGAAGATCAACGCGATCAGCAGTGCGACCTTCGCTACTTCCAGTCCGATGTAGACCAGGTGGACCCTCGATCGTGGCAGGTCCTCGCCGGCGAGGATCCGGTCCGATCGTGTACTCAGGGGCGGGCGGACCACCGCGATCTGCACCACCAGCACCACCGTGACAAGCGCGAGCACCGTCAACGCGGTCGCGTCCGGTGGCGCGGCGACGCACGACGCCAATAACGCGAGTGCCAGCACCAATTCCACCGCATTGAGCGCGAGGAAGACCTTCCGGCCGATCCCGAGCCCGATGGCCAGGGTCACGCCCGGGGCCCGAAATTTGATCGGCGCCTCGAGAAACGAAATCGCCACGACCATCCCGAGCCAGAACACCGGCAGGATCAACTGCGTGTAGCGCGCCACCTCAGTCATGTGCCACCCACCTTGCGACGCGGGCTCGGGTTCGGGTTCGCCGGACGGTCCGGTGGATGGGTGCAGCAGTAGTCGTCCCGCGGGGTCGGCCGGTCGCCGCCGTTCACCGGCCAGGACCGTGCATGTTTCGCGGCCGCCTCGGCTTCGGGGCACCGCAGGAGACTGTGGGAACGGTGGGCGGTGTCACTCATCGCCGGCCCGTTTCTCGCTCGGGTTCGGAGACTGTGTGCCGGCGGTGACCGTGACCGACTTGGGTCGTCGGCCGACGTACGTTTCGGCGCGCATCCGTTGCACCATGTGGGGGTAGTGCAGTTCGAACGCGGGGCGCTCGGAACGGATTCGGGGCAGTTCGGTGAAGTTGTGCCGGGGCGGGGGACAACTGGTGGCCCACTCGAGCGAGTTCCCGTAACCCCAGGGGTCATCGACCGTGACCACCTGGCCGTACCGGTAGGACTTGAACACATTCCACACGAACGGCAACACGGACCCGCCGAGGACGAACGAGCCGATCGTCGAGACCGTGTTGAGGGAGGTGAACCCGTCCGTGGGGAGGTAGTCGGCGTAGCGGCGGGGCATGCCCTCGGCGCCGAGCCAGTGTTGGACCAGGAAGGTGGTGTGGAAACCGATGAACGTGGTCCAGAAGTGCCATCTGCCGAGCCGTTCATCCATCAGCCGTCCGGTCATCTTCGGGAACCAGAAGTAGATGCCGGCGTAGGTGGCGAACACGATGGTGCCGAACAGCACGTAGTGGAAATGCGCGACGAGGAAGTAGGAGTCGGTGACGTGGAAGTCCAGCGGCGGGCTCGCGAGCAACACGCCGGACAGGCCACCGAACAGAAAGGTCACCACGAAACCGAGCGAGAACAGCATGGGGGTTTCGAAGGTGAGCTGCCCTTTCCACATCGTGCCGATCCAGTTGAAGAACTTCACCCCGGTGGGCACCGCGATGAAGAAGCTCATCAGCGAGAAGAACGGCAGCAGAACGGCACCGGTGGCGAACATGTGGTGCGCCCACACCGCGGTGGACAGTGCGGCGATGGCGATGGTCGCGTAGACGAGGCCGGTGTAGCCGAAGAGCGGCTTGCGGCTGAAGACCGGGAAGATCTCCGAGACGATGCCGAAGAACGGGATCGCGACGATGTACACCTCGGGGTGACCGAAGAACCAGAACAGGTGTTGCCAGAGCAGGGCGCCGCCGGTGGCCGGGTCGAACAGGTGCGCCCCGAGGTGCCGGTCCACGAGCAGGCCCAACAGTGCCGCGGCCAGAATCGGGAAGGCGATCAGGACCAGGATCATGGTGATGAAGATGTTCCAGGTGAAGATCGGCATCCGGAACATCGTCATCCCCGGCGCCCGCAGGCAGATGACGGTGGTGATCATGTTGACGCCGCCGAGGATGGTGCCCACACCGGCCAACGTCAGTCCCGTGATCCACAGGTCGCCGCCCACCCCCGGCGAATGCACCGCGCTGGTCAGGGGGGAATACCCGGTCCAGCCGAAGTCCGCGGCCCCTCCGGGGGTGAGGAACCCGGACACGGTGATGATCGCGCCGAACAGGTACAGCCAGTAACTGAACGCGTTCAGCCGGGGGAACGCCACGTCGGGGGCGCCGATCTGCAGCGGCAGAATGTAGTTCGCGAATCCGAAGACGATCGGCGTCGCGTACAGCAGCAGCATGATGGTGCCGTGCATCGTGAACAGCTGGTTGTATTGCTCGTTGGACAGGAACTGCAGACCGGGGACCGCGAGTTCGGTGCGGATCAGCAGGGCCATCCACCCGCCGACCATGAAGAACACGAACGAGGTGACCATGTACATCAGACCCAGCATCTTGGGGTCGGTGGTGGTGGCGGCCTGGTAGAGGAACGTCCCCTTGATCCCGCGCCGTTGTGGGTACGGGCGGACGGGGACGACGTCCACGGTGAGGGGAGTCACGATGCGCCGCCGCCGCAGGGGGACCCCTCGCCGGTAGCGGTGGGGTCCGAATGTGGATGCCCACTGACCAATTCGGTGTCGGCGGCGAGCGGACCGAGCTTGTTCGCCCCTCCCGGCATCCCCAGTGCGGCACTCGCGCCGGGGAGCGGGCGGTGGAAGAACCGGGCGTTGTCGTCGGTGAACGCCTCCCATCGGGCGGGCAGGTCGTCCTCGTAGTAGATGGCCTCCACCGGGCAGACCGGCTCGCATGCGCCGCAGTCGATGCATTCGTCGGGGTGGATGTACAGCGACCGGCCGCCCTCGTAGATGCAGTCCACCGGGCATTCCTCGACGCAGGCCCGGTCCATCACATCGATGCACGGCTCTGCGATCACATAGGTCATGGCCACCTCCGGGAAGCTAACCCTTTTTTAGAGGAATCCCTTCCTCTAAAGTCATACAGTATGGCGATACGAAAAGGAACCGGTGCCGGACGCGCCGGGACGCACGCGGTGTTGGCCTCGCGCAGGCGGGTCCAGCTGCTGGACGCTTTGCGGGCCAGTCCGACGCCGATGACCGTCGGGGAACTGGCGGCGCTGTGCGAGCTGCACGTGACCACGGTTCGCTTCCACCTCGACGCGTTGACCGGCGCCGGATTGGTCTCGGCCGAACCCGAGCGGAATCCGGCGCGCGGCCGCCCGCGTCGGCTCTACCGGGCGCTGGCCCCCCTCGAACCGGGGCACGCCGATTCCGGATACCAGGGGTTGGCTCGGGTGTTGGCGGCGCACTGGGCCGGTGCCGACGGCGGCGACCCCGTGGGCCGGGCGGAGGCGGCCGGCCGGGCGTGGGCACTCGACGACCTCACCGGCACCCCTGGGGCACCCCGATCGATCGAGGACGCCGCGAGCACCCTCACCACCCTGTTCGCGGAGATGGGATTCGACCCCGAACTCGAGTCCACATCCGAGGAAATGCGAATCCGGTTGCATGCCTGCCCGTTCGAGTCGGTCGCCCGGCAGAGCCCGAACGTCGTGTGCGCGCTGCATCTCGGACTGATGCGCGGCGTCCTCGACCGGCTCGGCGCACCGGAAACCGACAATCGGCTCATCCCGTGGGAAACACCCCAGACCTGCGTCGCCCACCTGGCGCGACGCTAGCCGGCCGGTATGCCCGGCGCCGACCTCGATCGCACATGGGGGCGGTGTGGTCTCCGGCAGGCGGAGGTGGTGAGGCGATGTTGCTGTCCGTCGGGCACGGCCGGCTCGGTCGGGAGGAGCTGACCACGCTGCTGACCGCGGCCGGCGTCGACGCGGTGGTCGACATTCGCCGGTATCCCGGCAGTCGCCGCAACCCCGATGTCGGCAGCGAGATGATGACGCACTGGTTGCCGGCCGCCGGGATCGGCTATCGCTGGGAGCCGCGACTCGGCGGTCGCCGCCGCCTGCCGCCCGGCGAGCCGCGTGAGGACCCGTGGTGGCAGGTCGATCAGTTCGCCGCCTATGCCGCACACACCCGCACCACCGAGTTCGCCGCGGCACTGACCGAGCTGTTGGATCGGGCGGCGCGGCAGAAAACGGCGATGATGTGCAGTGAGAGCGTGTGGTGGCGGTGCCACCGCCGGCTCGTCGCCGACGTCGCAGTCCTGCGGCGCGGGGTGCGCGTCGAGCACCTCATGCACGACGGCCGGCGCACCCCGCACCTCCCGGCGGACGGCGCTCGGGTGCGGGCCGACGGCCAGGTGGTCTGGGACCGCCCCCGGGCGAGGTCCTGATCGGCAGCCCCGGTGGCCCGCACTCGTGCCCGACGTCCGCTCCGGCCCGGCACCGGGCCGAGACCGCAACGCGGAGCGGCGCAGCGCTCGGCGTGCCGCCCGGCCGAAGCAATGACGGGCCGTCGGTCGTCCACCCACCCGGTCAGGCGCGGACGCCGGCGAGGGCGAAGAATTCCTGGCGCGAACGAGGATCATCGCGCAACGCTCCCAACAGAGCGGAGGTGACGGTGGCCGATCCCACCGATTGCACCCCGCGCAGGGTCATGCAACTGTGCTCGGCCTCGATGACCACCCCGACACCCCGAGGATGCAGGTGTTCGTCGAGCCAGCCCGCGATCTGCTTGGTGAGCCGTTCCTGAACTTGGGGGCGACAGGCGAAATGCTCTGCCACGCGGGCGAGCTTGGACAATCCGATGATGCGCTCGCCGGGCAGATACCCGATGTGCACGGTACCGGCGAACGGCAGCAGATGATGCTCACACACCGATCGCAGCGGGACGTTGCGGACCAGGACGAGTTCGTCGTAGTCCTCGTCGTTGGGGAAGGTGGTCAGATCGAAGGCGCGGGGGTGAACAGTTCGGCGTAGCCGTGGGCCATGCGGCGGGGCGTCTCGCGCAGGCTTTCCGAGTCCAGGTCGATCCCGAGTGCCTCCAGGAACGCCGCTGCCGCCTCTTCGGCCGCAGCCAGGTCTCGTCCTGGTGCCTGATGGAGAACGTGGAGTGTCGCGGTCGACGGCATGCCGGGTTCCTTCCGCAGTGGTGGTGGTGCGGCGTCCACCCGGCGAAGCGCAGCGGCCTCGGGCGGGTGGACGAAATGATGAGGGTGTCGACGTCGCGCGCCCCGGAACGAGGGGACGCACGTCGGTGTCGGCTAGGCGGCACTGAGTTTCGGGGCGAGTGCGGTCCGCCGGTGCCAGGCCGGGTCGTACACGTAGGCCAACCGGCCGAGGGTGAGGGCGGCGAGCATCAGTCCGAAGTCACGCAGTGCGATGTCGTAGAAGCCGGGGTAGCTCAGCAGGTTGATCACGATTCCGGCGAGCCAGGCGGCGACGATGTAGGCCGCATAGCGTGGTTTGATCGCGACGGCGATGCCGGCGACGATTTCGATCACTCCGACGACCAGCATGGTCTGGTGCGCGCTGAACGGGCTGAGGTCGACGATCCACGGCGCCAGGTAGTCCTCCCAGGTGGTGAGCACGTTCGTGAACTTGTCGATGCCCATCACGATCGGGAGCACGGTGAATCCGATCCGCAGCAACAGGAACGCGCCGTAGGCGGGGTCACTGCGAGCGCGTTGCAGGGCTGTGCCGGGTGTGGGTGCGGTCGCCGCCGAGTCGGGCGTGGGAGTAGTCATCAGAAACCCCTTTGTAAAAGTAATAGGACTCATTTTTAGAATCTTCCCTCCGCACCTATTTGTCAATACTTTTTGGTGTTACAGTCGGGGTATGTCCACTCCGCGATCCGCTGCGCCGGCGGTGCTGGCGGCGTTGAGCAACCTCGATGATCCGTTGCGGCGCAGGCTGTATGACTACGTGACCGAAAGCGACGCACCGGTCTCGCGGGAGCAGGCGGCCGCCGCCGTCGACGTCGGCCGGACCCTCGCGGCCTACCACCTCGACAAGCTGGCCGATGCCGACCTGGTGACGGTCAGTTACCAGCGGCCGGCCGGCCGCGGCGGACCCGGTGCCGGCCGCCCGGCGAAGCTCTACACCCGGGCCACGACGGAAATGACCGTCAGCGTGCCGCCCCGGGACTATGAACTGCTCGCCCGGTTGCTCGTCTCCTCGGTCGAACAGGACACCAGCGGAACCGTGCGGGCGGCGGTGAACGAGGCCGCGCTCGACGCCGGCAAGCGGGCCGTCGCCGACACCGGGGGAGATCTCCTGGCGGCGCTCCGCGGCTGCGGATACCTGCCCCAGGTCGCCGACGACGGCCGTATCGACCTACGCAACTGCCCCTTTCACCATGTCGCCCGTGACCACCTGGACGTGGTGTGCGGGTTGAACTTACGCCTCGTCGAGGGCGCGATCGCCGGGAGCACCCAACACGACGCGCACGCAGAACTGGACCCGCGACCGGACCGGTGCTGTGTCGTGGTCCACCACGCAGCGTCCGCACACGCACACTCGCCCCCGGGCACCACCGCCCGTCCCTGACGGACACGAACCGGCAGGGGCGAGGCGCCGGATCGGCTCGCGCGTCGATCGAAGGACCCGCGCAACCGACCCGGCATTCCGGCGCATCGCGGACCGCGAACCTCCATGCACCCGCCGCATGCCAGGAAGCGCTCGTCGCGCATCACACCGCGAACCATCGGGACCGCATCTGGAAACCCCCGAATCGGGGACCCATGACGCTCACCGCTCGTCATCTTCTTTTCGGTGACACAGTGGGTCCAGGGCGGTCCGCATCGCTCAAAGCCATATCTCTGCAAGGGATCACATCCCATGGGTGTCTACCGAATCCTCTGGTGGGTGGTGACCGTGCCACTGGGGTTGGTCGGCTTCGCGGTCGCGATCTTCACCGTCCACCCCGACGTCCTCGTGTCCGCGGCATTCGCCGCGGCACTGACCGGCGGCGGCCTGACCGCGATGGTGGCCGACAGGTCCGCCACCGCCACGCCGCGTTCATCGCTGCCGACCGCCGCACTCAACGCCGCCACCGCGGGCGCGGCCCTGATCGGCATTGTCGGCCTGATCGCACTGTCCGGCGCTGCGGCCGTGCCGCTGGTGCTCGTGCTGACGGTCACCGCCCGGCCGGTGGCGCGGCGGCTCCGAAGCTGGCCGCCGTTGGCGCAGTTACTCTCCCCGCAGCCCTCGGCTCTGTGTGATCCGGACGAGGCGAGCGCTCCGGGTTCCCCGCCGGCACCGCCGCCGAGCTGTGCGGAATTGTCCGGCGATGCGTTGTGCCGCGGCTGGCGCACCAGCTTCGCGGAGCTGCAGAACGCCAGGTCGGTCACCGACCGACTGCGACTTGCCCGGATCCGCCAGCAGTACCTCGACGAGATCGAGCGCCGCGATCCCCAGGGATTCGCGGCGTGGTTCACCGCCGGGGCCCGGGCGGGCAGCGATCCATCGAAGTTTCTCACCACACGAGAACCACCACCGACCGACCGGCAGTGACACGGTGCACACACCGGCAGAGCGGGGAGCCAAGTGGGCGTGGATGAGACGCCCGAACGGCGAGAGGCACGACGATGAACAGATTCCCACCCCCACCGGAAGGGGTAACGGCGAGCCGGTTGCATCGCCTGTACCGCGAGCAGGGACAAAGCCCCTGGTTGGACAACCTCACCCGCCCCTACCTGCGCGATGGCACCCTCGCCGGGTTCGTGGCCGCCGGGATCCGGGGGGTGACGGCCAACCCCACCATCTTCGCGCGGGCCATCGCCGGCTCCGATGCCTACGACGCACAGTTCGCGGCGCTCATCGCCGAGGGACTCGCGGTCGAGGACGCGTATTGGGAGCTCGCCGCGGCCGATGTCGTCGACGCAGCCGCGATATTGCGGCCCGTCTACGACACCTCGGGCGGCACCGATGGGTTCGTCTCGATCGAGGTCGCCCCGGAACTGGCACGGGACACCGACGCCACGATCGCCGCGGCCGGGCGACTGCACGAACGGATCGCCCGACCGAACGTGTTCGTGAAGATCCCCGCGACCGCGGAGGGAATACCGGCGATCGCGGACATGATCGGCAAGGGCGTCAGCATCAACATCACCTTGATCTTCTCCCTCGCCCGCTACGAACAGGTGATCGAGGCGTACCTGCAGGGTCTGGAGGCGCTGGCGGCACGGGGCGGGGAACTGGCCGCGGTGCGCAGCGTCGCATCGTTCTTCGTCAGCCGCGTCGACACGGAGGTCGATCGACGACTCGAGCACAGCGGCGACCCCGAGGCCCCAGGGTTGCGGGGTCGGGCGGCGATCGCCCAGGCCCGCCTCGCCTACCGGATCTTCCGGGACCGCTTCACCGGTCCGCGGTGGGAGGCACTCGCCGCCCGCGGCGCCCGGGTGCAACGGCCACTGTGGGCATCGACCTCGACCAAGAACCCCGACTACCCGGACACCCGCTACGTCGACAGTCTCATCGGTCCGGACACCGTCAACACGCTGCCCGAGGCCACCATCACGGCATTCGAGGATCACGGCACCCTCACGCGCTCCATCGACACCGACCCCGCCGGCGCGGCCGCCGTCCTCGGCGAGCTCGCCGCGGTGGGCGTCGACATGGACGACGTCGGCCGCACCCTCGAAGACCAGGGTGTCGCCGCCTTTCACCGGTCGTTCGCCGATCTGCTCACCGAACTCCGTGCCAAAGCCCACCAGTTGGCGCAACGATGACCGGCACGGCCGGCCGACCCGACCCGACCGGGCGCGCGATACGGACGGCGCGCGGTGAACAGGACACCGCGACCTGAACCGCAACGCATGAGATCGGTCCTCGCACCTGAAACACCTCGCATCAGAGAAGGACATGACATGGCCACTGCAGAGCAGACATTCGTCATCGTGGGCGCCGGACTGGCCGGTGCGAAGGCCGCTGAGGCGCTGCGCACCGGCGGGTTCGACGGACGGATCGTTCTCATCGGCGACGAGACCGACCGCCCCTACGACCGACCCCCACTGTCGAAGGCCTACCTCCAAGGCACCACCGAGCGGGAGAAGATCTACCTTCACCCGGCAGGGTGGTACACCGACCACGACATCGAGTTGCGGGTGGGGACCCCGGTCACCGCCCTCGACCGGACCGAACACGAGGTGGTCATCGACGGCGTCGAGCGGCTCGGATACGACAAGGTGCTGTTGACCACCGGTTCGTCGCCCCGCCGGCTGCAGGTGCCCGGCGCCGATCTGGGCGGGGTGCACTACCTGCGCCGGGTCACCGACTGCGAGACAATGAAGGCCGCGTTCGCCGCGGCGGACCGGGTGGTGATCGTCGGGGCGGGGTGGATCGGTTTGGAGACCGCGGCCGCCGCCCGAGCGGCGGGCTGCGCAGTCACGGTGGTGGGGAGATCGAAGTTGCCGTTGCTGGCGGTGCTCGGCGCCGAGGTCGCCGAAACCTACGCCGCCCTGCACCGCGACCACGGTGTGGAGTTGCGCCTGAACTCCGGGGTGCGCGAGATCGTCGGTGAGGACAACCGGGCCACCGGAATCCGCCTCACCGATGGCACGGTGGTCGAGGCGGACGCGATCGTCGTGGGGGTGGGCATCGTGCCCAACACCGCACTGGCCGAGACGGCCGGGCTGGCGGTCGACAACGGGATCGTCGTCGACGAACACCTGGCCACGACCGACCCCGACGTGTTCGCCGCCGGGGACGTCGCCAACACCTTTTACCCGCTGTTGGGAACTCATCTGCGCCTCGAGCACTGGTCGGCCGCCCTCAACCAGGGACCGGTGGCGGCGGAGAACATGATCGGCCGGGTCACCGCCTATGACCAGGTGCCCTACTTCTTCTCCGATCAGTACGACAGCGGGATGGAGTATTCCGGCTACGTCCCGCACGGTAGTTACGACTCGGTCGTGTTCCGCGGCGACGTCGCCGCCGGCGAGTTCATCGCCTTCTGGATGCAGGACGGGCGGGTGCTGGCCGGCATGAACGTCAACACCTGGGGTGTCACCGATGCCATCGATGCGCTGGTGCGCTCCGGTGAGCGGGTCGACCCGGCGAAACTGGCCGACCCGGACGAGCTCTTGAGGTACCTGGCCGATCGGGTGCCCGGAGGTGCGCGGTGACGCTCATGCCCCGGCAGGCACGGTCCCGAACCCCCGAGACACCGCCCCCGCCCCAGTGGTGGTGGTGTCGGCCCTGTTCGAACTCGTCGGGGTTTCCTGGATTTACCGATGGCGCTTCCTGTTCGCCCGGACCTGCTCGATCGGGTGCGCGGGGGCCGCAACGGAGGGTGGGTGCGTCCGCGACCACGCGCCGGGAGGGATTCCCATGATCCGGTGGCTGGTCATCGCGGGCGCCTGGGTGCTGGGGTCGGCGTCGCTGCCGCTGGTCTTCTTCGTCTCGGCGTGGTGGCTGCTCGTCACGGTGATCGTGGCGGCGATCGCCATGGTCGGCGCCTGGGATCTGCTGCAGCGTAGGCACAGTGTGCTGCGGAACTATCCGGTGATCGGCCACGCCCGGTTCATGCTCGAGAGGATACGCCCCGAGATCCAACAATACTTCATCGAACGATCCACGGACGGAACACCGTTCGACCGCGACACCCGCACCACGGTGTACGAACGCGCCAAGGGCACCAAGGACGTGGAACCGTTCGGAACCGAACGGGACGTCACCGCCACCGGATACGAGTTCGTCACCCACTCGTTGCGCGCGCATCCGGCCTCCGATGACACACCACATGTTCGGATCGGCGGTCCACAGTGCACCATGGGGTACGACATCGCCTTGTACAACGTCTCGGCGATGAGCTTCGGCGCCCTGTCGGGCAACGCCATCGAGGCGCTCAACGGGGGCGCGGCACGCGGCGGGTTCGCCCACGACACCGGCGAGGGCGGTATCAGTCCTTACCACCTCGAGCATGGCGGCGACCTGATCTGGGAGATCGGTTCCGGCTACTTCGGCTGCCGCGACGCCGACGGGCACTTCGATCCCGGCGAGTTCGCCGCCAAGGCCGCCCTTCCGCAGGTCAAATGCATCTCCATCAAGCTCTCCCAAGGGGCGAAACCAGGGCTCGGCGGCGTACTGCCCGCCGCGAAAGTCAGCCCCGAGATCGCCCGAACCCGGGGGGTGCCGGTCGGGCAGAGCGTGATCTCGCCGCCCTCCCACAGCGCGTTCTGCACACCGCTCGAGCTCATCGACTTCATCACCACACTTCGTGCACTGTCCGGCGGAAAGCCGATCGGCTTCAAACTGTGCGTCGGTTCCCGCACGGAATTCCTCGCCATCTGCAAGGCCATGATCGAGACCGGCATCACCCCGGACTTCATCATCGTCGACGGATCTGAGGGCGGAACCGGGGCTGCCCCACTCGAATTCGAGGACCACGTCGGGATGCCACTCACCGAAGGCCTGATGCTGGTGCACAACGCGTTGGTGGGCACCGGGCTGCGGGACCGGATCAAGATCGGCGCCTCGGGCAAGGTCGCCAACGGAATCGACATCATCAAACGCCTGATCCAGGGAGCGGACTTCACCCTCGCCGCCCGCGCGATGATGTTCGCGGTCGGCTGCATCCAGGCCCAACGCTGCCACACCAACCGGTGCCCCGTCGGTGTCACTACCCAGGACGCCCGCCGGGCCCGCGCACTGAATGTTCCGGACAAGACCACCCGGGTGTACAACCTCCAGAGATCCACCGTCGCGAGCGCCCAACAAATCCTGGCATCGATGGGGCTGGACGACTTCTGCGACCTCGATCCGTCGATGCTCAACCGGCGCATCCAGGGGCACCGCACGATGACCTACGCGGACCTACACGAGTGGCTGCAACCAGGCGACCTGCTCACAGAGGACCCCCCGACAAGTTGGCTCCGCGACTGGACAAACGCCGACTCGTCAAGGTTTTGACGGCATCGCCGGAGTCTGTGCTGTTCGCCCGAGTCCCGCCGAGGCCGGCTACTTCGCACCACCTACCGCAGAACCTGCGCCCACGAGCGCGACGTCCCCAATGTCCGGGATCCGCCTGCACCAGCTCCTCGCCCGGTGCCTACCGACCCTCGGGCAATCGCATCTTCGCCGACCGGCAGCTGATGGGAACCGGGATTGATGTGCGGGCGACCGATCACGGCCCCGGGCGGTCGACGAACGGACGCGACGTCACCGATCCTGGGGAGGGTCGTCCCAGATGGGTAACTCGAGGGCGGGTCCGAGGCGCAGCAATTCGTCGCGGTGCATCGCACTCAGACGTGCCAGGATCAGCTGCCCGTGCTCGGTCAACTCCACCCGTACCGCCCGCGCGTCGGACGGGTGCGGCGCGCGCTCCACGAGACCCTGCTTCTGCGCCCGGTCGACCAGCTCCACCACGCTGTGATGACGCAGCTGCAGGCGGTCGGCCAACTCTCGCATGGTGGCCCATTCGCGGCCGGGAAATCCCTTGAGTGCGAGCAGCAGCTGGTAGTGCTGCGGGGTGAGGCCATGGTCACGGACCGTATCCTCACTGAAGCGCACATAGCGGCGGATACCGAAGCGGAAACGTGCCAGTGCCTCGAAATCCCGCTTCGTCAACGGCTCCGACTCCACGTGCTCCTCTGCAGTCACGGCACCTCGCCCCTTCAGTCGTCAGAACCGCCGCACTATATATCGTCATACGATACACCAGGGATGTTCTCGTGGTCATCACGCCTGAACGGGGCATTGCCCGACATCGTGCGACGAGTCCTTGGAGACAGCGCCGACGTCGATGCCACGGCGACGAGTGCGTAACGCCCCGCCGTGCGATCGGCCACCGACGCGGCAATGTCGACAAAGTATCGCCGATTGGCGGTCGTGATTCCAGCGCAGACGATTTCCGATTCCCTCAGAAGAAGGACGCACAGGAACACATCATGCATCAGCACCCGCACTGCCCCGTGCAGCGGAGCGATGAGCACGGGCGGACGATTCCGCAACGAAAGCATCGAGGACTCGTTCGGGTGCAATTGCGACAGGATCGCCGAGGGCCGAGGAAGGGTCGTCGGGACGTTGTGAACCCTCGACGCGTCATCGCAATAGGTTCCGGGAGAGGGTCGTTCACCCGCGGAGCCACAGGGGCCGGCGGGCACGTGTAGCCTTGAGGGTGCCGAGGGCCCGAACATGCGCGGTCAAGCCATGTCGTCCTCGGCGCCCGAACCGGCCCGATCGCAGGGCCGAGAACTGGAGCGCCGCCATGGCGTCGAACGCGACCAATGTGTCGAGCCTTGAACGGGCACTGGAATCAACGCCGTACTGCACGGCATGTCCGCACAGCCCGGATTCCCACGATGCGCTCGGTATTCGGTTTTGCGCCGCGACCTCGGACCGAAACCTCGGCCGAAAGTGCATCTGCGCTGGCGAACCGGCGACTGGACAGCACTACTCCCGGTACTGAACGAGAAGTACAGCTCGAAAAGCCCACCCAGGCATATCCGCCCGATTCCCGGCGAGTTCTACCGCAACCCCTATTCGCGCGGTGCGGGACCGGCGCCCATGCGGCGACATCACCGACCGCACCAATCCCCGACCGTTGCTAGAAAAGGGGGTAGCGGCGGCATCCCCACCTTTACTGGCGCGCAATCACCTTCGTGTCCGGCAGGGGCCGGGCTTACCGCGGTGCCGGATGTCGACCGTGATTTTCGCGAAAGTCGCATACGGATCGAGCGATGGGACCGGATATGTGGTTGGGCGCGAGTGCCTTCGCGCACGAAGAAGGTCCACTACCGAACCACCGGCGAGGAGCGCAGTCAACCGGGTGGCCGACGCCGCGCCTTCCCGTGCTACTGGCGAAACATTTTTATCGTGATACGATATAAAAAGTGGTCGTCCCGGCACCAAGACCTCGCCGGGGGAGTCCGGGAGGTGCGCTGTGCTCAGCGACGATGAACGAAATGCTCTGTGCGAGATCGAACAACGGCTACTCGCAAGCAGCCCGACGCTGGTCCGAGTGTTTCACGGCGTCACACCGCGCCCACCATACGATCGCAGTGTGCGGGTCCGGCTGAGAGTGCTGGTGCTCGCGGTGACGTTCGGCATGTTTGCACTGCGGGGGCCCCGCGTTTTCAACGACGCCGAGATCACCGTCCGGAAGAGTTCACCGACGCCACGTACAACACGGGCGGTGCCTGCACGCAACCGTCTGGCCGTCGGCGGTTCCCATTCCGCGAGCGCGATTCCGGTCAATACCGACACCGTCCGGATCCTCGATCCGTCGACCGCGTCCGGTGCTGTGCTCATACCGTGGCCGCCCCGCGAGGTGCCGGCACCGAACTGATTGGCGAACTCGGAAATCCAACGCCTCGCGCAGGTTTGGGCGCCTCTACGAATCGAGGCGCTGCTCCGAGGAGCCGTCAACGCGGGGACGTGGGTTAATTCATCGATTGGCAGCAAGCCCGTGGTGACCGGGTATCGGTAGAGGCCACGGGCGGATGGGAGAACACCATGATTCTCTATGCGGTGGCCGTCTTGGTCGGACTCGGCCTGCTCGGCCTGAGCTCGAGCATTCGCGTCGTCAAACAGTTCGAACGCGGCGTCGTGTTTCGGTTCGGACGCGTCCAGCCCGCCGTCCGCGCACCGGGCCTGATGTTGCTGATCCCGATCGCCGACCGGCTCGAGAAGGTGAACATGCAGATCATCACGATGCCGGTGCCCGCCCAGGACGGCATCACCCGCGACAACGTGACCGTCAGGGTGGATGCGGTCGTCTATTTCAACGTCGCCGATCCGGTGCGAGTGGCAGTGGACGTGCAGGACTACGTCTCCGCGATCGGTCAGGTCGCACAGACGTCGCTGCGGTCGATCATCGGCAAGAGCGAACTCGACGACCTGCTGTCCAACCGGGAGGGCCTCAACCAGGGCTTGGAGCTGATGATCGACAGCCCCGCGCTGGGGTGGGGTGTGCAGATCGACCGGGTGGAGATCAAGGATGTGGTCCTCCCCGATTCGATGAAGCGGTCGATGTCGCGCCAGGCCGAGGCCGAACGTGAACGGCGGGCCCGCATCATCACCGCAGACGGCGAACTGCAAGCCTCGGCGAAACTGGCCCAGGCCGCCGAGACCATGACCGAACATCCCGCCGCCCTGCAACTGCGGCTCCTGCAAACCGTCGTGGAAGTCGCGGCCGAGAAGAATTCGACCCTCGTGCTGCCGTTCCCGGTCGAGTTGCTCCGCTTTCTGGAACGAGCGACACCGCACACCGCCCATGTTCCGACGCGAACAGCCGAACCTACAACCACAACCACTCCTGCCAACGTAAACGACGAACCGTCGACCCGGCACACACAACACAGGCCCGTCGACGCCCGCGGATTCGCCCTCGAGCAATCACGATTCGGATAGGGCCAATAGACCCTGCAGGTTCCAGAGCGGTGCCCGCCGGTTCCGTTCGGGGGGCCTGGGCCGCGGGCGGTGTCGGGAGCGGTGGTTCACCCCGACACCACGGTGACCTCTGTTGCGGCGGGACTTACGGGTAGGGGGCAGGACCGTCACCCCGCGTCTTCCGGGTTTCCAGGATGTCGCCCTGCGGGCCTTGGGGTCTGACTGCCCGCACTGGCCTGCGACCGACCCACAACTGCCCGCGGACCACGGCCCCGTTCTGACCGCGGCCGACCGGCACGGCTCGAGGTGCAAGGCCGAGGGTTCATGGATGCGATGAGTATTCAGGCCGTCCTACGGTGATGTCAGAACTGATTCGAGATCCACTCGCGCAAGACCACGGCTTGGTTGTGCTCGAGGTCCTTCGCCGAATACAGCAGCACCACAGTCCCGTTACGCGCCGCCTCGACGATCGGTTGGGCGGCAGCGCGATTGGTGTCGAGTTCCTGAAGGTAGCGGGTGCGGAACTCCGGAAAGCGATCCGCCTGGTGGCCGAACCAGGTCCGCAGCTGCGTGCTGGGTGCCACCTCCTTGATCCAGGCGTCGCAGTCGAGGTCCGCTTTCGCGATGCCCCGTGGCCACAGTCGATCTACCAAGAAGGTTGGCGATGTCTTCTTGGTGCCGCGAGCGTCATAGGCTCGCACCAACTCGATCGGGCCCATAGATCGATCATTTCACGAAATGACGGTGCCCACAACGAATGACAAACCCGCGGTGCACTGTGGCGGTGGCGGTGAAGACCGCGGACACCGCACTGATGGGTGAGAACCTGCTGAAGCTGCCCGAGTCGATCCACCTGGCGAGCGCACCGTGGCCGTGATGCGGCAGAACATCGGTGTCGCGCCCGCAACCGTGTCGTGGTGCCGGCAGGCGCCTTCGCCGGCCACGCCACGATGTCCCTCGGGATGCTCGTGCACGGACTGTCGGTGCTCGTGGCCCTCGTTAGGAGGGGTGTCGCGTCCGCACATCACGCGGCCCCCGGCGCGAGAGAGGGTCCGGACCGATTTTCCGATCCGACAACCGACCACTGAGCTAACCTGTGGACAATCCGAGACGAGCTCCCCGAAAACGCAATTGACGAGGTTGGAGTCGATAACCATGTCTGTCACCATGAACAACGAGGGCCCGGGTTTCGTCGCGCTACCGCCGGTCCCCGAAGGCGCCGTGATGGTCACGTTGAAGATTCGCCGTTTCAACCCCGAGGACCCGGGCAAGGCCGGATGGGTCAGCTTCGAGGTTCCGTGCCTGCCCACCGATCGGTTGCTCAACCTGCTCACCTACGTCAAGGGGTATCTCGACGGGACCCTGACCTTCCGCCGCTCGTGCGCGCACGGCGTGTGCGGATCGGATGCGATGGTCATCAACGGAGTCAACCGGCTCGCGTGCAAGGTGCTCATGCGCGACATGCCGAACAAAGACGGTAAGAACACCACCGTCACGATCGCACCCCTCAAGGGACTCCCGGTCGAGAAAGATCTCGTCGTCGACATGGAGCCGTTCTTCTCGGCGTACCGCCAGATCAAACCGTTCCTGATGACATCGGGTCAGGAGCCCACCCGCGAGCGGACCCAATCCCAGGCCGATCGTGCCCGGTACGACGACACCACCAAGTGCATCCTGTGCGCGTGCTGTACCGAGTCGTGCCCGGTGTATTGGGCGGATGGTAGCTATTTCGGGCCGGCCGCCATCGTCAACGCCCATCGCTTCATTTTCGACAGCCGCGACGAAGGCGCCGGGGAGCGGATGGACATTCTGGGGCGGCATCGACGGCGTCTGGCGTTGCCGCACCACCTTCAATTGCACCGACGCTTGTCCGCGCGGAATCAAGGTGACGCAAGCGATCACCGAAGTCAAACGCGCGTTGCTGTTCAACCGCAAGGCAGTAATGCGGTAGCCGCACGAGTTCTGCACCGCCAGGCCTTGAACAGGGGTCTCCGGCCCTGGTCGGGGAACGAAAAGGTGTCACCCTGCTGCTTCCCTGACCGACTCACTGATGCTGTGGGGTGAGTCCCGCGAGCATCCGATGCACGTGGGCGGCCTGGCACCGTTCACTCCACCGGACGGTGACGGAGGCGGAGGAGCGGGGGCTGTTCGAGAGACGCTGTTTCCGCATGGGTGCTCTATGGCGAGCCGCTCAGGTGACGAGGAGCTGTCGCAGCACATATTGCAGTATCCCGCCGTGCCGGAAGTATCCCGCCTCCGCGGGGGTATCGATCCGCACCGTGGCCGGAAATTCCTGTACTTGACCATGGTGGTCGGCTCGGACGGTGACCTCGGTAGGGAAGTCCGCGCCCGGGTCGCCGCCTTCGAGTCCGGTGATCGAGTATTCCTCTTCACCGGTCAGCCCGAGGCTTTCGCGGGTGCGACCGGGCGGGAACTGCAGGGGCAGCACCCCCATGCCGATCAGGTTGGAGCGGTGGATGCGTTCGAACGACGTCGCGAGGACCGCTTTGACCCCGAGGAGCAGTGTTCCCTTAGCCGCCCAGTCGCGCGAGGACCCAGATCCGTATTCGGCGCCGGCGAGGATGATCAGCGCAGTGCCCTCGGCGGCGTAGGCGTTCGCGGCGTCGAAGATGCTCATCTCCTCCCCGCGGGGGAGGTGGCGGGTGACGCCGCCCTCCGTGCCCGGGGCCAGCAGATTCCGCAGGCGGATGTTGGCGAAGGTACCGCGGATCATCACCTCGTGGTTGCCGCGCCGGGATCCGTAGGAATTGAAGTCGGGCGGTTCGACACCATGCTCGCGCAGGTAGATACCGGCCGGGCTGTCGCGGCGGATCGTGCCCGCGGGTGAGATGTGGTCGGTGGTCACCGAATCCCCCAACATGACCAACACCCGGGCGCCGGTGATGTCGGAGATCGGTTGCGGTTCGGGCTGCATGCCGTCGAAGTACGGTGGCTGCCGCACATAGGTGGAGTCCTCGTGCCATTCGAAGATCTCGCCGGAGGCGACATCGAGACCGCGCCAGTTGTCGTCACCGGCAAAAACATTCGAGTAGCCGTCGGTGAACATCTGCGACTGCAGGCATTCGTCGATGACTGCCTTGACCTCCTCGGTGCTCGGCCAGATGTCACGCAAGTACACCGGCTGCCCGTCCGACCCGGTCCCGAGCGGGTCACGGCGCACATCGGCGAGCATGGTCCCGGCGAGTGCGTAGGTGATGACCAGCGGCGGGGAGGTGAGGAAGTTCATCTTGCACTCGGCGTGGATGCGGCCCTCGAAGTTGCGGTTCCCGGACAGCACCGCGCAGGCGGTCAGATCGTGTCCGGTGACCGCGTCGCTGACCTGGGGGATCAGCGGACCGGAATTACCGATGCAGGTGGTACAGCCGTAGCCAACGAGTCCGAAGCCGAGCCGTTCCAGATAGGGGGTCAGACCGGCCCGTTCGTAGTAGTCGGTGACCACACGCGATCCCGGGGCCAGCGACGTCTTCACCCACGGTTTGCGGGTCAGGCCCGCCTGCACGGCCTTCTTCGCCAGCAGGCCCGCGCCGATCATCACCGACGGGTTCGAGGTGTTGGTGCACGAGGTGATGGCGGCGATGACCACGTGCCCGTGATCGACACTGTGCACCTCGCCGTCGAGGACCACCTCCACCGGGTCGGAGGGCCATTCATGGCTCTTCCCGCACCGGCACGGTGCCGCCGGTCCGTCCGAGGCGCGGTCGTGGTCGATCGCGATCGGATCGCTGGCGGGGAATGACTCGTCGGATGCCTCGTCGAGGCCGGCTTCCAGCGCAGTCGGCAGTGGTTGGCCCGCCAGCAAGGACCCGACGGCGTGCGACGCGCTGGCCAGCGGGATGCGGTCCTGGGGTCGTTTCGGGCCCGCGATGGAGGGCTCGACGGTGGCGAGGTCGAGCTCGACGGTGTGGCTGTAGGCCGGTTCCTGATCGGGGTCGTGCCACATTCCTTGTTCTTTGGCATAGGCCTCGACGAGTCGGATCTGCTGCTCGGGTCGCCCGGTCAGACGCAGATAGTGGAGGGTCTCGTCGTCGATGGGGAAGATGGCGCAGGTCGAACCGTATTCGGGGCTCATGTTTCCCAGGGTCGCCCGGTTGGCCAACGGGACGTTGGCGACGCCAGGGCCGTAGAACTCCACGAATTTGCCGACGACACCGGTCTTGCGGAGCAACTCGGCGATGGTGAGGACGAGGTCGGTGGCGGTGGTGCCCTCGGGTAGGGCGCCGGTGAGTTTGAGCCCGAGGACCTGCGGCAGGAGCATGCTCATCGGCTGGCCGAGCATGGCCGCCTCCGCCTCGATTCCGCCGACTCCCCAACCGAGCACGCCGAGGCCGTTGATCATCGGGGTGTGCGAGTCGGTGCCCACGAGAGTGTCCGGGTAGGCGAGGGGGCCGTCCGGTGTGTCCCGTGTGAACACCACGCGGGCCAGGTATTCGAGGTTGACCTGATGGCAGATGCCGGTATCGGGTGGCACGACCAGAAAATCGTCGAAGGCATGCTGCGCCCACCGCAACAGTTGATAGCGCTCCCTGTTGCGGGAGAACTCGAGGTCGGCGTTGACCCGGTAGGCGTCGGGCCGACCGAAGACGTCCGCGATCACCGAGTGATCGATGACCAATTCGGTGGGAATGAGCGGGTTGATCGTTCGCGGGTCGCCGCCCAACGCCGTCATCGCGTCCCGCATCGCCACCAGGTCGACCACACACGGCACGCCGGTGAAGTCCTGCATCAGCACCCGGGCCGGGGTGAATTGGATCTCGGTGTGGCCGGGATTGCGCGGTGACCACGAGGCCAGGGCCGAGACCTGACCGGGGGTGACCAGGCGGCCGTCCTCGTTGCGGAGCAAATTCTCCAACAGCACCTTCATACTGTAGGGAAGCTGGACGTCGGTCTCGATCGCATCCAGCCGGTAGATACCGTACGTCTGGTCTGCGACCGTCAGTGTGGAGCGCGCACCGAAACTGTTGCCGCTCACGGTTCGGGCTCCCCGGTAGTGGTGTGGCCACTATGGTTCATCGCGTTCAGGGCCAGCGTGGAGTGCGCGAACGCACCACCGGCCCGCATTTCCGCCGCGACCCAGATGGCTTCCATGATTTCCTCCGGTTCGGCGCCCGTGCGGCGGGCGAGCTTGGTGTGCCCGGTGATGCAGTAGGGGCACTGCGTCACATGGGCGACCGCGACCGCGATCAGCTGTTTCGTCTTCTCCGGCAGCGCACCGTCGGCGAAGACGGAGCGACTGAAATTCTCGAAGGCTTCGTGAATCCCGGGTGCGAGCGTTTTGCGGCGCTCCGAAATCTCCGGCGTGGTGGGCTGATACAGCGACTCGGGCATACAGCTGTCCTCCTGTTTCAGCGTTGCCAGCCGTAGCACAGACACCGCAGCAGCAGCGCGGACCTTGCCCGCCACCATAGCCCGTCCGCATCAAATTGCCAGGGCCGAATGTCCCCACCTCCACGACCGATCCGGTGGCTCAACGGTGCAGACGGAGTGGGGCGATCTGCAGGACAGTGTGGGACGATTAGTCATCGGCCCGATTCGCTTGCCGCATTGCGCGGCGCGATGGTGTCGGAGGACAATATTGGATGCGTGCGTTCCGATCTGAGCGACGGGTCCACCCCGCGCCGTGAGCGGTTGAAGATCATGGACCGCCCGGGCGTAGGAGATGAAAATGTGCGCTGCCAAGGTTGCCTCGTCGGTGATGCAAGTGGCCGAGTTGGATCGGTCGGTGAAGTACTACTGCGACGTATTCGCCTGCCGTGTCGCTGTGCGCGAGCCCGATGCAGCACTCCTTCTGACGCCGGACAACTTTCAGATCTACATGTACGCGAAGAAGGGGGCATCGACCCGTCGCGGGGTAAGCGTTATCGGCGTCCACTACGTCATGTGGGCCGCCGACACCGAGGACGAGTTGGCGCGGATCACCGAGCGACTACGCACATATGACGCGGCCACATACACGCAGACGGTCGGTGGGGTGACCTTCGTGGATGGTTGCGACCCGGACGGCATCCGGGTCATCGTCGCCTACCCGGGCCCCGAGCAGCTACCGCGGGAGCTGATCGCGCAACGATTCCGCGGGTGACCACAGGCGGTGGTGCATCCGCCACGCTGGCAAGACGAGCGCCTTGTTATCGAATGCGACCGTGCCGCGGTCTGGCTATTTCAGACGACGAGTTACGCACAACGGATCCCCGGCGTCGAGGTTATGACCGTTCGACGAGAACCGTCGAGTACCAGAGGTCATCGAGCCTTCAAGAGATACCGTGCACGGTTCGGTCAATTCCGCTGACGATGCCCGATCCTGACACTGGCGTGGATCAGCATCTAGGCGCGGATTTCACCCACGGGGTTCCATGTGCCGATGAGAACCTTTGCTACGAGGTTTGCTTGAGCAAATGGATCGTGTGTGAACAGACGTGTGACGGTGTCTTCGTCGGCGGCGTCGACGATGAACTGGGCGCCGGTATGGTCGGCGAGGGGACCCGATGACAGGACCACTTTGCGGCGGACCAATTCGGCGAGCCACGCATGGTGGTCGGTTCGGTGATCATCACGACCGGAGGATGTTTCGGGGCTGTAGGTGTATTCAACGACGAACACGGGCATGCTCTTCTCGTTCGCTCGTAGGCCGATCTATCCAGTGTGCAACCACGCTCGATTCAATACCAGTCCTTCTCGCGCGATTCTTCATGAGGGGGCGGCCCGCCTAAGAGCGTGTCTCATGTGGATGAAGTGGCGTGTGGGGCATAATGTGACGCGTGTTAGATGGGTTGTCACTGCGGTTGGTGCCGGATGCGTTGTGGGAGATCGTCGAACCGTTGATTCCGCGATTCGCCGCACGGCCGCAGGGAGGTGGCAGTGCGCCGGTGGATGATCGGGCGGTGTTCACCGCGATCGTGTACGTGCTGACCAGTGGATGTGCGTGGCGGCATCTGCCGCCCTCGTTCGGGGTCACAGTTCCTACCGCGCACCGAAGATTTACCGTCTGGGCGGCGGCAGGGGTGTTCGAGAGACTGCACCGTGAGGTGCTCGACCGGCTCGGTAGCGCCGGTGAACTCGACTGGACGGCAGCGATCCTGGACGCCGCGAGCGTGCGGGCGAAAAAAGGGGATCGCTGACCGGGCCGAGTCCGGTCGATCGCGGCAAGAAGGGGTCGAAGATCCACGTCCTGTCCGAGTCGAATGGAATCCCGCTGGTCGTCGATGTGTCCGCGGCGAACACCCACGACAGCACCTTGCTGCAACCGATGGTCAGCGCGATCCCGGCGGTGAAGTCCCGACGTGGGCCGCGCCGTCGCAAACCCGGAAAGCTTCGCGCCGATAAGGGCTACGACTACGACAAGCACCGCCGGTGGCTGCGCGAAGAGGGCATTGTCCCGCGCATCGCTCGTCGCGGAATCGAGAGGAACGACCGGCTGGGCCGGTACCGGTGGAAGATCGAACGCACCATCGCCTGGCTCACCGGCTACCGACGCCTGACCATCCGCTATGAACGCCGCGCCGAGCACTTTGCCGGATTCCTCCATCTCGCGGCCGCGCTCACTTGCTTCAAGAAACTCCCCACATGAGACAACCTCTAAGCAGTCGGCCGAGGGTGGCGATAGATCCGAATATGCCTGTCGTTTAATCCATACTGAGCGACAGGCGTATTCATGTGTGGTTGGCGGATCAGCTACCAGTGGAACCACCCGAGAAGCGCATCGACCCGGTGCAGACGGAGTGAGGGGTCTCGGTGTAGGTGATCACGATCTGACGAAGTCCTCAGGCCTTCTCTTGAGCGGATCGACGCGACGGGTTGTCTTGTCCCGCGGCCTTGGGATCGAGTTCATCCTTTTTGGCGCGCACCCCCTGCGCGACTTTGTCGCCGAGGCCTTTGTCCACATTGCGCCAATACTCGAACACTCTCGCCAGGACAGGTTCGCTCACGCCGTTGAGTAGGTGCCCGACGATGTTGTCGACCAAGCGTCCGCGGGCCGCATCGTCGAGAACGTCGCGTACCATCGTGCCCGCCTGACCCCAATCGTCGTCGTCCTGGCGAAGTGTGTAGGCCTGCCGCACCATGTCCCCGTCGCTGTACCAGCCGATGGGTTCGCCCGCCACCGCTGGATCCGCATGCGGGCCGCCCTTGGAGTTGGGTACATACACCGGGTCTCCGGGATTCTCGTGGCGCATGTGGCCATCCTTCGAATACGACCGCACGGTGGTCGCGTGTGGCCGGTTGACCGGCAGCTCCTTGTAGTTGGCGCCGATGCGGTGCCGATGCGAATCGGGATACGAGAACCACCGGCCGAGCAGCATCTTGTCCGGACTCGGCCCGGTTCCGGGCACGGCGTTGCTGGGCTCGAATGCCCCCTGCTCGATCTCGGTGTGGTAGTTGCTCGGATTGCGGTTCAGCGTCATCTTGCCGACTTCGACGAGTGGATAGTCCGCATGCGGCCAGACCTTGGTGAGGTCGAACGGGTTGAACCGGTACGTCTTTGCATCCTCGAACGGCATGATCTGCATCTTGAGTGTCCAGCTGGGATAATCACCTTGTTCGATGTGCTCCCACAAGTCACGAAGGTGGTAGTCGGTGTCGATCGAGGCCATCTGATCGCCCTCGTCCTGCGTGAAGAACTCGATTCCCTGATCGGTGATGAAGTGGTACTTCACCCAGAACTTCTCGCCCGCGGCGTTCATCCACATGTACGTATGGCTGGAATAGCCGTTCATGTGCCGCCAGGTGCGCGGAATTCCGCGGTCACCCATCAACCACGTCACCTGATGCGCGGACTCCGGAGACAGCGTCCAAAAATCCCACTGCATATCATGATCGCGCAGATTGTTGTCGGCACGCCGCTTCTGCGAACGGATGAAATCCTGGAATTTCATCGGGTCCCGCATGAAGAAGACCGGAGTGTTGTTGCCGACCATGTCGAAATTGCCTTGTTCGGTATAGAATTTGAGGGCAAAACCGCGCGGGTCGCGCCAGGTATCCGGACTGCCACGTTCGCCGGCGACTGTGGAGAACCGTGCGAGCATCTCCGTCTTCTTGCCAGGCTGGAACAGGTCCGCCAAGGTAAACGCACTGACATCGCCCGTCACCTCGAATGTGCCGAACGCCCCTCCTCCTTTGGCATGAGGCTGCCGCTCGGGTACACGCTCGCGATTGAAAGCAGCCATCTTTTCGATGAGGTAGGCGTCGTGCAGCAAGATCGGACCGTCCGCGCCGACGGTGAGCGAACGCTCGTCGCTCGGTACCGGAATTCCCGCATCATCGGTGGTGTAGTTGTTCTCAACCATCATGCCCTTCTTTCTTTCGACGTTGCGGACACAGCCCTCAGAAGACGACCTCGGTATCGCTTGCTTGAGACACCTGTTTCGATCTGCTCGCGGACCAGATGGGCGATGTCTCTCGCAGTGAGGTGTGGGTGATCATCGAGAACCTCGAGCACAGCCCCGTCGCGGGCTGGTGAGCCGAAGGTCGACTTCCCGCAACCGCAATTCCACATCGCGTGATGTGTGGTGCCGCATACCCCTCAGGGCATCATGTCTTCTTGAATCCGTCAAGCGACGTTCTCGGTGGCTGCCACAATGACCGATATCTGGTTACGGCGTGATCGGTTGTCCGGGAGGTTGTCCGGGAAACAACCACTCGCTAATCACACGAGGTGGAGGTAACTCTCATTCGGGGGTGGGGATCAGGTGCGCCAGGCAGAGCGACGGCTCGACGAACGGTTCGAGTCGATCGGCCGCGAGCGGTGCCCGCACCTCGGCCAGCGCCCCGCGGATCAAGCCCAGGTGCAGCGAACACACCACGTCCCGGTGCCGCTCGGCTACCTCCCGGAACGGGCAGTGTCGCAACGGGATCACTGGTCGATCGAGGTTCTCCACCACGCCCGGGGCGAAGCCGGACTCGGCCAGCACCGTCGACAACCGGCGGACCCCGTCGGCGGCGTCCACCCGCTGCGACGGGGCCGGCCGCTCCGCCAGGTAGCGACCCCACGCCTCCCCGGCCGTCTCGGCAGCCCGGCCGGGCTCCGGCAGAGTGTCGGCGATCAGACCGGTCAGCATCTCCGCCAGCAACCGATAGCTGCGCTGTCCGGTGGACGCATCCGAGGGGGTAGCGGCATAGACCATCCGGGGCCGACCCGGCCGGCGGCTGTCCTCGGCGCGACGCTCGGCCAGGCCCGCGTCGACCAATCCGTCCAGATGAAACCGGGCCGTATTCGGATGCAGGTCGACCCGGTCGGCGATGTCCTGTACGCCCATCGGTTCCGCCGCGGCGCACAACAGGTCCAGCACCCGGTTCCGGGTCTCGCCGAGCGCGGTCGGCAGCGTGGGGTCGATCAACGTCTGCTCGCTCATAGTGCCTACTTTAGCCGAGACTATTAGTAGAAACCATCCGTATCGGCGAGGGAACTCAGCGCGGGGTCGAGCGTCGGATCCTTCGAGGTCACACGGTGCTAGTGATGCGCGTCACATGCATTGCACCTACCGTCGGTCGATGAGTTTGCACTAATCTAATAGTAAATAATAGTTGTTGTATGAGGTAGTGCTAGCTTGCTCTCCTCGCGCAGAGAGAGGACCTCGTCGTGACCGCACCATTCGACATCACCGACACCAAAATCGACCGAGACGACGCTCACCGTCTGCTCCGCGAGTATCGAGCGAAAGCCGCACTGGTGACCGAATTGTCACTCAATGGCCCACTGTCGGCGAAGACGTGTGCCGGGGTGAACCTCCCCACCGCCCGCCGTCGACGGCATCCGGCCCCCAGCGACCCGCCTTGGGACCGTGCCGAGGTCGAGGCACTGCCGTCCGGTTCGGCACTGCTCGTGGTCACCCGGGGGCCCAACCGCGGTGACTGGTTCCTGCTCGATCAGACGGTCACCACGATCGGTCGCCACATCGACAGCGACATCTACCTCGACGACACGACCGTCGGCCGTCGCCACGCCCAGATCCGGCGCGACAACGACACATTTCGGGTGACCGATGTCGGCAGCCTCAACGGCACCTACCGCAACGGGACACCGGTCGACACCGCACTGCTCGCCGACGGTGACGAGATCAAAATCGGAAAATTCCGGCTCGCGTTCCTCATCACACCGCTGTCAGCAGCGGCAACAGACCAATGACCACGACGGAGTGAGTGACACGGCTTTCCTCGTCGCCATGATCGCCCCGCCGCTCATCCGGTGGGAAACTGCTCACACTCGCGTTGCCCGGCCAGCGGGCCGGAGTTTTCGGTGCAGGTGGTGTAGCCGTAGCCGACGAGTCCGAAGCCGAGTCGTTCCAGCTGGGGGAGCCGTCCGGCCCGTTCAGCCGTATTCGGTGACCACACGCGCTCCCGGAGGCAGTGACGTCGTCGCCCACGGTTTGCGGCGGTCCCGCTGTACGGCCTTCTTCGCCAGCAGGCCCCGCAGATCATCACCGACGGGTTCGAGGACACGGCACGCTCTATTGTCGACCGGCAAGCGGCGCGCCTGCATTCCCACAGATGATCTGCGGCAGTCCTGTGGAAAACTCCCGGAGCCGTGCCTGCCCCACGCACAGCGTTCCCACTAGCGCCAGCTGCCGGTATGCAACCGGAGCGCGTCCAAGCGTTCCGCGAGCCGTGGATCTCAACCCGCGAGCCACAGACGCCGCCGTGCCACTGCCTTCATCTTCTCCACGATCGTCGGCCGAAGCGGAGTCGGGGGGTTCGGGTGCAGCTGCGCGTGCAGACAGCGGAAGAACTCGCCGGTATCCATACCGAAAACAGCGATAATCTCCTCCGCCGGGCCGCCGCCATGCGGGAACCAGCGAAGCGCGAAGGTCACCATCCGATTCACCTTTGCCGTGTCTCCGGTCATCGTATTTCCTTTCCCTCACCGCTACCCGGCCCGAGTCGATGGCGGAGCGCCCCTATTCGGGTGGGTCTTCGCCAATGGACTCCGGCAACGCGGTCGAGGACCGATAGTTGCGTCATCAGTTCGCTCATGTTCGCGGTTCCCTACAGTTCAAGTTCGACTTCGACGCTGCAAGCGTGGGTGCCTGTTCTGAAGGTCAGGTCCATTTTGGTGCTGGACGGGACGACGAACTTGCCGCCACCAACGGTGGGTTGGAAGGTGCGCAGCCGGAAAGGTCGTTGGCCTCGAGGCACTCTCGCAACGTGGGCGTCTTGCCGCGGCGACTCGGAGCGGTGCGCCACACCTGCGTCTCGAAGGGGAAGATCGACTCCCGCCGTCGACGTTCGAGGTCCCTGACAGGTGTCACGGCGGGCGAGGCCCGCGGCGGCGCGACCGGTGTCGGTTTCGTCAGTGTCCCGCCGGGGCGACGACGTGCCCCAACGTCGAGTAGGGCGACAGCGCCGATCGCGGCGGTAACCGCCACGGTGAACCCCCAGCGCTGGAGGTACTCCGGTGATGCCGCGACGGCCGCGTGGAGCGAGGTGGCGAACAGCGCACCGGCGGCCGCGACCGATACGAGCGTGGACCGCCGGTCTCGGGCGGAGGCGAGCGTGTGGGGCAGCAGACAGCTTTCAGCACTGTCACAGAGCTTACCGAGTTCGGTATGCAGGACGGCGATCTCGTCGGCGGTGCGGTTCGCCAGCGTTGATCGAAGGTGTGTCGATTCGATCCGCGGAGGCCGGTGAGCACCCGCGGGGTGTGTTTGCAGAAGCCGTGTCTCGATCATCCGTCTGCGGGCCGCCGCGATGTCGCCGAGGCCCGCGAGGGCGCCGCGTTCGCTCAGTTGGCGGCGGTTGCGCAGGAGCGACAGTACTCGTCGGTGGTCCGCCGAGTGCTGTGCGCGGAGGGCGACCCAGCCGATGAGGCAGTAGACCATCTCACGGGTGCCCCGATCGAGATGGCCGGGACCGGTGGCGGGGGAACCGAGGTCGACGGCAAGGGCTCGGGCGTCCTCGCGAATCGCGATCCCCGATCCGAGACGTGACGCCCTGTCGATCAGCGGGACCCGGTGCCAGCCCAAGAGTCCACGGTAGGAGCGGGACGCGGCCCCTGCGCTGGGTGTAGTGCCCGGTTCGTCGACCAGTCGCTGTACCGTATCGACCCCGTCGGTGTGGACCTCGATGATCAGGCCCTCGAGGGTGTCCCGCCCGGTCCAATTAGGGCCGTGGATTGTCAGGCTGCGTAGCGGCCGGTAGACCTCAGATCTGGGCAGTCGGGTGTCCAGCCGCGGGAAGACGTCGATCGGGCTCGCCTCGGTCGTCAGCCCGAAGGGACGAAGAAATGCTTCGATAGCGGCCCAGAATTCGGGGCTACCGCCGCCGCGGAGCGGGTCATTGTGCCGGTCGATCAGGCTGCCGGTGCGGTCGGGGGTGAGTTCCTCGCAGGCCAGCACCAGCCCGTTGCCGGGAACCTCCCACAGTGACAGGCACGTCGCCGGGGGGCCGACGTAGCGGCGTTGCGGGCCGTTAGGTGCGCGCTGTCCATCGAGTGCGAGGCCGAAGGTAACCGGCGGACTGCTGCGATCGACGATGTGCCGGAACGCCAGCAACTGTGCGTGCGGTCCATCGTCCCCGGTGGCGGAGGGGGCGCTGATGCGGGCCGGCAGGAACGGTTCGACCTCGTCGACCGCGGGTACCGGGACCGGGTCGGCGCTTTCGACGATGTCCAAGGGCAGCAGGATGACCCGCAACAGTGCCCGGCGTCTCCTCGACGACAGCGAAGCCTGGTTCGGCCGACGGGTAACGAGTCCAGGACGATTCATTTCTGTTCCATCAATTCTCGACACATCCGGTACTCCTGCACCGACCCCATAGGTCGGCAGGGGAGACGGTCATCTCACCGGATGTTGTGGGAGTGCCCCTGTCTCGCTCACCCTGAACTCTTTGGGAAACACGTCGTCCCGGCCGTGGAGGGGCCGGGACGGGCGTGTCAGAGGCCGGAAGTTGGCCCCCCGATCGGGTGGTCACACGCGGGGCGGACCAATAAGACTGCGGTGTGCTTCCATTGAACTCGGCAGGGTTTTGTGAGCCGCTTTCACCGTTGTAGAAAATTGGAAGAGAGTGCAGTCGCTGATATTTCCACGCTCCGAGCCGTTCTCTTCCGAAGCTGCTACATCTGATGTGGGCGCGGGTCAGGGCTGTTGGCCGAGTTCCCGGGGGAATATCATCGATCCTCAGGCAGCGAGGAGGGTGGCGGGGTGCGGTGTTGACGCCAGTGTCGCATCAGCTCTTCCGCTTTCGGGTGAGTAGAATGGACGCGATCGCCTTCTCTCGCTTCTCCGCCCGGCGCTCCTTGAGGGCTCGTGCGGACTGTTTCGAACTCTTGACGGCGGACTTGTCAGCCATTGTCGGTCCTTTCCGAATCGGCAACCGCGAACTGACCTCGACCATACCCAACAAAAGAAATAAGTCCAGTTCAGCGGCCGATTAGAGGCGGTTCGATGATGCGCGGGCCGTGACGACGGCGTCGGTTGGTGCGTCGGCGGGCTGTTCCCCGATCCGAGGTACTCTCACCCCCTGTGGCGTCCGATCCGGTCGCGTGCGACGTCCGCCGGGAGTTTCCGAGGTGCAAGGCGCGCAGGAAATTTCACGGACTTGCTTATTTCTTCCCGATGGCTATGGTGCAGGGCAGCATTAGTGGCATCTATTTGGAGGACTGAAATGTGAGTGCAGCTACCGATCGTCAGTGGGCGGTTCGTGACGCTGTTCTGCGTTGGCTTCTTGCGAAGACAACGGAGGGTTATCGCAGCCCGATTCTGGACGCGGATGCCATCGGATCAGAGGTCGGGTGGGTGGCCTCGCCGCTCACCCGCGACGAAGTCGTCGACGCCTCGATGTTCCTGTTCAAGGAGAACTATGTGACAGGCGTGCCGGTGATGGGGATCGGGATTCCACGACCGATGCTGACTGTCGCGGGACGTCGGGTGGCCAAGACCGGCAAACCGCTGAGGTACAAGGTCGACGCTCACGAGGCGAAGGTGCGCCGGCGTCTGGCGGCACCGCTCGCAGAGACATCCGCGACAACGGCGGCAGTGAAGTGAAAGAGAGAATGACTCGACCGGTCACTCGACGATGAGTACGTGAGCACGGGGTTGAGCGCGGAACCTGTGCGGTCCGCGCCGTCGTCGGCGCAGACCACGCCGGCACCGACGAGGTTACCCAGTCCGGTCGCGCCGCGAGGTATGTGTCGTATCCGCGTACGCACACTCCGTCGCGAAGGACCGACCCATCGGTCGACTATTTCATTGGTTAGCGATCGGTACGGCCTGGACCGTATGTCGGCGCCGGGCGGCCAGGGTGCATCACCGAAAACTTCGGAAGGATAGCAGAATTCATTGCGGTCCTACTGGATGACAGGGTGCTCCGAATATCGTAGCGTGGGCGCTGGAAGGATCGGCCAAGGTGCGCAGGGCGAGCTACAGTTTCGCCTGCCCGTCGCCGTTCGCGCGGCGGCGGGCACGTTGTTCGCTGGTGAGGGTGTAACGGTCGGCAATGACTTCGCGGCCTTCTCGTGGCGTTCATCATGAGTGTGAGACCCGACCACAGGATTCCGTCGATCCTCGCCGGTGCCGGGTCGATCAGTACCGACCCCGCGGGCTGCGAGTGAACTGAGCCCCACCACATTACGATCCGCACCGGCCGCCGCATTTGGCCCGCCCCGAGGAGGACCTGTCCCGTGAACCTCAATGTCGCCCTGCTGCTACTTGTCCTCGCCGGCGGAATCGGTGGCACCGCCGCCGTCCAGGCCGCGTTGCGCCGCGGCGCCGATCGCGGCCGGCGTGCGGTGTTCCACGTCAACGGCTGACCAATCCTTCTCGGCGCCGGGCCCCCGGGGGCCGCGAAGGGAAGAGGATGAGCGATCCCGCGATGGGGGGTGGGTCTGATACGGGCGCTGCCGCGCATCCCGTGCCGGCCCACTTTCATTCGCATGTCCGTGCCGCCGGGTGCGTGTGGGCCCGGGCAGATGCCTGGCCGACTTCGTCAACCCACGGCACTGCGGATCCCACCAGGATGGCGAACACGGCTTGCGCGGAGAGTGGCGCCGTGGTGTCGAAAGGGCCCTGCACGACGTCGAGGTGCACGATCAGGCCGATCCCTGGCGACGTCGTCTATGGCGACGATATCGAGGGTGCCGGCGCCCGAAGTTTTCGGCGGTGGCCAGTCGCCGACGACCGTTTGATCACTACCCTCGGCGCCAGTCCGCTCTTGGATTGGTCTTCCGGATGCAGCCGCATGGGGGCGTCCCGTGTGACCGCCGGTGCAGGCTGCGGCTGTGAGTGGCGGTGATGGAGACCAGGACGTTCGGATCGCTCGGGTCCTCCTTTCGTCTGCCGGCCCGATCGCCACGGGGACGAGGGTGTGATCACCGGAGTGTTCCCGTCCGAGATGCATCCGGCGAGGTCCTCGATTGCGGTTGTCCCGATCGCCCTGCCGAACTTGCGTTTGAGAGCTGCCCGCACCGTCGACGCTGATGCACCCTGGTGTGCGCGGTACACCTGGTCTACGCCCCGCTGGATGTTCGCCGCGACGACGGGCACCAGATCCGCCGCACACCCGATGTCTATGCGCACCGCAACCTCGACCACATCAACCTCGATCCTGGTGCATCACCGCACGCTCACCTTGAGAGTATGAGAGACGCAGGATGACTCAGCTGCCCATTCGTCGTCGATGGCTGTGGTGCATGCTATCGCGGCTGAGATCTGTCGGCCGGAGGCTGAATCCGGTTCCTTCCTCGGGTCGAGAGCGTCCCGATCGACCCGGCAGGGGGTGCATCGCACCGTTCGGAGTGGGTGCCGCGCGCAGGAGTCGACCACTGCGACGAACACTGTCAAATCAGGCACCGCTCGGCGAAAGGCGTGCGATGGATCGTTCGCTAGTGGTGTCAGCTATCACAGAGGCCGGAGGCCTCATCGGATTTACCCCTGCACAGCCAGAGTCATCCGCACCATTCGCCGAATTGAACCGCGCGTACACGCCGCGTATCGGTGTCGGGTCGCAGATCGGCCACGCCGCCGTGCGTGGTCCGCGACACAAGACCGAGCACCCCATCAACGGTCTCACCCACGACACCCGTGCTTTACCTAGGTAAGGACTAGGTAAAGGCCGGTGGTCTCTGGATGTCCCTTCATGGAAGCTGGAGCCACGGACGATACCGGGCCGTCAACAGTGAGACGCGAGACATCGCCCCACCGCGCCGACGTCACCTGTATCGCAGTACCGCCCGATGTAGCGAAAGGACTCTCATGCCGACCGACACCTCCGCAGTACCCGGACGAGGGCCTTCGCCGCAGGCCGCGGACGCACAGTTGCTGTCCGCCGCGGCTGCAGTTCTGGCCGAGCAGCGCGCCTGCAGCCATGACGCCGGCTTCGATGCTCTCCTCGATGTGGCGCGCCGTAGCCACGTCAGCGTCACCACCGCAGCTGTACGAGTCCTGTCGCGGCCGTCTGCGGATCGCGGTGGCCGTGAGCAACATCCCCGTGCAACAGCGCATCTGCCGCGCCGCGACGGCGGCGGTGGTGTCAATGGATAGGAATCCGCCGTTGTCGATCCCGAAGGATCCGCCCTTGGTGGCGGTCACCGTTGATTCTGGTGAGTGGCGGGTGCGTGCCGCGTGTCGCGGCGCCGATCTGTCGGTGTTCTTCTCCCCCGACGGCGAACGGCGCGGCGCTCGCGATCGGCGTGGAGCGCGGGCCCGGCAGATTTGTCAGGTGTGCCCCGTGCTGGTGCGGTGTCGCGATCACGCGCTGACGGTGGGTGAATCCTATGGCGTGTGGGGTGGCATGACCGAGTCGGACCGACGAAAGCACACCCACCGTGCCCGCCGCGGTGAGCGTCGACCGCTCGGGTCTTTCCATGAGCGGCCTGTTGGCGCTGCGTCGGGGGTACGCCGGGCCGCGTTCACCGGGTCGTTCGACCGTGCGTACACCGGTGGGGCGTCGAGGGGTCGCCCCACCACCGGGTGACAGCCACGCCGACCTGGACCGGGCCGATTCGTACCGTCGGACGCTTCGGCGAGGCACGGAAGCACCGTGGGCATGACCCCGGCATCGTCCTGGCGGCCCGAAGGTCAGTCAGATGACGGCTCGAGATCGAGTTTTCACGCATCGTCGACAGAGCCGAACGGGTACCGCAGGCTGCACTTGATCGTGTGGATTCCGGTGTCCTGTGGAGTGCAGACGGTGTTCGTCGAAATCCAGATCTGCAGACCATTGCGATGAGTTTCTGGGTGAGTTTCGTGCACAGGTATTTTGCGGGCGAAGACCGCGTACACCGTCCCGGTTGACCGGAACTCCACCAGCGGTTTCCCGCCACGCGGTACCACCGCGCACGATGTACAGGGTGACATCCACTATCCACGGCGGCATTCTTCTCGGGTCGCCTCCCGCGACCTGCCGTGCCACCGGTGCAGGCAATCGCGATTCGAGGGGCGCCCACTCTGCGTCGGTGACCGACGACGAGTACACCGCGCAACCATGTCCCCCCGGGCACAACGAAATCGGCGATGATGAGATTGTGGGCTCCTGTTGGGTCGGTGATCTGGTGATCACCGACCCAGCCAGGAGCCCACTTTCTTCGATTCTCGGCGAGGCACAAAGCGTGCCAGTTCGAGTTCTCACACACACTGTGGCGCAGCCGCTTGGAATGACCCGCAACCGATCATTGGGCGGCATGGACTGTCGTCGCACTCGGGCTTCCCGTGCTGGGGCGATTGGAGTGCGGCATGCAAACGCGATCGTTATGGCATTGATGGCCGAGACCGCCGGTGCCGATCGTTCGGCGCGGCCGCCTCCTCTTTTGCTCACCGTCTGGTGGAGCTATCCGCTGAGCAACTGTCCGAGTCGACGGCGCTGGGCAGATGGTTGTGCGCTCTGGGCCTGCCACATCCAGTGCAGTTGCTCGAGTCGGGCGGTGATGCCGATCAGCAGGTCCTGGGTGACCGGGTCCGCCTTCTCGGTGGACTCGATGCGAGCCCGGAACCGCTCGATGACGGCGGCCAGGTTCGCGACGATCGTCTCGACCACCTCGGTGTCGGGTGTCCACCCTGCGGCGGATCCCGTGGTACCCGCGTCCGCGGCCACGGTGGCCCCGCGGCCGTCCGGGCTGACACCGATCGCGGTGGCGCGCTCGGCGGCCTCATCGGTGAAATTGCGTGTGACGGTGGCTAGCTCGTCGAGGGAGGGGTGGACCGCCAGGAAGTGGGGTCCGATGACATTCCAGTGGGCCTGTTTGGCGATCAGGCTCAGGTCGATCAGGTCGACGACGGTGCCCTGCAGTGCCTTGCCGGCGATCCGTTGCTGCTCGGCGTCGAGGGCGGTGGTGATGGGGGTAGGGGTCATGGTTGCTCCTGACGTTTTCGTAGGTCGGTGTCGGGGTCCTTGGTGTGGTCGTCCAGGCCGATGTTGTCCCGATTGTGCTGTCGGCGTGGTGGGGGATCGTGCCCGTCGGTGAGTTCGGTACTCACGTGTGCTGCGGGGTGTCCGGCGCTCTGCGCTCTCAGGCACTGCCTGCGAGAAGCGGAACCGTGTTCTCCTCAACCTCGCTGAGCCGGTGTGCGAGCACTGAACCGGCGTTTCCTCCCGGGGCGCCGTGATCGGTCTCGGGGGCGAACATCACCTCGAGATGGGCCTTGATCTGGCGCGTGCTCATCGATCCGCCGTGGGCGAAGGATCGATGGATTGCCGCGGCGGGCGTGCGCGATCGGTACATTCCTCTTCTCTCTCTTTCTCGGCCTCCGGGCCGCTACCGGCGCAGGGTGGCCGTGCGTGCGGCGCAGCGTCACGACGGGGGACGCGATCAGAGTGCCTTCGGCCACAGCCAGGTGGCGTGGCCGCGGACTGATCACTCGGGCCGTCGGGGCGATGCCGAAACACCCTCATCGCGCACTGAGTCGCGGCGGTGCAGTGATCACCGTGGCGCGCTGTTGCCAACAGCTTGTGCCTGATCGACCACCACCTATTCTTCAGTGGCAATGGACACTGTGCGGGTGCCCGGTACGGTCTTGCTCAACGCGATCGCGATGCGGCGTTCGGATTCGTCTGCGAAGGGGCCTGCGAGGGTGACGCGGCCCTCCTCGACCGTCACGCGCCAGCGTCCGTCCCCGGTATAGTCGTCGAGGCAGCGTTGCGCGCCCACGGCGATCGTCTCGTCCGGTTTGAGCATCAACCGCACCACGTCACTGCGGCTGAGGATGCCCACTACCCGCCCGTCGATATCCACGACCGGTAGACTGCGTAGTCCCTGCTGAAGCAGCATCTGGCTCACATCGGCCAAATAGTGGTACATCGGCGCAGCGACGGCGGGTGCAGTCATCACCTCGCCCACCGTCTCCGAGCACGTTTGTCCGGCCCGCAACACGTCTCCGCTGTTCAACATCCCGACCAACCGGTCGTGGTCGTCGACCACCGGCACCGCCGCGAACCCGTACTCGGCCAGTAGCACTGCGGCCGTGCGCATACTGTCGGATTGGCGCACCACTCGAACCGGTCGCTGCATCACGTTCAACACTCGCATCGTCACCACTCGTTTCAGTCGATCCGGCACCCAGCACTAAACTGCGCCGGAAGTTGGCCCCCCGTTAGGTCTCACGCGGATGCAGGCCGATGACATTCGCCGTGTTTCCAGAACACTCTTCAGCGCTCCGTGAGCCTTTTCCGATTCTGTTTATGAGCGGAAAGGAGGGAAGCCCGGCGAGGTCCTCACCCCACGTAGCTGGAACCCGAAATTTGCTAGTCCGTGATGGGGCGAGTCGGCTTTTCTCTTGGCCGAGCGTCGGGTGCGACATTCCAACCCTCAGGCAGTGACGAGGATGGCAGGTAGGTGGCGATGCTCCAGGATGACGTCAGCTCTTACGCTTTCGAATGAACTGAGTCGATTCGAGGGCCTTCGCTCTCTTCTCCGCCCGGCGCTCCTTGAGAGCACGTGCAGACTGTTTTGAACTCTTGACGGCGGACTTGTCGGCCATTGTCGGTCCTTTCCGAATCGGCAACCGCGAACTGACCTCGACCATACCCAAATAAAGAAATAAGTCCAGTTCAGTGGTATATTCGGGGAAGGGCACGTCTACCGAGTCACGCGCAAAAGGGCCGGTTCGGAGTGCGTCGATGGTGACGACGGGATCGGCTAGAACGTTGTCACGGGTCTGTTTGCCGCGCGAGATGCCCTGCGCCTCAGTCGCGCCCGCGCCGACGAGCTTGCGGCATCGACCGGGGCTGTTCTGAAATCCTAAGACGCGCAGAATAGTTCGATACTTGTCTATTCCTTGCCGACGGCTATGGTGCATGGAGGCATCAACGGCATCTACCGGAGGACTGAAATGTGAGTGCAGCTACCGATCGTCAGTGGGCGGTTCGTGACGCTGTCCTGCGTTGGCTTCTTGCAAAGACAACGGAGGGTTATCGCAGCCCGATCTTGGACGCGGATGCCATCGGAGGAGAAGTCGGGTGGGCCGCGTCGGCGCTCAGCGACGACGAGGTGTACGACGCCGCGAACTATCTCTTCACGGAAGGCTATGTGACAGGCATGCCGGTGAAGGGTCTCGGGATTCCACGACCGATACTGACTCTTGTCGGACATCGTGTGGCCAAGACAGGCAACCCCCTGCGGTCCAACGCCGACGCTCGCGAAGCTAAGTCGCGCCGACGCCCGCCCTCTTTTGCAGAGGCATCCGTGACGACAGCGGGTACAACGAAGTAGAGACGGCTCCGCCCGTCATCTGACTATGCGTACGTGAGCACGGGGTCAAGCCCGCCGAAACAGTGTCCGACCATCACCACACCCGAAGGGAGGTTGACATGTACACCAACGTGGCACTGCTGCTGGGGTTGCTCGCCGGAGGAATCGGCGGCACCGTGGCCGTGCAGGCACTTCTGAGGCGGCCCGGCAGACCGGGCCATAGGGCATCCTCGGTGATCCACTTGGGCCATGTTTCTTAGCTTGATCTTTAACCTGGGCAGGCGGCCCCCGACGGGTTTTCTAGCTTTGGTTTCGGCGCGTTTGCCCACGTGGTGATGCGGTGCGCGGTGGGTGTTTTTCGATCCGGGTGGGCGTCCGGGTCCGGGTCGACTGGGTTTCGGTGCACTGGCCGGAACAGGCATCGTCGCGCGGGTGCGCGAAAACCCTCGACGAACCTGTGCCGGCGTCAATCGTGTTGGTGGGACGGGTCGTTCCCACGGGCGGCGTAGGTCCTCGGCCAGAGGACGGGCGAGCCGGAGTTGGGCGTAGGCCACCAGCACGATCCAGGTCCAGCGGTCGGCCGCCTCGGGACTGCGGAGCTTCGGGGGCGGTCCACCCCAACGTCTGCTTGAAGAAACGGAAGGTGTGTTCGAGGTCGAAGCGCCGCAGAAACATCTGCCACAATCGGTCGATATCGGCGGTTCCCGCACCAGGATGTGAGTACCAGAGCCACACCGGTTTGGGATGCCGGTCCCCGGGCAGGTGATCGACCGTCAGCCGGATCACCGTGCCTTCGACGATCGGTGGCGGTCCCGGGTGGTCCGCCCACGAGCCACGATGGACGAGCCTCGGGTGCAACCGATTCCACGCCGCAGCGGTGGCTGTTCCGTAGCGATCGGTGTCGGTGCTGGTGGTGGTCTCGGGTTCGGGCCAGGTCTGGGGGTCGGCGAATTTGAAGTCGGAACCGTGCCGGGGTGGGCGCCCGGTACGGCCCGGTGGCGGCGCCGGGAAGCACAGCACCCGGTCCGAACGCATCCGACCCAGCACCTGCACCGGGAGATCGGCGAGCACGAACGCCAGCCGGGCCAGCTCGTACCCGGCGTCGAACACCAGCAGAATGTCCGGGTCGCCGTCGCGGTGGTGCCCGGCGTCGCGCAACCGCGTGATCACTTCACGCACCTGGGTGGCCGTCACAGCGGTTTCGTCGTCGTCGGGGCGTAGGCGGACCGCGTCGAGCACCGTCGTCCACGAGGTACGGCCGGTCTCGAGGGCGGCGACGAACGAGTACGGCCACCCCGGGATCAGCTGTGCCTGATTCTTCCCGCGGCCGTAGACGTGGCAGAACCCCCGCTGCGGACTCGTCGGTGCATCCGGGCGCAACCAGGCACTGATGTCGACGGCCAACACGATCCGGCCGCCGCGATCACGCGGGATTGTCAGCCCGCCGAGGGCGCGGCGCAGCCGAGTGTAATCTATTCGGCCGCAGTTGATTGCGTCGTACAAGGCGCCGTGACCGCGCCGATGCTCGGCGGCCAGTGACAACTCGACCAGGGTGCGAACCGCGGTGCCGGAACACAGCAGCGCATCGGTCAACTCGAACAAAGCATCACCTCGGGCCGGCAGGGACCGGTAGAACTCTTCGCGGAACGACACCAGGTCGACACGCGGATCGGGGACCGATTCTTCCCCGACCGCCCGCCGATCGGGCACACTGATACTCACGGCCACCGCCTGTCTTCGTCTCGAAAGTTCTCTGGAAGGAACTTCAAGATGATCAGGCGGTGGTCGCCTCATGCCGCTGCGACACGCCGAACAACACCAGCACCAACTGCCCCACGCCACGGCAGAGGTTAAACGACAAGCTAAGGGAGTGGTGTACAGCCACCGCAGCACCGTGCTGCATGCCCTGGCGATCAGTGCGTCCGGTGGTGTCGCGATCGAGGGGTCACGCTCGTATCTGCTGGCCACGCAGATGTCCCACGTCCACAGCTGGGGTGTTCCACACGCGGGGGTGCTGCAGGGCGCCCGTCTCGTCCTTCCCGGGCCGCACCCCTCGCCGGCCGAGCTGCTGCGGATCACGACGGAGCAGACCCCGGATGTGGTCGTCGGTGCACCGGCCGTTGCCGCGCTCATGCGCGAGCGGTTCGACGCCGATCCCGGCCGCTACGACCTTGGGAGCGTGCGCACTCTGTGGCTGGGCGGTCAGGTACCGCCGTCGGGGCTGGTGAACTGGTGGGCCGGGCACGGAGTCTCGACCGTCAACGGGTGGGGTATGACCGAGACCTCGCCGATGGGGACCTTCGGTCACGTCCCGGCGAGCCAGGGGCGGCCCCTGCCGCTGTTCCAGGTGCGCATCGTCGACGAGGAGGGTCGAAGTCTGCCGTGGAACGGATTCACCACCGGTGAGCTCGAATCTCGCTCACCCTGGGTAACCGGCACGTACCTCGACGACGACCATGCCGGCGACGCGTTCGACGACGGTTGGTTGCGGACCGGCGACGTCGCTGTGATCCACCCCGACGGTCAGGTCGAGATCCGCGATCGAGTCAAGGACCTCATCAAGAGCGGCGGGGAGTGGATCTCCTCCGTCGAGCTGGAGAACAAGCTGCTGCTGCACCCGGCCGTGCTCGAGGCCGCGGTCATCGCGGTGCCGCACGAGACGTGGCAGGAACGTCCCGTCGCGTGGGTCCGGCTGACCGACGACGTTTCCGACGACGGACTGCGGGCACATCTGGCGGCGACCCTGCCGAAATTCTGGCTTCCGGACATGTTCGTACGGGTGGACGAGGTCCCCAAGACGTCGGTGGGCAAGCTCAACAAGACGCGGATGCGGCAAATGTGGTGCGCGGACGTCGACGTGTAGCGGTCTGGGACACTCACAACTGATGTGACCTCGGTTACATGATGGGTCTACTGGCTGTGATGTGTTCCGAGATGGTGATGTGTGGTGACCGACTGGATCCGCGCGCTGGTGGATGATCGTGACATCGACGCGCACGAGGGTGCTCCATTGGGGTTGCGGCCGGAGATCGAGCAGTCGTGGCGCCGGTGCCGTGCGATCGGGGCGGCGGCGGACGGCTCTCGGTTGCGGTTCGTCGACGACACGCGCACCGACTCGAAGCTCGTCCGTGCTGCACGCCCCGTGGTGGATCGGTTGGCCGAGCAGCTCGCGGATGTGCCGGTGACGATTCTGTTGGCCGATCAGGACGCCACCATCGTCGACCGGCGCACGGGGGTGAGGTCCCTGCTCGGGCGTCTCGACCGCGCCCAGGTCGCGCCGGGTTTCATGTTCTCCGAACAGTACGCGGGTACCAACGGCATCGGCACCGCGCTCGAGGAACGCAAAGCCTTCCGGGTGCGCGGCAACGCCGCGGTGGTGGCGATGGCCGCGACACCGTGATCGCGACTCCGACGGCGTCGCGGCTGATGGACTCGACCGACCAGATGATGATCTGGGACTGGATCAGCAGCCACCTGGGCACCAGGCAGGAATGGGAGGGCCCACTGCGCTTCGCTGAGGGCATCGACGTGCGGGTTCATGCCCGTCGGGTAGGCGAATCGGGAGATTCGCTCAGTGCGATTCTCGAACTGCGTCCGATGGCTTCCTCCGCGCACTTCCGCCCTCGGACGGCCGTAGCTCCCGCGTCGCATCGGGGTCCTTCCGTCGAGCCCGTGGGGCGGATCGTCGGCCGTAGTCTGGCCACCGGCTGCAAAGCCGCATCGGCGAGATCGCGGGCACGGTGGGTCCGGTCCTGGTGACCGGCGAGTCCGGGGTCGGCAAGTCGCATGTCGCCCGGCACATCCAGCAGCGGTAGGGGCGCGGTGGCGATGTCTTCGTGATCGACGGTTCCACGTTGACTCCGACCGCTGTCGCGGACCTGCGCGCACGCCTGTCAAACAATGCCCCGTGGATCGTCGAGCACGTGGACGAGGTATCGGGCGACGCGGTCGCTCCCACGCGCCGGCTGCTGGACGCCGCCGCCGAGATGGCCGCGCCGCCGGTCGCGACTGCGACCGCGACCGCACCGGGCGGTGGCCACCAGCTCCACACCCACGTGCGCCGGAGCGTGTCCGTGCTGCCATTGCGGCAGCGGATCGAGGACCTCGACGACCTCGCGCGGGAGCTCCTCACCGCCCAGCTCCCAGAGCGTCCCACGCCGCAACTGCAGCCGGCCGCGCATCGAGCGCTGATCGCCCACCACTGGCCGGGCAACGTCCGCGAGCTCGATGCCGTGCTGTCGACGGCTGTCTCGAGGTCGATGGGGTTCGACATCAGACTCGAGCACCTCCCTGACGACTATCGCGCACTCGGGTCGGGTCGACAGCTCACCTCCCTCGAACGCAGCGAGCGGGAAACGATCGTGCGTGCCCTCGACGAAGCCGACGGCAACAAGTCCCTCGCCGCAGATCGGCTCGGGGTCGCGCGGTCGACGCTGTACCGCGAGATTCGCGCGCTCGGTCTGGAGAACGAACGCTTCGGATCCTGACCTCGGGAGCCCCTGTCGCATATCGGGACATCCCAGTCCGGCTCGGAGCGGACACGATGGGCGCAGGACGGGCGACCCTCGGTTACCCGGCTCCTCGCGCCACCTCATCAGGCGGTGACGTCGGACCGACCCGAAGGGATGATCAACGATGAAACGCACAGTCTACGGCGACGACCACGAGGCCTACCGGGACTCCGTCCGTCAGTTCCTGGTGCGGTATTTCGAACCGCGCGCCGAGGACATCCGGGCCGATAAAGCGCTGCCCCGGGACTTCTGGCTCGAAGCCGGCAAACACGATCTGCTCGGTCTCGAAGTCCCGGCCGAGTACACAGGTGGCGACGCGGGCGACTACCGCTTCAACGCGGTGCTCATCGAGGAGTTGGCCAAGGTCAACGCAGCTCTGGCGTCGAGTGTCAGTATCCACTGTGACGTCGTGGCGCCATATCTGGTGCAGCTGACCACCGACGAGCAGAAGGTTCGGTGGCTGCCGGGAGTGTGCTCGGGTGAGGTGCTCACTGCAATCGGCATGACCGAGCCCGCCGGAGGTTCGGACCTGGCTGCGCTCAAGACCACTGCAGTTCGCGACGGCGACGGCTGGTTGCTGTCGGGTGCGAAGACGTTCATCACCAATGGGTATTCGGCGGATCTGGTGGTGATCGCGGCGCGGACCTCGCCGGAGAAGAAGGCCAAGGGCATCACTCTCTTCGGCGTTGAGACGTCCCTGCCCGGATTCGAGCGTGGCCGTAAACTCGACAAGGTCGGCCAGGACGAAGCGGACACCGCAGAATTGTTCCTCGACAACGTGCGGGTCACCGACGCCCACGTGATCGGTGAGCTCGATCGCGGGTTCATTCACATGATGTCGTTCCTACCCCAGGAACGATTGGGATGTGCCGTCTCCAACCTCGCGCATGCTGCGCAGATCCTCGTCGAGACCGTCGACTACTGCCGGGAGAGAACGGCGTTCGGCCAATCGATTGGAACCTTCCAGCACAACAAGTTCCTGATCGCCGACCTGGTGACGCAGATCGAGGTCACGCAGGCGTATGTCGATCAGTGCGTCGCGGCGCACGCGGCCGGTGAGCTCACCTCCGTCGATGCGGCGAAGGCGAAGTGGTGGACCGCCGACGTGCAGAACCGGGTGATTGACCACTGCGTGCAGCTGCACGGTGGCTATGGCTACATGAATGAGTATCGGGTGGCGCGGGCGTGGCGGGATGCGCGCGTCTCGAGGATCTGGGCGGGTTCGAACGAGATCATGAAGGAACTGATCGGCCGCGATCTCGGATTCTGAACCCGGATAACGTTCTGGCACTGAATATGTGGATGCAACCTGGCGTGTGTCCGTGATTCGATTTCGGACACTTCACATCACACGATCGCTTCTAACGTCTTAAGTGTCCGGGCGGGAATACACGTCCCGGGAAATCTCGAGGAGGAACGACATGACGGCATCCCAGGCCGACACGGCCACCCGCACCGGCAAACACTCGAACAACGACGTGCTCGACGTCCTGATCATCGGTGGAGGCTTCTCCGGCCTGTATGCGCTGGACCGGATTCGTGACCTCGGCTTCACCGCCAAGGTCTGGGACGCCGCTGGCGGACTCGGCGGAATCTGGTGGTGGAACTGCTATCCCGGCGCGCGCACCGACAGCACCGGGCAGATCTACCAGTTCTCGCACAAAGACCTGTGGAAGAAGTACGACTTCGCTGAACTGTATCCAGGGCACGACGGAGTCCGAAATTACTTCGAATATGTCGATTCACAACTGGATCTCACCCGCGACGTCGTGTTCGACACCTTCGCCGAGTCCTGCACATGGGACGAGGAGACCCGGCAGTGGACCGCGCGGTCCGCGGACGGCAAGGTGCAGAATGCGCGTCAGGTGATCGTCGCGACCGGATTCGGTGCCAAGCCGCTGTATCCGAACCTCGAGGGGCTCGACTCGTTCGCCGGCGACTGCTACCACACCGCTCGCTGGCCGCAGGAGGGCGTCGACATGACGGGCCGCAAGGTCGTCGTCATGGGCACCGGGTCCAGCGGCGTGCAGGTCGTCCAGGAAGCCGGTCACGTCGCCGAACACGTCACGGTGTTCCAACGCACCCCGAACCTGGCGATTCCTATGCAACAACGTGCACTCACGCACGACGACAACGAACAGTTCCGGAAGGGACTGCCCGAGCGGTTCGAGGCACGTTACAAGGCCTTTGCTGGATTCGACTTCGACTTTCTGCCGCAGAACGCCGCCGACCTGAGCATGGAGGAACGCGACGCGATCTACGAGAAGATGTGGGCGGAGGGTGGTTTCGAGATGTGGCTCGGAAACTTCCAGGACATCCTCGTCGACGAGGACGCCAACCGCACGTTCTACGACTTCTGGCGCAATAAGGTCCTCGAGCGGGTCACCGATCCGAAGAAGGCCGCGATCGTGGCGCCCGAGACACCGCCGCACCCCTACGGCGTCAAGCGCCCCTCCCTCGAGCAGGACTACTTCGACGTCATCAACCAGAGCAACGTCGAGGTAATCGACTCCAACCTGACCCCGATCCGCCGGGTGCTGCCCCACGGGATCGAGACCGACGACGGCGTCATCGAATGCGACCTGCTCGTACTGGCCACGGGCTTCGACAACAACAGCGGCGGCATCATGGCCATCGACATCACCGGCGTCGACGGATTGAGTATCCAGGACAAGTGGAAGTCCGGCGTCGACACCTGCATGGGCCTGTCCACCCGCGGGTTCCCGAACATGATGTTCCTCTACGGCCCCCAGAGTCCATCCGGCTTCTGCAACGGCCCGACCTCCGCCGAGTACCAAGGTGAGATCGTCGTCGAGTTCCTCCAGCACCTGCGCGACAACGGCATTACACGATTCGAGAACACCGAAGAATCGGAGAAGCAGTGGCGTGCACACGTCGACGAACTGTTCGTCAACTCGATGTTCACGAAAGCCCGCTCGTGGTACTGGGGCGCGAATGTGCCCGGTAAGCCTGCGCAGATGCTCAACTACTCGGGCGGTGTTCCCCAGTACTTCGCGCGGTGGGACAAGATCAAGGCCAACGGCTACGCCGCCTTCGAGACGAACTGACCGAAGTGTGGGCGCGTGGGTCACGGTGCATCTCCGTGGCTCACGCGGCGTCGTCCCGACCGTGCGTTGGGAGCGGCGGGTCGACGAGGATCGCCGCGGCCTCTGCCGGGTGTCGGACCGATGCCGAACCGGTCCGCTCCGGAAGATTCTGGGGATTGTCCCCGAAGGCGACCACACGATAGTCGAGCTGCCGGCCGTCGCGGACGGACGTGACCACGAGTCGACGATGGAGGACCGCCCTTGTCCACGGCGAGTAGGTAGTGCGCATCGGAAGCGAGGGAGGTTGTCCAGGGCTCGGAAATCCAGGCCTGTTCTTCACCTTCGACGATGTCGAAGAACAGTTCGGCGATGTCGTGGAAGCGATCCAATTCCACTAGTTTGCCGGCAGGCCGGTTCGGGATGTAGCCGACCACATGCGGGACCCGGCGTGCCTTCCCAGTAGGACTTTGTTAGACGGTGGTGTGCCACAGGAATATCCGAGTGATCGCGGTGGGGAGAAAATCGGATCAATGCGAACGCGGCCACTGACCCCGCGTCGGGTGGCGCGGACCAGTGCGCGAGGTCCGGTCTGCGGTTGCCGTGGCTGCGTTCGGTGGCGGTCAGGCCGCATTTCAGACGAAGCTTCCTGCCGCAGCACCCTTCATGGCAGGCCTACCGTGGGCAGCCTCCGGGTGAGGAATTGTCGGAAGTAGTCGACTTTCGGGGTGGTCACCAGCACCGGGAGCAGCAGATCCCACGCCATCGCCGTCCGCGTCGGCAGGGCGGCGGGGTTGTCGGTGGCCGTCGCCAGGAGGCGTGCCCCGGCGAAGAGTTCCACCAGGAGCTGACCGACAGCGTCCGGATCAGTGTCCTCGCGCAGGTCACCCTCGTCGATTGCTCGGCGGGCCAGGAGTTGGTAGGTGGATATCCAGGTCGCGAAGGTGTCCGTCTCGGAACTGCGGTAGTCGCCCATTTCGGTGATGAGGCGGAAGGTTGCCCCCATCACCGCGTCGTTGAGGGCGGCGTCGACCGTGACGAAGGAGATCCCGAGCATGGCCTCGAATGCCGGCGTGGCGGAGTCGAGATACGGGGTGCACACGGCAGTGAACCGCCTCGTGCCTTCCTCGATGACGGCGCGGACGAGTTCTTCCTTGGAGGCGTAGTGAAAGTACAGCGCCCCCTTGGTGGCCACGGCCTGGGTGAGGATCTCGCTCAGCTTCGTGTCTGCGTAGCCGTGGCGGGTGAACACCTCGGCCGCGGCGTACAGCAATGCGCGACGAGTGACTTCCGCCCGCTTCTGGGTGGCCATTCGCCTGCCCTTCGAGTACCGAGATCATCGACGGGACGGCTGTCGTGAACCGTCCTGAATGGGATTGAACGACGCCCTGCATATGCATACCCGATGTGGAGGTTCGTCGCATGATGTTCGGCGTGGCCCCCTCTGAGGCCGACTGGCCCCAGGACGTCGTCCCCAGCGCACCCCAGGAACGGGGGATTCAGGCGCAAGGTGTCGGCGCCCCGACATCGGAGGGCTCACCGATGACCCGCCCCGCTAGTGGTGTGTCTCGCAAATAATTCTTGATCGATTCGATAGAATCCGTACATGAGGAACCCGGTACCAGCTTTGGAGATTTCCGATGGGCAGCGCGTTGTACTCGAGTCGTTGGCGCGCTCGCAGTCGGGTGCACATCGGGAGGTGGTGCGGGCCAAGGCGTTGTTGATGGCGGCCGAGGGCATGGCTAACACTGCTATCGCGCAGGCGTTGTCGGTATCGCCGGGATCGGTGGCGAACTGGCGGGTGCGGTTCGCCGAGGACGGCATGGCGCGGTTGGGTGAGGTGCGCAAGGGTCGTGGTCGCAAGCCCTCGATCCCGCAGGAGAAGATCGAGGAGATCGTGGACCTGACGCAGAACTACCGCCCGAAAGGCGAGACTCATTGGAGTTGCCGGACGATGGCAGAGTATGTCGGGGTCTCCAAGGACACCGTCCAGCGCGTGTGGTCTGCTCGCGGACTCAAGCCGCACCGGGTCGAGACGTTCAAACTGTCGAATGATCCGCGATTCGAGGACAAGCTCGTCGACGTCGTCGGTCTGTATCTGAACCCGCCCGAGCGGGCGATCGTGTTGTGCGCGGACGAGAAGTCGTCGGTGCAAGCCCTCGACCGGACCCAGGCCTCGCTCCCGATGATCAAGGGCCGCGGCGAGACGATGACCCACGACTACAAGCGTCACGGCACCACCACCTTGTTTGCCGCGCTCGACGTCCTTACCGGCAAGGTGATCGGCCAGTGCCTGCCGCGCCACCGTCACCAGGAGTTCTTGAGATTTCTGCGCACCATCGACCGTGAGGTGCCCAAGGACTTGGAGATCCATCTGATCCTGGACAACTACGCCACCCACAAGCACGAGAAGGTCCGGGCTTGGCTCGATAAGCATCCACGGTTCCACCTGCACTTCACTCCCACCTCCTCCTCGTGGCTTAATCTCGTCGAACGTTGGTTCCGAGAGCTGACTGATAAAGCTCTGCGGCGCGGGGTCTTTCACTCCGTACCGCACCTCATCGTCTCCATTGAGGAATACCTCGATGCCCACAATGAAAGCCCCCGACCGTACGAATGGACCGCGACCGCCGAATCCATCCTCGCCAAGGTTGCGCGCGGCCGCGTCGCACTGGAAAAGATCAGCTAAATCAGAGACACACCACTAGTTCCGGGAGACGCGAGGGCCGGGAGTGGGACTTCATCACACTGCTCGCCGACTACGACGAACACGACACCCTCGCCTTGACAGAGTTTGAGCAGTGGTCGCCCGACTCCCGATGGATTGATGAACGGGACTTCAGGTCTCGGCCGTTGCTGAGGGGTGGTTGTCAGTCGGCCCAACTGAAAACCGTTGTGTGCTCGGCGGGCGTGACAGTTCGACAGACCGCGCGCGTGTCCCGTACCCGTTCGAGCGCACAGGCCTGGTCGGCGTTCATCGACGGCGCGGCAACTGCTCCTGCGCGTTTCCGACGGCCGACATGAGGTCGCGACCCAGGCGCTGATAGGTGCGCAGCCACGCTGCGTCGACCGGCTCGTGTTGGAGGTGCGCCATCAGCGTTTCGCTGTTGTTGTCGGTGTCCAACCATCGGCGCATCTCGGTGGTGCGGTCCTGTACGGCGTGCAGCAACTGGTCTGGAACGGTCGAGTTCGTCATCGGGTGTCGTCCTCCCATGCTGCTCTCTTCCGCTTTGTTGCTCATTGCGGGCGGGTGCGTTGACTGTCAGGCGTTGCACCGTCGGTGGCCACCGCCAGGCGTATTCGCGTGAGTCTGCCTCGTCGAGCGAGTCCCAGACGTTCTCGTAGCGCCTGCGGGTCAGGTCGTCGGCGTCGGCGAGGAGCGCCTCGAACAGTGACCGGGGGTTGGCGTGCCATGACCTGGCCAGCGCGTCGATCTCACGCGGAGCAAAAAGGCCGGACCGGGTGGCGGCGAGAACCCAATCGTCGAAGTCGCCCGCTCGGATCCGCTCGACCGCGTCGAGGTCGACGTTCCCGTCGTCGAGGCCGAACGAGAACAGCGCCCCGACAATGTCTCGGGGCGACTGGCTGGCGATATCGGCAGCGACCTGGCCCGCGATGATGGTGTTGCGGACCAGCTGTTCTGTGGTCATGGCGACCGCACCTCCTCGAGTGGGCGCGGGTTCCGACTCACTCTGTGTGTCGATTCGTGGGGGCAACCTGTGGGGGCGTGTTTCTCAGCAGGGTAAGGCATCTCCGCAACCCTAGCTGTGGCGTGTGTCACATTACCGGGCGGTAGTGATCGAACCTGCAGGACGAGCTCCTCGGATGCGGCCATGGCCGCACTGTTCGAGTGGTGGCCGGATGGCATGCGAAGCGACCGCACCCCACACTGCCGAGACACGGGCACGGGCCGCGGACCCGTCGATCGTGGTGTGCGGGTCTTGATGGCGGCGGTGCTCGGTGTCCTCGTCCTCGCAATGGCGGTTCCGGTGCCGGCGAACGCGGAACCGCTCTACCCGTGGCAATCACCTATTGCCCGTGCAGATCGATTCTCGACGATCTGATTTCCCACTAATCGTCCCGAGGTGCTCCTACGCCAGGATGGACCTTGAGATCCCAACATTCGCCGGGAACATGTGGAGCGGGAGGCCCCGCCCATGCATGCATCAGGGTGTGCAAAGAGGCAGCATCGACCGTGACGGCGAACTCGGCAGCCGCGGGAAACCACTCCTCGACCGCAACGTCGAACGGTGCGACGGACGTGTGATTCCGCAGCTCGATGTCCGTTCCGGTGCGCGCCGCAGCTGTGATGATGTGCGGATCCGTCGAGACGCCAGGTGGCCAAGTTTGGCAGCGTTTGGTCGTGGTTGGCGCTGAGGAGTTCGGGGCGTACGTGCATTTCGCGTACGTCACAGTATTACCCGACATCGCGATGGCCCGACCTCGACTCCCTACTGACCGACATCGTCGGTGTGTGGCGAACGAAGGGGCTTGGTGGTGGGCTCGTCATTCATTTGACTAGGAGGCGATTTCGTCGAGCGAGGGTGACCCCTATCCCCTCTGCCGCTGCGCGAACGGATGCGGCGTGGGTGTCGGGCCGGAAGCGGTGCGAGGGGCCGGTGACGCTGATCGCGGCGACAACGTCGTCGCCTTCGCGGACTGGTGCGGCCACGCACACGATACCGGCGGCCGATTCCTCGTACTCGTAACCGACGCCTTCGGTGGCGATCCGGTCGAGCTGAGTGCGCAACGGGCCGGGTAGGACGACGGTGCGCGGGGTGTGGCGGGGGAGTGAACCGGACAGCACTTTCTCCCGCAATGTGTTGTCGCCGTGAGCCAACAGCACTTTTCCTATGGCGGTGCAGTGCACCGGCATACGGCCGCCGATTCTTGACGGTGCGGTCGCTTGCCGGTGCCCCCCGATTTTCGACAGGTACACCACCTCGGTACCGTCGAGGACCCCCAGGTGCACCGTCTCGTGAGTGCGCACATAGAGGTCCTCCATGAACGGGATCGCCACCTCGAGCAGGCTCCGCTCGACCGATGCCCGCATGCCCAGTTCGAAGAGGTCGCCGCCGAGCCGGTAGTTGGTGCCACTCCGGTCCAACAGCCGCACAGCCGCCATGTCGGAAAGGATTCGGTGCAGGGTTCCTTTGGGAATAGACGTGCGTCGCGCCAACTCGGCCAGAGGAAGAGTGGCGTCGTCGATGGTGAAGGCGTGTAGCACCGCCATCACCTTGCCCAGGACTGTTGTTTGGTCGAACTCTCGATCTGACACTGCAGATGCCTCCTCCGCTCTCTTCTAGCGGCAGGATCCACGATACTGCGTCGCGTTCGGCTCAGTGGAACGCTGTGCTTGGTGATGGATCGACCCGCGGACGACAGTGGATCTCATTCGTTTCCTCTCCAACCAGTCGGGAAGTCAGATGAGTCCATCGAATAGCACTAGCGCGCCGCCCGTCACCGCGGCTAATCGTGTGGCCGCCGCTGAGCGGTTGAGCACCGCCGCGTACACCCGGACGCCCTGCGCTCCGGTTCGAGACCTGATTGGCTCCGATGACGTAGAGGCTGCATATGCTGTGCAGGAGCGGATCGTGGCAGACCGGGTCGCCGGCGGAGCGACGGTGGTGGGACGCAAAATTGGGCTGACCTCGCCGGCGGTCCAGAAGCAGCTCGGCGTCGACCAACCGGACTTCGGGGTGCTGTTCGACGACATGCGCTGCCAGGAGGTCGGCCCGATTCCGCTGTCTCGGCTGCTGCAGCCGAAGGTGGAGGCGGAGATCGCGTTCGTCCTCGGCCGCGATCTGGTGGACGGGCCGCTCGACGACGCCCAGATTCGCGCCGCTGTGGACTACGCGGTGGCCGCCCTCGAGATCGTCGACAGCCGAATCGCCGGGTGGGACATCACCTTCGGAGACACGGTCGCCGACAACGGGTCGAGTGGGCTGTTCGTCCTCGGCGCCGATCGTCGCACCCTCGACTCCTTCGACCCGGTCGCCGCGCAGATGCAGATGTTCATCGACGATACCGAGGTGTCGACCGGAACCGGCACCGCCTGCCTCGGTGACCCGTTGCGAGCACTGGCCTGGCTCGCGCGCACGGCACGCGAGTTCGGCCAACCACTGCTGGCCGGACAGGTGATCCTGTCCGGGGCCCTCGGGCCGATGGCCGTCATCGGCACCACCGGCACCGTCCGCGCCGACATCACCGGTCTCGGATCGGTCACCGCAACCTTCACCCAGGAGTGAGCACCATGAGCGAGAACACCCGTAAGGTCACCGTCGCGGTGATCGGATCCGGCAACATCGGCACCGACCTGATGATCAAGGTGATCCGCCACTCCGACGTCCTGCAGATGGGCGCGATGGTCGGCATCGACCCCGACTCCGACGGGCTCGCCCGCGCCCGCCGCCTCGGCGTCCCCACTACCTCGGACGGCGTCCAGGGCCTGCTTCAGCTGCCGAACTTCGACGACATCGACGTGATCTTCGACGCCACCTCCGCCAAGGCACACGCCGCCAACGCCGCCCTGCTCGAACCGCTCGGCAAACGGCTGATCGATCTCACCCCGGCCGCCCTCGGGCCGTTCGTGGTGCCGGCGGTCAACCTCGACGAACACCGGGACGCCACCAACGTCAACATGGTCACCTGCGGCGGTCAGGCCACCATCCCGATCGTCGCCGCCGTCTCCCGCGTGACACCGGTCGCCTACGCCGAAATCGTCGCCTCCATCGCCTCGAAGTCCGCGGGCCCGGGCACCCGCGCGAACATCGACGAGTTCACCGAAACCACCTCCCACGCCATCGAAACCGTCGGCGGCGCCCGCCGCGGCAAGGCCATCATCATCCTCAACCCGGCCGACCCGCCGCTGATCATGCGCGATACCGTCCTGTGCCTGATCTCGGCCCCCGACCCGGCCACCCACGACAAGGTGCGCGACTCGATCCAGACCATGGTCGACCATGTCGCAACCTACGTGCCCGGCTACCGACTCAAGCAACACGTCCAGATCACCCCCGTCCCGGACGGCCAACCCGTCCACACCCTGCTCGCCTCCGGGGACACGGCGGCCCCCACCCACCAGGTGACGGTGTTCCTCGAAGTCGAAGGCGCCGCCCACTACCTTCCGGCCTACGCCGGAAACCTCGACATCATGACCTCGGCCGCAGTGCGCTACGCCGAGTCTGTCGCCGACACGATCGCCGCGCCGACGGCAACCCAGGGAGCCACCCGATGACCACCAGGCTGTTCATCCAAGACGTCACCCTCCGCGACGGCATGCACGCCGTCCGCCACCGCATCACCCCCGACGACGTCGGCCGCATCGTGGCCGCGCTCGACGCCGCCGGTGTCGACGGCATCGAGGTCGCTCACGGCGACGGACTCGCCGGCGGATCGCTGAACTACGGTCCCGGCTCCAACACCGACTGGGAATGGATCGAAGCCGCCGCCGCCAACCTCACCCACGCCCGGCTGACCACCCTGCTGCTGCCCGGCATCGGCACCATCGCCGAACTCGAACACGCCTACCAACTGGGCGTGCGGTCCGTGCGGGTGGCCACCCACTGCACCGAAGCCGACGTCGCCGCCCAGCACATCGGCAAAGCCCGGGAACTCGGCATGGACGTCTCCGGCTTCCTCATGATGAGCCACATGACCACCGCACCCGAGCTCGCCGCCCAGGCCAAGCTCATGGAGTCCTACGGCGCGCACTGCGTCTACGTCACCGACTCCGGTGGCCGGTTGACCATGGACGGCGTCCGCGACCGGGTCCGCGCCTACCGGGACGTGCTCGACGAGGCCACCGAGATCGGCATCCACGCCCACGAGAACCTGTCGCTGTCGGTCGCCAATTCCGTTGTTGCCGTGGAGGAGGGCGTCACCCGGGTCGACGCCTCGCTGGCCGGGCACGGCGCCGGCGCCGGCAACTGCCCGATCGAACCGTTCATCGCGGTCGCGGACCTGCAGGGCTGGAAGCACAACAGCGACCTGTTCGCCCTCCAGGATGCCGCCGACGACCTCGTCCGGCCGCTCCAGGACCGGCCCGTGCGCGTCGACCGGGAAACCCTCACCCTCGGCTACGCCGGCGTGTACTCGTCCTTCCTCCGGCACGCCGAAGCCGCATCCCAGCGGTACGGCATCGGCGTGCGCACCATCCTCCTCGAGGTCGGCCGCCGCGGCCTCGTCGGCGGACAGGAGGACCTCATCGTCGACATCACACTCGACCTCCTCGCCACGAACTCGGATAGTGCGGCGAGCTGAGTGATCCCCGGGCCGACCGCGTCCGCTGTGTTCGGTGCACTTGGCACCCATACCTCGGCCGGGCGGCACCGTGGCATAGCGAGGTCGCATGGCGGTCACCCACATGATCGGCGTGGACCCCATCATTTCCTCGCGGCCGGACTCTTCACTCCTTTCCGCCGAGGATTGGAATGCCCAGTTCAGCCGTTGGGAAGGCGGATCGGTCAACCGCCGTGAGCTGCGCGGCCGCGGCGTTGAGACTGGTCTGCAGTCCCTCGACCTCACCGAACCAACTATTCAGACGCGCTTCCTGGTGCGGGCGAGTTCGGTGAGGTAGTCGTAGGTTTCGGGGTAGTCGAGGTCGGAGTCGAAGAACACCACCGGCACATCCGGTTCGACGCGGCGGGCGAGGGCGAGGACGATCAGGGAGTCCTTGCCACCGGAGAACGCGACGTAGCCGTCGTGCCGTGCGAGGTGCGCCTCGATCCGGGTCAGGATGTCTGCGACGGCGCCCGGGCCGGCCTTCGCCGACGGTGCCCGCAGGCCGCGGAGCATCGCCAGGTCCAGGCCGGGGTCAGGTGCGTTCACTGTTGAGAGGTGGACCGTACTTCGTTCGAGATCGCAGAACTGATTCGCTCCGTGGTCGGTGACCTACAGGCGGCAGCGCTTTGTGCGCTGGCACCACCACATGAGCGAGTAGGGAAATCTATTGCAGCCTGACGGTGGCATCGTCGCCCCGATCAGTGGGCCCAGATGGTCGACCGGCTGGAGATTTACGGGCCATCATGGCCGGACGCGTGCACCGTGAATAGTTGTTTGACGCGATCCAGCACGTCGGTCGGATATCGTTAGTAGTGGTTTACCGCGGTAAATAATCCTTGGATCGAGAAGTCCGCCAGCTCGCAGGTCTCCTCACCGTGGAATGGGCGGATCGGGATCCGCCCATTGATGTATTGATTGACCTGTATAAGGCATTGGTGCCGGTGCCGCCGCTGACAGGGAAGGTCAACGGCGGCACCGGTTCCCTGGGCCTAGGAGGCGTGTCCGAACGATTCGGGTGGGGTCAGGCCCAGGGGCTGAACGCCTTCGGGAAGTTGTCCCACATTCCGGGTGCACCGGGGCGCACCCGGGGCATTTCGGCGGACAGTTCGTAACGGTTTCCCGCGACCCAGAAATATGTGTAGAGGTTGGCGCCCACACCGTGACGGCCGGGTCCGGTCTCGATCGGCACACCGTGTCGTGCGAGTTCGTCAGCGGCAACCTTGAGGTGGTCGAAGGACTCCATTCCCAGGGCGTAGTGGTGCAGCGACTTTCCGGGCTCGGGTGTGGAGATGATTGCCACGTCGTGGTGCAGGTCGCTGGCACGGAGCCAGGCAGCACCCATCACGCCGGGTGCGGGAGCGAAGATGTCGGAGATCTGGAAGTCCAGGATGTCGACCATGAACTCGACCAACGGTTTCGGGTCCTGCGCCTGGAGCGTGATGTGGTCGAAGTCCAGTGCCCGGATCCCGCCGCGATGGGCGGCTCGCGCCGGATGAATGTACTGCGGCCCCTCAGCGTCGGTGAGCAGTGACAGCTCCATCACGTGGCCGGTCGGCGTCCGGAACTGCAAGGACTGGCTCACGCCGGGATCCTCGTCGCTGCGGGTGCTGTGTTCGACGCCGGCGTTGGCGAGGCGTTTGCCGTAGTACTCGAGATCGTCGCGCGAGTCCACCCTCAGCGCGAACCGGCGAACGCCGGTGCCACCCGAGGTCAGTACCAGGTCGCACCTTTCGTCGACGCCCGCGGTGAGGCGGACGGAACCGTCGGACCGGCCGAGTTCCTTCATACCGAGCACGTCGACGTGAAGGCCGACAGCTACTTCGAGGTCGCCTACGGCGAGTTCGGCGTGGGACACCTGTGAGATTCCCATGATTGGATCAACTCCTGTCGATGTTGTCGTGGTAGGGGATGTTTCCGGCGCTCTCCCGCCGGTTGATGCCGAGGCTGTCGAGCATCCGCGAGTTCTCTACGAGGATCATTCGGACGTTCGTCGTGCCGTCGTTGTAGTGCCGGTGCCAGACCCAGGGCGGGGTGTAGACGAAGTCCCCTGCCGTCCAGCGCAGGGTCTTCCCGCCGATCTCGGAGTAGCCGCTGCCGTCAACGACGCAGTGCACGGATTCGTGCAAGTGCCGCTGAAGGTCGGTCGCGGTTCCGGCCGGAATCTCCTGGAGGTAGAACTCCATGGACTTCGCCGGCACGTCCGCGAGTACCCCGACCCGGCAGGGGTTGCCGGTGATCTCCTCCTCGAGCCAGCGCGCGCTGTCCGGGCCGGTGACCAGGCCGTCCGGCAGCGAACGCTCCGGGTCGAAATCCTTCATGTCGTGCAGCTTTTCCATCCACACGTCGAAATTCGTCATTCTTTCCGCCTTAGATCGAGGTCATTCCGCCATCGACGACGTGCGTCGACCCGGTCTGGAAGCTGGCGCGCTCCGAGCAGAGATAGGCCACGAGCTCACCGACCTCCTCCGGACGCCCCCAGCGGCCGACGGGGAGCTCGGCGGCGAGCTGCCGCCGCTCCGTTTCCTCCACTGAGGTACCCGCCGACGTGGCGGCCGCCGCCACCAACGCCCTCCGCCGCGCGGTATCGACGTGCGCCGGGGCGATGACGTGGGTAGTGATCCCGTTCGGCGCAACCTCACCCGCGAGGGACCGAGCCAGCGCCGCCACGCCGGCACGCATCACGTTGGACGTGTGCAGGCGGGGCAGTGGCCGCACCACACCAACCGAGGTGAGGTAGATCAGCCGACCCCACTCCGAGGCCAACATGCCCGGCAGGACCGCGTTGGTCAGCGAGATGGCACTGTCGAGGATCAACCGGTAGGCCGACTCCCAGTCCGCTTGTGCGAGTTCGGTGGCCGGAGCGGCCCGCGAGCCGCCGGTGTTGGAGACGAGGATGTCCACACCGCCGAGAGTGTCGAGGGCAGACCGGACCGCGCCGGTGGCGGCGCCGGGCATGGTGAAGTCCGCGATCGCCCAGCCCGCCGCCCCGAGGTCCCGGGCGACGTCGGCCGTGTGCGGTCGGGTTCCGGTGATGAAGACTTCCGCGCCGCCCGCCCGCAGCGATGCCGCGACGGCGGCACCGATCCCGCTCGACCCGGCGGTCACCAGCGCCCGCTTGCCCGTGACGGTCATGCCGCGGCGCCCCCATCGGTGCGGTCCGGCTCTGCGGAGCCGGCGGTCCGTGCGTGTTCGGCCGAGGTGGCCAGCAGGCCGTCGATCAGTCCCAGCGGTTCCGTCCAGTCGTACTGGTTGAACTGGGTGTTGATGCGCAGGAACATCGGATCGCCGGCGTAGAAGCGTTCATAGAGTTCATGGCGTCCGCCGAAGGCGGAGACCGCCAGATCCGCTGCCACCTTGAAGACGGAAATGCGTTCGACGCTGCTGTTGTCGGGGCCGCGGTAGAACTTGGCCAGGTCCGACGCGATGGGGGAGTCGAACGCACTGACGTCGGCTGGCTGATAGAGCAGTCCGCCGGCGAGGATCTGTTGGAGGATCTCGCGCACCCGTGGATACCAGCGGTTTCCGGAGTTGCGGATGGCGTACAGCGGCCGGAGGTCGGGGAAGAGGACACCGTCCTGGTTGGGCGTGGCGCCGGCCTCGGATGCGAGGATCGCGGCCCTTGTCAGTTCGATGTAGGTGCTGATCTCCCCGAGGGCGTCCCGGACCTGCGGGAACTGGTCCGTCTTGACGACCTCGGTGGCCCGCTTCGCCAGCCCGGCGACGAACTGCAGCTTCGCCATCAGGCGGACCGAGGTCTGGGCTCCGGTGAAAGCGTTGGAGTTGATCTCCCAGATCCGGTTGACCCGCTCGTAGTCCTGGTTGATGAAGACCCGGTCCCAGGGCACGAGCACGTCGTCGAAGACGACCACCGCGTCCATCTCGTCGAACCGGCTCGACAGCGGCTGGTCGAACGCGTTGCCGCCGCCGAACGGCTCCCGGCAGATCAGCCGCACGCCGGGTGCGTCGGTCGGGATGGCGAAGGCGATGGCGTAGGGCTTCTCCTCCGGGGCGAACTTGCGCAGCGAGAACGGCCAGACGAGGATCTCGTCGGAGTAGGGTGCGGCCGTCGCCAGCATCTTTGCGCCGCTGACGATCAGGCCCTCCGCGGTCTGCTCCTTGACCCCGAGATAGGTGTAGGGGTCGGGCTGCCGTGACGCCGGCTTGGACCGGTCCACAGGCGGGTCCGCGATCGCGTGGGACAGGAACAGGTCGTTGTCCCGCACGTGCCGGAAGTAGTCGCGTACCTTGTCGGCGTTGTCGCCGAAGAAGTCGGCATTGGCGTTCCAGGCCATCAGCATGGCGCTCACGAAATCCGTGGTGCGACCCATCATGCCCAGGGTGGAATCCGCCCACTTCTTGTGCATGGCGTGTCGTTGCTCCAGGTCCTCGCGGGAGCGCGGCTCGAGGAACTGCACTCCGACCGGGCCGTCGCCGTCGGCGGGTTCGAAGAGCATGTCCTCGTTGCCGTCCTCGAACTGGAGGTCGTACAGGCGGGCGATCTCGGCGGCGGCACCGGCCGTGGCCGGGTGCCCGACGACATCGACGATCTTCTCGGATCCCACCCACAACTCGGGACTGTGCGTGCGCAACCTCTCGAGGTACGCTCCGCCGTTTCGTGCGGTCATGACTTTCCTTTCAAGAATCGAATGTGTGCCTCGTTGAACTCGTCCGGTTTCTCCCACTGCGGCCAATGCCCGGCCCCCTCGATGACTTCCAGTCGACTTCCCGAGATGAGTGTTTCGAGCAGGGAGGCCTCTTCGACGGCGGCGGTCGGGTCGTGGTCGGTCCACAGCAGCAAGGTCGGGGCGAGGATGCGGTCACACCATGCCGGTGACCACACGAAGGGGCGCCGGTACTCCCAGTCCTGCACCGCAAGGATGTTGGCCATCGCCGTCTCGAAGCCGGACTGGGAATAGATCCGCAGCCGCAGGCCCACGAGTTCGTCGGTGACCAGGGACGTGTCGTGGAAGAGCCACTCGACCCTGGCTCGCACGGTCTGCGGGCTGGCCTCACGAACCGCCTTCATGCTCGATTCCTTCAGGCCGGCCATAACCTCGGGCTTGTTGGTGATGTTCCCGGGTGTGTTGAGGACCATCCCGCGGACGCGAGTGGGGTGGTGCGCGGCCGTCCAGGCCGCGACCCAGCCGCCAAGGGACTCGCCCGAGAGGTCGGCCCGGTCGATGGACAGCGCGTCCATCAACGCCACGAGATGATCGCTGAGATAGTCGATGGTGTACGGCCGGTCGGGCTTGTCCGAGTAACCGTGCCCGGGCATGTCGTACAGGACCAGATGGAAATCCTTGGCCAGATCCCGCACGTTGCGCGCGTACGCCTCCAGGTGCCCGCCCGTCCCGTGCACCAGGATCAGGCTCGGTCCGCTCCCGGCCTCCACGACCCGCGTGGCGACTCCGTCGACATCGACCGTTCGTTGAACCAGGTCGACACCCGCGAGGTCTCCCCAGATGCTCACATGCTCTTCCACGGCAATCCTTCCTGTTGCAGCCGGCTCGGCGGCAGTCATGCCGCCTCGATACATTTCGCCGGCCGGATGCCTATCCCCGGTACCTGACTGATATCCGACCAGTGACTGCGATCACACGTAACATGCTGGCATACTAAGATCTCAATGACAAGATGCTGTTTTTCCGCCGCAGTGTCGCGTGGAGCCGCCAGGCGGATGCGGTGACCGACATAGCGATGCCCCAAACATGCTGGTGCAGAGAGCGGAGCGGCTCCGTGCCCTGCCCCGGCTCGGTGTCCGCGGGCGGATGCGGCGCACGGGGCAGTGTGCGCGCTACTCGCGTCCTGCTCTCGAAACGATCTACGCGGTCGCCTCAGAGATCATCGCCGTCGATCTCCCCGTGTTCGCCCTGACGGGCACGCGCCATTGGGGCCGGATTCAACTCACGGGGCGGGGACGCCGCTCGGGTCGGTCTTTCTCGGGCACCCCGGAGCCTGATGGCGCTTCGCCGCCCGGCTACGGCTGGGCCGCGGGCTTACACCCTGTCGAGGGTGACCCGCTGCCTCGCCTGCCGGGACGTGACCGGCGAGTGGCTAGATGTGAACGCCCATCCAGAATCGCGAGAGATGCCCTTCCATGAGCTCTCGCGCAAGCCCTGGTTCCCGGCGCGAGATCGCCCCTGCAATGTCGGAGTGTTCACTCTGAGATCTGCGCAGGTCCGTGCTGACTCGGTTCTTCTGGATGTAAAAATCGCTCAGATCCCAGGCGTGTTTGGCGAGCTCGGTCAGTCGCTGGTTGCCGCTGGCTGCCAGCACGGCGGAGTGGAAGTCGCGGTTCGCGGCCGCGAAGGCCGCCGCATCGTCCGCCTCGGCTGGGCCGGCGCAGCGGCCAAGTGCAGCATCGATGTCGGCCAGTTGCACCTCGGTGGCGTTGAGGGCTGCCAGCTTGGCGCCCGCACCTTCGAGGATTCCGGCCAGGGCGAAATGCTCACGGACCCTGTCTTCGTCGGGGATGATCACCCGGCACCCCACCTGGGGGATGATGGAAATGAATCCCTCGGACGCCAGCCGCATCGCAGCGTCCATGACCGGCCGGCGGCTCACGCCGAACTCCTGAGCGAGTTCGTAGGTGCTCAGGACCTCCCCGAACTGATAATGCCCTTGCATCAGCCGGGTGCGGAGGGCGTCGTAGATCTGGTCCGTCTTGCTCCCCGACGCGGTCATGGTCATGGAACATCCAGCCTCTCGACGATCACTGCACGGGACCAAACCGATGAGGATTGACCCTGTTAGATTCTAGTATTTCAATACCATATCTCGCTCGAGAATACGGCTCAAACGATCTTACTCGAGGCGCTCGATGATGCGGTCCGACCGAGCGCGGCGACGGAACAGATGGCGCCCAGAGGGATCCATCAAAACGCCCTCTGGGCTATGTGAATGCGGCCGGCCGTGGGGCTGCCTTACCGGCGGTCGACGACGACGTAGATCGCCGGTGGACTGGAACAGCTATCCGGTCGCCTTTGACGGAGAGGCTTGTCAGGTCGATCACACACCCCTAAGCTGACATACTAAGATCTCAGTACGAGAGGCGGAGCAATGAGCACATCGACGACTACCGGCCCGGACGCGGCGCCCCCTGTGGAACCCCGGCGTTTCCGTAATGTCATGGGGCGCTTCACCACCGGAGTGACGATCATCGGTACCAAACACGCCGATGGCATCCACGCCATGACCGCCAACGGATTCATGTCGGTGTCTTTGGACCCCGCTCTGGCGATGGTGTCCATTGCTACCAAGGCGAAGATGCACGAGATGCTGCTCGCCAGTGGCCGCTACGGCGTGAGCTTTCTCGGTGCCGACCAGGAAACCGTTAGCCGGCACTTCAGCGGGCGCCCCGACCTCCTTCCAGATTTCAGCTTCGACGAGATCGCCGGTGCCCCCCTGGTACGGGGCGCCCTGGCTCGCATCAGTGTCGAGGTGGTCGACGCCCACCGCGCCGGGGACCACACCCTCTTCATCGGGAAGGTCCACCATTTGGACGACACCCCGGGCGACCCACTCGTTTTCTACTCCGGCGGCTACCGGCACCTACTGCGCGCAGCGCACGACACCGAATACTCCGACGCCTGGTCCGGCTTCTGCCTCGAACCGACCGGCCCGCTCACCCTCGCCAGCTGAGTGCTGGCCCGCCGCTGAGGCGAAGACCATATTGTTCACCGAAGGGAACCAATAATGACGCTCGCGCTAGTCTGCACGTCACACAGTCCGCTGCTGGAGTTCAACGACCCCCCGCCCGAGGTCCGCACAGAGGTGGACAGGGCCTTCGCGCAGGCCCGGAAGTTCATCGAAGACTACGACCCCGACCTCGTCGTTTCCTTCGCCCCCGATCACTACAACGGGTTCTTCTACAAGCTCATGCCGTCATTTTGCATCGGCTTCGAGGCTTCGGGCGTGGGTGACTTCGGCAGCTCCGCCGGCCGGCTCGACGTGCCCTCGGCGCTTGCCGAGCAGATGGCGCAGTCGGTGCTGGACCAGGGCGTGGACATTGCAGTCTCCCTGGCGATGGAAGTCGACCACGGTGCGGTCCAGCCCTTGGAAATCCTGCTCGGGGGCATCGCGACGAAGCCGGTGATCCCGATCTTTGTCAATTCCGTGGCGGAACCGTTCGCGCCCATGAAGCGAATCCGCCTGCTCGGCGAGGCCGTGGGCACATTCCTGAAGAATTTCGACGGGAACGTTCTGCTCCTCGGGTCCGGTGGTCTGTCCCACGACCCGCCGGTACCGCGGCTCGAGGCAGCGACCGGGGAACAAAGGAAGATGTTGCTGGGTGGCCGCCACCCCACCGCCGCGGCGCGAGCGGTCCGCCAGCAGCGGGTTATCGACACCGCCAAGGCCTTCACCAGGGGTGAGGCCGGCATCATGGACCTCGCCCCGGAGTGGGACCGGCAACTTCTTGACATCCTGGCCTCCGGGGAGCTGGAACGGCTCGATGCGTGGACCGCCAAGGAGATGGCCGCCACGGCAGGCAACTCCGCCCACGAAGTGCGCACCTGGGTCGCGGCCCACAATGCCCTGAAAGCGGCCGCCGGCCAGTACACGGTGACCTCCGAGTACTACCGGCCCATTCCCGAGTACATCGCCGGGTTCGCCGTGACCACGGCCGTACCCGTTCACACGACCGCCGGCCTCACGTAAACAGCGGTCACTGCCGGAACGGTGCGCGCTTGAATGACGCCGACACGCCGGAACACCATCGACCAGGCGCAGCCAGCCGACCTCGGCGCTCTCGCCGCGATCTCCTCGCTGCCGCAAGCAGGCGTATCCCGATCTCCCCGCTCTCCGAACGCTGTCCGGGCTGACCATCGACGGGGCCTACCTGGATCCAGACCAGCTTGCGCGCTCACCTGCTCGGCTCGGGCAGCGTGCTGCGCGGGCACAAAGTGGGGCTGACCTCGCAGGTGATGCAGCGTCAGCTCGGGGTCGACCAGCCGGACTTCGGATTCCTGCTCGACGAGATGATCGTCGAGTCCGATCGGTGCGTTCCTGCGGACCGATTCATCACCCCACGTGTGGAACCCGAGGAGGCATTCATCCTCCAGCATCCTCCAGGAGGATCGTGCGGGCCCGGGCCTCACCATCGAGGATGCTGCAGCCGCCGTGGGCCGGATCCGGCGGACTGGCCCGGGCTACCCGTCTCGGAGTGCCCGCTACCGCTGCCGGTGTCGACGGTCTCATCGGCATGCCCGGCTTCGAAGACATCGACATCGTCTTCGACGTCACCTCAGCTGTAGCGCACATCGCGAACGCAGAAAGACTCGCCGGGTACGGGAATAAGCTGTCACGACGGCGCGGCTGACCACACTGTTGCTGCCTGGTATCGGAACATCGACGATCTGAAGCTCGTGCATTCACTCGGCGTGAGATCGGTCCGCGTCGCCAGACACGCCACCGAGGCGGACGTCTCCGCGCAGCACATCAGCGCGGCACGAGAATTGGGCATGGTCGTTTCCGGGTTTCTGATGATGAGCCACAGGGCGTCACCGACGCACCTCGCCGAGCAAGCCAAGCTGATGGAAGCCTACGGCGTGCACTGCGTGTACATCACCGACTCGGGTGGCCGTCTGACCATGAACGACATACGAGCGCGGATGCGCGCCTACCGAGAGGTCCTCGATCCCGAGACGGAGATCGGAATCCACGCACACCAGAATCTGACACTGTCCGTGGCTAACTCCGTGGTTGCGGTCGAGGAAGGAGCTGCCAGGGTCGACGCATCCCTGGCCGGGCAAGGAGTTCGAAGCGGGCAACACCCCCATCGAAGCGTTCATCGCCGTCGCAGACCTGACCGGATGGAAGCACACCGGCGACCTGTTCAAGTTGCAGGACACGGCTGACGACATCGTCCGGCCGCTGCAGGACCGTCCGGTGCAAGTGGGCAGGGAGACACTCACTTTGGGCTACTCGGGCGTTTACTCCAGCTTCCTCCGGCACGCGGAGCGTGCGGCCACCACCTACGTACTCGACACCCGCGAAATCCTCGTCGAGGTCGGGCGGCGCGGACTCGTCGGCGGTGAAGAAGACATGATCGTCGACATCGCACTCGACCTCTCGGCCTGGACCTAACGGGGCTTCGCCCGCCCGACGAGTCGTGTGATGGCGGCTGCGCTCAGGGGCACCGGCGGGTCGGGGTGGTGACCCTGGTCGTAGTGGCGATCTGGGTGTATGAATCGTCGTAGCGGTTGGTGGGCCTACTGGCCGCCCGACCCACCGGAGCCCACCATCACCGAGAAAAGCCGCGACGCCGACGGTCGGAGCTATCCGTGGATCGTCAGGTCCACCGGCATGGTCAACCACTACTACTTCTACTGCGTCGCCGCCGACTTCGGCCCGTTCTTCCTCGAGTTCTGCTCGTCCTTCCCCTGCAACGCCAAACTCTGTATCAACGGCCGCCACTGGGCCCAGCGTCAGGCCGCGAGGGCCGGGCTCGGGTTCACCGCACTTGCACTCGACAACGCGTTCGCCGCGGTCGACGACCCGGCCGCGCTGCAGGCGATCTGCGACCGGCTCACCGGGGCACGGCTCGACGCGCTGCTGCGCAAGTGGCTGGCGATGCTGCCCGATCCGTTCACCGGCGCCGACCGGGACGGTGAGCCAGTTCCGGAGGAGGGATTAGTGCACCGCCGCGACAAGCTCCAACAGATCACCAAGTACCGGTTCGATATCCGCGGTGACGACTGCGTCGGCGAGGCCGGACAGTTCGTCGAGCTTGGCGTCGGGGTCCACCACGACGATCTGCCCGGCTCCGGTCACCGCACGGAGGGTCCCGGGGTCGTGTCTCCCCAGGCCCAGATAGATCGAGGGGGCGATCGTGCGGGCGAGTGGCCCGATCTCGATCTGCCGCGGTGCGTCGCCCGCGGCCACCGCCGCTGGGGTGGCCGCCACCGCGCCGCCAGTCGCCTGAGCCAACCGCTCGGCCGCCCGGCGCGTCGCCGCGTCGAGCCCGGGGCCCAGGCCGATGACCACCCGCGCCGCTGTCAGATGGGGAGCGTCGGGATTCTCGACGCGCCGCTCGATCGGCGTGCACCGGTCGTCGGCGGCCTTGGCGGCCGGCTCGAGGACCTCGACCTGCGGATCGCCCTCGTCTCGGACGGCGGCGACCGGGAAGGATCCGGGGCGCAGTGTGCCCATCGATGGGGTGGTGTGCGCGATGACAGGCGCGAGCACGCTCCCCGCGAGCGCCGGCTTGAGCCAGAGCAGGTCCGGGTCGTCGCTGTCCGCGCCGCGTACCTCGAGCGCGACGAAATCCCCGGTGAGCCCGAGGCCCAACCGGGCCGCGACGCGCGGCGCGTAGTCGCGCCCCCGGGCGCTGAACGGGGCGATCACCGCGAACGGCGAGCCGGCGATGATCGCCGCACTGAGGGCGCTCGTGAACGGCTCCGTGGCGTACTCCTCGAGCCCGGCGTCACCGAGCACGATCACCCGGTCCGCCCCGTGCGCGTGCAGGACGCGCGGCGCGTCGCTGCTGTGCGCACCGGGGAGGACGGCAACGGTCGTGGAGTGCAGCTCGGCAGCGATCGAGCGGGCGCAGGCGAGGGCCTCGAGGCTGGTGGGGTGCAGCCCGCCACCCGGCAGCGGCTCGGCGACCGCCCAGATCTCCCGCGCCGGGGATGCCGGACCGGCAGCGTAGGTCGCGGGCCAGAGGTCCTCGCGGGCCGCCGCGAACGCGGCGGCCAGCATGCTGGCGGCGGCGGGGGCGTCGGCGCCGTGCTCCGTGGAGCGCATGCTGCGGCCGGGACGGATCTCGACGACGAAGGTCGGCGAGCCGCGGGTCCCGAAGTCGCGGGGCCCTCCTCCGAGATCATCGGCGGTGACCGTCTCGATGGCCGTGGCGTCGGCGGCGTCGACGACCCAGGGCGGCTCGATTCCACGTCCGACCGACACCAACGCCGGCAGCTCGATGGCCCAGTCCTCCGTGCCGACGTCGGTTTCCACCTCGGCCCGGAGGCGACCGTCGTCGCCGGTGTGCAGCGCCACGACTTGCGTGAGTTGCGGCAGCCCGGCCAGTTCGGCGACCTGCGGCCCGACCTGTGCGGTGGCGCCGTCAAGCGTCCAGCGGCCGGTGAGGACGAGGTCCGGCGCTTCACGTTCGACGAGCCGGGTGATCGCGCGCGCCGTCGCCAGCGTGTCGGCGCCAGCGAAACGCCGGTCGAGAAGATGGACGGCGCGGTCGGCGCCTCGGCGGAGTGCGTCGACGAGGGTGGCCTGGGCGGCGGGCGGCCCCATGGTGACGACGGCCACCTCCCAGCCGAGCGCGTCGCGAAGCGACAGCGCGTGCGCGAGAGCACACAGATCGGCGGGGTTGGTGATCGCGGCGCCGGAATCGCGGCGAATGCGCTTGGTGCGTTCGTCGAAGGCGACCACCCCCGGGGCGGGTACCTGCTTGAGGCAGACGAGGACGCGGCCGGAAGTGCTCATCCCTGCTCTCCCGTCACGAGGTCTTCGCTCACATCCTGGTATTCCTCGCCCGGCCTGAGCTTCCGGAATTCCTTCTTGCGCGCCCCACAGACCGGACAGACCCAGTCGTCGGGGATGTCCTGGAAGGCAGTTCCCGGGGGGATGCCACCGTCCGGGTCACCCAGCTGGGGGTCGTACACGTCTTCACAGACCTCGCAGATCCAGAGCTCGGTTGCCGGGTCCGCCTGTGTCTCGTCCGTCGCGATCAGAATCTTCATGAACCCTCCACGGTGCGTTTGATACTAGTATGCTAGCGCGCTATTGGACATAGTGGAAGGCGGTTTGCCACAGACCTCCCCATCGGTGGACACGGCTGGTCCACGGATCGGGGGTGGGGACTCGGCAGGCATCGTGCGGCGGTGCCGGCGGGCGCACGGATGCTTGCTCGCGGACGTCGATCACCCGGGGGGCCCTCGATCACCTGGCCTCGGCGAGATCACACCCCGCCACGCACCCTCGGCTCGGTTGTCCGTAGCGGCGCGGCCTATCGAAGAAGCGTTGCAGAGCTTGATGTTCCGGCGCGTGTTCCGTTCATGGTGTCGGCCAAGCCGTCGGCATGGGTTCGGGTAATCCACCACACCGCAGTGGCATCAACCGTACCCAACTAGCGTAGTAACATTCCAGTCGGATCGGCTGCGCGTCCACCGGTGCAATACACTGGAGTGAATCGATCACTTCGCACACCTAGGATCCCATGGTCAGTCAGCGCCTCAATCGAAGCGGTCAAGCGTATGAGCAGCTCACCGCGGAGATCCTCCGCGGTCGCTGGCAGCCGGGCGACACGCTCTCGACTTACGCTCTGTCCGAGGAGCTGCAGATCAGTCGCACGCCGGTGTCCGAGGCCCTCAAGCGGCTGGAGTCAGAGGGACTCGTGGAGATCATCCCCCAGGTCGGGTGTCGCGTTGTTCGGCCGAGTTCCACGACCGTCACCGAGCTGTTCGCGATACGTGGCGTGCTCGAGGGCCTTGCCGCCGAGGTGGCCGCCAAAGCGATGAGCGCCAAGCAGCTCGCTGAGCTCGGTGGCGTGCTCGAGCGGATGGAAGCGGCCATTGATCATGGGGACGAAGTGGCCTACGGTGACCTCAACTACGAGTTCCACCTGAAGATCATCGAGGGTAGCGGCATGCCGCGGCTCATCCAGACCGTCGAGGGCGTGTGGTCACTGCTGCGCTATCAGCTTGCGCGGCTTCCGTTCACGGGCGACCAGATGGGGGAGTCGATGACGGAATCCAGAACCGAGCATCGGGCCATCTTCGAGGCGCTCGAGCGACGTACCGCCAAGCGTGCCCGGACCCTCGCAGAGCAGCACACCCGTCGGTGCGGCGACCGCTTCGTCGTCTACCTGGAGGGTGCCGCCCCGCAGCGAGGAGGAGAGAAGCCATGACACAGCTGTCGGCATTGATCGCTCGTGCCCTCGACGACATGTGTGAATACCAGGAGCGCTTCACGCGCGACCCGGGCCATGCCCAGGTGTCGCTCGCCGGCGTTCCACACGCCCTGGTCCCGACCCACGTCGTGGCCAGCGACCTGCCGCGCGAGCTGGTCGAGATCCTCGGTGCCGAGCTGGCACCCGCGGTGATGTACCGGTTCGGTCGTCTCATCGGGCTCAGCCACGCGGCGGCGTTCTTCGCGGACCGCAAGATCGGCATGACCGAACCGCAGTATCGCGTGCTTACCGGCCCGTTTCACTTCGCATGGGCGGGCTACGGAGACGTGCAACTGCTGCTATGGGAGCCCAAGCTCGACGAGGACTTCCTCGTGCTGTGGGAGTCGGACAACTCGTTCAGTGCGCGGGAGGTGCTGAACGACGGGCACCGCGGCCGGGCCTGCCATCTCCAGGCGGGATACGCGGCGGGCTGGGCCTCGGAGGCGACAGGGCTCCCAATCGATGTGCAAGAGATCGCCTGTCGGGCAGAGGGTGTGTCGTACTGCCGCTTCGCGATGGCCCACCGCGATCGTGTGTCGCTGTGGATGCGCGATCCGCGCCTGCACCGCCCGACCAAGCAGTACAAAGTGATGCCGGCCAGTATGCCCCGCGCCTCGTCCGCCTGACGACGAGTTCGGCAAGGTCGCCGGCCGACGAGCGGCGCCCCCCTTGCGTGCGCCACAGTTCATGCGAGCCCTGAGTACTGCGCTGACCACACCCCTTTCACCCTGACGCAGCAGCGTCCAACCGCGGCGCGCGCCAGGGAAAGACGAACGATGTGGACAGCCGACGAGCACGGGCACGCGCTACGCCACGAGAGGTCCGCACGGCCCGCCCGTCGCTTCAGGTTGGAATGATCAAGGGCGGCAGCGGGTCCCAATCTCGCTGCGGCAGGGCGAGGAAACGCGCCCTCGGCATCATCGGTGGAGTGCCGTCCGTACACGACCCGCGCATGTCCAATGCTGATGATGTGACCAAGCCCAGGGCGGCGTCCCGGTCGCACGTCGACCGGGACGGTCCTCATCTGTTGTTCCGCGGCGGCGTCGGATGCTCGATGCAGGGCGGACATTCACCCTCGTGCGCGAGGCTTTCCGGTTACACCGACCAGTCGGTGCCGTCGATCTGGCCCATCATCTTCATCGCTGCTTCCAGGGAGGGAAGGTTCGCCATAGCGACCGCCATGGGGCCGCGGAACTTGACCTCGCGGGTGACCATCGCCTTGGCTGCCGGGAGTTCGCCCAGGCCGAGGCGCTGCCAGGTGTCCGTATTGGCTGTCAGCACGAACTCGGGCTTGACGCCGTCAGCCGGGGCGCCCGCCCGGACGACCTCGCCGAGGACCACCTGGATCTGACCTGCGCGGCTCTCGTCCTCGGCGAGTCGGTACTCGATGACCATGCTCAGTTTCTTGAGTCCCTGGCGTGTCGCCTCGGTGTTGTTCCACAGCTCGCCATATGTCTGCATCCACTCGGGTGAAAGGACGGGTGTTGTCATGTTGCGCTCTCCTTGTTGGTGGCCCACGACACACAATCCGGTCGTCGGTGACCTGCGACACAAAATTATGTTGACCGATGTGAGCAAAGATACTAACATGTTAGAACGTCAGTCAAGTAGCTGGCTTTGCGCGGGATCGAATTAGCTTCGCAGGCTCGCACTTTCAGGGTTCGTAGGCCTGCACTTCCAGAAGGAGAAAGAGAATGTCTGACTCGAGAAAGCCGAAAGCATGCTGAGCAACGAACTCCGGCAGACCCTCCAGAAGGGTTTGCACGACGTGAAGTCCGACTGGACCGTCCCCGCCTCGATCATCAACGATCCCGAGGTGCACGACGTCGAGCGCGAGCGGGTCTTCGGTCACGCGTGGGTCTTTCTCGCGCACGAGAGTGAGATCCCCGAGCGCGGCGATTACGTCGTGCGGTACATCTCCGAGGATCAGTTCATCGTCTGCCGCGACGAGGACGGCGAAATCCGCGGGCACCTCAACGCTTGCCGCCACCGCGGTATGCAGGTGTGCCGCGCGGAGATGGGGAACGCCTCGCACTTCCGGTGCCCGTACCACGGCTGGACCTACAGCAACACGGGAAGTCTGGTCGGCGTGCCGGCCGGCAAGGACGCGTACGGCAATCAGCTGAAGAAGTCCGACTGGAACCTGCGGCCGATGCCGAACCTGGCCACCTACAAGGGCCTGATCTTCGGCTCGCTGGACCCGAACGCCGATTCGCTGGAGGACTACCTCGGCGATATGAAGTTCTACCTCGATATTGTTCTGGACCGCAGTGACGCCGGGCTGCAGGTCGTCGGCGCCCCGCAGCGGTGGGTGGTCGACGCGAACTGGAAGCTCGGCGCAGACAACTTCGTCGGCGACGCCTACCACACCATGATGACCCACCGCTCGATGGTCGAGCTGGGGCTCGCCCCGCCCGACCCGCAGTTCGCGCTCTACGGAGAGCACGTCCACACCGAGCACGGTCACGGCCTGGGCATCATCGGTCCGCCGCCGGGTATGCCGCTGCCGGAGTTCATGGGCATGCCGGAGAACATCGTCGAGGAAATGGGGCGTCGGCTCACGCCGGAGCAGGTCGAGATCTTCCGGCCCAATGCCTTCATCCATGGCACCGTGTTCCCGAATCTGTCGATCGGCAACTTCCTGATGGCCAAGGATCACCTCTCCCCGCCGACGCCGTTCCTGACGCTGCGCCTGTGGCACCCGCTCGGACCGGACAAGATGGAGGTGATGTCGTTCTTCCTCGTCGAAAAGGAGGCGCCCGACTGGTTCAAGGACGAGAGCTACAAGGCCTACCTGCGCACCTTCGGGATCTCCGGCGCCTTCGAACAGGACGACGCCGAGAACTGGCGCAGTATCACCCGTGTTCTGGGTGGTCAGTTCGCCAAGACAGGGGAGCTCAACTACCAGATGGGGCGCGGCGTTCTCGAGCCCGACCCGAACTGGCCCGGACCCGGGGAGGCCTACCCGCTGGACTACGCCGAGGCCAACCAGCGCAACTTCCTCGAATACTGGATGCAGCTCATGCTCGCGGACACACCGCTGCACGCCGGCAACAGCAACAGCAACGGCAAGGCGGAGACGTCGGCGCCGGCCGCCCCCAAGACCCCAGCGAAAGCGGAGGCGTAGGCCATGAGTACGCAGACACAGATCTCGGACACCACCGTCCGTGAGATCACCGAATGGCTCTACATGGAGGCCGGGCTGCTCGACGCCGGTAAGTACCGGGAATGGCTGGACCTCGTCGCCGAGGACCTGAGCTACATTGTGCCCCTGAGGGTCACCCGGGAGCGTGAGGCCGTGACCGACGTCGTCGAGGGAATGGCCCACATGGACGACGACGCGGACTCGATGGAGATGCGGGTGCTGCGCCTCGAGACCGAGTACGCGTGGGCAGAGGACCCGCCGTCGCGCTCACGGCACTTCGTCACCAACGTTCAAGTCGCGCCGGGCGATAGCGAGGACGAGTTCGAGGTCACCTCGAACCTGCTGCTCTACCGCACCCGCGGTGACGTTGCTACCTACGACGTCCTCTCGGGCGAGCGTAAGGACGTGCTCCGGCGCGCGGGCGACGGCTTCCGTCTCGCCAAACGTGTTGTGCTGCTTGATCAGACCACGATAATGACACACAACCTCGCCCTGATCATGTGACGGAGGAGCCTACATGAGCATCATCCACAACGACCGCGGAGAACCGATAATCCAGATCGCCAACGAGTTCACGGTGATCCAGGTCGGCTACACCCGCACCGGCAGTGGTGAGCGTCTCGTCATCACCTCGCCGCGCCTCGGATTCCAGACCCATCTGGATCCGCTGCAACTCGAGAGCCTCACCTGGCAGACGCCGGACATGTACTCGGCGCTGCTCGACACGCCCTACGGACCGGGCTCGGAACTCAAAGCGAGCCCCCTGTCGGCTCTATTCAGAAAGGACTGATTCCCTTGGGATTCCTGGACGGCAAGGTGGCGCTCGTCACCGGCGGCGGATCGGGTATCGGCCGCGCTGTGGTCGAGCTCTACGTGCAACAGGGCGCAAAAGTGGGGATCCTCGAGATCTCCCCGGAGAAGGTGAAGGACCTGCGTAACGCACTGCCCGTCGACGCCGTCGTGGTGACGGAAGGCGACGCCACGTCGATGGCCGACAACGAACGCGCCGTCGCCGACGTCGTGGACGCGTTCGGGCCGCTCACCACGCTCGTCTGCGTCGTCGGCGTATTCGACTACTTCACCGAGATTCCGCAACTGCCCAAGGACAAGATCAGCGAGGCGTTCGATCAACTCTTCGGCGTCAACGTCAAGAGCAACCTGCTCAGCGTGAAGGCGGCGCTCGACGAGCTGATCGAGAACGAGGGCGACATCATCCTCACCCTCTCCAACGCTGCGTTCTACCCCGGTGGCGGCGGCCCGCTGTATGTGTCGTCGAAGTTCGCCGTCCGCGGCCTCGTGACCGAGCTCGCGTACGAGCTGGCGCCGAAGGTGCGCGTCAACGGCGTGGCACCAGGCGGCACCATCACCGAGCTGCGCGGCATCCCCGCTCTGGCCAACGAGGGCCAACGTCTCAAGGACGTGCCGGACATCGAGGGTTTGATCGAGGGCATCAATCCGCTGGGCATCGTCGCCCAGCCTGAGGATCACTCATGGGCATACGCGCTTCTCGCCTCGCGGGAGCGTACCCCGGCGGTGACCGGCACCATCATCAACAGCGACGGCGGTCTCGGGGTCCGCGGTATGACGCGGATGGCGGGTCTCGCGCCGTGAGGGTCGGCGCGTGGGCGGGCCACTCCTCCCACGCGCCGTGACGGGTTCGGACGTCCACCAGCCCGGCGACGGTCCCCGCCGTCGGGCTGGTGTCCGCTGCGATCATTCCTGCCCAGCCCGGCCGTTCCTGACCTTCAGCGGCCACCGTGGAGGGGCGCGTCCCGAACCGTTAGGACGTCAACGACGACATTGGAAACGACACCTTCACATCGGAGATGGCATGGCACAAAAGTTCGGAGTCAATGACCTGCGCGGCGTCGTCGCGGTCACGCCGACCCCGGCCCTCCCCGGCGCGGGGGAGCTCACCGGGCGCGACACGGTCGACCTCGAGGAGACGGACCGGATGATCCGGCGGCTGATCGCCGACGGCGTCGACGGCATCATCACCAACGGCACGCTCGGCGAGATGGCAACCCTGACCCTCACCGAGTGGCAGGCATTCACACGGCGCGTGTCCGAAGTCGTGTCCGAGGTCGCCCCCGACCTGCCGCTGTTCATCGGGGCGACCACACTGAACACCCGTGACACCGTCGACCGGATCCGCTTCCTGGAAGGTCTCGGGATCCAGGGGGTGTTCCTCGGTCGTCCGATGTGGGGCGGACTCGGCGCCGACACGATGGCCGCCTTCTACCGCGATATCGCCGACACGTTCCCCGACATGGCGATCGTGCTCTACGACAACCCTGAAGCATTCAAAGGGCCGATCCCATCACCGGTCTACGCCGAGCTCGCCACGCTGCCCCAGGTCATCGGCGCGAAATACATTGCGGTCACCCCGAAATTCGCGGTGGACATCGCCGCGGTCGACGGCAAGATGCGGCTGCTGCCGCTCGAAAGCGACTGGCTGGCGACCCACACCCTCTACCCGGACGAGGCGCTTGGTTGCTGGAGCAGCAGCGCGCTGTGCGGCCCGGAGCCCGTGCTCGCCCTCCGGGACGCACTCGCGTCCGGAAACCTCGATGAGGCGCGACATCTGACCCATCGGATCGACTGGACCTACGAGCCGTTCCTCGCCCGTACCAACTTCCCCGAGTTCTCCAAGTACAACGTCACCCTGGAGAAGCTCCGCTTCGACGAGGCTGGCTACATCAACGCCGGGCCCGCCCGTCCCCCATTTCTGACAGCACCCGAGGCCTATGCCGAGGGGGCGCGCGAAAACGGACGTCGGTGGCGCCGTCTCGTCGACGAAATCACCACCACGAACTAGCGGCCCGTGCTAGAGGTTCTTTAATGGTACGCCTGGTCCAGCTTCCCCCAGCAGATACCGCGTTCGCGACGTAACCGATGCCTCGACTCGGGACCTCGCCGAAAGCCTGGAAGGTTCGATAGATGCCCGTACTCATCCTTCATGCTGCGATCGCATGCGCCAGACTGCTGACGCCCCGCCGTTTCACGGAGACGATCCAACGCATGCTCACGAATATCGCGATCGCGCAGGCCACTACGAGATGGGTGGCCATGGCTGCGAGCGAACAGCAGGAGGGCCCTGTGTCCATCGTCGATTGAGAGATAGACCTTCCGAGTTCGAACAGCACGACCCAGTACGCCGACCACTGCCTGGATCGCGACAATTGGTCGGCGATGCTCAAGCTGGACGGAGAAGGTCGAGGCCGTGATGCCTCCGCTGGTATGAACGGTCTCAGGGTGATTGAACGGTGGGTCCAGGGAGGCGCCGTGTTCCCCTTCGGTGGCACGGCAGGTCCGCACAATCCGCGCAGCACGACCAGCGTAATTGCCGCGCTGGCCATCAAGGACAAGGAGATTGGATCGATGACCGACAAGCTGAAGCTCTTCTCACAGGAGTGGTGTGACGCAGCACTCGACGCGGTCAATGCCAACGATGCGGTGTACGAGGGTTTCAAGGATCCTGACACGTTCACCAACAAGTTGGAATTCGGCGTCATCGGCCGGGACGATGTCGCCTGCCATCTCGAATTCAAAGAGGGCAAGGTCGTCTCGTTTACGCCGCGGACGTTCGACGAGAGTGAGCTGTGGCTGATCATCAACGGCAGCCTCGAGACCTGGCAGGCCGCCGCCGCGGGTAAGGAAGAAGGCGGAAAGCTGCTGATGAAGGGGCAGATCAAGTTCGCCAAGGGCCCGATGTCCGCGGCGATCGAGAACGCGGGAGCACTCAACAACTTCCTGCTTACCTGGGGTCAGGTCCCCACCGACTGGGACGTCTGATCCCACGAAACTCTCGCACGGGGCACGCGCCCGACCCCTCATCCGGGTGAGTCGTCCGTGCAGGACCGCACGAAACGCCGTCACCCTGCTCTGAAAGGCCCACCTCATGACTACTGTTAAATCCGGCACGTACCCAGTCAGTTTGTTCGATGGTGAGGACGCGAATGGCGTCGCCAACATCGTCGGGATGCTGCTCGGGCAGAACCTCGAGAACTTTCCGTCGCGAATCAAGTTCGCACGCAAGATCGCTCGACCGGTCTCCATTATCAGCACGGACACCGACAGCGCCTGCACAATCGTGTTCGGCACCGACGAGGCGGTCGTCTACAACGACGTCGTCGGGAAACCAGCCGTGACCGTCATCGCCACCGTCGATCAGATCCTGGATGTGTCACAGTTGCCGATGAAGGCCGGCGGGCTCATCCCGGTGGGCTTCTTCACCGGCCGGGGCATGACGGTGCTCGGGGAAATCTTGAAGCACAAGCTCGTCGTGAAGGGTCTGCTCACCCACACCGTGACCGCGCTGCGCACCATTGCGTTGGTCTCGGTGATCGAACCATGACCTCGCTCTCGGGCCGCAGCCGCCCGGCCAGTCACGCCTCCGAGGACCGGACGATGCAGTTCGAATTGCCCTATGCGGACGACGACGTCGTGCAGGGCGGGGGACCGCCTCGGGCGTCGAAGGCCACGAACATCGTCAGAGGGTTGCTCCTGCTCGCCCTGATCCCGGTCTCGGTGTTCTACCTGGGCCCGCGGATCTACAACCTGACCGCCACCCCCTACCGCCTGGACCAGGCGGTGGTATCCGCCGGCAACTACAACCCTGCGCTGGACAAGATCGTCGAGCACGAGAAGGTGACCCTGTCCGCGTTCGCGTCGCTGGAGAAGATGAAGACCGCGCTCGCGAGTGTTCTCATCACCGATGCGACCGTCACTACCGAGCTCCATACCTTGACCGGTCAGATCAGCGGCGATGTGCAGGCGACGCTCGATCAGGCCGGCGCGAACGTGACCGACCTCGTCGCCTCCCTCGACACTCTGACAACGCACATCAACTCGTTGCAGCCTCCCGTCGACGGCGCTACCGCGGCCCTCGCGGCCGACAGCGCCACGTTGGGGGCAATCCTCGACGACGCCCGTTCGACAGCGGCGAAGGTGCACGATGCCCGGGTCTCCGCGGAGGAATCCGCGAACGACCTGTCAGGAAAATAGGAGAAGTTCTGTGATTTTCTTCGGACGCCGCGGCGGTCCCGCCCGGATGGTTCTGGCGATCGTGGCGGTCGGTGTACTCGGCCTGCTCACGTTCGTGGTGTTCAACCTGAACACCCGCCTCGACAACCAGCAGCGCGCCAACGTGACGAGCATCGCCGCTTCCCAGGACATCGTCGACGTCAACGACAAAGTGACCGGCCAACTCCGGCAACTGACCGAGCTCACCCACACGGCACAGACCGCGCTCGATGCCACCTCCGCGCTCGGTCCACTGCTGACGAAGTTGGATGAGGCGATCGCCCCGGCGGCGGCGATGCTGGCCAGCAGCACCTCGGGTGCCCAGATGACCAACGATCAGCTCACCAACATCCAGTCCATCCTCGGCGAGGTCCAGAACACCGTGCTCCCGTTGGTGTCCTCCGCGGAAGCGTTCGGGGAGCAAGGCAACCAGCTGCTGGTGATCGTGCAGGGGCTGGTGAGTGACCTGAGGGTCTCGGTCGAGGCGGCGAAAACGATCAACCAGATGCTTCCACTTCCCGGCTGAGCACCCTTTCACCGTCGACGATCCGACACTACTTCCACTGGACGTGATATGCAGCAGCGCAACGATTTACCTCCCGACGCCTTCCCACCCCGAGGCCTGACCAGATATCAGCGATTCGATGTGCCCGCGGCGGCGCTGCCCTACCGGAAAGGCACCAAGCCGCATCGGCCGGATGTGCTGGTGCCCGCGATCCCCGACGCGACCGGGTTCTCGGTGGCAACCGAGTGGCTGGGCCGCCTCGCCGCGGTCATCGCCGTCGTCCTGTTCGCACTGGTGGTGGCCTCCATCCACAAGGGGCTGCAGGTGCAACACAGCGCGCGCACCGTCGTGGACAACTTCCGCCTCACCAACGACTTCTTCGCCCAACGCGCGGACCTGACCGCGCCCGCCACCGCCCGCAAACAACTCGACGAACTGACAGGAGTCTTGACCCAGCTCAACATTGCGACCGCGACCGACGTCGACCACCTCGACGCCCTCCTGCCGAACGCGCGCACGTTGCTCGCCGCCGGCCAAGGTGACACACAGATCGCCGGCCAGCTCGAGGGGGTCGCCACCACATTGCAGGGCTCGGCGGCCTCCCTGCACCAGATATCGGCAGGCGCGAACACGACCGTGACCGGCGTCGACAACGAACTCACCCAGGCACTCGACCTGGTGAACCAGCTCAACGCGGAACTCACCCGCACGACGAACAAGCTCGCGCTCGTTCCCGCCACCGACGCCTTCATTCCTGCCCCCGGAGGGAACCGATGATCACCAAAAAGTTGTGGACCGCGATCGTACTCGTGCTGGGTGCGGGGTCGGCGGTCGTTCTGTGCGCCCTCAACGGGTTCTTTCCCGCGCTGCGTGATGTGAGCGATCCGCTGGGGCGGCCGTCGAAACTCAGTCTCGAGCTGATCGATTCCGCAGGCCAATTCGACACCCTGACCGGGATTCTCGTCCCCAAGCACGCGCGTCTGGCCTCCGACATCCAGACCCTGACGCCGCTCGCGAACGATCTCGAAGGACTCACCGACAAGGCCAGCGAACTCTCCGGTCAAGCCAAGACACTGAACGCCTCCACCGGTACCGTCAGCGAGATCGCGGCGCCTCTGCCCGACCTCATCGTGAAGGTGACCGGTCGTGCCGACACCGCGAGCCCGACGGTGGCCGGATTGTCCACTGCGGTGGGATCGGTGACCACCCAGCTGGAGGCGATCAACCACGGACTGACCACCGTCCAGGGATCCCTCGGTGCGCTCGGCCCGAAAGCCTCCGCCATCTCTGCGACCCTCGCAATCGTTCGGGAAGAGGCCGCACACGTGCAGGAGTTCGGCCCCCTCCTCGCGGTAATCGGCCCCCCGGTCAATGACCTGAACCTCCCCGCCCTTGGTGTCGCACCCGCACCGCCCTCATGACCGCCCGCACCGGCTTGTGGCCGACCACTGAGCGAGTGAAAGGTAGAACTTGATGTTTCGGCTCTCCTGGGCGATCGCCCTGTCCTTTACCATTGCGGTTCTCGCTGGCATTCTGATCGTGACGCGCGATCTGAGTATCTCGAACGACATCTTCAAAGAAGGAGTGGTACAAGCGAAGATCGTCGATGGCACCACCGACCAGGCACTGGACGGTGCGCAGCAGTTGCCCCCCGCTGATCAGGCCCTCCACGAGGGTTTACCCCAGGTGGTGGGGGTACTCGACTCCCTCGCCAGAGCCGACCAGACTCTGGGTTCGCTCGGTGATCACTTGCAGTCTCTGGGGGACGCCTTGAAGTCCGCGGACGCCCCGCTCGGCGGGATCATCGATGCCGGCCAGTCCGCGACCGATCAGGCGAACGCGGCGGCCGCCCCGGCCGCGGACATCGTGAACACCCTGACCGCGGCCGATACGAAGGTTCAAGCCTTGGGCCCGTTGCTCGACCAATCACTCGCCCTCAGCCAGACGATCGACTCGAAACTGCGCATCGCGCTCCCCCTGCCGAAAGTAGGAAACTGAGGTCCGACGATCCGATACGCAGTCCGAGAGGTCGCGCTCACCGGCTTCTGCGGTAGGCATCCCCGGTGAAGCGAGTGTGCGCCCCTCTCCCGTGCTCGTCGCGCAGGAGCGCATCCTCGAATCAATACGCTCACAACCTATTCCGCGGGCGCCGCTGCTGGGCGACGACATCGTCACCATCGTCTCCGCGGTCCGGCGGGCTGTTACCGGCTGGGCGGCCGAGGTGTACGAGCGGCGTGACAGTGCCCTGATTTTGGTGGGGTTCGAAGGCGCCTTCTGGCGCAGCGAACTCGTCGCCCTGAACTGCGGCGACATCAGCGTGCACCGGCTCGACGGTATCGACATCCGCCTGCGCCAATCGAAGACCGACCAGGAGGGCGCCGGAGCGGTCAAGGCGCTGCCGTTCACCACCTCGCGCCCCAGTGGCCCACCGTGCGCACACTTCCGGTGGGCGCAGGTCGGGCCGCCTTCGACACCGCCAACCGTCCCGGGGTGATCCGGTTGCTGCGCACCGCACCGCCGTTCGACAACCAAGTCTGCCGCGGCGCGCTGCCGCGGATGAGGGCCCGGTCGCCGTTGTTCCGGTCGATCCGCAAGAATGGCAGCCTCGGGGGCACCGCCCTGTCCGGGCGTCGTTGCATGCGGCAATCCGCCGCCGCGCCGCCCAGGCCGGGTACGACGAGAACATCGTCGCCCAACTCGGTGGGCACTCGCTGCGGGCCGGGTTTCGTCACCCAGGCCTTCCGCACCGGCGCCGCCGCGCACGCGATCATGCGCCAGACCGGGCACGGTCGCGGGACGGTAGGCCCCGTCTGGGGACGGCTACCGTCAGGAATTGACGGTAGCCCAGATCTCTTCCGTGGACAGGCCCGGGTCGCCAACGCTGCGGATAGATTGTGTCACCAGCAGTCTTCCTGTGTTCTCCAGATGTGCCCGCATTGCCGCCTCTGCCTCGACTGGATTGCCGGCGATGATGGCATCGATGATGGGTGCATGCTCGTCGTCGATGTCGGTGAGTGTTCTGGTCTTGTCGGCGGTATTGGCCCCGAGCAGCCGGGTGGTCTCGCGAAGGGTCTTGACGATCGCGCGGGCTCGGGCGTTGTCGGCGGCGTCGAGAATCAGGTCGTGAAGCCCGAGATCATGATGGGCGAACTCGTGTTCGTCGCCGCCGGCGGCGGCGTCCTGCATCAGGCGTCGTTGCCGCTGCAGTGCATCCGAGAGCGTGGGGTCGGCCACGGCTGCGGCCTTGCGGACCGCGGGTAGTTCCAGGGCCAACCGGACTGCGAAGATCTCCGCGATCTCCTTCGGCTGGGGGAGAAGAATGCGGAAGCCCTGGCGTGCTTCGAACTTGATGACTCCCACTTCTTCCAGGCGCAGCAAAGCGTCCCGCACCGGGGTTCGGGAGATGCCCAGACCCTCGGCGAGTTGGTAGACCGAGTACTTCACTCCCGGTTTCATGCGGCCGTCGTCGATGGCCGCCCGCACCGCCGCGATCGCCTGCTCCATCCGTCGTCCCGCGAACGGGGTGAGCGGTTCGAGTTCGAGCGCTTCGTCTGCCACCCGATCACTGTAACAACACGGGGCTGTTCGTAGCATGCTAGGTGCATGTAGCATGCTACGAATGATCTCCGCTGAATCACTGGCCGCTGAGCTGCGCAGTTCGGGAGTGAGCGACGTTCTCTCCGACGGCACCACCCGCGCTGCCTATTCGTCCGATGCGTCCCTGTACCGGGTGCGACCGCTGGTCGTCGCGCGGCCGCGCCACGCCGACGAGGTCGCTGCCGCCCTCGCGGTGTGCCGCAGAGAGGGCGTGCCGCTGACCTCTCGCGGTGGCGGCACCTCCGTTGCAGGTAACGCCGTCGGGACGGGACTGATTCTCGACTTCAGCCGGCACATGAACCGGGTGCTGTCGATCGACAGGGACGCACAGACCGCCACCGTCGAGCCGGGCACGATTCAGACGGTGCTGCAGCAGGCCGTTGCACCGCACGGCCTACGATTCGGGCCCGACCCATCGACGTTCACTCGCTGCACCATCGGCGGCATGATCGGAAACAATGCCTGCGGTTCGCGCACGCTCGGATACGGCCGGACCTCAGACAACGTGAAGGGCCTGCACGTTCTGACCGGGACCGGGGAGTCGTTGCAACTGGGTTCGGCCGGCGAGGTGACGGCCTCCCCGGCGCTGAGTGCACTACAGCAGGTCACCCGCGCCGGTTTGGCGACCATTCGCACCGAGCTCGGGCAATTCGGCCGTCAGGTGTCCGGATACGCCCTGGAACACCTGCTGCCGGAAAATCGGTTCGACGTGACCCGCATGCTGGTCGGCACGGAGGGCACCCTCGCGGTGGCAACCCGCGCGACGGTCCGCTTGGTGTCCGAGCCCGCCCACCGCGTCCTGGTCGTGCTGGGGTACGCCGACATCGCGTCGGCGGGTGACGCGACCCCGCTGGTGCTGAAGTTCGATCCGACCGCCTGCGAGGGTATCGATTCCCGGATCGTCGAGGTGGTGCGTGAGCGCCGCGGCCCGGATGCGGTTCCGCCGTTGCCTGCGGGGGCGGCCTGGTTGTTCGTCGAGGTCGTCGGCGACGACCTGGACGAGACGATCGCCAGGGCCCGGCAGGTCGGACGGGACTGCGGAGCCGTGGACAGCCTCGTGGTCACCGACGAGGGCCGTACCGCCCAGCTGTGGCGGATTCGCGCCGATGGTGCCGGACTGGCCGGCCGCAGTCCTGCCGGCCTGCCCGCGCACGCAGGATGGGAGGATGCGGCCGTGCCACCGGCCATGCTGGGCGACTACCTACGCGACTTCGACGCCCTGATGGACGAATTCGGCGTCACCGGCCTGCCGTACGGGCACTTCGGTGACGGATGCATGCACGTGCGCATCGATTGGCCGCTCGACAAGCCCGGCGGCGACGGCATCTTCCGGGACTTCCTGGTCGCGGCGAGCACACTCGTCGCCGGCTACGGCGGATCGCTGTCCGGTGAGCACGGGGACGGCCGCGCCCGCAGCGAACTATTGCCGCTGATGTACTCACCGGACGCGATGAAACTCTTT